>CAMNRO010000004.1 GCA_946553045.1 uncultured Porphyromonadaceae bacterium | reverse complement strand
ATAATTCATAATTCATAATTCATAATTCATAATTCATAATTCATAATTCATAATTTTACTATGGTAACTACGCTTGAAACTATGGCGCAGCAGTCGCCTGAATTACTGCGAAACAGCATCGACGAACGTATCGTGAAGGTGCGACCTATGTCGACTCCCGTCGACCAGCTTTCGCGCTGTGGCCGTGCCCGTCGTGCAGGGTCTATGACGGTGGAGTATTACTCGGTAGACACAAAAAAGACCGAGGCTACGGTTGCTGTGGCTCTGCCCGGTGGCGCCGGCACGAAAAAGTCGGACGACCTCTACACCTATGTGCTGAGAACCAGCGACGACTCTCTCTTCGAGGTGTCGGAGACCATTCTTGTGCCCTCGCAGCCGGGCTACGACCGCAAGGGGAATGTATGCGGCTCGCTGATGCTCTATGTGGTCGACCGCATATCGACGGGTGGTCTTGAGGTCGCGCCCGTCAATGCAGGAATGACGGAGCTCATGGGCGTTTCCGCGCCCGACATGCCCCCTCTCAAGGTCGGCGAGGTGCTGGTGCGCATGGCCCGTGCCGCAACCGAGCTCGATGTGCAGACGGCGCAGTTCGCCGCTCTTCCGCAGAAGGCGTCGAACAACTGTCAGATATTCAAAATGCAGGTTGAGCAGAGCACACTCGCCAAAATCGCCGACAAGGAGGTGGGCTGGACTTTCTCCGACCAGGAGGAGGCCGCCATCATCGACATGCGTCTGGGCATGGAGAAGAATTTCCTTTTCGGCTGCCGTGCCAAGCTCTTCGACAACACCAAGAACGAGCATATCTACTTCACCGGCGGCATATGGAGCCAGGCCGGGCGCGAGCATGAGCTGCTCCTCGACGCTCTCACCGAGGGCGACCTCGTGGACCTCTGCAGCGCGGCGTTCTCGCTCAACAACGGCTCGCGCCGCAAGATTCTAATCGCCGGAACCGGGCTGGTGGAGGCTCTGAGCAAGCTGCCGCTCTCGCGGACGGTGTCGGCGGGCGAGACGATGGTGAAGTGGGGCATAGAGTTCAAGGAGATACGCTCCAATTTCGGCTCGCTCTATCTGCTGCATTCCGAGGTCTTCGACCAGTGCGGACACCGCAACGACGGCTTCGTGCTCGACCCCGACTACATGACCAAGTATGTGCATGTGCCTTTCCAGGCCGAGACTCTCGACCTTCGCCGTTCGGGCCAGCGCAACACCGATGCCGTGGTGCTCACCGAGGCTTCATGCCTGGTGCTCCGCTATCCCGACGCCCATATCCGTGTAACCGGCAGCATCGCAGGCTCATGAAGCTGATACTGACCCGAGAGGAAATGCTCGCCCGCCGGCGCCTTGCCGGCGGCTTCGAGCCTCTCCGCACCGACTGCACGGTAGAGGATACGGCAGGCACCGACATCGACGCCATGCTCGAGCAGCAGCTGCGCGGCCGCTATCTCGAACTGCTCGATACGGCCGACCCGGCGCTGCTGGCGCCGGAAGATGTGGCGGCCGATACGGCGCTGACGGCCTATGCCGACGGCGGTTCGCTGCTGACACCGCCTGCCGCCTGCCGCCGTGTGACGGCGGTGTGGCTCGAGGGCTGGGAGCGCGAGGCCGAGGTGCTTCCGGCGGCTGAGCTGGGGCGTGCGGCCCGGGTGCAGCGCAATCCGTTTACGGCTTCCGCCGCTCATGCGCCGATGGCGGTGGCCCTTCCCGACGGTCGCATTGCCGCGTGGCCGGGTTCAGGGAAATGCCGCAGGGTGATGGCCGTATGCGACGCCGGCCCCGATATTTATAAAATCGACGAGCGGGCACTCGGGCTGCTCTGCGAGTCACAGTACAATCCGATTCTATGAACAGTGTTTTTGAAGCGGCATATGCCGCATGGTCTGCCGGGGCGAGGCTGAGGGCGCGCCGTCGCCGCTACAAGCGGTTTACCTACGGCGACCAGTGGAGCGACATGATAGAGAGCGCCGACGGACGCCTCGTGCGCGAGGACCGCTATGTGCGCCAGAGCGGCAAGCAGCCGCTCACCAATAATCTGATACGCCAGCTGGTGAAGAATATCGTTGGGCGCTACCGCATGCGCTGTGCCGAGACCGGGGTCTATGAGGCCGACGGAATCCGCGAGGCGGCTCTGAACAACGCCCTTGCCGAGCTCGACAGCCGAATGCTCGAGGAGTTTCTCATTTCGGGCTGCGCCGTGCAGAGGGTGTGGATGGGCGAGCGGGCCGGCCGCGATGGCGTGTGGGTGGACAATGTTGACCCTGAGGCGTTTTTCGTCAATGCCTTCCGCGACCCCAGGGGCTGGGATATAGACCTGGTCGGCATGTTTCACGATATGAGTTACCCGGAGTTCGTGAACCGTTTCGCCGCAGACAAGCCCGGGCGCGAGGCCGAGCTGGGGCGCCTTTTCGAGACGTGCACGCGGTCTTTCGATATTATGACGGCAAGCGGCGCGGAGATAGCTTCGGGGGTGAGCGGCCGGGCGGGGCATTGCCGTGTGGCCGAGGTATGGACGCTCGACTCGCGGCGTGCGGCGCCCGATTCGCCGAAGCGCGTGTTCGTGTGGCATTGCCGATGGTTTGCGCCCGACGGCACGCTCCTCGATGAACATGATTCGCCCTACGGGCACGGCCTGCACCCTTTTGCGGTGAAGTTCTATCCCCTGACCGACGGCGAGGTGCATTCGTTTGTGGAGGACGTCGTAGACCAGCAGAAGGCCATCAACCGTCTGATGGTGCAGATAGACCATATCATGGCTACTTCGGCCAAGGGTGTGCTGCTGTTTCCGATAGACCAGAAACCGACCGATATGTCGTGGTCGGACGTGTGCGAGCGGTGGGCTCAGCCCGACGGTCTGATACCGATTACGGGCGTGGGCTCGCAAATGCCTCACCAGGTGGTGACAAACAACGATAATAATGGCGCCTATCAGCTTCTGCAGCTTCAGATGAAGCTTTTCGAGGAGGTGTCGGGGGTGAGCGAGGCTCTTCTCGGCAAGGGGCTGTCTACGGCCCGCGGCACGGAGTTGTACGAGAGCCAGATACGCAATGCCACAGCCGCTCTGACCGACCTCTTCGAATCGTTCGCCTCTTTCATCGCCGAAAGAAATCTTCGGCTGGTCGGCTGAGCTGACGGGCTGACGGGCGGCTGGGCTGTTGAGCTGACAGGCTGACGGGCGGTTAGGCTGACGGGCGGTTTTGGGCTGTAGCCGCGTAGCGGCAAGGAGCTGCTACGCAGCAGTTTTGCCGCTACGCGGCTGTTGGGCAGTTGGGCTGATGGGCTGACAGGCTGATGGACGGCTGATGGGTGTTGATTTGGTTAAGTGGGGATTTTTGCGGATATTTGCAATGCTTAAAACCAATTATATTTACTTAATGCTAAAAAATATACTAAAACCGCTATTTTGTGGCATGGTTCTGTTGTCGGCCGCGCCGGCGCCGGCCCAGATGAAAGCTCCTTCGCTTGAAAATCTGAGAATCAACGGCATGCTTATGTACGACAACGATAGAAGCGAGGACGTGCTCGGTTTCTATGAATATACGGCTACGGCTCCTGTGACGCGCCGCGTGCTTACACTGTCGCCGCGCAATTATCTTGCGGGTGATGCCGTGGTTGTAGACGGAAAACTATATACATACCATCTTGAGATTCAGTATGGATATGTAAATACGGCATTCTATACGGTTGTAGACGTTGCTACCGGCTCGGCGACCAAGAGTTCGAATATAAGCTATGATACGTCGGTGGCTTATTCGCACTATGCGACTTCGGCGGCTCTCAATCCAAAGGACGGCAAGGTGTATTGCTCGGGTTTCGAGTATAACGAGGCAGACAAGACTCTGACTCCGACTTTGAAAATATGGAATGTGACAGAGAACACCAAAACGGCGGTCGGCACGATGCAGGCTTCGCTTGCGGTGATGTCGTTCGATAAAGACGGAAATCTCTATGGTGTGACATCGTCGTCGTCGGATTCATCGGACGACGGCGGCCGCCTGGTGAGCATCGATACGGCAACTGGCGCGCTCAATCTTGTGGGCGATACCGGAGTGCGGCCCAAGTTTGACCAGAGCGGTGTCATAAGTCCTTACGACGGGCGGCTCTACTGGTTTGCCAATGAGCCGGTGCCCGGCGGAGGCGCCAATGATGCCTATTCGCGTCTCTATGCCGTTGACCTTGCCACGGCTCATGCCGAACTGATAGGCGACATGCCCAACGGCGACGAGGTTGTCGCCGCCTGGATTGCCGAGGCCGGCAATGATGACGCTCCGGGCGTCGTCGGGGCGGTCACTACCGATTTTACGGCTCCGTCGCTTTCGGGCAAGGTGAATTTCACTCTGCCCTCGAAGAGCTATTCGGGCGTCGCTCTTGACGGCGATGTGGAGTGGTCGGTGTCGCTCGGTGACAAGGTGCTTGCCTCGGGCAAGGGCGCGGCCGGCAGCGCTGTCGCAGCCGATGTGACTGTCGACGGCAGCGGCGAATATACGTTTGATGTCGTTGCGGCCAATGCGAGCGGAAGCAGTGTGGTGGCGCAGACCTCGGCTTATATCGGCTATGGCCTCCCGGAGGCTGTCGGCAAGGTGCTCTTTGCGGTTGAGGACGGCCGTCATGTGGTGACATGGGAGCATGTGACCGCTCTTGCCAAGGGCGACTATCTCGAAGGCGGCCATGCGGTCTATCGCGTGGTGCGCTATCCCGGTGGCGTGGTGCTTCATGAGAATCTGGCGGAGAACCGCTTCGAGGAGGCCGCTCCCGAGGGCGCTCTGCAGTCTACATACTACGAAATCACGGCTGTAAACGGCGACAGAAGCGCTCAGGCGGTGAAATCGAATGCCATCGTCACCGGTAGCTCTGTGGCTCTTCCTTTCGAGGAGGATTTCGACGATGATTCGTCGCTCGGGCTGTTTACGATAAGCGATGCCAACGGCGACGGCACCACATGGGCCTACTACGCCTACTCCAAGGTGATGCAGATCCGTCAGGCTACCTCGGGCACTCACGACGACTGGCTGATACTGCCTCCGGCCCGTCTCGAAGAGGGATTGAGCTATGAACTGAAATTCAACTGCTATGCGACGCTTGTAAGCTATGTCAATATTCTCGACGTAGCCATGGGCGAAGACGGCATGAGCGAGACCATTGCCTCCGGCATAGAGGTGACAAATACCAAGGCCGCCGCTATGAAGGAGGTGAGCCTCGTTATCAAACCTAAGGCTACGGGAACTTACAAGATCGGCATTCATATCAAGAGTGCGTCGCGTCAGGGCACATTCGCTATCAAGAACATACTTCTGTCGGCCGGTAAGTCGACGGCTGTTCCCGCCGCGCCTGCTGTCGAGGCCACAGCGGCTGCCGAGGGCGCGCTGGGCGCGGTGCTGACAATCACGGCGCCGACTCAGACTGCGGGCGGCGCCGAGCTCGAGAAGCCTGTGACCGCTTTCGAGATTTTGCGCGACGGCACCCTTGTGGCGACCGTAGATGCCGAGGCGGGCAAGACTGAATACAGCTATGAAGACAAGACCGTAGCCGTTGCCGGAATGTATGTCTACGCCGTGCGCGCGGTCAATGCCGACGGTGCCGGCGAGCTGGCCGAGGTGTCGGTCTATGTGGGCCGCGATGTGCCTCTGGCTCCGACCGGCTTCACCGCCACCGACAATTTCGACGGCACTGTGGCTCTGACCTGGGACGCACCCTCGGCAACGGGCGCCAACGGCGGCTATGTAGATGTGGAGCACCTTGTATATGCCGTCACCAATCCCGACAAGAGCGTGACTGAAGGCCTCAGAGGCACTTCGGCCGAAGCTACGATAGATAAAATCGGCGACCAGGCCGAGGTGAAATATACTCTCGCAGTCAAGTACGACGACGAGGCCTCGGCTAAAGTTCCGGCTGTGGAATCGAACGCGCTTGTCGCCGGAGCACCCTATGTGCTGCCTTTCGCCGAAAGCTTTGCCGGAGCCTCTGCCCGGACTCAGATATGGAGTAAGGACGCGGTGAAGGTCGATAAGTCGTATAACCTTGAGTTCAGCTTCAATGCCGATTCCGACCACGGCGGCGATGGCGGCGGACTTAAGATTTATTCGTATGAGAACGACGCTGTCGGACGCTGGATTTCGCCCGCCCTCGACCTTTCGCTGAGTGTGAACCCGGAGCTGTCGATGTGGGTGAAGATGCTGAGCGAAGATGTCGAGTTCGAGCTTCAGGCACAGACCGAGTATGGCGAATGGCAGACCGTTGCGACCGTAGAGCCGTCGACCGAATGGGTTGAACTGAGAGCTCCGCTTTCGTCCTGCCGCGGCCGCTTTGTGCGTCTGGGCTTCACGGGCCGTTTCAACAAGTGGTATAACGCGCTGTATATGGACGATATCGCCGTGCGCGAGTCTACCTCGGGAATCGAGGGCGTATCGGTGAGCGAAGGCGAGGCCGAGGTCTACAATCTGCAGGGTATCCGCGTGAGCGACACAGCCGCTCCGGGTGTCTACATTGTCCGCAAGGGCGCCGACGTCCGCAAGGTAGTAATCAGATAAAAACCGATAAAATCCGATAAGTCAGGCCGACCGGGAATTGCCCGGCCGGCCTGACTGTTTTTATTGGGAAAAAAGTTGTATATTTGCGCTTACGTTTAACGCAAAAACATATATTTATATACGGCACATGAGAAAGTGGCGCATAGAAGACAGCGAGGAGCTGTATAATATCCCCGGGTGGGGACGCAACTATTTTTCGGTCAATGAGCGCGGGCATATGGTGGTGACACCGCGTGCCGGCTATGCATCGGTAGACCTCAAGGAAGTTATCGACGAGCTTCAGGTGCGCGATATCAGCGCGCCCGTGCTGCTGCGTTTTCCCGATATTCTCGACAATCGTATCGAGAAGATTTCCAACTGCTTCCGCAATGCGGCCGAGCAATACAGCTACGAGGCCAAGAACTATATGATATATCCTATCAAGGTGAATCAGATGCGCCAGGTGGTAGAGGAGATTGTGAGCTACGGCAAGAAATTCAATATCGGTCTGGAGGCCGGTTCGAAGCCGGAGCTGCACGCCGTGCTTGCCACCAATATCGCTGAAAACGCCCTGATAATCTGCAACGGCTATAAGGACGAGTCGTATATCGAGCTTGCCCTTCTGGCTCAGAAGATGGGCCGGCGCATTTATCTGGTTGTAGAGAAGCTCAACGAGCTCCGCATGATTGCCGATATATCGAAGCGCCTTAAGGTGCGGCCCAATATCGGCATCCGTATCAAGCTGTCGAGCACGGGCTCGGGCAAGTGGAGCGAGAGCGGGGGCGACCAGAGCAAATTCGGCCTCAATTCGTCGGAACTGCTCGAAGCCATCGACATTCTCGAGCGCCGCGACCTCAAGGACTGTCTCAAACTGATACATTTCCATATCGGAAGCCAAATCAACAAGATACGCGTGGTGAAAAACGCACTTCGCGAAGCCACACAGTTCTATGTGCAGCTGTCGAAGCTCGGTTTTGGCGTCGAGTTCATCGACATAGGCGGCGGTCTGGGCGTAGACTACGACGGCACGCGCAGTTCGTCGAGCGAGAGCTCGATGAACTACTCCATTCAGGAGTATGCCAACGACGCCGTGAGCGCCGTGGTCGATGTTTGTACCAAAAACGGTCTCCGTCAGCCCAATATCATCACCGAGAGCGGGCGCTCGCTTACGGCGCACCACTCTGTGCTTATCTTCGAGGTGCTGGAGACGACGCAGCTGCCTCTGTGGAAGGACTCGCAGGAGATAGACCCCGAGGCGCACGAGCTTGCGCGCGAGCTATATGAGATATGGGACCGTCTTGACAGCCAGCGCCTTTTCGAGAGCTGGCACGACGCACTCCAGATTCGCGAGGAGGCTCTCGACCTCTTCAGCCTCGGCATGCTCGACCTCAAGACCCGCGCCCAGATAGAGAAACTATTCTGGAGCATAGCGCGCGAGGTTGGCGAGATTGCCGGCAGCATGAAGCATGTGCCCGAGGATCTGCGCAAAATCGCCAAGATGACCCCCGACAAGTATTTCTGCAATTTCTCGCTGTTCCAGTCGCTGCCCGACAGCTGGGCCATCGACCAGCTTTTCCCGATAGTGCCTATTGCGCGTCTCGACGAGAAGCCGACACGCACCTGCACTATCCAGGACATGACCTGCGACTCGGACGGCAAGATTGCCAATTTCATATCGGCGCAGGGCACATCGACGGCGCTGCCGGTGCACCCTCTCAGACCGGGCGAGCCATACTATCTGGCCGTGTTCCTGGTGGGTGCCTATCAGGAGATTCTCGGCGATATGCACAATCTCTTCGGCGACACCAATGTGGCGCATGTGAGCGTCTACAAGGACCGCTACGAGATAGAGCAGATAATCGAGGGCGAGACCGTCGACGAGGTGCTCGACTATGTGCAGTATAATCCCAAGAAACTCGTGCGCAATCTCGAGGCCTGGGTTACGGCGTCGATGAAGGCCGGAACCATCACGCCCGAGGAGGGCCGCGATTTCATCAGCACCTACCGTTCGGGTCTGTTCGGCTACACATATCTGGAGAAATAATGAGGTGGTTCATGCGTCTGTCGTACCGCGGGGCGGCCTACCACGGGTGGCAGGTCCAGCCGGGCGACGTGAGCGTGCAGGGCACCATAGAGGGCGCTCTGTCGACGCTTCTGCGACAGCCGACTGCGGTGACCGGCGCCGGGCGCACCGATGCGGGCGTGAACGCGCGTCTGATGGTTGCGCATGTGGATTTGCCCGATGGCTTCGACCCCCGCGAGGGTGTGTTTCTGCGCTCGCTCAACAGTATCTGCGGACGCGACATAGCCATCTACTCTTTTGCGCCTGTGGCTGCCGACGCGCACGCGCGTTTCGACGCCACGGAGCGCTCGTACCGCTACTTCGTGCACACGGTGAAGAATCCGTTTACGGGCGATCTGTCGTGGCAGGCGCCTCCGACGCTCGATTTCGAGGCTATGAACGAGGCTGCGGGGCTCATCATCGGGCGGCGCGATTTCACTTCGTTCTCGAAGCTGCATACCGACGTGAAGACCAATATCTGCGACCTTCGTCGTGCCGCATGGACCGACATGGGCGAGGGCCGCTATTATTTCGAGATTGCCGCCGACCGCTTTCTGCGCAATATGGTGCGGGCGGTGGTGGGCACGCTCGTCGATGTAGGGCGTCACAAGATGGCGCCCGAGGGTATTCTCGATGTGCTTGAGCGCAAGGACCGCTGCGCGGCGGGCACTTCGATGCCTGCCGGGCCTCTTTTCCTCTGGAATATAGAGTATCCTTATGACTGCTGAGCCGTCGCTTCATCTTTTTTTTCCTGAAAATGACCTTGCGCTGGCGCGCAATATCGACAGCTACACGGCGCCTCCGGCGGCTGTGCGGCTGCGTCGTGCGGGCGAGGCTCTGCCGCTGTGGTATGGCGAACCGGGCGACCGTTTTGTGGCTACGGGCATAAACGCGGCGTGGCTCGACGGTATCAAGGGGCGTTTCGGCATGGATATAGATGTGTTCGACTACCGGCCGGAGGCTTACCGGGCGGCGCCGTGGGGCTGGTCGCGCGCGTCGCGGACTGTGTTCAGACGTCTTGGCTTTGACGGAAGCCGTCTGCCCGGCGACGGTGTGCTCGACCGTCTGCGCGAGCTGTCGCACCGGCGTACGGCGGCTGAGCTAGCCCGCCGTCTGCGCGAGGCAACGGGCATAGGAGAGGCTGCCGTGGAGATACGCGAGGCCGATGAACTGGGAGCGTTTCTGGAGCGGGTGCCGCAGGCCATAGTGAAGCAGCCGTGGTCGTCGTCGGGCCGTGGCATGGTTGCTGTGGGCAGGGCTAATTTTGAGTCTCAGAGGCAGATGGTCGCGGGCATGATACGGCGTCAGGGCTCGGTGATGGCGGAGCGGCATTATGACAAGGCGCTCGATTTCGCCATGCTTTTCCGCATGAGCGGGGGGCGCTGCGAGGCGGCGGGGCTGTCGGTGTTCGAGACGGCCGGTCTGGGCGTCTATACGGGCAATGTGCTTGCGCCGGAAGAAGAGCTTCGCTCCATTGTATGCGGCAAGACCGGCGAGGCGGCTTTTGAGGCCGTCGCCGGTGCGCTTCCCCGTTTGCTTGAGAAGCTTATCGGAGCTGATTATGAGGGGCCGTTAGGGGTCGATATGATGGTGACGGCCGAGGGTGCGCTTGTGCCTGTGGTGGAGATAAATCTCCGCATGACCATGGGGCATCTCTGCGCGCGGTTTTATGAACGGTATGTGCACCAAGGTGCACGGGGCCGCTTCGCGGTTACGAATGAGCGGAGCGCTGATACGGCCGATGTGCGCGGGGGGCGTATGCGCGGCGGGAGCCTTAATCTGACCCCCGCCGGCGGCGATTTCAATTTTGTTGTCATGCTGAACGCCTAATGCGCTGATTGAGCGGCAGTGCCGCTGTTTTGGCGAGGGAGGCATACCATTTTGCAAGGGTGAGGTCTGCGCCGGCTGTGGCGCGGGCGAGGACGCCGTAGGCTATTGCGGTTTCGATGTTTGTGCGGAGGCAGGCTACGGTTGCGTCGTGGTGCCTGACGTCGCATTCGATGGTGATGATGTCGTCGTCGGGCTGCAGGGTGTCGATTGTCGATGTTTTTACGATGGGGCCGAGGGTGGATATGGTCTCGGCGGTGAGTTTTACAATGAGGTTTGTGATGGCTGAGTGGTGGTCGCGGGTTAGCGCGGCTGGTGTTTCGATGCTGCGTGTTGCGGCGTCGAGCGCGGCCTGGGCGTATATGCTGTCGGCAATGCGCGATATTGATATTGAAAGAACCATGGTTTAGGAGGTTAGGGGGTTAGGAAATTAAGAAGTTAGGAGATTAGGAGGGAAGGAGGTTAGGGGGTTAGGACGTTAGGAAAATGGGAGGGAAGGAAGTTAGGAATTTTTTTGCTTTTCGGCTCAGAGGCTTGTCAGCTTAACAGCCTGTCTGCCCGGCAGCTCAGAAATGGCTTAGCAGCTTATGGTGGTGGAGATGTGGGGGCGGAGGAGTCGGAGGGCGCGGGAGTGGGTGATGTAGAAGCGGGAGGGGCGTTGGAAGCTGAGGACGAAGGTGAGGGCCTGGTCAAAGGTGAGTCGGCGTGGGCCTTCCATGCTTGCTTTGACCTGGTTGTAGAGTTCAATCCATTTCAAGGCTGCAAGGCGTGAGCGTAGCGCTGTGCTTCCGCAGGTATCGATGTAATGCAGGATGCGTGAGGCGCGTTCGTAGCTTACGTAGTGGCACCTGGGACGGCGGTGTATGGCTTCGTCGATTACGATTGCGAGGGAGGTGTGGCGGCCGGATGCGATGTTGCGGCTGATGATTTCTTTGCAGATTGCGATGAATTCGTCGTCGCGGGCTTGTGTTGCAGTTTTCATATATAGCAGTAGTTTTAGAATACACTGCAAAGATACAATCAAAATTGAGGAATGTCAAGAGTTCTTGCAATTTTTATTGCAAGAAAATTGATTGCGCTCATGCGGACGCAAAAAAAGGAACCGGCTCGATAGCCGGCTCCTCCTATAATCTTAATTCCCTAATATCCTAATCTCCTAATCGATTTTGATGACGAGGTAGTTCGAAAGACTCCAGAAGAGTGCGGGGTTTGTGATTCGGAGCACTTTGTGGCCGTTGGCGTTGTCGATAGAGTATGAGCCGGCGGGCTGGTTCGTGAGAATCTCGGCTTTTGTCGAGTTGAGGTCAATCTGGGTGAGCGTGCGCTTGTCGGCTTTAGTGAAGAAATTCTGGTCGAAATCGGATTCCATGATTTTGGTCTTGCGGAGGAAACCTGTTTCGATGATTCTGTTTTCCTTGAGCTCGTTTTTGTTGCCGATGGCGTAGTAGCAGGTGTTGAGCTCGTTTGTGAGTTCGGCGTTAGCGTTGTCGGTAGAGTCGCGTTCGGCCACGACGTTGTTTACGGTTGTGCTGAGCGAGTCGACCTGAGTGTTGAGGTTTTCAATGTGTACCTTTGCTTCGTCGAGATTTCCGCGCAGTGTCTCGATTTCGCGGGTCTGCGATTCAATCTGGCTCTGAAGCTGCGAGATTGTCTTTTTGAGGTTTGAGTTGGTGAGGCTTGAGCTGTTGAGCTTCTTTTCGAGTTCGGCGAGGCGTTCGCGGCGCTGCGCGAGGGTCTGCTGTATTGCCGCGATGTCGGCGACAATCTGGTCGCGCTGTCCGGGCGTCTCGTTAGAGGCGTTGACGGCGAGAATGTTTTCGAGCTGTTTAATCTGGTCCATTCCGCTCGAAATTTCGTTGACGAGTCCGAGGAGCTGGTCGCGGTCGGCAACGGCCGAGCGCAGTTCTTCGTTTGTAGCTTCGTTGAGAGCCTGCTGCTGACGCAGTTCTTCTTCTTTCTTGTTTGAGCACGATGACGATGCTATGAGCAGAGCTGTCAGTGCGAGTGTGATGATTTTTTTCATAATCAGTTCGGTATGGTTGAAGTATCGGTATCGTCGCGGTATTTGTTACGGTGGCGTCGCTGTTCGGGGTCGGGCCTTTCCTTTCCGCTAACTACGATAACAATTTCACCCTTCGCCTGGTTCGCTCGGTAGTATGCGGCGAGCTCGGCGAGTGTGTCGCGGGCAACTGTTTCGTGGATTTTCGAGATTTCGCGGACTACGGCGGCCGGGCGCTCCGGACCACAGGCCTCGGCGAGAGCCTCGAGCGTTTTGGCAAGTCTCAGGGGCGACTCGTAGATTATGAAAGTGACGGGGAGAGCGGCGAGGAATTCGAGGCGGGAGGCGCGGCCTTTCTTGACGGGAAGGAAGCCTTCGAAGAAGAAGCGGTCGCATGGCAGGCCTGAGCTGACGAGTGCAGGCACGAAGGCCGTAGCGCCCGGGAGGGTCTCTACGGTTATGCCGCGGCGCCGGCACTCGCGGGCGAGCATGAATCCGGGGTCGGAAATGCCGGGAGTTCCGGCGTCGGAGACGAGAGCGATTGTCTCGCCGGCCTCGATGCGGTCGAGAATGGGGTCGAGGCTTTTGTGCTCGTTGAATTTGTGGTGGCTCGCCATCGGGGTCGATATGCCGAAGTGGCGCATGAGGACGGCCGAGGTGCGAGTGTCTTCGGCGAGGACGAGTGCCGCCGCGCGCAGTGTCTCGATGGCGCGGGGTGTCATGTCGGCCATGTTTCCGACGGGTGTTGGAACGATGCAGAGTTTACCGGCCATTTTCAGGAGGGCATATTGTCCTTCAGGATAGCGAAGAAGTCTTCGACCGCGGGGTTGCGGGTATCCCAGAGGAGGTCGTTTGTGAGATAGTCTACGGCTTCGTCGTACGACGGCATGTGGGCCAGGAGCGAGAGCGTGTCGGCGAAGTCTTCGATGTCGCCGTTGAAAAGCTCGCGGCGGAATCGGAATTTATCGTTCAGAGTGAAGGCTCTGAGGAGTTTCTGGTTTTCGGTGGTTTCGGTTGCGGGAGCTTCGCATAGTACCGGCTCCTGCGGTGCGTGAACCTCCGGCACCGGCATGGGCTCGGGCTCAGTGACAGGTGCGGGCTCGGGCTCACGGACGGGCGCTTCGGGCTCGGGTTCGGGCTGAGGAGCAGGCTCGGGTTCGGGTTCAGGTTCGGCCACAGGCACGGTCTGACCGAGGTATTGCCGGATTGCAGCCGAGTGGATTTCTGATTTTTCGGCGAGGAGCGCGCGGGCGTCGGCGTCGTTGCGTTCGGCGAGGACGCGCAGGAGTCCTTCGATTTCTATGGTGAGTCGTATCAGTGTGTTGGTGTCGGTCATTTGAATGTGTTTATAAGTAGGTTTTCGGCACCTTCGCGTACTTGACGGCGCGGGCAGAAGAATCCGTTGACGATGATGACGATGACGTGCGTCGGTTTTCCTTTGCTGTCTAATTTGTAGCCTGCATAGGCCTGGACAGAGCTCACGCTGCCTGTCTTGAGGGCAATCTGGCCTTTGAGCGTCGATTTGGCGAGGAATCCGCGAAGTGTTCCTTCTTTTCCGGCTCGGGGGAAGAAGGAGGTGTAGGTGTCGCTCTGAGGCGATTTTGCCATCCATTCGAGGACATCGCCGATGAAGTGTGCCGAAAGACGGTTTGCGCGGGTGAGGCCGCTGCCGTCGTTGATGATTGTGTATCGGGTGTTTATGCCGCGAGTCGCCCAGAGCTCTTTCTCGCGCTTTATGACGTCTTTGCGGGAGGCGGCGGGGTCGATTGCGCGGAGTATGCCTTCGGCGAAGGTGTTGTCGCTCCGCACCATGAGGCTCCGCATTATTTCGGCGAAGCGGGGCGAGCGGTGGGTGTAGACGGTTTTTTCTTTGGGGTTTTCGCCGGCGGCGTTTTCTTTTTCGCCGAGTGAGATTCCTTTTTCAGAGAGGGTTGATTTGAGCTCGGCGCGGAATACGGCGGCGGGGTCGGGCATGGAGGTGCGTACGGCCCATTTTTTGTCGGTCGTGCTTCGGGCGAAGACGATGAGGCGGTCGCTGTAGACACCGCGCACGAGGTCGTTGCCCGATGCGGAGCGTTTGAGCTCGACGTCGAGGCCCGGAATTTCGGGCTTGGTCTGCCCGGTGGCGGGATAGAGTGTGAAGGTGTTGTCGCGCCAGTTCATGCCGAAGAGACCGGCACCGTAGGACCAGGCGACGTCTTCGATTTCCCACTGGGCGATGGGGCCGGGGTTGGAGAGGGTCTGCTCAACGATTATCCGGCCTGAAATCTTGCGGATTCCCTCGCGGCGTATGGCGGCTGCGACTGAGTCGCAGAATCCGAGGTGGCCCTTGAAGTATTCGCTCTCGACAGTGGGGTCGGCGCATGAGCGGACGACGATGTCGCCGCACCAGGTGTCGCCTTCGGGGTGGCCTTTGAGGACTACGGGTGTGGCGAACCGGCGGTCGGGCCCGGTGATGGACAGGGCCGAGGCGGTTGTGATGGCTTTCATGACGCTGGCCGGCGTGAGGGCAAGCTGCGAGTTGTGGTCTACGATTACTTTGCCGGTGGATAGGTTTTTGATGTATATGCCGACAGATGTAGACTCTTCGCCGTCGATGCCGAGTATTGTCTGGGCGGCCGCGCCGATTGTCGCCGATAGAGCGAGCGCTCCGGCCAGGAGTATGGTTGAAAGTGTATGTCTCATGAATAGTCTAACAAACTAAGCAGCGAAATTAGTGAAAAAAAACGAAAAAAGCGCCCGAGGGGGGCGCTTTTTGGGAGGAGAGAGTCTGCGGGTTCACTTTTTTGCGGCAAGGTACTCGGTGTGGTATTCTTCGAGTATCTGGCGCACTTTTTGGCCGATGGTGACGTAGGCGTCGCGGTCGAGGTTGGCCTGCGATGTGCGGATAGACCACTCAGGGCCGTCGAATCCGGAGCCGTTGAGCACGACGATGCCTTTTTCGGCTGCGAGGCGCATGGTGACATCGAGAGGGTTGTGGGCGGTGGGAAGCCATGCGGCGAACTGGTCGCCGTAGAACTTGCGGGCCCATACCATCATGTCGATTTCGCTGTAGTAGCCTACGCGCAGAGGGTCGTCGGGCATTTTGAAGCCGGTGTTTTCCCACAGGGCGTCGAGGCGGTCGTGAATCATGGCCTGCATGGTATTTTTGTATGCGTCCTTGGTGTCGAGGATGCATTTCAAGGCGAAAAGACTCATCTGAATCTGCTGCGGGGTCGAGAGACCTGCGGTGTGGTTGAGGGCTACGTCGCGGCTGTCGGCGACCATGCGGTCGATGAATCGCAGCGATGGGACGTCGAGAGTGAGGCTGCCGTATCGGCGGGCGAGGTCGTCTTTGTCGGCCTGCGGGAGTGCGGCTATCATGCGGTCGAAGATGTTTTCTTTAGCGGCAGCGATGACGGCGAGGCGCCAGCCGGTGGCACCGAAGTATTTTGAGAACGAGTAGACGCAGAGGGTGTTCTGTGGCAGTTTATAGAGCAGCGACTCGAAGTTTTGTGCGAAGGTGCCGTAGACTTCGTCGGATACGATGATGAGGTTGGGGTTGTCTTTGCGGACGATGTCGACGAATCGCTCGAGGTTGTGGTCGGAGAGGCGGTATGACGGCGGGTTCGAGGGGTTGATCATGCACACGAGCTTTATCGAGGGGTCGCGCAGCTTGTCGAGCTCGCTGTCGGGGTATTGCCAGTAGTGGTATCCGTCGGCTTCGACTCTGTTGGCGCTCACGGTGACTACATCGAAGTTGAAGCGGTCGAGTTCGGGAATTTCGATGTAGGGGGTGAATAGGGGCGCCATGAGGGCTATCTTGTCGCCTCGGTTGACGAGGTGGTTTGCCTGTAGGGAGTCGAATACGTAGCACATGCCGGCGGTGCCTCCCTCGACGGCGAAGAGGTCGTATTCCTTGCCTTCGCCCGGATCGCGCTGTCCGAGTTCCTGGGCAAGGTAGGGGCGAATGGCGGCTTCGGTATATTTGAGAATGCGGGGCGGGGTGGGGTACTGGTCGCCGATGATTGCGTCGGCCCATTCGTAGATGAGGTCGTCGGGGTCGGCGGCGAGGGTATCGGTCATGTATCGGTATGCCAGAGCGAGGAGTTTTTCGCCTTCGGAGGCGTTGTGTGCGGCGAGGTATGCTTCGAAGCGTGCGGCGATGCCTTTTTTAGATGGCATGCCTGCGATTCCGGGAGCTTCGGAGTGTGTGCGGCGGCATTCCTCGAGGGCGAATGCGCCGAGGGCGAAGAATGCCTCGCGGGCGTCGGCACTGATCCAGTTTGGGTTTCCGCGGCCGGCGTTGAGGAATGTGGCGCTCGATTTGCGGGCGTCTTCCTGGGCGAGTTGTATGAGTTCGTTTTTTATTTCGAAGGGGCTCATCTGGCTCAGCCGTGCTTCGTAGTCGTTGCTTAGAGGATCCATCTTTTAAATTATGAATTATGGATTATGAATTATGAATTTTTAATTTTGAATTATGCAGTTGCCCGTCAGCCTAACAGCCTGTCAGCCCGTCTGCCCAACAGCTCAGCCGCCCAACCGCCCGTCATGCGCAGATGAGGGTGATGGCTACGCCCATGAGAATGAGGAGGGTGTTGCCGATGGCGTAGGTGATGGTGTAGCCGAGGGCGGGTACGGTGGAGTCGAGGCTTTCCTGGATTGCTCCGAGGGCTGCTGTGGTGGTGCGGCTGCCTGCGCAGCAGCCGAGGTTGATGGCGGGGTGGAATTTGAATACTTTCGCTCCGAGGATTACACCGATGATGAGCGGCAGTGTGGTGCATATGATGCCTGCCACGAAGAGCATCGGGCCGACTTCCTTGATGCCGCTGATGAAGGTGGGTGCGGCGGTGATTCCGATGACGGCTATAAACATGTTGAGGCCGAGGTTGTTGAGGAGCCATACGCTGGCGTCGGGAATGTGGCCGAATGTGGGGTGCTTGGAGCGAAGCCAGCCGAGAATGAGGCCCGAGATGAGGGCGCCGCCCGATGTGCTGAGGCTGACGGGTATTCCGCCGAGGTGTATGGTGATGGCGCCGATGAGCGCGCCGATGAATATGCCGAGGCCAACGAAGACCATGTCGCTTGTCTTGGAGGGTCGGTCGGCATAGCCGATGGCCTTGGCGGCGGCGTCGACCTCGCTTTTGAGGCCGGTGATGGTTACCATGTCGCCGCGCATGAGGCGTGTCTGGGCGAGGACGGGCAGGGGCTGTCCGCCACGTGTGACGGCCGATATTGCCACGCCTTTCATCTGGGGAAGGGCGCGGAGGCCGTCGACGGTGATGCCGTTGCACTGGCGTGTGGCTATCATGACGGGTATTTTCTCGAGGGCGAAGGAGAGGAGTTCGGCGTCGGCCACTTCGGGGCCTATCCATGATTCGTCCTGGATTACGTATTCGCGTCGGCCGCTGAGAACGACTTCGTCGCCTTTGGCGATGGCGGTGGTGGCTGCGGGCGCGTCGACTACTTTGCCGGCTGTGCGGACGCGCTCGACGAATATGCGGCGGCCGAGTTTGGCCATGTTTTCTTCGATTTCGGCTATGGTGCGCGGTGTGGCGAAGAAGTCGCCGTCGGCCTTATAGGCACGGAAGACCACGGGGCGCAGAGCGTTGATAAATGCGGGGTCGGAGGTGAGGGAGCTTTCGTTCATGCTCTTTTCGAGTTCGACGGTCTGGGCCTTTACCTTCGAGAGTCCGCCGAGCATTGCGGGGCCTATGTATGCGAGGATATATGCAGAGCCTATCGTGCCGAAGATGTATGTCACGGCATAGCACACTGGCACGAGGTCGATCCAGTTCTGCTTGTCGGCGGCGGAGGCCGAGAGGGTGCGGATAGTGTCGTCGCCGACACCGATGACGGCCGAGATGGTCTGCGCGCCCGAGAAGAGGCCGGCAGCCTCGCCGGGATTGTAGCCGAAGATGAGAGCCACTCCGACAGTGACGCCGAGGCACAGTGCACACATGATGACGGCAAAGATGACCTGCTTTATGCCCGAGCCTTTGAGGGCGTTGAAGAACTGCGGGCCGACGCTATAGCCGATGGCGAAGAGGAAGAGAAGAAAGAACACTGATTTTACGGGGCCGGAGATGGGTATGTCCATCTGACCGACGAGAACGCCGACGAGCAGCACAGAGGTGACCGTGCCGAGCGAGAAAGTCTTGTACTTCAGTTTTCCAATCCAGAATCCGATGCCGATAGTGAGGAAAATCGGAATAGAGGGATTGTTTCTGAAGATTTCGAGAATCCAGTCCATAGTCTGTTGATTAGAGGAAACGTAAATAAGGCAGATGCCGTGTATGTGAATTATTAACGTGAGGGCGGGGCGCAGAGTTCGGCGGTCTTTTGCAATTTCGCCGATTGTTTAGTAATTTTGCGGTCATGAAAACCGTCGGCGACATAAAGAAAACAGTGGAGCGGCACAGGCATGAGCCGTATAAGAATCCGGCGCGTTATCGCCTCGATTTTATCAAGGAGAATACTTTCAACCGTCTCTGGACGGTGCGCATGACCCGCGTCCGCGTGGTTATTGTGTCGGTAGCGGCGCTGTTGGCTCTTGTGGCGCTCGTGTGGGCGGTGATAGTGTTCACGCCGCTGCGTCATTTCGTGCCTGGCACGCTGCGTGGCGACCTCCGGGCGCAGTATCTGGAGACGGCGCTGCGGCTCGACTCGCTCGAGCAGGCCGCTCGGGCCAATGAGGCTTATCTGTCGTCGGTTCTTGCAATCATGAAAGGAGAGTCCGATACGATAGCGGCGCCGACGGTTCCGGCCGGAGTGGTTTCGGCCGACTCTCTTGTGAGGGCGAGCGATGCGGAGCGCCGCTTCGTGAGCCGCTATGAGGAGGAGGAGCGCTTCAATCTGTCGGTTCTGGCTCCGATAGCTGCCGAGGGCATGATTTTTGCGTCGCCTGTTCCGTCGACGGCAACTGTAGAGCCACTCCCGTCGGGCGGTGTGTCGGCGGTGCAGCCGGCCGTGTTGCCGGTGTCGGCGGTGTATCGCGGCTCGGTGACGGGCCTGTATTACGATAACGACGGCCGTGTGGTGGTGACGGTTCAGCATCCGAACGATTTCGTGAGTGTGTACTCGGGTCTGACAGACGTTTTTGTCAACAAGGGCGCCAAGGTTTCGGCGTCGCAGCGCATAGGCCATACGGCCGCGGGGCGTCCGCTGGTGTTCGAGCTATGGCACAACGGCGCGCTGCTTGCTCCGGGCGACTACGTGGCGTTTTAGCCGATTCTGAATTATGGACTATGGATTCATGGTCCGTGTTCAATTCATGTTTTCCAATATTAATATATTCATAGTTTTGAAAAATTATTGGCCGACGATGGTTTGTGTGGCGGTGGTGCTTTATGCCACTTTGACGGCCGACCCGATGGACGGGGCGGAGCTGCCGCTTATTCCTAATATAGATAAGGTGATTCACGCGGTGATGTTCGGCGGTCTGGCCGGAGCCGCGGCTTTCGACTGGCAGCGCTCACACCGCGGCCGCAATGTCGGGGGGCGTGTGATGGCTGTGATATGCGCTCTCTGCGCCGTGTTCGGCTGTCTCGACGAGATTGCGCAGGCCACTCTGACCGAAGCGCGCTCGGGCGATGTGCTCGATTTTGTGGCCGATATCGCCGGCATTGCCGTGGCTTTCTTTGCGGCTCCTCCGGCGGTGCGCTGTGTGCTCGGCATTAAACACGACCGTCTTACGGATAAGGTGAAAAATGGCAAGTAATGTAGATATGCTGAAGGGGCCTCTTGCGCGGCCCATGATGATGTTTGCTCTGCCGCTGATTGCGAGCGGAATTCTGCAGCAGTCGTTCAACTCGGTCGATGTGGCTGTTGTCGGGCGGTTTACGGGCAGTGTCGCGCTGGCGGCTGTCGGCAGTAACGGGCCTGTGATAGGCTTGATTGTCAATATGTTTATCGGCCTGGCTGTGGGCGTGAATGTAGTCATAGCCAAGTGCATCGGCCAGCGCAATTCGGCGGGCGTCCGTGCGGCCGTCGGGGCTACGGCCCAGCTTGCGGTGTTCGGCGGTCTGTTTCTGTTTGGCGTCGGCATGGCTGTCTCGCGCCCTATCCTTGAGCTGCTTGGCACTCCTGACGGAGTTCTCGACCAGGCGGTGCTCTATCTGCGGATATTCTCTGTGGGCATGCCTTTTATGGTGATTTATAACTTCGGGGCGGCAGTGCTGAGGAGTGTTGGCGACACCAGGCGTCCGTTTTATAGTCTTGTGGCGGCCGGGCTTGTCAATGTGGGGCTCAACTTTGTGCTTGTGGCCGGTTTCGGTATGGGCGTGGCGGGAGTTGCCTGGGGTTCTGTGATTTCCAATGTGGTCAATGCCGGAATCATAACGCTGATTCTCATGCGCGAGAAGGGCGACATCCATCTTGACGTCCGCTCGGTGATTGGCCGTCCGGACTTCGGACAACTCGGCAAGATTGCCGGCATTGGTTTTCCGGCGGGTCTGCAGGGCACTGTTTTCGCGTTTTCGAATGTTTTTATATTGTCGGCTATCAATACGTTCGGGGCCGACGGCGCGGCAGGTTCTGCAACGGCCATCAATTTCGAAGTCTATTGCTATTTCGTCATCAATGCCATCGGGCAGACGGCCGTGGCCTTCACGAGCCAGAATTTCGGCGCGGGCCAGCTCGACCGTTGCCGCCGGGTTTTCCGTCTTTCACTGCTGATGAGTGTGGGAAGTGCGGTGTTTCTGAATGTCGGGCTTGTGCTTTGCCGCTATGAGGCCATATCGATATTTACGTCCGACCCGGGAGTGGTCCGCTTTGCGTCGGAACGCATGGTTACGGTGCTTCTGTTCCAGGGTATTGCATGTTACTATGAAATGGCCGGTGCGGCCATGCGCGGCCTGGGCCACTCGCTTGAGCCTGCTCTTATCACCATTTTCGGCACATGCGTGCTGCGTCTGGTGTGGGTGTGGTGTTTCCATGGCTTCAACGGCGAATTCAGCCATCTTCTGATGGTCTACCCGGTGTCGTGGGCGCTGACCGACGTCGCCATGGCGGTGGCCTACGCCCGTATCTGGCGCAAACTGAGACGCTGAGACTTGAATTATAACCGAACGGGTGTAGTTTTCGGTGGTATTCAATCATTTTATACCCTTTATGGTGTAATTTCGGCGAAATTCATTATATTTGTACCCAAAAGGGTATATCTGTATGACGCAATTGGCAAAATATGTGAAAGAGATGCGCAAGACCTATGGCCTTACGCAGGTTGAGCTCTCCCGGAAATCCGGTGTTGGCTTGCGCTTTGTGCGTGAACTTGAGCAAGGCAAGGAATCTCTCCGTCTTGACAAGGTCAATCAGTTGCTGGCTCTCTTCGGAGCCGTTATGACACCCGCAAAAAGCATTGAGTCATGAAGCAGGCAAAAGTCTTTGTAAATAATGTTTTAGCCGGCGTTCTGACCGAAGATGATATGGGTTATGAATTTCGATATGACCGGGATTATCTGCAAAGTGAAGGGGCTGAGGCCGTGAGCCTTACGCTGCCGTTGGCAGAGAAGCCGTACCGTGATAAGGTGCTTTTTCCGTTTTTTGACGGGCTGATACCGGAAGGCTGGCTCCTCGATATTGCCGAGCAGAGCTGGAAAATATCTGCCCGTGACAGATTTTCATTGCTGCTTGCCTGTTGCAAAGACTGTATCGGCAATGTCAGTGTCATGCCAGTTGATGAAATGGAGGCCGCGTATGAGTAAGTGTCTGTACTGCTATAAGCCATTGTCGGAAGGCGAGGTCGATTATCACAAGGCGTGTGCGCGCAAGATATTTGGCTCGGCAGAAGTGCCGGTATTGCCATATACCAGAACCAATATCAAGGAACTGGCGCGTGAGATAGTAACGGCAAGTACTACTGTGACCGGGGTGCAGGCAAAGTTGTCGCTTGACATCGCGCGCGGTTGTGCCGGAGAGCCTCAGCGATTCACTATAGTCGGTTTGTGGGGCCGATTTATTCTGAAACCGCAGACCGAGCGCTTCGCCAACCTTCCTGAGAACGAAGACCTGACAATGCACCTGGCCGAAGCGGCCGGAATAAAAACGGTGCCTCATTCGCTGATAAGGTTTGCCGACGGTGAACTATGCTACATCACGCGCCGTGTCGACCGAACAAAAAAGGGTGGAAAGATTGCGATGGAAGATATGTGTCAGCTTTCGGAACGGCTGACAGAAGACAAATACAAGGGTTCATACGAGCGTATAGGCAAGCTTATTGGCAGATATTCCTCGGCGCCATTGCTGGATATTGTCAATTTCTGGGAAGTCGTGCTGTTTTCATGGCTCACAGGAAACGCCGACATGCACTTGAAAAATTTCTCGCTTTACCGCCCTGGCGATAATTATATGCTTACACCGGCTTATGATCTTCTGTCGACAGCACTCGCATTGCCGGAGGACGACGAGGAACTGGCGCTCACTTTGAACGGGAAGAAGAAACGGATAAAACGCGAGGATTTTGAGAAAGCTATGCACGACTGCGGCATGGACGGGAAAGCGGTTGCAAATGTATTCAGCCGGTTCGCTAAGGCTATCCCGGTGTGGCACGGACTGATAGATGCCTCATTTCTGCCGGCGGCGCTGCAGGCCGCATATCATAATAAGATAGATGCGATGGGACGGAAAATATCTATTGTGGAGTGAGTTGCCGGGCGGGGTGCTGTCGGCTTGGTTTTTTTGACTTTTTGCACTTTTTCGGCTCATGTGGCTCGTGTTTATTGGGTATTTGGCCGATTTTTACTATTTTTGCAGCCGTAAATCGCGAGAATACACAATCCTACATATATGATTAACGCACAAGACATCAAAAACGGCACTTGCATCCGTATGGACGGCCAGCTCTACTTCTGCGTGGAATTCCTCCATGTAAAGCCGGGCAAGGGCAACACTTTCATGCGCACCAAACTCAAAAACGTTGTCGACGGCCGCGTCCTCGAACGTCGCTTCAACATCGGTGAAAAACTTGAAGACGTTCGCGTTGAACACCGTCCCTATCAGTTCCTTTACACCGAAGGCGAGGACGACATCTTCATGAACCAGGAAACATACGAGCAGATTCCTATCAAGAAGGAACTCGTGACCGGCGCAGCTTACATGAAAGAAGGTGATGTTCTCGACGTAGTGAGCGATGCCTCGACCGACACCGTCCTCTATGCCGAAATGCCTATCAAGGTTACTCTCGAAATCACCTATACCGAGCCCGGTATCAAGGGCGATACAGCCACCAACACTCTCAAGCCTGCTACACTGGAGACCGGCGCCGAAGTACGTGTGCCCCTCTTCTGCAACATCGGCGATAAGATTCGTGTCGATACCCGCGACGGCTCATACATGGAGCGCGTGAAGTAATCACCGGCGCTGTAAGCATAATAGAATACTCGGACTGGAGCGAATGCTTCTGTCCGAGTTTTTTATGTGCCTATCGGATATTTTATTGTAGCAGCCATTGCCATGCGGGAAGCACGTGTATCGTCAAACCGTCGTCTGTAGTGATTTCATCGGTGGCTTCCGCGGTTATTATGAAAAGGTTATGACAGCCGGTTGCCCGGGCTGCCTCGGCTATTCCGTTTATCTCGCGGATTCGGGTTTCGTGGTCCTCCATATCCCAGCATACTTGTATGAGCCGGTCGATTTCGGTGCCTCGCTGTACTACGAAATCACATTCACCCTTTCCCTGATAGTAGAATATCCGGTCGAGAGGAGTCCGCTTGCGGTAAAGCTGGAGGAACACAGTGTTTTCAAGCTTCTTGCCGTCGTCATCGCTCCGGGGAAGTAAAACGGCGTCGCGCAGACCGTTGTCGATACAATAGTATTTGGGCTGCGAACTCTCGGTTTTCTGGAGCGATTTGCTGTAGTTCGAAATTCGCAGGAACATGAATATTTCGCATGCATATCCTGCCCAGAGGTATAAATCGTCTTTGCTTACTTTCAGTCCGCGCGATTTGATGTCGCCATGTATGGCCCGGACCGATGTCGGTTTAGTGAGATTTGCCATTATCCGCTTCAGATAATAGCGCAATACTTCTATGTTCGACAGTTTGTAGTGTTCCGCAAGGTCTTTCAAGAGCATTGTGTCGAAATATGTCTGTAGTATTCGGGCTTTATGCAGAGGGTTGTCGGTAAGAACAGCCTCGGGAAATCCACCATCGTTGTTGTATGCGAAAAAAGCATTTTTTATTTTTGCAAGGTCGGCCTCCAGCCAGCTATCGGTCTTAATGCCCTTGAAGCCACAGTATTCTCTGAATGAAAGCGGCAGAGTCTCTTCCTCCAAGGGCCAGCCGCGTAGTGCCGACTTTAGTTCGCTGCCGAGCATACTGGCATTGCTTCCGCTTATATATATGTTCTTCGAATAGTGCTTGTAGAGACGCATTACGAAGTATTCCCACCCTTCAATCAACTGTATCTCATCGAAAAACATATATACCGAAGCTATCGGAATGTCGGGATACATCTCGCAGTAGGCCTCTATTATCTGGTTGAGGTCTTCGGAACTCATTCTGACAAGGCGCTCGTCGTCGAAGCTCACCCATAAAATTTGTTCAGGCGGCACTCCGCGTGAGAGCAGGCTGTTGACGACGGCTTCCATTTGCGATGTTTTTCCGCAGCGCCTCACACCTGGTATGGTCACTATTTTACCGCAGTCTACGGGTAGTTCGTTTTCGCGCTTCTTCAGGTCGGTGGGAAATTCGGCCTGGCGCATCGCTATCTGCGATTTGAGATATAGTTTATTCATGGCGTCCTAAAATTTAGGACAAAAATAAGGTTTTTTGTCCTAAAAAAAAAGACATATTGCATTTTATGGAAGTGGGATAACATCGGGTCTGCGAGGCGGGTTGGCTATTGTTGCTTAAATAAAGTTAAAAATGTTAAATTGGGGGGGGGTGATTGGAGGTTTCTTGGGTGGCGATTGAACAAGTTAATGAAAAATTAACTTTCTTTGTAGCGGACTTTGAGGTCTGATTCTCTCAGACACCTTTTTCGAGTAGGATTATATCGACACATCAACCACCTTACCGACTCCGGGCGCCATTTTACGGGCGCGGACAATCTGATACCAGCCGCCATCGCCTTCACCTTGGGCGAACCGGCCTTCAGACCACCTCCGACGGTGTAATGCAGACAGAAACATAAACTTAATAAATACTTACTTACTAAAAACACTCTTGCATGAAGAACATTTGTTTTCAAATGACCCGGAAAGCACTGTTCGTGTTCGCTCTTATGCTCACGGCAGCACTCCCGGCTTTAGCGCAGAACATCACGGTATCCGGTACTGTGTATGAGCCCGAAGGCGAACCCGCCATCGGCGCAAGCGTCGAGGTGAAAGGCATTCCCGGAAAGGGCGTAGCCACCGATTTCGACGGTAACTATAAAATTTCAGTTGCCCCCGACGCTGTGCTCGTGTTCTCGTATGTCGGCTGCGATTCGCAGGAAATACCTGTTGAAGGCCGCACCCAAATCAACGTAAATCTCAAGACGAACACCGTGGCCATGAACGAGCTCGTGGTCGTGGGCTATGGTGTGGTTAAAAAATCGGATGCAACCGGTTCTGTCGGCGTCGTTAAGCCTACCGACATCGAGGCCGGCCTCGCAACAACGGCTCAGGACCTTCTCGTAGGCGCAAGCCCCGGTGTGGTTGTGTCGACCCAGGGCGGCGACCCCTCGGGCGGCGCTGCAATCCAGATTCGCGGCGGTGCCTCGCTCAACGCCTCGAACGCACCTCTTGTCGTAATCGACGGTGTGCCCATGGACGGCAACACGGTGAAGGGTTCGTCGAACCCCCTCTCGCTGGTAAGCCCCGAGAATATCGAGAATATGACTATCCTCAAATCTGCCTCGGCTACGGCTATCTACGGTAGCCGCGCGTCGAACGGTGTGATTATCATCACCACCAAGCGAGGCAAGGACGGCGCTCCGCAGGTGAATTTCGCAGCCAACTTCTATGTGGCTACTCCCCGCAAATATCTCGATATGATGAGCGGCTCGGAATATCGCAACTATATCATCAACAAATACGGTGCCGAATCGGCCCAGGCCGCAAAGCTCGGCGCTGTCAGCACCGACTGGCAGAAAGAAGTGCTCCGCACCACTTTCAGCCATGACTACAGCCTCTCTGTAGGCGGCAAGACAGGTTCGCTTCCCTATCGCGTCGGTGTGAACTACACCGGCACCGACGGTGTTCTCCGCGGCACCGACAACCAGCGTCTGGGCGCCACCATCAACCTTACTCCGTCGTTCTTCGACGATCTTCTCAACATCAGCGCCAACGCCAAGGGTTCTTATATCGTCAATAACTATGGCGGCGGCGCTCTGGGCAGCGCAATCGGCTTCAACCCGACTCTGCCGGTGCACATGGACAATGTGTTCAACAACTACACCACATACCTCATCGACGGCAGCCTCGCAGGCCCCGATTCTCCCGGCAGCAATGTGAGCAATATCTATGCCAAGAACCCTGTGTCGCTCTGGAAAGACCACTACAGCCGCTCGAAAGTATATCAGAGCGTGGGCAATCTCCAGATTGACCTCAAGATGCCCTTCCTCCGCGAGCTCCGCGCCAACCTCAACCTCGGCTATGACTACAGCCACGGCGAGGTGCGCAACTTCGAGCAGCCCTTCTCGCCGGCGGCTTGGGACGGCAAGTTCCAGGTGCGCGGCACCGACGGCGGTGTCGTGAACGTGCAGCAGGGCTACGGCAGCCTGAGCAAGGAAAACCAGGAGCGCTACACCCTCATGCTTGAGTTCTATCTCAACTATCACAAGAATTTCGAGGCCATCAAGAGCGACGTCGACGTCACCGGCGGTTACTCCTGGCAGCGCTTCAACAACAGCGGCCACGATTTCACTGTTGCCGACCCGCAGATGGCATCGTCCGACATCATGTTCTCCGACCCCAACCTCAACGGCGGTCAGCCCGTCGCTCTGAAAGACTTCGCCGGATACCAGTATGGCCCGACAAGCTACTATAAGAGCCGCTATCAGCTCGTGTCGTTCTTCGGCCGACTCAACTATACCTTCATGGACCGCTATCTGCTCACCTTCACCATGCGTCGCGACGGTACCAGCCGCTTCGGCAAGGACCACCGCTGGGGTTCGTTCCCCGCAGCGGCTCTTGGTTGGAAGATTCTCGACGAAAGCTTCATGGAAGGCGCCCGCGGCGTGCTGAGCGAACTTAAGCTCCGCTTCGACTGGGGTATCACCGGCCAGCAGGACGTAGGCGGCGACTATTTCCCCTATCTGCCTGTCTACAGCACCCTTATCGGCGACGGCAACTCGTATATCATCAACGGCCAGTATGTGCAGCTCGCATATCCCAACCCCTATAACGGCGACCTGAAGTGGGAGGAAACAACCACCAAGAACATCGGCCTCGACTTCGGCTTCCTCAACAACCGTATCACCGGTAGCATCGAACTCTACGAGCGCAAGACCAAAGACCTTCTTGTATCGGCCAACTTCCCCGCCGGCTCCAACCTTTCGAATGTGGGCTGGCTCAACCTCGGCGACCTCAAGAACACCGGCTTTGAGTTCAACCTCAGTACACGCCCCATCGTTACCAAGGATTTCACCTGGACTTCGAACCTAAACCTTGCCTACAACAAGAATAAAATCACCCGTCTTGCCGACGGTGCATCGGCTACCACCGGCAGCCTCGGCAACGGTGTCGACGTTCAGAAGCACGTAGTGGGCGAGAGCGCATTCTCCTTCTGGGTTTACGAGCAGGCCTACGACAGCAACGGCAATCCGCTCGAAGGCGTATATGTCGACCAGAACGGCGACGGCGCCATCACCGACGAGGACAAAATCCTCTTCCACCACGTTCACCCCGACTGGACCGCAAGCTGGCACAATACCTTCAACTACAAGAACTGGGATTTCGGCTTCGTGCTCCGCGGCTCTTTCGGCAACTGGGCTTACAACAAGAACCAGATGGACAACTCGTTTGCGGCCATGGCTACCAACCAGCCCACTCTCTCGAACCTGATGAACAACACCTATCTCTTCGAGCAGACCCGCACCACCGAGCTCATGCTCAGCAGCTATTTCGTGCAGAACGCCTCGTTCGTGCGCTGCGACAACATCACTCTCGGCTATACATTCGACAATCTGATGAAGAACAAGATGAAGCTGCGCCTCTTCGGTGCCGTCCAGAACCCCTTCATCATCACCAAGTATAAGGGTCTCGACCCCGAACTGACCTACCAGCAGGGTATCGACGGCGCTCCCTACCCGCGCCCTGTGACCGTAACCTTCGGTCTGGTAGCAAATTTCTAAAACCGGTAAACAAGACATCAATATGAAATTTACAAACCATATACTTGCGGGCTGTGTAGCCCTGATGGCTTTCGCCGGCACATCGTGCGTCGGCGACCTCGACCTCACGCCCAACGACCCCAACATAAAGCTCGAACTGACCACTCAGGCCGAGTGGGACGGCTTCCTGGGCCGTATCTATGCCAACCTCTACCGCGACGACATCATCTCGACTTCGGACGGCGGTGCCGGTACATTCACCCGTACTCACTTCAACCTCAATGAAATCGTGGCCGACGAGTGCTTCATCTCCGAGGCTTGGAACGACCCCGGCTACCAGCCTCTCAACAAGAACCAGTGGAGCCCCGACAACGAATGGATCTACGCCGCTTTCGCACGCGAGTTCTTCAATGCCAAGATGGCTGCCGAATTCATGTCGGGCATGCGCTCGCAGGGCGCCGCTTTCTTCGACGAAGCCGAAGTGAACGCACGTATCGCCGAGGCATCGGCTCTGCGCGGCCTGGCATACTATCAGATGATTGACCTCTTCGGCCGCGGCCCGTGGATTGATGAAAGCTCCACCACAGGCGCAACACCTCCCACCTACGACCGCAAGCAGCTCTTCGACGCCATCACCGCCGAGCTCGAGACATATGTGCCCCAGCTCAAACCGGCCGCCGAGCAGGCTTATGGCCGCGTGAGCCGCGAGGCCGGCTATATGCTTCTTGCCAAGCTCTATCTCAATGCCGAGGTCTACACCGGCACCCCCATGTGGCGCGAATGCGCCGAGGCCTGCAAGCAGGTTGTTTCTACCGGCATTACCCTTGCCCCTGAATACAAATATCTTTTCTGTGCCACCAACGACAAGTATGCCGGCAACGGCGAGCTCCTCTGGGTAGTACCCCAGGAGCAGGGCCGCATGGAGGCCTGGGGCGGCACAACCTACCTCACCTGCGGCGCATGGTTTGCCTCGGCAGGCGAGGAGATTCTCAAGAAGCTCAACTATAAGGACGCATGGGGCGGTCTGCGCCTGCGCCCCGAGCTGTCGAAGGCTCTCGACCGCGCCGACAAGCGCCGTCTCATCTTCGAGGGTACTTTCCAGGAAGATATTCCCACCCTCGGCGGCAACGACGCCACTTCGTGCGGCTATATGCTCATCAAGTACTCCAACAGCCCCGAGACCGACTATGAGAACACTGCCGGCAACAATAACAACAATGTTGCCATGTCGAATGCCGACTATCCTCTGTTCCGCCTCGCCGATACATATCTGATGCTGGCCGAATGCCAGATGCACGGCGTCGAATGCGACGGTCTGCGCTACCTCAACCTGGTGCGCGAGCGCGCAGGCATGCCCGCCCTCTCGTCGATCAATGCCGACGAGCTGCTTAAGGAGCGTATGTGCGAGCTCTACTGCGAAGGTCACCGCCGCAGCGACCTTATCCGCTTCGGCAAGTACACCGGCAGCAACTACATGTGGTCGTGGAAAGGCGGCGACTATGAAGGCGCCTCGCTTCCGGCTTATCGCGCTCTCTTCCCCATTCCGACACAATATACCGAAACCATAGGCCAGAACCCCGGTTATTGATATAAGTTTAATAAGTGAAAGGAGTTTATAAAGTTAAGATAATGGCTTCTTTGTACGCTATCAGTACTATTGTCTTAACTCCGACGACTTTATAAACCTTACAAAAAAAGAAACAATGAAATTCGCTAAAATATATACTGTTCTGGCTGCTGCGGCTGCAATGCTTGGCGTGGCATCGTGCTCCACTCCAGACACTCCGGTGATGCAGAAACCGACCGAGTTCAAACTCAATGTGCCGCCTTTCGCCCAGCAGTACTATGACCTCACCGAAGGCGGTGTGCTCGAGTTCACCTGCTCTCAGCCCGACTACGGCATCGGTACCGTTGTGAACTATTCTGCGGAAATCTCTCTCACCGAGGATTTCGCCGAGTACAAGACTCTTGCCAATATCAACGGCGCCAGCGCCACTATCGGCCTCAACGAAGCCGATGTTGCCATCGCAATCTGCGAAATGCTCGGTATCACCGACGAAGACACCTGGCAGCCTTATGCCGAAGACCATGTGCGCCCCCTCTACGTCCGCGCCGTGGCTCAGGTAGGCTCCTATGAGTGGACCAACATTACCTCGAATGTCATCGAGCTTCCCCGCGTGGACTTCTACTACGCTCTGAAGACTCCTGCGTATATCTATCTCGTAGGCGCTCCCAGCGGCTGGACCGAGCCTATTGCCAACAATGCCGACAAATATAAGGACTGGCGTCTGTGGGAAGCTGACGACGCTGTCGGCTCCAATGTGTACTCGGCTGTGTTCGATATGCCCGCCGACCCCGTATTCCGCTTCGCAACCGCCCTCACAGGCTGGGATAGCGACTTCATCGGCATCGCCGGCGGCCCCAACGACGATAAGGAAGTGGACTGCATTCTCGCCGACGGCGAATACAACGGAACTCTTGCCGTGACCAAAGATAAACTTGAATTCAAGGACTTCACCGGCGGTAAGATGACTATCACCGTAGACCTCAACAAGATGACTGTGAAGGTTCAGGCCGGCGAGCAGGAAGTTGTGACTCCGAAATATGTCTACATGGTGGGCAATCAGGCCCTGTGGAAAGAGCCCTCTGCAGACAATGCCGAAATCTACGACAACTGGCGCCTCGAATGCACAGATGGCTCGGGTGTCTTCACCGGCACATTCGAAATCACCGAGACTCAGGATAGCAATCCCGACCTCTTCTGCCGCTTCTATCAGGAACTTAGCGGCTGGGGCGCGGCTCAGTGGGCATCTGTTACGGGCAAGGACTATCCTGTCACTCCCGGCGTAGCTGCCGAAACCGCTGTCGGCGAAGGCCCCTTCCAGCTCGAAGGCGCTCTCGGTGCAACTATCAGCGTGTCGCTCGATACGAAGGCAAATACAGTGACATTCGATTTCGTCGATTAACCCAAGTCAAAACCAAGTTTAATAAGTAAAAAGAGTTTATAAAGTTAAGATAATGGTACTATAAACTATTATCTTAACTATATAGACTGAAGAACTTCCTCAACTTACAGAAATGAAGAAATATACAATACTTCCCATATTGGCTCTGGCTCTTGGCTTCGCGGCCTGCGACGATGTAGAACTCGGCACAGGTATTCCCGTTGTCAATCCCGAACTGCCCGCCGCCGGTCCCGACCAGGTGACCGTCGCAGCCCCCGCCGACATGCCCGCAGTGGCCCAGCTTGCCACATATATCAGCAAGGGCGAGAATGTGCCTGTCGCTGTTGCTACTGCCGCCGAAGGCTGGCCTGAAGGCTACGGCTTCGGTGCAAGCGCCCAGGTAAGCACCGACGAGTCTTTCTCGAGCTTCTTTACGGTGCCTGTCGTTGTCAGCGGCGATAAATTCGCTGTAGACCCTGTCGCCCTTAACGAAGGCGTGCGCGAGAATATAAGCAAGAATCCTGTCGAGACAGCGCTCTGGCTGCGCTATAATGTGAGTGCCGTCAAGGGCAACGAGAGCATTGTGCTCGGCGGCCCCGACAAGTTCTTTGGCCCGACCAAGCTTACTGTCGTAACTGAAGCCCCGCGCTTTATCGACCAGAAGTACTACTTCATGTGGTCGGCCGACGGCAACGACTGGAATCAGGCCAACAGCTCGGAGTTCACACACAGCGACAACAATGTGTACGACGACCCCGTGTTCAGCCAGATTCTCAATCTCAGCGCCGCAACAGTCGGTGAAGGCATTTACTGGAAGATTTTTGGCGAAAACTACTTCACTAACTCTGATTTCTCGTCTATCATCGGTGTGACCGAGGCCGACAAGAACAGTGCAAAAGGTGCTCTTGACCCTGCCGAGACTCAGGCTGCCGGTTTCATGAAACTCTCCGGCCCTGTCGAATTCCGTATCGATATGGACAATCTCACCTACGAGTATAAGCAGGCTATTCCCAACTTCTGGCTCGCCGGCAACGGTGTGAACGGCACCAGCTGGAACAACGGCCAGTTCGCCATGGTGATGTGGACAGAAAACTACACCAACTATGCCGGATATGCCAACCTCTACGGTGCCGACCAGCCCGAGTTCAAGTTCAGCCCCACAAATGCGTGGAACGGCGACTTCGGCGTGGGCGAGGCTCTCGAGTTCAAGACCAATCCCGATACCGGCGTTCTGTCGGCAACAGGCAAGGCTAACGGCGGCAACAATATCAAGGTTCCCGCTCCCGGTCTCTATTTCATCAGCCTCAACTACAGCACCCGCGACCTGAGTGTGACCGCTATCAGCACTGTAGGCCTCATTGGCGATTTCAACGGCTGGGCCGCTTCCGAGCCGATGACTCCGTCGGACGACAATCTCACCTGGAAGGCGACTGTGACAATGAGCGCCGGCAATGCCTGGAAGTTCCGCATGAACAACGGATGGGATATCAACCTGGGCGGCAATCTGCAGAACCTCACCGGCTTCGGCAATCCGGCCAACCTTGTATGCGATGCCGACGGCACATACGAGATAACTCTCAATCTCGGCACTATCCCCTACACCGCGACAATGGTCAAGAAATAATATAATTTCTCCATGCAAGAACGGCGTCCGTAATCCCCGAAAGGGACCGCGGACGCCGCTTTTTTTTAGGAAGTCAGGAGGATAGGAGGTTAGGATATTAGGAGGGTGGGCTGTTAGGAGATTGGGAGGACAGGAGGGGATTATTTGATAGTAGTGTTATTCAACCGCTAAAGCGGTTGGGAGGGGGCGGGGTGCATAAAAACCTGGGGTATGGACGCTTGCAGCGCCCAAACCCCAGGCTGTGTGAATGTTGAAGCGCTCCGCGCTTCGCCCGTGGGCCGGCTTGCCCTGCGGGCCGCCAGCCCAATCGCTTGTCAGCCCGTTAGCCCAACTGCCCAACAGCCTAATAGCTCAATAATTATTGGCTTTGCGCTGGAACCAGGCCTGGTCGCGGCCGCAGACGGGGCAGCGTTTGGGGGCTGCTTTGGCGGTGATGGTGAAACCGCACTGACGGCACATCCATTCGACGGGTTCGGCTTCTTCGAATTCGGTGCCCGTCTCGAGGCGCTCCATCAGTTTGATGTAGCGGGCTTCGTGCATCTGCTCGACCTTGGCGATAAGGCGGTATGTGTTGGCAATCTGCGGGAAGCCTTCTTCCTGGGCAATCTGCGCGAAGTTTTCGTAGAGTTCGCCCCATTCCTCGCGTTCGCCGGCAGCGGCTTCGGCAAGGTTGGTCTTGGTGTCGGCAACGACGCCGGCGGGGTAGGCGGCGTGGATTTCGACAGTGCCGCCTTCGAGGAGGTTGAAGAACATGCGCGCGTGGCTCAGTTCCTGTTCGGCTGTCTCGAGGAACACTGCTGCAATCTGTTCGTAGCCCTCTTCCTTAGCCTTTTCGGCGAAGAGGGTATAGCGCGAACGGGCCTGGCTTTCGCCGGCGAATGAAGCGAGAAGATTGTGTTCGGTACGAGTGCCTTTTATGCTTTTTGTTTCCATTTCGTTTGTTTTTTGGTTAGTAGTCTACTTTCTAAAACAAACGGAATGGTCAAATGTTCATTTCAGCCTCAATCAGATTCAGATACCGTCGGGCGACGGCGCGGGCGCTGAATCGTTTTTCGACAGACTCGCGCAGCAGTGCGGGGTCGAAAAGGCCGTCGAGGGCTATTGTGAGGCCGTGGGCGAGGTCGGCGGTGTCGCGGTAGCGGGCAATGTAGCCTGTGCGGCCATGCTCGATTATATCGGCCTGTCCGCCTTCGCCGAAGCTTACGGGGAAGCAGCCTGCGGCCTGGCCTTCGATTAGGGTGCCTGGCAGGGTTTCGTAGAGCGATGACGAGAGCACGGCAGAGGCCTGTGCGTAGAGTTCGTGCAGGAAGTCCTTGTCGGCGACGGGGCCGAGGGCCGTGTATGGCAGGCGGAGGCCGTCGAGGGCGTGAGGGTCGCGTATGGCGCCGAAAAACACGGCGTGAGCGTCGGTGCGGCCGCTATCGGCCAGGCGGTTGAGGGCTTCGACGGCGAGGTCGAGGCCTTTCACGGGGTCGTCGAGGCGTGCGGCTCCCATCACTATCAGTTTTTTATCTTCGGGCAGGCCCATTCCGGCGCGGCTGCGGCGCGGAGCTATGTAGAACTCTTCGACGGGAAAAGCATTCGGTATCACTTTCACGAAACAGCCTTTCATAGCCGAGCTTTCGGCGCATTTGCGCTCCAGCCAGGAGCTTACGGCCACGAAGGTGATGCCATCGGTGCTGTAGAGGGCGCGTTTGAGCTCCCACGTGCGGCGCGAGAGATCGTTTTCGGCGGCGCGCTTGTGGAGTAGGGGGCAGTTTCCGCAGCCCGGTGTCAGGCGGTAGCGTGTGCATGTGCCGGCATGGTGGCAGATTCCGGTGAGGTTCCACATGTCGTGCATGGTCCATATCACCGTCTTGCCCGCCTGAATCATGTGGAGGATTTCGCCGAAGTCGAGCATGCCCTGGTTGACCCAATTGAGCATTACGACATCGGCCTGCTCCACTTGCGGCAGTGCCGACAGCGTCAGGCCGTCGGAAGCAATTGATACGGCGAATAGGTCGCGTCTGGTGAAGCCGTTGGCGGCGAAAATGCGCATGTGCTCGAGGAGGAAGGGTATCTTGCATCTCAGAGGCGAGGCGGCGGTGTGCACGGCGGGGTCGTTGCCTGCCTTGTGGACCACGGTCATCGACACATCTGCGCCCTCGGCGGCAAGGGCCTTCATGAGGCGCATGCTCACCACGGAGGCGCCGCCGCGGCTGTCGCTGTGGTTTATTATGGCTATTTTCATCGGCGGTGCAGACGTGAGGCCAGGGGCCCGGCGAGCGATTTGAGTGTTATGCCCTCGATTCTGACGAAGTATGCCACGAAGATGGCCAGGAGCACCAGGCGTATGGCGCATTCGACGGCCGTGTGCAGCCCGAGGGCGGCGACACCGTAGACGCCTGCGGCGTAGAGCACGGCGGCGACGGCGAAGTAGGACAGAATGCGGCCTGTCGGGTAGCCTATGGGGTATTTCCGGTTGCCGATGAAGTAGCTTGCGAGCATCATGGTGCCGTAGCTTCCGAGGCAGCCTATGGCGCAGCCCATGTAGCCGATGCGGGGCACCAGAATGACATTGAGCACCACTGTCACGGCCAGGCCGGCGAGTGAGAACCACATGCCGTAGACCGTGCGGTCGGTGAGCTTATACCACACCGAGAGGTTGAAGAATATTCCGAAGAAGAGTTCGCCCATCATCACCACGGGCACGACGGCGAGACCGCTGAAGTAGCGCGGAGATATGAGGTAGCGCACGAAGTCGAGGTAGAACATCACGCCGAGGTATATGAGCAGGGCGAAGGCCACGAAGTATTTCATGGCGTCGCGGTAGGCCTGGAATTTGCTCTCGCCGGCGTCTTTGCTGCGTGCGAATATGAATGGCTCGTAGGCGAAGCGGAATGCCTGGAGGAAAACCAGCAGGACGACGGCTATCTTGTAGTTGGCGCCATAGATACCGAGCTGGTACATGGCGTCGGCAGGGTCGGCGACCAGGCTCGGAAACATTATTTTGTCGATGGTCTGGTTCATGATTCCGGCCACACCCAGCACAAGCAGTGGGGCGGAGTAGCCGAGGATTTCGCGCCAGAGGCGACGGTTGAATTTCCAGGGGAATCCGCGCAGCTCGGGTGTCATCATGGCAAGGTTTACCACGGATGCTATGAGGTTGGCAAGGAAGATGTAGCCGATGCCGAAGTCGGGGCGGTAGAACCAGCCGACCGTTGCGGGTGCGTGTTTCATCAGCCAGGGGCAGAGGAGGATAAAGAAGAGGTTGAGGCCTATGTTTACGCCAATATTGACAAGGCGTATGGTGGCGAAGCGCAGCGGGCGCTTGGCGAAGCGCAGGTAGCTGAACGGAATGGCCAGGAAGGCGTCGAGAGCCACGCAGACGGCCATCATGAGCACGAAGGAGGGGTGTCCGTCGCATTCGAGCCAGTGTGTGGCCGGTCTGATAAAGGCGGCTACGAGGGCTACGAAGGCGGTCGATGTCACAGCCAGCGATATGAGGCATGTTGAGTAGACTTCCATCGGGTCTTTCCAGCGTTCGTGGTTGGCGAAGCGGAAGAATCCGGTCTCGAGGCCGTAGGTGAGCACGACCATGGCGAGGGCCACCACGGAGTAGACCAGTGTGACGACGCCGTAGTCTGCCACGGGAAACATGATGGTGTAGAGCGGCACGAGCAGCCAGTTGAGGAATCGCCCGATAATCGAGCTGACCCCGTAGATTGCCGTGTCCTTCATAAGACCTTTGACTCCAGCCATTGCAATAATTGAGAATTAATAATTAATAATGAATAATTTGATGTTGATTGGCAGGAAAAGAGGAGTATATTAAAGTAAGAAGTATTATTAATTCTACATTATAAATTATTAATTATTAATTCTGCTTACGGAGCAACGAAGTTGCGAGTAATGCGGTGAGCATGTATGCGGCGGTGAGGAGCCAGAGGGCGGTGTATTCGTGGGCGACTTCGGAGAGGGCTGCGGCGTTGCTGTTGATGCGAATGAAGCCTTCTACGCCCCATACGGCGGGCACGCAGTTGCCGGCCCATGTCCAGAGGGCGCTCATTGCATAGCGCGGCCATGTGAGACCCGAGAGGAAGAGGAATACCACCGATGTGAATACTATGATGATGAAGGCGCTCTCGCGCTGCTTCATGAAGTAGTTGAGTGTGAGGCCGAGGAATGCCGTGGCCAGGAGGAGCGGGAAGATGAAGAGATAGTAGTCGACGGGGTTTCCGTAGTGCGGCAGATTGAACATTTCGGGAATGAAACGGAGTATATAGACCGTCATCGGAATGTAGAATACGGTGTAGCATAGCGCTTTGCCCCATATGGTTGCCGATACGGGCACGTTCGGCACCTCCTGCGGGTCTATGCCGCCGTTGCGGCGTCGGCGTTCGCGCGAGGTTCCTCCGAGTAGTGTTATGCCGAGTATCATGCTCTGCTGTAGTATGAGAATGACAATGCCGGGAATGACGAAGGAGGCGAATCCCTGCTCGGTGTCGCCCAGGAAGTTGCTCTCGCTTTTGACGGGCGCCGAGGCGTCGCCGGCGAGCGACTGCAGCCCCGCCATCTGTATCTTTTCGCCTGTGATTTCCGAAATCATCTCTATCTGCAGGTCGGTGAGGGCGGCAACGAGGGTGCGGTAGCGCAGCAGGAGGCTCATTTCCGCATAGAACTCGACATGAGCCTGCTCTCCGTTTCCGAGTTTTTTGGCATAGCTTGCCGGAATCTGCATGATGCCGAAGACCTTGCCTTCGGCCATGAGAGCGCGGGCGTCGGCCATGTTGGGGCAGTAGGCATATATTTCTATCGAGGGCGAGGCGGAGGCTTTGCGGACGAAGTCGCGCGAGGCCGCGGTCATGGATTCGTCTACGACGGCCACGGGCAGCTTGCGGACCACCTCGGGGTTGTAGATGAGAGTATAGACAACCGGATAGGCCAGCGGCAGCGCTATGAAGAACAGAAGCACTCCGGGGTCTTTGATGATATGCCGCAGCTCGCGGCGGAATACGCGCCCCAGAGCGGCGAACCAATTCCTGATGTAGCTGAATGCATTCATACTATGGAACATAAACGGGGTTGAGACATGCTTTGCGGAGGCGTTTCAGCAGCACGCAGGCCACGAAGGGGAACAGAATGAGCGCCACGAAGTAGAAACGCGAATAGTACAGGCCGACGCCGTCGAGGCCCTCGTTGATGTAGATGAGGAACCAGTAGCGTATCGGGGCGAGCCAGCTGAAGACGGCCAGGCCGCCGTACATGCTCTGCACCGGGAAGGAGAAGCCTGTGAAGGAGAACGACAGAATGCCGAAGAGCGCGCAGAGGCTGAACGAGAGGCGCGGGTTGGGCACGACCGAGCACACGAACACGGCGAAGCCCTGCGAGGCGGTGACGAGCAGGAAGGTAGCCACGATGAGCCAGAAGAGGCTTCCGTTCATGGGGAAGGCAGAGAACCCGAACATGAGCCAGAGCATGAAGAGGCTCACGGCCATGAAAACAACAGTCTGGGGCAAAAGCTTGGTGACGATGGCCTGCAGCATGCTTCCGCCGTTTGTGGCGAGCCAGCTGGGCGATGTGCCGTCTTTAATCTCCATGGTTATGGAGAAGACGGTCATGAGCATAATCATCAGTGCCAGGGTTGCCATGGAGAACGACGGCGTGAGGTAGTACGAGTAGTTCATCCACGGATTGTTGAGCGGAAACTGGTCGATGACAACGGGCTGAATAATCGAGGCAACGTTCTGCGGGTCGACCCCCATGCTGACGAGGGTCTGCTGCACCACTCCGCCCGCCGTAGCCACGGCAACGGTCTTGAAGCCCTTGAACGACAGTGTGCCGGGCACGAAGTAGGTCATGTTGGTGTAGTACTCGAGCGTTGGCGTGTTGCCGCCGAGGGCGTCTTTCTCGAAATTCGCCGGAATGACGAAGAAACCGAACGTCTCTCCGGCGCGAACCTGATCGAGGGCCTGGTCGTAGCTTTCGGCATCTTTGCATATGTCGAGGAGCTGCAGGGCGCGGAGCGAGCGGGTGACGCTGCGGCTCATCGTCGAGTGGTCGAGGTCGACCACAGCAGTCGGCACATGCTCGGGAAGTCCCGGCGAGAGGAGGTCGAGGAAGAATACGACAGTGAAAATCGGCACGATGACCATGCCGAAGATATACATCTTCCGCGAACACATGCGGTGTATTTCCCGCCTGATGCCTGAAAAGAAGCTGTTCATTCGTCGGTGGTTAGTGGTTAGTGGTTAGTGGTTAGTGGGGGTGCACTTACTACTTAACTACTTATTCCTTATTACTTCTCACTTAGTTTCCGGCTGCTCGAAAACTGCCGACATGCCGGGGCGCAGGCCGGGAACGTTTTCTGTCGGGCGTGCCTTGATCTGGAATGTGCGGCTGTCGTAGCTGCCGGTCGATTTGGTCGAGCGCCAGGTAGCGTAGCTGCCCATGTCGCGGACGTAGTAGATTTTCACGTTTATTTCCTTCTTGCCCAGGGCCGGAATCATCACCTTGATTTCCTTGCCGATAGAAAGCTCGTTGAGGAGCTCTTCGCGCACGTTGAATGTAACCCATCGGTCGTCGCTTCTCAGCAGGCTCATGATAGGCGCGCCGAGCGACACAAGTTCGCCGACTTCAGGGTATATCTGGTCGATGGTGCCGTCGAATGGCGCTGTGAGATAGCTGTCTTCGAGCACGGCCTCCACCTGCTTTACGCCGCTTCCGGCAGCCTGCACCATAGCCTGGGCCGATTCTTTGTCTTCTTTCTGGGCGCCTGCCTTGGCGAGCGAAAGCTGGCTTGCGGCTGCGTCGCGGGCAGCGACGGCTGCGTCGTAGGCTGCTTTGGCCTCGTCGCGCTTCTGCTCTGCGATGACGCCTTCGGCATAGAGACGCTCCATGCGGTCGTAGGTCTTCTTTGTGATGGTGACTCCGGCTTCTGCCTGGCGGAGGAGGTCGGCGGCGGCGTTTACAATCTGCATGCGGGTGCCGGCATCCACTTTCTTATTCTGCGCTGCGGCTATCTCGCGCATGGCCTCGGCCTGTCCGAGCTGAGCCTCGACAATCGACGAGTGTATGCGCACGAGGGTGTCGCCCGCATGCACGGTGTCGCCTTCTTCGACGTAGAACTCCTGCACACGTCCGGCGAGTTTGCCCGAAATGCGGATATTTGTGCCTTCCACCTGACCTTCTATATAAGAGTCAGGGCGATTCATGAAGATGAATCCGACCACAGCAATGATTGCTACAGCCACGACGACCACCGCCATGGTGATGAGCAGGGTTCTGTTGGCCCGTTTTTCCTGGTTTTGACTCTGTGTCATATTGTGTTTGTGTTTTAGTTTCGATGATTTGTTGTTGGCGAGGATTGGTCGGATTGGTCGGATTAGTCTAATTGGTCTAATTAGTCTGATGGGTCAGATTTCCTAACCTCCTAATCTCCTAATCTCCTAATCTCTTAGCTTCCTAACTTCCTAATAGAGTGTGCCGAGGGCTTTGCTGAGGTATGTCTGGCAGAGCTGCACCTCAATCATGGCGTCGATCTGCTCGGAATGAGCCTTGAGCCATGCAGTCTGAGCGGCCATGACATTGTCGGCTGTCGCCACGCCCTCGCGGAAGCCGAGGGTGGCGGTGCGCAGATTCTCGTCGGCCTTGGCGAGATTTGTCATAGTCATCTCGTAGGTCTTGCAGGCCTCCTGAGTCTTGAAAGCGGCCTGATTCACCTGAAGGCTCACCATCTCGCGGGCGTCGGCCAGCTCGAGACGGCGTATGTTCTCGTCGGCTTCGGCGGCCTTGTACTTGGCGCGGTTACCGCCCCAGTGCCAAATCGGAATGCTTACCATCGCTCCGACGGAGAATGCGCCTTTGAAACGCTTCTTGAAGCCGTCGTAGAGGTTGGGATTGGATACTTCGTAAGAGCCGATGAGGGCCACATTCGGCAGCATGGCCGAGAGAGCCACGCGCTTCTGCTGTCTGGCAGCTTCGACGCCATATTCGAGGGCGCGCAGGTCGGGGCGGCGTGCGTAGACGGCTTCCATGTCGTAGCCTTCGTCGGAGGCAATGCCCGCGGTGGGCACGGCGTCCTTATTGTCCTCGTCGGCGAGGGTAAAGACGGTGTTCACGGGCAGCCCGCAGACCTGGGCCAGGGCCATGCGCGACAGCACAAGGCCGTTTTCCACCTTCACTAGGTCGACCTGGGCGGCATTGAGCTTCACGTCGACACTGAGAGCGTCGGCCCGTGTGGCCACGCCCTCGTCGAGCATGAGATGGACGTTGTGGCTGAGCGAGTCGAGGAGATTCACATAGCTCACGGCGAGTTCGCGCTTTGCTTTGAGCGACACGACCTGCCAGTATGCGGCGTCGACGGCATAGATGATATTTTCGGTGGCGTTGGTCTCAAGCTCGCGTGCGGCGCCTTCGGCTGCTTTGGTGAGTTTGTTCATAGCCACAATCTTGCCGCCCATGTATATAGGCTGTGTGAGGGTTACGGCGCCGAAAAATACGTTGTGAATGTCGTATTCGAGCGCTTCTTTGGGCAGATATGCCACGTTTGCGGGTATATACTGTCCGTTGGGGCCTTTTATAGGTTCGCCGGTGACGGGATTCTTGACCAGATCGAACTGATACGACTGTGTCTGGAGGTCGAAGCTCTTGATGGGGAGCATCTGGTCGGAGTCGAACATCGAGATTTTGCGCTGGTTGTAGAGGTAGCCGCCGGCAAAGTCGATGGCGGGCAGATAGGCGGCGAAGGCCTCCTTATTCTGATATTCGGCCTTTACTACACGCTGGCGGGCCATCTGGAGCTGCTTGTTGTTTGTCAGCGCCATGGCTCGGCACGAATCGAGGGGCACGATGCCGGGCAGCGTCACGGTGGCATCGGCAGAGACCATCGGTTGCTGCGCTGTGATGGTTGATGCGAGTCCGGCCGCGGCAAACAGCACTGCCACGGCGCCGTAGCGCAGTTTACGGTATTGATTATGGAGCTTCATTCCGGATTAGTTGAAACGTTAGTATATAAAGAACCTCCTGCTTGCTCCGATTGTTCGTTCGGAGCTTCGCAAGAGGCAAATTTAGTAAAATTTTTAATTATCGGAAAGTGACGAGTCTGTTAAAGACGAAATTTGCGAGTGTATAGACAATATTTCCGAGGAGTGTGGCAATGCCGTAGCCGGATATTACGATGCCGAGAATGCGGAAGTCGTAGGAGCCGAAGTCGGACTGGGTGAGCATCCATACGAGCACGAACTGGAGGGCGTAGCACACGCCGAATCCGACGATAAACCGAAGCGCTTCGCGGCGGTAGGCGCCCTTCGATTTGAAGGTCCACTGTTTGTTGCAGAAGAAAGAATTTGTCACACCGGCAATGTAGCCCAGGGCGTTGCTCACATACAGATTCCAGCCCAGCATGGATTTACATAGATAAATCACGCCGAGCGTCACCAGCGTATTGAGCACGCCGACAATGCAATACCGTATAAACTGACCGAGCTGTTCTTTCATTTAGTGGAGTCGAGGGAGTTGAAAAAGTCAAAAGAGTTAAGATAAATGCACGTTGCCGAAAACCATTATCTTGACATTATGGATTTAATCGAATTCATAATCCATAATTCATAATTTCTTAGGCAGGTCTTCGGGTGGCACCTTGAGGATGGGGAGCGACCAGTTGTAGTGCACGGCGGCTATGCGCAGGCCTATTACTGCGACGGCGCATGCTATCTGGGGAACCATCTGCGGCATGCCCGGAATAAAGTCGACCAGCCAGTAGACGACGCCTCCGGCGAGGCAGGCCGTGGCGTAGATGTCTTTCTTGAAGAAGAGCGGGGCCTCGTTGATGAGAATGTCGCGCGTCACGCCGCCGAAGGAGCCTGTGATGATACCCATTACTATCGCCACCCATTCGGGGTAGCCTGCGGCGAAGCTTTTTTCGATGCCGACGACCACGAAGAGGGCCAGACCGATGGCGTCGAAGATGAAGAGCGTCCGCATGCCCCCGACAAGGGCGCGGCGGAATATGATTACCGCGATTAGTGATATGAGTGTCACCAGAAGGAACATGGAGTTCTGCATCCAGAACACGGGCACGGCCAGGAGGACGTCGCGGAGCGTACCTCCGCCGATGGCCGTGACGAGGCCTACGACGTAGGCGCCGAACCAGTCGAAATTCTTGGCGGCCGCCAGGCGTATGCCCGAAATGGCGAAGGCGATGGTGCCGACGACCTCGATGGTGAAAATGAAAACGTTGCTTTCGTCCATTGCTTCAATCTATATCGGCAAGAGATTTGGCTTTTGCTATGGCGCGGGCTGCCTTGGCGTCTTCGCGCTCGCGATAGCGGCATACGTCGGCCAGAAAGCACTTGCCGCATTCGGGCTTGCGGGCCTTGCACACGTAGCGTCCGTGGAGAATCAGCCAGTGGTGGGCGCGGGCTACAGCTTCGGCGGGGATATTCTCCATGAGCTTCTTCTCGGTGGCGAGGGGTGTGCGGCTGCCCGTGGTGAGGCCTATGCGCTCTGCCACGCGGAACACATGCGTGTCTACCGCCATGGCTGCCTGCCCGTAGATGACAGATAGAATGACATTGGCTGTCTTGCGGCCTACGCCCGGCAGGCTCGTCAGAGATTCCATGTCGTCGGGCACATGGCCGCCGAAGTCGGCCGTCAGCTTGCGTGCCATGCCCAGGAGGGCCTTGCTCTTGTTGTTGGGGTATGATACGGACTTTATATAGCCGTATATATCCTCCTGAGTGGCTGCGGCAAGGGCGTCGACGGTCGGATAGGCCTCGAACAGCGCCGGGGTGATCATGTTGACACGTTTGTCGGTGCATTGGGCCGACAATATCACCGCCACAAGAAGCTGGTAGGGGTTTTCGTAGTGCAGCTCGGTCTGTACGACCGGCATCTCCTTTTCAAACCGCCCGATTACTGCCTTGTAGCGCTCCGACTGTTTCATCGATGCGTTTTTATTTTGCGGCGGTAAACTCGTCGAGGAAGCGGACATCGTTCTCGGAGAACATGCGGAGGTCCTTCACCTGGTATTTCAGGTTTGTGATACGCTCAATACCCATGCCGAGTGCGAAGCCGGTGTATTCTTTCGAATCTATGCCGCAGGCTTCGAGCACGTTGGGGTCTACCATGCCGCAGCCGAGGATTTCAACCCAGCCTGTGCCCTTGCAGAAGGAGCAGCCCTTGCCGCCGCAGAGGTTGCAGCTGATATCCATTTCGGCCGAAGGTTCGGTGAAGGGGAAGTAGCTGGGACGGAGGCGGATTTCGGTCTGGGGGCCGAACATTTCGCGGGCGAAGTAGAGCAGCGTCTGGCGAAGGTCGGCGAAGGTCACATTGTGGTCTACGTAGAGCGCTTCGAGCTGGTGGAAGAAGCAGTGGGCGCGGGCGGAGATAGCCTCGTTGCGGTACACGCGGCCCGGGCAGATAATGCGGATAGGGGGCTTCTGCGAAGTCATCACGCGGGTCTGCACACTCGAGGTATGTGTGCGCAGGAGCACATCGGGGTTGCGGCCGATAAAGAAAGTGTCCTGCATGTCGCGCGCGGGGTGGTCGGCGGCGAAATTGAGGCTTTCGAACACATGCCAGTCATCTTCTATTTCGGGGCCTTCGGCAATGGTGAAGCCGAGGCGGCGGAAAATGTCGATAATCTGCTCGCGCACAAGCGACAGCGGGTGGCGTGTGCCCAGGGCTACGGGTGCTGCCGTGCGGGTAAGGTCGGGCACGTCGGCCTTGGCGCGGCCGGCCTCTGCGGCCTCGCGGAGCGAATTGATGGTGTCGGTGGCAAAATTTTTGAGTTCGTTGAGAGCCTGGCCGAGTTCGCGCTTCTGTTCGGCGGCAACGTTGCGGAAATCGTTCATCAGCGCCGAAATAGCGCCTTTTTTACTTAAATATTTGATACGCAGTGCTTCTACGTCGGCACCTTCGCCGTTTGCGGCGAGAGCGGCCAGTTCGGCACGAAGGGCGTTTATCTTGTCTATCATATCAGTGCATTATTTTGCGCAAAATTACAAAAAAAAACATGCACGCGCAAATAAGGTCCGGTAAGTAAATAATCCCGGAACATTGCGTGTTTCAGCGAATGTTCCGGGACCGCGATAGACGACTTACCGTCCTACTAACTTTATTTCAAGTCGTCCAACCCAAAACAAATATCTTTTGTCAGCGAACCACAATTTTGGTAGAATGGCGCATATTATCGTTATGGGCTGTCAAGATGTATATGCCTTTGGCTAATCCGGATACATCGATTGCAACGGTATTGACGCCTTGGGCTTTGGCAACTGTAAGACCCGACAATGCGGTGACGTCTATAGTGAATGTTTGTTCCATGCCTACTGTGACCTCAAATCTGTTGTTACCGACACGCGACACCATTATTTTATTTTCTTCGATAAGATTCGATGGAATGCCGCTGGTCTTATTGGCGAGTACATATTTCATGCCTTCATATGCATCGACTTTTCCGGCTCCCCAGCGCTCGGGTCTGGCTTCTACCCATTTGTCTTTCTTACATGTCTTTTTGAGGACTTTGTTTATGTCGGAGTAGCTGAGAGTCGGATCTGCCTCGAGCCAAAGAGCTGCTATGCCTGAGAATGCCGGGCATGACATTGATGTGCCGCTCATCATGCGCCAATAATATTTCTGACCGCCGAATTCGGTGTAGGCGTTTGCTTCGGATGTGGGATTACTTATATATCGATTGTTAGACGAGACGACATCAGTGCCGGGAGCGCATGTGTGTGGGAGTTTGCGTCCGTCAGCCAAAGTTGCAAAGCCCGAACTTTCAGCAATATCGAGGGGCATTTCCCAGCCGGCATAGTAGCGGGCGCGTTCCTTGCCGGTCGTGGTATTTATCTGAATCTGGCAGTCGCGCGGCACATAACTTCCGATAGCGAAATTCCCTTTTATGGTAGCAGAGTTGTTGATACACATGATGTTGCTTCCGTTTACGAAGTCTGTATCGTTACAGTTCGAGAATTCGAGAAGTGTGCTATTTGCGTTTGCATCTACACGCTGGCCAGTATATCCTGTTATCTCTACAGCCAGGCGGGGTAGATTGCCGGCGGGAAGGTTGTTCATGCGATAGTCGTCGCTGAGCTTTATATAAACCTGAAAACGATTGTTTTGCCCGATTACCTGGGAATTGACGCTGATTGTTCCGTTGAATATATTGTTAAGGCTCTGTTCGGATATTTTTTCAGCAGTCAGGAAAGTGGTTCCTTCTGTGGCGCCATTGAATACGGCAATATCGTACTCGTCGTATTCTTCGGGATCGTAGACGAACAATCGTACTTTCAGAGCTTTGTCATCATTGGCCCAAAATTCGAAAGCGCCTGTGGCTCCGTTGTCTTTTTTGGGCAGGATAGTGGTCTTGAAAGAGGGTTTTGCGCCAAGAATTTCGCTTAGATATGCCTTCTTGTCGCCGTCGTTGCTTGAAGACCACGATATTATGGCTTTTTCGCCTAATTTTGTCATAGCTTCCGCAAAAGCGCCGGTTCCGTCTTTTGGCCCCATCTGAGACCCCATTGAGTAGTTTACCACACAAGGCTTGCCTACAGATTCGGCATATTCGATAACTTTTTGAGCTGTTACAATCTGCGAGTTGCTGTATAGGTCGCCGCAGCCGATTATGATTTCTGCCTTGGGAGCGATGCCGTAGTAAGGCATCGGTTTGGTATTATTGGGATTGAGGTCTTTGAAGTCGGTACGGTTGTTTTGCTCTTCGGTTTTCAGCGAGTCCGGGGTTCCGAAATCGTAATCGTGCCAGTAGCCGGGGCCGCTGTAGCCTCCGGCCATTATACCGAGTACATGTGTGCCATGGTTTTTGTTTTTATATTCGGTTGTGAATGCTTTTATTTCGTCGGGCGTCGTCAGAGCGTCGTTAGGTATGCCTGTACTGCCGTAGAAAGTGTATATGCCTTTGACGCGGGTGTCTTCATAGTTTGCACCTGTACGGAAGTTGATGTGGTTGGGGTCGAGTCCGGTATCAAGAAGGCCAACAACAACGCCTTCGCCCAGATAGGGCTGGTTAAGTTCTCCCAAAGGATTTGTATGAACTTTGCTGACTCCTGTCATGGCACCCATACGCACGAATAGCATATCTGGCTCGGACATCTGAGACAGTTCTATTGACGATACTGCGTCAATGTCTGCCAGGTTGTCGAGCTGAGTGAGAGGAATAGCCGCAACTACAATGTTTTCGACTGTTGTTACGATCCGAAGACCGGGTATATTAAGGTCTTGAGCCGATTCGCCAGGCTGAAGTCTGAAGATTATGCCTACCGGATTATTATCGGCTTCGGCCATAACACGGGCATCGCCTTTGGCCGCCTGATAGTAGATATTATCAATCGCCTGGCGTGCTTCAAGTGACATTTTTGACGGGTTCGAGGCCATGCTTGGCTGGCAGACAGCTGCCATAGCCATACAAAAAGAGACGGTTCGTATTATTTTTTTCATGGTTAATGGTGTTTAAACCGGGAGCTGTAGCGAATGGAGCAAACAGCTCCCGGCTGTTGTGCGGTTAGATTTCTTCAGGAGAGAGCTCGGTGCCACCATACCCGGGGTTCTGCTTGAGCAGTGGGTTGGCGGAGAGCTGGGTGTCGCCGATGGGGAAACGCAGCAGATTTTTATCGTTGCTGGGTTCGTGATCCCACCATTTTTCGGTGATGAAGAAGCCGAGACGGATGAGGTCGGTGCGGCGGCGTCCTTCTCCAAGGAATTCGATCATCCATTCGTCGGCGATACGGTAGAAGTCGAGGTTGGCTTCGGTGCAGGGGTCCGGGTCATTGCCGTCTTTGAAGTTGCGGGCGCGTACTTTGTTGAAGAGTTCGCATGCGCCTTTCTTGTCGCCGGCGCGATATTTGCATTCAGCCAGGGTGTAGTATACCTCGGCTAATCTGACGGCGGGGAAGTCTGCTGTCCATGTCATTTCGACGTCGTTGTCGTTTGGAATGGGGAATTTAAGCAGTCGCACGCCGCAGCTTTCGCATGCATCGGTTATTTTCGATGGAGTGTCCGATGTCGGGTTGGGGTTCTTGACGTAGTTGTATACCTGGTCACGCAGATTTATGGCTTTGCCTTTGTCTTCCTTGTTGCCGGTGACAACATCGCCGGTGACGTTGTTGACGAGTTCGCCGAAGAGGAACATGCCTACATATTCGCCGTTGCCTTTGTAGCGGTATACCTTCTTGCGGAGGTCTTTTTTATGGAATTTTGCAAACGGGCTTCCAAGCTTTATTTCGGGGTTTGTGACGGAATATGGTTGGCCTGCGGGGTCGAGCGATGGCGCGAGGCAGTAGCCGTTGTATCCGGAAGCCACATAGGCGTTGTTGAAGTATTTCTTGATGTTGTAAGGCATGAAGTTGCGGTAATACCAGTTGAACTCCATGTGCACGTATTCGGAGGGGCAGCACCAGATCATTTCGGGCGATTTATCATTGTTGAAAGAGAAAATGCCGTTCCATGTCGGGTCGAGGTCGTAGGGGCCGTATACGCCGGAAATGATGTCCTGGCATAAAGTTGCAGCTTCGTTGAAGTGTGCTTCGCCGATATATGCTTCAGCGTTGAAGTAAAGTTCTGCAAGCAGGGTGGCAGCGGCTGCTCGCGACAGGTATCCTTCTTCCGAAGCGCCAAGCGCGGCCTTGGGTTTGAGGTTCTTGCATGCGTCTTTAAAGATGTTTTCGCAGTATTTGAATGTTTCGAGAGCGGTAGCGCGTGGTTTGTTCTCGGTATCACCGGGATTGTAGAGGGGTACACCGCCATAGTAGTCGAGACAGCGCATATAGAAATATGCTTTGAGGGTCTCCATCTGGGCTATGTGGTCGGCGCGGTCGGCTTCGGTTAGTCCGAGGCCGGCATAGTCTGTGCTCTGCAGTTGCTGGATTACCTGATTGCAGCGAGCCACGCCCTGCATACTTTCGTAGTAGTTGTTGTTGGAGAATGAGTCTGTGGGGCGCCATGTGTGGTTGTGCAGTCGCACGAAGAAACCGCCGTTGGCCCAGTCGCCCGAAGAGCGAGTGGGGCAGATGAATTCGTCGGTGGTCATTTCCTGTCCTTCCCAGCGAGTGCTTCCCAGATATGTCTTCCAGTGTACGAGCACGCGGCTCATCAGGGAGTATATGTTTGCTTCGGAAGTTATGAAAGTGTCGGGGGTGGTCTCAGAGTAGTATTCTTCCTGCAGGTCGCACGAACTTGTGCAGGCCAGCATGCCGGATAGAGTCAGAGCCGATATTATTCTTTTGAGTTTCATGACTGTTCAGATATTAAAATGTTAATTGTGCGCCGAATGTAAACCGGGTCGACTGCGGATATGTGACTGAAGGCCATTCGATGCCGGGGAAGAGGCCGTTGATGTTGACTTCGGGGTTGTAGCCTTTATACTTGGTGAAAGTGGCCACGTCGCGTGCTGTGACGTAGAGACGTATCTTCTGCACGTATTTGTTGAATTTGGCGGCGTTGAGAGTGTATCCGAGAGTGATTGCGTCGATTTTGAGGAATGAGCCGTCCTCGAGGAAGTAGTCGGATATGACCTTGGTGTTGTCCTTGATGAATTTATGGTCGTAGTAATAGTCGCGGAGCATGTTTTTCTGGCTTCCGTCGCCTATGCCGTTGTACATCACGAAACCGTTGTAGATGTCGAAGTCGAGCCAAGAGCGTAGCTGTATGCCGAGGTCGAAGTCGCGGTATTTCACCTGGGTGTCGAATGAAAGGATTACTTTCGGCAGAGCGTTGCCTTTGTAGACACGGTTGTCGACGTTCAGATTTTTCTCTGCGGGCACGATATTGTTTTCCTGGTCGTAGATTAGGAATTTACCGTCGTCGTCAAAGCCGGCGTGGCGGTATACCCAGAATTCGCCAATATTGCTTTTGGCGCTGATTCGTGTAACGGCACCAGGGCTGCCGGGGTCAGGCAGGTTGTCGGAGTTGACATATGCGCCTTCATAGCCGAGATTGTCGATTCTTGATTTGTTGCCGAATGCACGAACGGTTGCATCCCAGTGCCAGCCGTTGGTGTCGAGGATGTTGCCTCCGAGTTCTACTTCCCAACCGTTATTGGAGAGTGAGCCTACGTTGTAGTAGCAAGTCTTGAGCACGTTTGGTGGAACGGGCACGTTGAGCAGATAAATGAGGTCGTTTACTTTGCGCTTGTACCAGTCGAAGCGGCCCCAGAGGCGGTTGTTGAACATTGCGAAGTCGAAACCGATGTTAAGTTCGTGTTTTTCCTCCCACTTGATGTCGGGGTTGACATTGCGCTGTGGACCCCAGCTGGTCTGCCAGATGCCCTGGAAGGGGTATTCGCCATAGTTTGTGAACAGGGTTGTGGTTAGTCCGGATGGGAGACCGTTGTTACCGGTTACACCGTAGCCTGCGCGAATCTTGAGGTCGTTGAGCCATTCGATGTCTTTCATGAATTCCTCGCGGATTATACGCCAGCCGCCAGATACGGACCAGAAGTTGCCCCAGTGGTTGTTAGCACCGAATTTAGAGGAGCCTTCGCGGCGGTATGACAGAGAGAGGAGGTATTTTTCGTCGTAGGAGTAGTTGGCTCGGCCGAAGAATGCTATCAGCCGCTGGCGCGGGTCTTTGTATGAAGCCATTCCAGCCATGCCTTCCTTGAGGTCGGAGCCTTCGCCGAGGTTCCAGGGTCCTACGCCTTCGATGGTGAAGTCGGAGTTTTCGGCGTTGAAACTGTCACCTGAGTTCTGCCAGAAGCTCCAGCCGGCCACGGCGTCGATGTTGTGACGGCCGAAGTCTTTGCGGTATGATGCGTAGGCTTCATAGGAGTTGTATAGCTCGTGCGAGTATGAGTGCTTGGCATATCCTTTTTTGCCGGTCTCGATAGATGTTAGGTGCTTGGGGCTGCGGTATTCGTAGGCGCGGTATTGGCGGTAGTCGATATTGGCGCTTGCCTGCACCGAGAATCCTGGAAGGATGTTGTATTTGAGAGTTCCCGAAGCTGTCATCCATTGATCGCGGCCTTCGAAGTCGCGGTATGCGAGGTCGGCCACTGGCGAGGTTGTTGTACCGCCAAGACCGTTGGACTGAATGTTGTAGTTATCGGGATTTTCGGGATCCATCAGGGGAATAGTAGGGTTGAGGGTCATTGCATTGTTGAGGCGCGATGTGTTGCCGAGGCTGTTGCGGTTCGACTGGCGCACCTGCAGACGTGTGCCTATATCAAGTTTGTTTTCGAAAACCTTGAAATTGGCGTTGATGCGGCCCGAATAGTCGGTACGAGTATTTTTCTTGATGAGGCCGTTGTCGTTGTTGTACATGAGCGAGGCATATACGTTGGCTTTTTCGGTGCCTCCGCTGAGGGTCATAGTGTGCTTGTTGGAGAATGCGTTGTCGTTGACGAGCTCGCCGTACCAGTCGGTCTGGTAGCCGTAGTCGTAACCGAGACCTTCGGCGACGAATTCTTCAGGCGAAAGCATTTCGGGGCGTTTGCGAATATGGTCAATTGAGAGTTCGGCTGAGTATGTCACCGTTGTTCTGCCGGCTTTGCCGCTCTTGGTGGTTATAAGCACAACGCCGCCGGCGGCACGAGTACCATAGATGGCTCCTGCCGAGGCGTCTTTGAGCACGTCGATAGATTCGATATCCTCCTGGTTGATAGAGCGAATGTCGCCGCCGGGAATACCGTCGATTACTACAAGCGGGCCTTTCGATGAGTTTACCGAAGCTACACCTCGGAGCTGGAAGCCGGGGCTGGAGGTGTTTGGGTTGTTAGAAGTGTTGATGGTAAGGCCAGGAATTTTACCCTGCATGGCAGTAGCTACTGTTGCGCCGCCGATGCCCTGCACGAGGTCGTCGCCTTTGATTGTGGTGATGGCCGAGGTTACGCGCTTGCGTTCGGTTTGTCCGTAGCCGATCACGACGACGTCGTTGAGCAGGCTTGTATTGGTCTCAAGGATGATATTGAGCCCGGTGGTTTTGTCGATTTTGACTGTTTTGGATAGGTAGCCAACGCAAGAGATTGTGAGTTTCTGTCCTATTTTGGCGTTGATGGAGAAGTTGCCGTCGAGGTCGGTAGAGACGCCGGTCTTGGCGTTGTCGACAACTACCGAGGCTCCCACTACCGGGAGGTCATCGTCACCTGTGATTGTGCCGGTCACTGTCTGTGCCGAGGTCGTAAATCCGGCTGCGGTTATCCATAGCAAGAGGATTCCGAAAAGCCGGAGCACGTCGTTTTTCTTGTTTGACATGTTCGGTGGTTTTTAGAAAAAAGGTTGTGATTAATGAAGTTTATTTATGAGTCAGGGGTACAGCGGTGGCTGCGGAGGGTGTTTACCCTCCGTTGCCACGCAAGCCTGAGTCGGCTTATTTTTTGTCTTCGGAAGCTGCTTTAGCCGCTGCCTTGGCTGCCATTTCGTCGGCTATAGCTTTGGCTGCCTCTGGTTTATTGACGGCGTTGAGGAACCATACGCGAGTTTTGTCGTCGAGCGGCTGAGCCTTTACTATTTCGGGCAGGCGGTCGAATCTCTCGCGGAACTGGGCGAGCAGTTCGGCATTTTTTTCGGGAGCGTAGCCCATAGCTTCGTAGATTATGCTCATCGGGCCGAAATCTTCGGTTACCTCAAGGCGCGCGTAGCGGTTCTTGATGTTTCCGAATGCGTTTACGAAGCGGCTCATGTTGCCGATCGTGCCGTCTGCAATCATGTATGAGTCGGGGTATTCGATTTCGACGGTGCGGGCCCGGTCGCATTCTTTTTCAGGAAGGTCTATGATTACAGCGAGTTCTTCGGGCACGTAGGTGAATGTGGCGTCGGTTCCGTCTATTCTCACAGATTTGGGCTGGGCTACAGCAACTGTTTTCACCTGAAAGCGACGCGACTTCGGCATATCTGCATACGAGCCCTTGCGGGGAGCTATTTTCACGGTGAGTCTGTTGCCCTCGTGGCGGGAGTAGACATCTGTGGTGGCGTATTCGGTTTCGTATTTCTGGTCGTTGCCGTTGTCTTCGTAGATGGTGAAGCAGCCGTCGGCACCGGGATATACGGTAAGTGAATAAGCCGGGTTGTTGAAGCGCAGGGTGCTTTCCTTTTCGGCGTGGAATGGCAGAATGGAGCCGGCTTTGATGTAGACGGGAGTTTCGTCGATGTTAAATCGGCGCTGATATGTCTTGCCTCCTTCGAGCATGGTACCGGTGGCTTCCTCATACCATTGCCCTTCGGGAAGCCATACTTCTACAGTGGCATATCCATCGGCCTCGACGGGCGCTGTGACGGGCTTGACTATCATGTTGTCGCCGAACATGTACTGGTTTTTCTGTGCGTATGCTTCTTCGGCATCGGGGTAGTCGTAATACATCGGGCGGCACAGGGCAACTGATGTGTCGTGGGCCTTTCGCGCCATGGTGTAGATGTAGGGTGCCATTTGATAGCGGCGCTGTATGGAATTACGGATGTTGCTGAATATGCGGCGGTCGAAATTCCATGGTTCTTTAACAAGATAGCGGTTCTTGTTGGAATGTGTGCGCATGATTGGGCTATAGGCTCCATACTGCATGGCACGGGCATAGAGTTCGGGGTTGGTGGTCGTGTCGCCGGGTGCGAGATAGTGGCCGCCAAGGTCGTGGCTCCAGAATCCGTAGCAGACATTTCCGGCTGTTGATGTGAAGTATGGCAGGAAATCGAGTGATTTCCAGGTCACATAGTTGTCACCTGAGAATCCGATCTGGTATCGGTGGTTACCCAGACCGCCCCAGCGGTGGTAAAGAAGTGGCCGGACCTCAGGACGGTCTTTTGCCATTTTAGTGAAGAAAGTATAGTTTAGCCACCATGTGTTGCTGAGACTGTCGAGTTTCGAATCGTAGAGGGCCTGTTGCCAGTCGAGCCACCAGAATGTGACTCCCTGGTCGGTCATCGGGTTGAGAATGTGCTTGAATATGCTGTTTATGAAGCGCTTGTCGGAGGTGACCCATGGCACGTCTTTTTCCGTTGCGGGGTCAATGCCGTTTTCGCGGGCTATGTCGGGATATGCGGCTTCGAATTTCTTGACGCCTGAAGCCGGGTGTAAGTTTAGTGTTACCTTCAGATTGTTGTCGCGGAGATAGTTGAGGAATTTCTCTGGTTCAGGGAATAAACGGCGGTTCCACGTCCAGCCGGTCCAGCCTCCGTGGTCGGCATCGGTGTAGTGCCAGTCCATGTCGATAACGAGCACTTCCAGTGGAATCTGATAGTCGTTGAAACTCTGGATTAGATCGCGGAACTCATGTTCGGAATAGGCCCACCAGCGCGACCACCAGTAGCCGAATGCATATCTGGGCGGAAGTGAAATCTGGCCTGCAAGCGTGGTAAAGTCTTTGAGGGCTCCTTTGTAGTCGTTGCCATAGGCCATGAAGTACCAGTCTTGCGAACCTTTGTTGTTCTTGCGTTCTTTAACCCATTCGAGCTCAGGGTCGTTGTCGAAGAGGTAGCTTCGCGAGTCGTCGAGTAATGTCCAGCCGTCTCGAGCCAGTAGGCCGGTCTCAAGTCGGCCCGGTTTGGGCTCGTACTTGCCGTCCTTGTTTTTTACCATGATGTCGGGGCCGTCCCATCGGTCGAGAGTGCGGGTGGTGCCCATTAGATTTTCTTTCTGGGCAATGCCGGGATGCCAAGAGAAAGGTTTGATGTCGCCCCGCGATTCTATCGTAAGGTTGTCGGCGGTGAAAGGCCCGGAGTTTTTCTTGTATTTCAGCTCCAGTTTCGGAGTCTGGATTGTCACATACTGCTTGTCGGAGATGACTTTGGCATTGGATTCGGGATAAAGGCGGTTTACAGCTACCTGCGATTTATCGTCAACGAATTTGCCTTTTGGAGAGTATTCTAATCGTACAAGACCATCTGATACTACTGTAAATCGGACATGCTTGTCTTTGTAAACGATTCCGTCGGTCAGATGTGCAGAATTACCCCCCCCCTGATAATGCGCTGACACTCTGTGAGTTACAGAGTAATGCGGTAAGGATTGGGAATAAGCCTTTCAATAGCTTTCTCATGGTGGGATTGTTGAAAAAGGTTAATTTAATGTGCTAAAATGGTTTAAAAGCGAAGTTGTTGATGATTTTGATGACTTTATGTTGTTCTATAGTCGCTAAATCAAGGTATGATAGAAGGATTTTTGGCAAATATAAACAAAAAAATGTGAATAGAGACGGTTGGTTTGTGTTAAAATGGCCTTATTAATACATTTTAACAGATGGGGTTTGTCAAAAAACTACCGCCGAGAGATAATGTCTTTCGGCGGGAGTTTAATATAGATTTGCTGTCTAAACGATTGTTGTTTTTCTGGCTTTATTCGACGGTCCAGGTTTCGCCGGCGAGGATCATGTCGCGGAGGGTGTTGAAGCCTTTGGCGGCGCGGACTTCGGTCACCTGGGCGGAGACGCCGGCGTCGTATGTGGGGGCTTCGACGTCGCGGATTACGCCGAGTGCGAGGGGGAGGGTCTCGCCGTCCATCATGGCAAGCTGCTGGTGGAGGAAGTTGGATTCGGTGTGGGCGTCGTGAACGAGCACGTCGTCGATGGTGTATCCGTCTTCGCCGATAATCACGGCTTTGAGGAGGAATCCGTCGCGTACGAGGCCTTTGTTTTTGTCTTTGCCGAATATCATTTTTTCGCCGTGGCGGAGGAGGATTGTTCGGTCGGCGCGGACTTCGCGGTCGGTGATGGCGTTGTGGATTCCGTTGTTGAATATCACGCAGTTCTGGAGTATTTCGACTACAGATGTGCCTTTGTGGCGGGCTGCTGCGGCGAGGACGTCCTGCGATGTGGCGAGTTCTACGTCGATACTGCGGGCGAAGAAGTTGCCGCGGGCGCCGAATACGAGTTCAGCGGGAATAAAGGGGTCTTCGACGGTGCCGTAGGGGCTCGATTTCGACACGAAACCGCGTGCGCTCGTAGGGGAGTACTGGCCCTTGGTGAGGCCGTAGATTTTGTTGTTGAAGAGCACGATGTTTATGTCGATGTTTCGGCGCACGGCGTGTATGAAGTGGTTGCCACCGATGGCGAGGCCGTCGCCGTCGCCCGAAATCTGCCATACGGTCATTTCGGGGTTTGCCACTTTGTAGCCGGTGGCTATGGCGGCTGCACGGCCGTGGATTGTGTGGAAGCCGTATGTGTTCATGTAGTAGGGCAGGCGCGAGCTGCAGCCGATACCCGATATGACGGCAGTTTTGTGCGGGGGCACACCCAGGGTAGCCATTGCTTTGTGGAGGGTGTTGAGGATTGCATGGTCGCCGCAGCCCGGGCACCATCGCACGGCCTGTTCGCTTTTATAGTCGGCTGCTGTATATTGAGAGTCCATTTCTTTAAATTATGAATTAGGGATTATGAATTATGGATTGAATGAACTGTTATTCATCATTCTTCATTCATAATTTCGATGGTTTTTTCAACCACTTCGCTTACGCTGAACGGCTGGCCCTGTATCTTGTTGATACGTAGTATCTGGCGGTCTGCGAAGCGTGCCTGCAGATAGTCGGCGAACATGCCCGTGTTGAGTTCGGCCACAATCACGCGTTTGTAGCGGGCGAGCACTTCGGCGGTGTTTGCCGGCAGCGGGTTGATGTAGCGGAAATGGGTGAATGCCACGCTCTTGCCCTGGCGGCAGAGCTCTTCGGCGGCGGTGCGCAGATGGCCGTATGTTCCGCCCCATCCTACGAGGATAGTGTCGGCATCGGGGTCGCCGAGCACTTCGAGAGCGGGTATGTCGTCGGCGATACGGGCTATTTTCTCGCGGCGCAGGAGGACCATCTTCTCGTGGTTGACGGGGTCGGTGGAGATGGCGCCGGTGTTGGCGTCTTTCTCGAGGCCTCCGAGGCGGTGGGTGGCACCTTCGGTGCCGCCTACGGGCCAGTAGCGGCCGAGGTTCTCGCGGCGGGTGTAGGGGCGCCAGCTGCCGTCGGCGAGCATTTCGGCGGGTATGTCGGGAGTCTTGATTTCAGGATATTCGTCGGCCTCGGGTATGCGCCATGCCGATGAGCCGTTGCCGATGAAGGCGTCGCTGAGCAGAATCACGGGGGTGCTGTGCTCGACGGCTATGCGGCAGGCCTCGAAGGCCATTGTGAAGCAGTCGGTGGGCGATGCGGGAGCCACCACAGCCAGGGGCGATTCGCCGTTGCGGCCGTAGAGGGCCTGCATGAGGTCGGTCTGTTCGGTCTTGGTGGGGAGGCCGGTGGAGGGACCGCCGCGCTGCACGTCGATGACTACCAGCGGGAGCTCGGCGATTACAGCCAGGCCGATGCCTTCGCTCTTGAGTGCGAGGCCGGGGCCGGAGGTCGATGTCACGGCGAGGTTGCCGGCAAAGGCTGCGCCGATAGCCGAGCATACGCCGGCGATTTCGTCTTCCATCTGGCAAGCCTTCACACCGAGGTCCTTGCGCTTGGCGAGCTCATGGAGAATGTCGGTGGCGGGGGTGATGGGATATGAGCCGAGGAAGAGCGGACGGCCGCATTTCTCGGAGGCCATGATGAGGCCCCAGGCGGTGGCGGTGTTGCCGTTGATGTCGGTATATACTCCCGGGCGCGGGTCTTCGGTCTCAACCTTGTAGGTGCTCACCGAAGCATGGATATTGTGGCCGTAGTCGTAGCCTGCCTGAAGCACTTTTGCGTTGGCTTCGTAGACAGCCGGTTTTTTTGCGAATTTTTTCTTGAGGTGTCTGAGGGCGCCTTCGAGCGGACGGTCGAAGAGCCAGCAGATGAGGCCGAGCACGAAGATGTTGCGGCATTTGAGCACGCTCTTGTTGTCGAGACCTGTGTCGGCGAGAGCTGCCTTGGTCATGGTGGTGACGGGCACTTCTACAATCTGAGCCTTGATACCGAGCTCCTCGAAGGGGCTGTCGGTGGCATACTGGGCTTTCTTGAGGTCGCTTTCGCGGAACGAGTCGATGTCGACCACGATTACGCCTCCGGGTTTGAGGAAGCGGTGGTTGGTCTTGAGTGCCGCCGCATTCATGGCAACGAGGACATCGCAGGCATCGCCGGGTGTGTGGACGCCTGTGCCGACGCTTACCTGGAAACCCGAAACGCCGCTGAGCGAGCCCTGCGGGGCGCGGATTTCGGCCGGATAGTCGGGGAAGGTAGACACCTGGTTGCCCAGGCCTGCCGATACATTGGTGAAGATGTTGCCCGCGAGCTGCATACCGTCGCCGGAGTCGCCCGAGAATCGCACAACCACCTTGTCGAGAACCTTTACATTAGTTTTCTCCAACATGACTAAGTTTATATGATAATTGGTGTGTAGGTGTTAATTCGTTAGATTTAAGGATATTGAACCGCGGCTCTCAGTGCCGCGTCCAAATCACACCACAAAGGTAAGAATTATTTAGACAATCCAAACCTTTTGCCGACAAATTCTTATCGGTAATCTTGTCTGCTGCCGGAGTATTATTGTTATCTTTGCAATATTATATAAACAATCTCTGATAAGATATGAAGAAAAGTATATTCTTTCTGGCGTCGGTGGGCGCTGCAGTGTTCGGCCTTGCATCTTGCTCGTCGGGTAATGGCGGAGGCGCGGAGGCTTTTGAGACCGATTCGGTGCGTTGGGCCGATTCGGTAGTGATGGACGGTTGCCGGGCGAAGGTCGACATAAAAGGCCTCTATCCCGGCAGCGGGAAAACGGCTTTGGCCGACAGTGTGCGCGCCTGGATTGGCGGCCGACTCGAGGCTGGTGTCTATGACAATTCCGGATTGAGAGTATCGGTTTCATCTCTTGATGACGGAAACAAGCTTGTCGAGGAATGTGGAAATACCCTTATGTCTTTTGTCAGGACAGACTTCGACGGTTTCGTTGCCGACAGTATTGCCGTGCAGTATGAATTCGATTTCAGCTTTGGGCCGGAATTCCGCTCGGATAGTCTGATGTCCTATTTCTTCTCGGCATATTTATATACCGGTGGCGCCCATGGAGGCAGCCTCGGCGTGGGGCAGACATTCGTCGCCAATACGGGCGAACGTCTCACTGCCGCAAATATTTTTGAGCCGGAAAGCCTCCCGGAAGTGGTCGAAATAGTGAAAGAAAGTCTCTGGGAGCAGTATTTCAAGGAAAATTCCGAGCCAGGCAGCTCTCTCGGAGATATGCTGCTTGTCAACGTCGATACGCTCGGCCTGCCGTCATATCCGCCTGTTTTCGCTGCCGACGGTCTCGAATTTACCTATCAGCAGTATGAAATAGCCTGCTATGCCGCCGGAATGCCATCGTGCACCGTTCCATACGACCGCCTGAAGCCCCTCATGCGCCCGGAGACAGCCCGTCTCCTGCCGTGATATTCCTCCGCCGGGCAGATACGAAAAAGGGCGCGCTTTTTTTGAAGCGCGCCCTTGCTGTATCCTGATGGTGTGTTATCTGGTGGTGAAGGTGTAGGTGCCGGAGCCGATGGTGGTGTGGGTGTTGCCGTCGGTCTCGGTGGTTGAGATGATGCCGGCGGTGTCGCCGCTGAGGGTGGCGCCGAGGGTTGCGGGGAGCACGATTTCGGCTGTGGTGTTGGCCGGTATGGTCACGGTCCACTCGAATTTGCCGTCCTTTTTGGTCCATACGCTGGCTACGGTGCCGTAGGGTGTGCGGTGGCTTGCGCTGACGCTGTCGAGGCCTTCGGGGAATACGGGCTTCATGAGTATTTTCTTGAATCCGACGGCGTCGGGGTGATTTTTAATGCCGGCAAGGTCTTCGTACATCCATATGAGCACGTCGCCGAGGAGCATCACGTGGTTGCGCGAGTTCATGGCGGGGTCGGCGGTGTCGCCGTTCCATAGTTCCCAGATTGTGGTTGCGCCCCGGCGTATCATGTAGCCCCAGGAGGGGTATGTGTCGTTCGAGGCTATTCTGAAGGCGAGGTCGGCGTTGCCGTGGTGCGTGAGGCCTCGCATGAGGTGCTGGATGCCGAGCACGCCTACGCTCACGTGGCCGTCGCATTCCTCGATGGTGCGTTTCACGGCGTTGTCGCATACGGCCTGTTCGTCACCCTCGGGCACGAGGCCGAGCTGCAGCGACAGCAGGTTGGCGGTGACGGTGTTGTTGGCGTAGCTGTGAGAACCGGCGTTGTAGAACCGGGCGTTGTAGGCCTCTTTTACCTTTTCGGCGATGGCTGCATAGCGGGCTTCATCGTCGGGCCGGGCGTTGATGGCGGCGAACTGCTGCATGAGCCGGAGTATGCTGTAGAATACCGATGTGGAAAGCAGCTGTCCGTCGGTGCGCCTTGCGGGGTCGTTGGAGTGTATGAGCTCGAGCGATTCGGGGGGCAGGCACCAGTCGCCGTAAGTGTCGGTTGTGATGATGTAGTCGGTCATGTGGTCGGCCATCATGTGTTCTACCCATTTTTTCATGCTCGGGTAGCGGGCCTTGATGGAGAAATCGTCGCCGAAGTTGCGCCAGAGCATGTCGGCTACGTAGAAGTATGCCGCGGGCCATGTCACATCGTCCTGGTGGAGGGTCCAGTATCGGGGCGATACGTCGGAAATGCTGCCGTTGTCGCTCATGGATTCCTCGATGTCGGCGAGCCATTTGCGGTAGAGGAGGGCGTTGTCGAAGAGGAAGCTTTCGCCGTATGCGCCCGTGGTGCGGTCGCCGAGCCAGCCGTGACGCTCGTCGCGCTGGGGGCAGTCGGTGGGCATGCCTCGGTAGTTGCCTCTGATGCCGTGGTAGGCGTTGCGGTGGAGTGCGTTGAGGATTTCGTCGGAGCTTTCGAAAGAGCCTGTCGAGGCCATGTCGTCGTATATCACCAGGCCTTCGATGTTGTCGATGGAGGGTTCGGCCTCGACGCCGTCGATTTCCATGAACCGGTAGCCGTGATATACGAATTCGGGCTGCCATTCGAATGTGCCGTCGGCCGCCGGGATATATGTGTCTTCGGCAAGGGCGGAGCGCAGGTTCTCGACGTAGAGACGGGTGTCGTCGTCGTTCTGCAGCACCTCGGCAAAGCGCATCTTCACGGGCCGGCCCTTGGCGCCGGCGAGGCGCACGCGCTGGAAGCCGACCATGTTCTGGCCCATGTCGACGATATACCGTTTATCGCCGACCTTGCGGACAGACTGCGGTCTGATTTTATCCATGATTTTTATCGAGGGCGACATCTGGGCCTTGAGAGTGCCGGCGGGCGCTTCCATGACGGCCGCGGCCTGCCATGCCGAGTCGTCGTATGCCCGGGCGGTCCAGTCGCCGAGTGTCATGGCGGCGTCGAAGACTTCGCCGTCGTATTCGTTGTTGGCCCGGACTGGTCCGTCGGCCGTAGCGCGCCATGTGGGGTCGGTGACGATTGTCTCGGTGCTGCCGTCGGGATATTCCACCTCGAGCTCGGCTATGAGGCGGGGCAGGCCCCAGGCGAGCATGCCGTGTTCGCGCATGGGGAAGTAGCGCCCGTTGCCGAGGGCCACGCCGATGGCGTTGTCGCCTTTGGAGAGCATGGAGGTGACGTCGTAGGTGAGATAGGGCACAGAGGCGTCGTAGAGGGTGGGCAGCGGGCCGAATACGTCGTCGCCCACGCGCGAGCCGTTGAGGTAGCAGTACGACGAGCCGATGCCCGACACGCTGAGCATGGCTCTGACAGGCTTGTCGGCCAGAGCGAACTCCTTGCGCAGATAGCGGACGGGCAGGGTGGTGCGGTTGTCGGCTATAGCAATGTTGGTGGAGTCGTTGAGGCCTATCCACTGCGCCGTCCATGGCTTGTGCGGGTCGCGGGCGGTGGTGCAGCGTGCCGGAGCGCTGGTGTACTCCTTGCCGTCGGTAGTGCTGACGGTGACGCGCCACCAGTATGTGGTGTTGCCCTTGAGGGCGGGGCCTGTATATTCGACCAGGTGCGAGCGGTCGGACTCTACCACGCCCGAATTCCACACGTCGGCCTTGCCGAGGCTGTTTTTGTCTTCGGCAAGCTCAATCTGATATGATTTCTGCATTATTCCGCGGCCGTCGGCATTCAGAATCCATGAGAATCGCGGATTTTCCATGGCTAAGCCTTCGGGTGCGGCCCGGAATTCTACGCTCGTTTCCAGGACTTCGTTCTTGTCGGCACACGATGTCAGCGCGGGCAGCAGTGCCAGAAATAACAATAGACAGTACTTAGATAAAAAGGTTTTCATGTGATAAATGGTTTTACGGCGTGAAGTTACAAAAAACGATGCTCCGCTATGTTTCCGTTTCTGCCAAAGCCGTAAATTGTGCCTGCAAAAAAAGACGCCCGGGCGCTTGGGGAAGCGTCCGGGCGGTGGTGTCATATATATGAGACTCCCTTATTCGGCTTCGATGTCGAGCACTTCGACTTCGAACACGAGCATTTCGTTGGGGCCTATGCCGGCTGCGGGCTGGCCGTTGGGGCCGTAGGCGAGCTCACCGGGGATATAGAGGGTAGCCTTGCCGCCCTTGCCCAGAAGGGTGATGCCTTCGCGGAAGCCGGGCACTACGCCCTGGAGGTTGAATGTGGCTGGCGAGCGGCCTTCGGTGGTGTCGAATACGTCGCCGTTGAGGTGACGGCCCGAGTAGTTCACCACTACGGTCGAGTTTTCTTTGGCTTTTTCGCCTTCGCCTTCGTTCTCAATCTTGTAAGAGAGGCCCGAGGCTGCGGTCTGTACGCTGCTGTCCTTAGCCTTGAGGTCGGCTACATATGCCTCGCCGGCCTTCACGTTTTCGAGGGCTTCGGGAGCTTCGGCTTTCTTGCGGGCGGCTTCGGCAGAAGCTTCTTCGCGAGCCTCGGCGATGAGGCGCTGCATGAGCTGGAGGGAGTTCTGTCCGTCCATGGAGTTGATGCTGTCGGCGAGGAACGCGCGCTTGAAGGCAGCCATGGCCTTGGCGCGGTCGATGTGTGCGCCCTGCTCGTCGAGCTGGCCCATTTCACCGAGCATCTGCAGGGCTACCTGCATACCCATCTGTGTATTGCGGTTTTCGTCGGCACCGAATACAATCTGCATGCCGCGGAGGAATTCTTTTTTCTGTGCGTCGGCATTTTCCTTGTGCTGGAAGTCGGCGCCGAGGACGGTGCCCACGTAGTCGCCGTAGGCGTTCGACAGAGAGTCGCTTGTGGGGGTCGAGCACGAGCTGTCGCCGCATTTGCCGCACGACACCGTGGCAAGAGCCATGAGGGCGCAAGCGCCCAGAATCAATTTTTTCATATCTTTTTCGTTTATTGGATTATGCTAATCTTTGATGTCGACCAGCTCTACGTCGAAGCGCAGAGGCGTGTCGGGGGGTATGACACCGCCGGCGCCCTGCGAGCCGTAGGCGAGTTCGGCCGGTATGGTGAGGATGTAGTTGCCGCCGGCCTGCATTAGGCACAGGCCTTCTGTCATGCCCTTGACAAGATTGGAGGCGCGGGTCTCCATCGGTTCCTGCTCGGGGGTGATTTCATCGAACACGGTGCCGTCGGGGAGCACGCCGCGGTAGCGCATCACGACGGTCGATTCGGGCGTGGGGTGCGGACCGTTGCCTGCCGTCATGGTCTCGAAAACGAGGCCCGAGGGCTGCACGGTAGCTCCGGGGCGAGCCTTGGCTTCGGCCATAAACTTGTCGCTGACGGCCTTGCGGGCGTTGGCAACGGCCATCATCACGCTCTCGTAGGCGGCGGTGTGCGCTTCGCGGCTGTATGGCGTGCCGAGGTCTTCTTTCACAAGGGCGAGGATTTCGGCGCTGTCGAGCGCAAGACCCTGCGATGTGAGGTCGGTGAAGGCCTGCTGCATTGCAATCTTGAAGTTAGAGGCAATGAAGGCCGCCACTGCGCGCTGTGTCGAGTCGGCAGGCGCCGTTGCGGCCCCCGAGGGGAGGGCCGTAGCGGCAAGTGCCAGTATCGTTGCTGCTAAAAAACGCATTCTTCGTTAAGTAAATAAGTAATAAGGGTGTTGTAAGGAATAAGGAATAAGTGATAAGTTAGAAGGAATAAATAATAAGTAGTAAGGAACAACTACTAACTCCTAACTTCTAACTTGTAATTCCTAATTTCTGACTCCTGATTACTTTCCTACTACTTCGATGAGGTTTACGTCGAAAATCAGGGTCTGGTTCGGGCCGATGACACCGCCGGCGCCGTTGGGGCCGTAGGCGAGGTCGGAGGGGATATACAGACGCCATTTCGAGCCGGCGTTCATCAGCTGCAGAGCTTCCACCCAGCCGGGGATAACCTGGGTGACGCCGAATGTGGCGGGCTCGCCGCGGTCTTCGCTCGAGTCGAATACGGTGCCGTCGATGAGCTTGCCTGTGTAGTGCACCGTCACCTGGTCGCCGGCTTCGGGCTTGGGGCCGTTGCCCTGCTCGAGCACTTCATACTGAAGACCCGAAGGAAGGGTGTTCACCTCGGCGCGCTTGCCGTTGGCTTCGAGGAACTCCTTGCCGCTCTTGGCGTTGAGGGCTGCCATAGCCATGGCCTGCTCCTGCTGTTTCTTCTGAACCTCGGCGAAGTAAGTCTGCACTTCGGCCTTGGCCTCGTCGATGGTCATCTTGGGAGCCTCGCCGTAGAACACAGAGGCAACGCCGTCGGCGAAATCCTGTATGCTGAGTTTTTCCATACCCATGGCACGGAAATTGTGCCCCATGCTGAGTCCGAGTGCATAGCTGAGGCGGTCGAATTCTTTATTGTCCATTGTTAAATTGTCTTATGTTAGAATTTTGTCGTTGCAAAGATAGCCTTTTTCGCTCTATTTTCACCTATTTATAACAAAAAAGCCGCCCCGCCGGTTTTCGACAGGGCGTTATAACAAGGAGTTTAGCTATCAGAACCGGTATTTTAAACCGAGGTCGAGAGAAATACGGTTTATGCCGTCGATTCTGTCAACCCTGCTCTCCCTGCGCAAATGCCAGGAAAGATTGAAGCACCAGTATTAAAGCGAAAACGCTCCTCAAACTTCTTATATTCATTAGTGATAATTGGTTTAAAAATGACAAATCACTCCATATTCCCATCGTAAACAATCGTCCAGTCCATCGCCCGCAACTCCTCGAGATTATAGTACATCACCACTCCTTTAAATTCTGTTTTTGATTGTGCTAACTCATAATTCTTGTCGTGCGAACATTCGGGCATCTCTAAAATTACAACTTTCATGCCTTCATCCGCATCAAAAACATATCCATAACCTCGATAAATATATGATTCACTTGATTGCGGCGGAAGCTTTCTCCCATCGCCTTCGTTGATTACAATTCCATCAATTGTAGTGAAAGTCGTAATAATTATCGGCTTATCACTTTTATTTATAAGAGTGAGATATGTATAATTCTTCTCTTTGCAAGACTGAAAGCTTAGCACAAATATGGAAAAAATCAGAGCCAGGCAGTATTTATATAAATTAATTCTCATCGCCTCTATAAATTACAGTCCATTCCATTTCTTGAAGTTCTATCAGGTTATAGCACTGACTATAGCCTGTAAAGTTCTCAATATCTGCTTGATTCAATTCCTCATGGAAAAGAAAATTAATATAATTCTTATCCCATTGAGTATCGGATTGGATAAATACATGGTCTTCTAATGTATCGCATGGGTGCATTATTGGAGAGTTGCTTATGTACCCATCTATAATAAAATAATAAGTGCAATATATATCTTTGTCAGAATCATTGATAATAGTGATGTCGATAGACTTGCTTTCATAATCATCAAAGCAAGTCGTAGAAAGTGTGGACATAAACACCATTATGCCTACTAATATTATACCATATCGTTTCATGATGACTAAAGGAACGGAATAAAATCCCAGAAACTTATATGCTTGTTGTAGATTGTAGTTTGTGAAAAGTGCAAAATCGGAATGCGAAGAATGAGATTTTCATGGTTTGTAAATTGGAATTATGGTTTAGGGCTGCAAGATAGGGCTATTTTTCCGTGTGTGCAAGAAATGCGGCATGTTGTGTGGCATATTTGGGCCATATTTCGGAAAAAGCGTGTGATTGAGCAATAACTTTGTGACTACACGTTTTTTTTGCTAATTTTGTGGGTCAAAGAAGAATCTGATGGACAACATGCAGCATATACGGCCTCCGAGGGCCATCGTCACAGTGGCTGCCGAAAACGGCGCCATACTCGGCCTCTACCTTATCCTGCTGGCCGTGTTCACCGGTCTTAGCGCTTCGTTCGGCCTGGCCACTCTGCTGGTGTGGGCCGGAAGCATCTATCTGCCTTTTTATGTCTATAAGCTCATGCGGAGCCATCATGCCGAGACGGGCTTCACGCTCTCGCTGCCAGAACTGTGGTCGCAGGCGCTGATGTCGTTTATGCTCGGGTCGCTGCTTCAGACGGTGGCGGTGTATGTGCTGCTGCGCTTCGTGGCGCCGGGTTTCATAGCTTCGCAGATACAGTTTTCGATAGACACGTTCGAGGCGATGGGCACTCCGCAGGGCGAACTGTGGGCCGGTCATCTCAAAAATATGCGGAGCCTCAACGGTGTGCCTTCGGCGCTCGACACGGCTTCGGGTCTGATTGTTTTCAATGTTTTCTGCGGCGCCATAATCGGTTTCGTAGATGCAGTAATTCTTTATACGCGCTATCTCTCGACAGCGCGCCGCGAACGCTGGCAGCGCATGCACGGCGGCTCGCAAACACCCCGATAAAAGATGGATATATCTGTAGTCGTACCTCTTTATAATGAAGCCGAATCGCTGCCCGAGCTGGCGGCGTGGATAGGGCGCGTGATGAGCGCCAACGGTTTCAGCTACGAGATTATTTTTGTGAACGACGGCTCTACCGACGAGTCGTGGGAGGTCATCAGGCGGCTTCGCGAGGCCGACCCCGGGCATGTGCGCGGGGTGTCGTTCCGCCGCAACTACGGCAAGAGCCCCGCGCTCAACACCGGCTTCGGCCTGGCGCAGGGCGAGGTGGTGATTACCATGGACGCCGACCTTCAGGACAGCCCCGACGAAATCCCCGAGCTCTACCGCATGATACGCGAGGAGGGCTACGACCTTGTGTCGGGCTTCAAGAAGAAGCGCTACGACCCTCTGTCGAAGACTATTCCGACCAAGCTTTTCAACGCCACGGCCCGCAAGGTGAGCGGCATTAAGAATCTCCACGATTTCAACTGCGGCCTCAAGGCCTACCGCAAGGCCGTGGTGAAGCATATCGAGGTATATGGCGACATGCACCGCTATATTCCCTACCTTGCCAAACTGGCCGGTTTCCATCGAATCGGCGAAAAGGTGGTGCAGCACCGCGCCCGCAAGTATGGCAAGACCAAATTCGGCCTCGACCGTTTTGTCAACGGCTATCTCGACCTCGCAACCCTCTGGTTCACGGGCAAGTTCGGCAAGAAGCCGATGCATCTGTTCGGCCTGTTGGGTAGCCTCATGTTCCTTCTCGGTTTCATATCGGTCGCTGTAGTTGGCGGCATGAAGCTATGGCACATGCACACCGGCGCACCATATATTCTGGTGACCGACTCGCCCTATTTCTATCTCGCTCTGGTGCTTATGCTCATGGGAAGCCAGCTCTTCCTGGCCGGTTTCGTCGGCGAACTCGTGGTCCGCAACTCGCCCAAGCGCAACGACTACGAAATCGAAGAAACCATTTGAGCTATTGAGCTGACGGGCTGACGGGCTGCTGGGCTGACGGGCTGCTGGGCTGACGGGCTGCTGGGCTGACGGGCTATTAATTCTTCATTATTAATTATTAATTCTTCATTAAGAAAATGATGAAAGTCATTTCTGAGCGTTTCTCCTGCCGCTCATATTCTGCTGACCGCATTCCTTCGGAAGATCAGATAGCTGCTCTTATCGAGGCCGCTCGCCTCGCTCCGAGCGCATGCAACCGCCAGCCGTGGCGCTTTGCCGTGATACGGCCGGGCGACGAGGCCGGCCGCAAGGCTGTGGCTGCCGCCTATCCCCGCGAATGGGTCGAGACGGCTCCATACTATATCGTGGTGTGTGCCGTGCCGACAGAGGCGTGGGTGCGCCCGCACGACGGCAAGAATCACTCCGATGTCGACATCGCCATCGCCACCGAGCATATCTGCCTTGCCGCTGCCGAAATGGGCCTCGGCACTTGCTGGATATGCCACTTCGACCCTGCGCGCCTCACCGTAGACCTGGCCCTGCCTCATGGCACCGTGCCGGTGGTGATACTGCCTGTGGGCTACCCGGCAGACGGCGTCGTCGCTCCCGAAAAGAAACGCAAACCAACCGAAGAAATACTCATCGAGCGTTGAAAAAATCCGCTTTAATATTATTTGTCCTCACAGCGCTTGCCGTGGCATCCTGCAACACCGCCGGCTGCCTCGACAATCAGAGTGCCATTCCGCTGGCCGGATTCCGCTCAAGCGCCACCGGCGACGACATCTCCGTGCAGGGAATCCGCATAAGCGGTGTCGGCGCTCCCGCCGACTCGGCCATCGCGTCGGGCTCGGTCTCGCAGGTATATCTTCCGATGCGCTCCACGGCCCAGTCGACCGCCTGGTGCTTCCACTACACCCAGGAAGGCCTCGACGACCCTGCGCTCAACGATACCGTGACCTTCGGCTACGAGTCGATACCCTATTTCGCCTCCGAAGAGTGCGGCGCCATGTACCGCTACATGATTCAGAGCGTGAGCACTACCACGCATATCATCGACTCTGTGGTAGTGGCCGATTCGCTCATCACCAATGTGGAGGCAACACGCATATACATTTATTTCAGAACCGCGGAAACGGAGGAGCCTGAGCAATGAGAAAAATCATAGCCGTCATAGCCCTGCTGGGGGTGCTCTCGCTCTGGGGGCAGGACCGCAAGCGCCGCATAACGCCGCTCAACACTCCGGCAACCGAGACGCAGCCTGTCAACGAGACGGCTGCCGACACTGCCCGCATAAACGCCAAGCGCCGCGCCCAGTCGGTGCCATATACAGACGACCGCGGCAAGATAATCTACGTCGATACCATTACCGGCGAAGAGTGGACCGATTCTACCGCCCTCAAGAATATTGTGCCCAAGATGGAGCAGCCGCTGTTCCATGCCGCCAGTGTGGGCCTCAATATCTGGGACCCTGTCATGCGCATTTTCGGACAGGACTACGGCTTGGCCTCGGCATGGGCCGAACTGTCGCTCCACAACCGCTACAAGCCCTTTGTGGAGGTCGGACTCGGAGCTGCCTCGCACGAGGGCCCGAACAACAATTATCGCTACAAGTCGCCGCTGAGTGTCTTTTTCAAGATAGGCGCAAACTATAATTTCCTCTTCAACTCCAACCCCGACTATCAGCTCTATGCCGGCGTGCGCTACGGCTTTTCGCCTTTCAGCTTCGCCGTCGACGACGTCGTGCTCGATTCGGGATACTGGGGCGAGACATCGAAATTCAATATCCCGTCGCAGAACGCCACCGCCGGCTGGCTCGAGTTCGGCCTGGGCCTGCGTGTGAAGATATGGGGCCCGATTTCGGCCGGCTGGGAGTTCAAGTATCACACCCTCATTCATTCGAGCAAGGGCCGATATGGCGATCCGTGGTATATTCCCGGCTATGGCACGCGCGGAAGCTCAATCACAGGCAGTTTCTCCATTTCATATACTCTCCCTCTCTCTCATCTGAACAAGAAAGCCGAAGAGGCCGTTATTAATTCAGACAATGAAGTGGAAGGCCTTCTCCCACCTCCCTAAAATGATATTATGAAGAAGATTATTATAATAGGAGCCTCGTCGGGCATGGGCATGCGTGTTGCCACCGACTTCGCCCGTTTGGGCTGGCGTGTAGGAATTGCCGCCCGCCGCGAAGACCGCCTCAAGGAGATAAAAGCTCTCTACCCCGACCGGGTTGAGTATATGGCAATCGATGTGGCCGCCCCCGACGCTGTCGAGAAGTTCTATAATCTTATCGAGCTCATCGACGGCATGGACTATCTGCTCTATGCCGCCGGTTGCGGCTGGTTCAACCCCGCTCTCGACAATGTGCGCGACGACGAGACCATCGATGTCAACGTGAAAGGCTTCACCAGAATAATCACCGCGGCATACAAATACTACCGCGACACCGCCAATCTGCACCGCGGCCACATCGCGGCCATAACATCGGTCGCCGGCATGAAGGGCATCGGCGTGTCGGCCTCATATTCGGCCTCCAAACGCTATCAGTGGACATTCCTCCAGGCCATAGACCAGCTCGCGCACCAGCAGAGGGTCAATGTCTCTGTCACCGACATCAGACCCGGCTTTGTCGACACCCCGCTCCTTGGCGTGCACAAGAACTACCCGATGGAAATGAGCGTCGACTACGTGGCGCCGCGCCTCGAGACGGCCATGCTCCGCGGCAAGCGCATTGCCTATATCGATTCGCGCTGGGCCGTGGTCACAGCCCTCTGGCGAATGGTGCCCGACAGCCTCTGGCGCCGCATAGAGCTCGTCCGCGACTGAAATACAACCGACAATATAGAATAAAAAAAGCGCTTTCGAGCGCTTTTTTTGTTTTGTACGGGGTTAAAAGAATTTCCCCCTCATAGGCGATTATTCAACCGCTATGCGGTTGTTTTGTGTGTATGCATCGTGTACCTATGGTATGGCCGTTCTGTCGAACGCCCAAACCATAGGCTATGTGAATATTTAACCGCCATTGGCGGTTTTTGGCTGGATTTGCGTACGGCCGGTTCAGAACTTGAAAACTACGCCGGCCAGGCCGTGGAGACCGTTCGAGGTCAGGCCCGGGAGGATTTCGGGGCGTCGGGCAAGCAGGTTTTCGAAACGGAGGAAGGCGCTCAGACGCTCGTCGATGCGGTATTCGGCGCCCAGGTTGAGAGTGCTCACGTTGCGCATGGCCGTAAGCTCATCGTTGCAGGCGTAGGCGCGTTTGCCGCGGAATTTCCACGACACGTCTACCCCCAGGCGCTCCATCGGGCGCAGCTGCGCGCTCAGTTCGGCAAGGATTCCGGCGCGGTCGGGATTGTCGGCGAAGCCTCGGTCAAGGCCGTGCTGCAGCACCTCGGCCATGCCCGAAACCGAAACCACACGGCAGCTCCAGCCTAATCGGAGGCCGGCACCCCAGCCCTTGATGTTTGTGGGCGCAAGTGTGCATGCCGGCAACTCCTGGCCGATGACGGCCAGCATCGGAGCGCGGCGCGTTGAGGCATAGCGGGCGTATATTTCGGCCGAGAAGCCTCCGACGGGGCCTATGGCGAAGCCGGCGCGTGCGTTGACGGGCGAGAATGTGGCGTCGTATGTCAGCAGCCCCGGTGCGAAGGGCGAGTAGTTGTATATGTGGCGCAGGTCGGTCATCTCGGCTCCACCATCACTGCGGGCGAAGACCGCGAAGCGGCTCGACGGCGTCCATGCTATGTTGACGCGAGGCGCTACATGGAAGGAACTTCCCTCGAGATTCGACGATATGTCTACCTTCGCGCCGAGGTCTATGCCGAGTTTGCCCAGCTGAAAGCCTATCGTCGGGTCGAGGCTCACAATCATCGGATTGGCCTTGGCGACATATGCGAATTCGGTGCCTGTCCACTGGCAACCGCCGCGGTGCTTCATGTCGAGCCCCGCTTCGAGACGGTAGCGGAAGACAGAGTCGGCCGTAGTGCCTCCGACGGCTGCATTGAGGCCGAAAATGGTTTCCGACGGTGCGCCTACAAGTACTTCATCGCTCAGCTTTATGTCGTCGCCAAGCGAAAAACGCCCGATATCGGCCTTTACACCGTAGCCGAAGTGGTCGCGGTGGCCGTCGAGGCTCAGGACGGCGTTGAAATCGTTGATACTCTGGTTCTGCTCGGTATTGCGCAGTGTGGGCGCCGTGAGGGCGGCATGCGAATAAGCTATGACGGCGCCAAGACGGGCTGCATCCGAAAAATTGTGGCTGAAATCGGCCTGCACGCCTACGGTATTGTCTTTCACGCTTTCGCGGGAGCCGTCGGAAAGATGGGCGTTATACGACGAGCCGTCGAACTGCAGGGCCGCGCCCAGACTGGTGCGTTCGTTTTTGATAAAGCGGTAGCCGGCGCCTATGCCGAGGTTGTAGGCCGGAAAATATCCGCCCCACACATATCCGCGATAAGGCGAGGCCCCCGCCAGACCCGTATATGACGGGCCCAGAAGGCCGCCGGGCCTGGAGACATAATCGGCCGCCCCGCCGGTATATTCCGACAGCGACAGGCGCATTGGAGTTTCGGTCGACGGTATGACCGACGGCACCACCGACGGCAGAGGCGCCTGAAGCTCGAGGCGCGGCACCACAGTGCGCTCCACATCGATTTCGGCCGTAAGCTGGGCTCTCACCCCCACCGCGCCTGCTAATATAAAAGCTATACTCAATATCCGTTTCATATTCAAATAAATGTAGTATCAGGTTATTCGGAGAGGCGCGATTCGATCATGGAGAGGATGTCGGTTTCGGTGCCGGGGTAGTTGTCGCGGAGGGCTTCGAGGTATTCGCGGGCTTCGAAGTCCTTGCCCATCTTGCGGTAGATGTCGCTCTGGAGAATGAATCCGCGGGCTACCCAGTAGGCGTGAGGCGAGCCGCTGCCGGTGAATGCCTGCACGGCGGCGAGGGCCTGCTCGTTCTTTCCGGCTTCGAAGAGGGCTTCGGCGGCATGGAAGGCGCTTTTGGCACCGAATATGTTCTTGGTATCGGCTGCCTGCGACTGCCAGAGCTCTATTGCGGCGTCGGTGTCGCCGTCGGCGTCGAGAGCCAGAGCACGGGTGTAGACGGCCTCGGAAAGTGCCGCCGGCGCTGCCGACGAGTTGATGATGGCTTCGGCGGTGCTTCCTGCGAGGGCATAGTCGCCGAGGTCGCGGGCCGAGCGCATTATGCCGAGGCGGGCGTCGGTTGCGATTGCCGGGTCGGAGGCTTTGGTCTCGAGGCTTTTGAAGAGTTCGAGGGCTTCGGGTATGCGGTCGGCCTCATACTCGGCGCGTGCCACTGTGAGCAGGGCCTGGGGAGCGTGAGGCGCGTCGGGGAAGCGTTCGAGATAGCTTCGGAGAGCCGAGATGTCGCCCGTGCGCTTGTTGGCTGCTGCTGCGGCCTCGTATGTGAGACGTTCGGTATCGTCGGCGCTGACAGCGGGCGCGTTTTCGACACTCTGCATGAAGGCGAGGTACTGGTCGCCGCGTCCGTCGGCTGCATATATGTTTTTGAGGAGACCTGAGGCCTGCATGGCTTCCTCTGAGGTCGGATAGTTGGATATGACATCGCGGTAAGCGGCTGCGGCCTCGTCCTTGCGGCCCATGTCGAGCAGTGTCATGGCCATCTCGAGATAGCCGCGGCGGCCCTGAGGCGTGCCGGCATAGGTCTTGGTGAGACGCCGGTAGGTGTCGACGGCGTCGCTGTTGCGTCCCAGGCTGATGAGCGCCTGCGTGCGCTCGAGCATGGCGTCGGGAATGAGGACCGACTGCGGGAATTCGGTCATGAATGCGTCGATGGCCTTTAGTTTGCCCTCGTAGTTGCGCGAGAAGCCGAGCATTCGGGCTCCGTTGAAGGCGGCATAGTCGCCCGAGGCGGGCGCGGCGTCGTAGGCGCGGCGGTAGAGTGCGGCGGCCTCTTTGAAATCGGTTTTGGCGAAGACGATGTCGCCCAGGCGGTTGAGCACATCGGCGTGCTGGGCCGCGCTGAGGCTTCGGTCGTTCTCGATGGCGGCGAAGGCGCTGCGGGCGCCGTCGTAATCGGCTTCGGCCATGAGGGCGTATCCGAGGCCGTAGCGGGCTACGGTCGCATTCGGTTTAGAGGTTTTCGAGGCGAGATAGCGGCGGTATTCCGCGGCGGCCTGGTCGTTGTTGCCCTCGGCGGCTTCGAGGCGTCCGCGGAGCAGAGTTATCTCAGCTGCAGTGGCCGCGTCGGCGTCGGCATAGCTTCGGGCCGTGTCGAGGTGGCGGCGGGCTGACGACAGCTGTCCGGCGGCGAGTTCGTCGGCAGCCAGGAGATAGAGCAGGCGCTGCTTGGCGGCACGGGTGCGCTTGCCGGGCGTGGCGATGCCGTCGAGGCGCTCGAGGGCGCGCGCATAGTCCTTGTCGGCCATGTATCCGTCGGCGAGATAGCCGCGAACGCGGTCGGAATATGTGCCGTCGGGATACAGACGGAGGAAATTCTCGAAAATATCGGCCGAAGAGGCGAAGGGCACCTGCGCGCCGACCGATTTGGCGACGGCATAATTATAGTATGCGGCTTCGCGGACAGAGCGGTCGGGGCCGTCGGTCTTCACGGCCTTGTCGAAGGCAAGGATTGCGGCGTCGTTGTCGCCGCGGTGGTGGAGGGCCTGGCCTATGTATAGATATGCCGACTGGACCACGGCGGGGTCGTCGGCTGCGGTTGCTTTGTCGAGCAGGTCTACGGCTTCGGCGTAGTTACCGTCTTCATATTCGCCCAGACCGGCGAGGTAGCAGGCTTCGGGCGCAGGGTCGCTCACGGCAGCAATATATGTGCGGAGCTCGCGGAGGCCTTCGGTGCGCTCGCCGCTGCGGTACAGACCTTCGCCCGCCACGCGGTGCATCTGGGCCTCGGCATCGGGAGCGAGCTGACGGCGCCGCATCAGGGCGCGGGCCGTAGCGGCCGCCTGGGCGTAGTTGCCGTCGGCGAGGTCTATGGAGGCGAGGTAGTAGTCGGCCATGTCGCCGGGAGCCTTCGATGTGTCTACTTGCTTGAGGAGGGCTTTTGCCGAGGCATATTCGCCGCGGGCATAGTCGATTGCCCCCATGTGGAAGCGCGCCGCAGAGCCATATTCGCCGCCGGTGGCCGCGAGCGCGAACTCGCCGCGGGCCAGAGCGGTGTCGCCCTGCTCGAGAGCGCAGAATCCTGCTCGGTAGTGGAGCTCGGATGCCTGGGCGGCATTGAGGCCGTCGGTGTCCGTGCCGAGGTATTCGCCGAGAGCCCTGGCGTAGTCGCCGGAGGCAAAGAGGCAGTCGGCCATATATTTTCGGGCGAGGGTGCGCAGAGGCGAGGCGGGATAGTCGGCGCAGAAAGCGGCGAAGGCCGTGCGGGCGCTGCTATACCGGCCGTCGGCGAAGAGGGCGCGGGCACGAAGCCATGCGGCCTCGAAGGCGCCGTCGGCCGACAGTGCCTCGGGGTCGAGGCGTCGCAGCTGGTCGAGGGCCGGCTCGCTGTCGCCTGATGCGAAAAATGCCTCGGCGCGGAGCATGTCGCCTGAATTTACGGGGCTGTTGATCTGGGCTGTCGCCGCCAGAGCCGAAAATGCGGCAGCGGCTATGAATGCGATTGGTTTCATTGACGGGTAAAGTCCTGAAGTATATATTGGGCTACAGAATCGGTGAAATTGGGGCCTATCACCACATCGGCGTGTTCCTTGACCTCGGGGAAGGCATTGTCGACGGCAACGGCTACGTCGGCCACGGCGAGCATGGGCAGGTCGTTGAGATTGTCGCCGAATACCACGAGTCGGTCGGCGCCAATCTGCTTCTTGAGCTCGAGCACGGCGGCGGCCTTCGACACTCCGGGCGCAAAGACCTCGAGGTTGGCTACGGCATGATTGAAAATGTCGGGATAACAACAAACGGCGCACTCGGTTTGTTCGCGCAGGGCAGCGGCGGCTTCCTCTACATTGGCTCGCTCGCCCATGGCGAAGAAGAGCATGGTGCGCGAAAGAGAGGAGGGCGGCAGGGGTGTGCCGGTGTGAAAGCGTTTGAGCTTCAGGTGGAGACGTTCGAGGTAGAAGCTTTCTTCGGCCTTGTTCATGGCCGAGGCGCCATGGTAGACGTCGAGCATGGAGCCGTCGGCCCGCATGGTGTAGACGAAGGGGTGCACGCCCATGCGCCGGCACAGTTCGAGGCCTGCGGTGACGTCGGCTTCGGGCATATAGTGGATTGTGCCGAAGGCATTTTTTGTTCGGCTCCATGTGGCGGCTCCTGTCATGACGATGGCGTCGGGCCTGGTGAATGTATCGGCCAGAAGAGGCACCACGGTAGCGGGAGTGCGGGCGGTGGCGACAGTAATTTCGGCCCCGGCCTGCGAGAGTTCGCTTATAATACTGGCAGACCGTTCGGACACCCGGCTGTCGGAGCCGAGCAAAGTGCCGTCGAGGTCGCTAACATATAATGTCTTATTCAAATTATGAATGATGAATTATGAATGATGAATTGAATCTAATTATGAATCGGGAACGATGAGTTTTGATGATAAAACATAATTCATCATTCATAATTCATAATTTTATCGAGGGGTGCGGCGAAGCGGAGGGTGCGCGGGGTGGGCATTTTGTCGAATTGGACGGTGTAGGTCTCGCGGGCCGAATCGACTTCCATGATGAGGCCGCGCCCGAAGACGGGGTGCTCCACCATGTCGCCGCTGGCGAGGCGGGGCCTGCCTTTTGACGACGGCGGCGCCTGCGGCAGTGGCGCCTGCTCAGGCAGCGGGCGGTCGAAACGCAGATTCTCTATGCCGGCCTCGTAGAGGAAGCGCGAGGGCGTCTTGCCGGTATTGTCGTGGTTGAATCCCTCGCTGTCGCTCATGAAGAGACCTTTTTCGGCACGCGTCATGGCCACGTAGGCCAGCCTGCGCTCCTCTTCGATTTCTTCGGGGCCCGAACAGCGTCGCGAGGGGAATGAGGCCTCGTTGAGGCTGCATATGAACACATAGGGAAACTCCATGCCCTTGGCCGTGTGGACGGTCATGAGTTTTACGGCCGGCAAATCGGCCTTTTCGGCGTCCATGCCAGTCATGAGGGCCACGCGCGCGAGGAAATCGTCAAGGGTGGCGTCGTCGTCGTGGCCGGCCTCTTCGATGGCTCGTTTGAGCTCGGCGAGATTGTCAAGACGTTCCCACTCGCTGAGTCCGCGCAGCATTTCCTCGTAGCCCGAGAGGTCGAGCACGCGCTGCATGAGGTCGCCGAGGCTAAGCTTGCCCACCAGCGCTGCGGCGGTGTCGATAGCGTTGATATACTCGCGGCCCTTGCTGCCTCGGAGCACCGGATTGTCGATATTTGCGCGCAGGGTCTCCATGAGGGTGGCGCCTGTGCGCTCGGCCTCGGCGTGCAGAAAGGCCGTTTTCTTCTTGCCGAAGCCTCGCGGAGGCACGTTGAAAGTGCGCTCGAAGGCGAGGTCGTCGGCGGTGACGAGCATGCGCAGATAGCAGATTACGTCTTTCACCTCGCGGCGGCGGTAGAAAGCCGTGCCGCTGTATATGCGGTAGATTATGCCGTGTTTTATGAGCGTTTCCTCGAGCACGCGCGAGAGGTGGTGCGCGCGGTAGAGGATAGCGATGTCAGACAGCGCGGCGCCGCTCTCGACCAGCCCCGTGATGGTGTCGGCCATCCATTTGGCCTCGGCTTTTTCGGTGCGGGCGTGGTTCACGAGGGGCTTGTCGCCGCTGTCGCCGACGGCATGGAGCGCCTTGGGATAGCGGTCGGTGTTGTGCGCTATCAGGGCGTTGCTGGCGCGTATTATCTCGGGAGTGGAGCGGTAGTTGGCGTCCATGACTATGGTCGTGGCGCCGTGATAGAGCCTGTCGAAGTTGAGGAAGAGTTTCACGTCGGCCCCGCGCCATGAATAGATGGTCTGGTCGGGGTCGCCGACGATGAAGAGGTTGCCGTGTCCGCCCGAGAGCATGCGCGCTATCTCATACTGGCGCGGGCTCACGTCCTGAAACTCGTCGACCATCACATACTGCATGCGCTGCTGCCATTTCAGCAGAATGTCGGGGTATTTGCGGAGTATATATGCGGCGAATATGATGATGTCGTCGAAATCTACGGCAAAGTTCTTCTTCTGCTCGTAGATATATCGCTGGAAAATCTCGTCGAAGCGGTCGGCGTTGCGCTCGGTGCGCCCTACGAGGCCGGTGTTGTTGAGCTCCTCGACATATCGCAGATATTCGTCGCCGGGAGCGGCCTTGCGCTCCGAAATATAGTCGACGGCACGGTTTATCGGCAGTTCCTTCAGGGTTAGGCCCATGTCGGTATATACCTTCTGCAGGAGCGCCACCCGGTCGTCTTCGTCGATGATGATGAAGTTTGCCGGATAGTTGAGCACATGTATGTCTTCCTTGAGCAGACGCACGCAGAAGGAATGGAACGTGCATATATAGCCGAGGTCGAAGTCGCCGAGCATAGCGCGGATACGCTCTTTCATCTCGGCGGCAGCCTTGTTGGTGAATGTGACGCAGAGGATTGCCGAGGGGTCTATGCCGAGCATGTCGGTGAGGAAGCAGAAACGCGCGGTGAGGGCGCGGGTCTTGCCCGTGCCCGCACCGGCGATGACCCGTACGGGACCTTCGGTCGTCGTTACGGCCTCGGTCTGGCGTTCGTTTAGCGCTTCGAGATATTTCATTCGGCGCTGCTGACTGTTATGGCGGCGGCGCCGCTGTGGGCGGTGATTTCGGGGGCATACTGGCTCTGGAGCGTCGCAATGCCCGATATGAACGAGCCTGCGACGGCGGCTGTCATGTCGTAGGCCACGTGGTATGTGCCTTTGGGGAGGAAGCCGATGAAGAGGCGTGTGGCGGCGTCGCCGTTCTCGCGGTAGAAGCCGAGACCGCCGTCGTAGATGTAGCCCGGAAGCTGGTCGACGGGCTCGAAAGCGGCTGGGCGCTCATCGTCGACGGTCACATACTGAACGTCGCGCTTGGCCTTGATGGTGAGCTGCACGCGCACACGCTCGCCGAGGGCGAAGGCATTGGTCTCTACCCACTCGCCGCCGCGCTGTACGAGCACGCGCTTCTCGACAGATACGTCGCTGCCGGCCTTGGCCTCGATTCCGGCCATCGGGCGACGGCCCACGGACACTACAGAGCCGTAGGACGGTGTGACGCCATTGGGCTGCACGGTGATGACAACGGGCTTGGTGCCGTCGGTGTCGAGGGTCTGGGCGAAGTAGCCTGTGGCGCTCTCTATCTTGCCGATTTCGAGCTGACGGCCGTTGACGGTGACGTTTTCTTTGACGGGAACCGAGGTCCAGTCGCTGCCGGTCATGAGGACGGAGGCGATGATGTAGTCGGGATTATATGCGCCGAGGTTGTCGGTGGCCTGGGCGTAGACCGTAATCCACTGGCGCATGGCGTCGATGTCTTCGGCGGGCGCGCCCATGGCGGCGTAGGCCTGGATTATGGTCGCATATCCGCGCACGTCGCTGACATTGGGGAAGCAGAGGCCTTTGCCCTGCTGCACGACACCGTGCTGGGCTACGGATGCGAGAACGTCTTTGGCGAGTGTTTCGCGGCCGTTGGCCTTGAGAATAAGAATGTCGTAGGCCTTGCCGACGGTGTTGTCCTTGCGCCAGTTTTTGGCTATGTCGGCCACGGTGGCGCGCAGAATGTTGTCGGCAGCGGGCTTCACCTTGAGGTCGGGCAGCAGAGCTGCGATAAGGGCGAGCTCGCGGTCGGTCTTGGGGCGCTTGGGCTTCACGGCCTCGGCCTGGAGATAGTCGAAGGCGGGCTGGAGCATGTCGGCGATTTTAGCGTCGGCGGGGAGCATGCCGAGCGAGTTGGCGAGGCCGAGTGTGGTGAGCACCACTTCGGTCGACCATACCGACGAGCCGTCGCTCCAGGGGCCCCATGCGAATCCGCCGTCGCGGTTCTGGAGCTTGGCGAGGTCTTCGGTGCGCTTGGCGATGGCCTTTGCGGTTGTTTCGGGGTCAAGAAGGTCGCTGAGCGAACTCATGCGGGCCGACTGGTCTTTCGAGGCCTGCACCCAGGGAGTCTGGTCGAGCAGGAGCTTCTTGAGTTCTTCGTTCTTAGCGAGCATTGACACCAGTGCTTCCTCGCCGGGATTAGCCTTCCATTCGGCTATGGCCGAGGCGATGTTGGCGTCCTTGTCGGTGATGTGCTTTCCGGCGAGAGCCGAGAAGAGCGAGCTGACAATGCGGTTGGAGGTATTGCCCGGTTCGGAGATGCCGCGCATGGCCTTGACGACGGTCCAGATGGGGTTCTGGCAGTACTGGAGGGTGATAGAGGCGTCGCCGTCGGCGGGAACGGTGAACTCGAACGGCTTGGTCTCCTTCGGGTTGAGGTAGAACTCGGTGCTTTCGATGACTGTAGCCGAGGAGGCTAGCACGGGGATAGCGCTCTGCTCGCCGTCGGAGAAGCCACCGCAGACGGAGCGCACGCGGTAGCCTATTGCCGAGGCGTCGGTGGGCACGTCGATATCGATAGCTACTATTGCCGAGGCACCCTTGGCAATGCTGTCGGTGCTGACGGCGGTGCGGGTGGTCTTGCCGCTTGCGATGTCGAAGAGTTCTACCGTGGTGGTGACCGCAGCCGCCACGTCGGTGTTGTTATAGACGGTTGCGAGCACGCGGGCCTTGTCGCCCTGGCGGAGGAAGCGGGGCAGATTGGCCTGAACCATGACGGGCTTGGTGCTCATGCACTCGGCCGCATAGGCCGCGGCCTTTAGGCCGGTTGTCCATGCGAAGGCCTTGAACTGCCATGAGCCGATGGCGTTGGGCATGGTGAAGACGATGTCGATATTGCCTTCGGCGTCGGCCACAAGCGCGGGCTGCCAGAGCACCTGAAGGAGCTCTGCGGCGCGGTAGTCGAATTCTTCGGGGCTTTCATAGGCGCCGCTGTCTTCTGCGGGTGCCGATTCTTCCTCTACGTCTGCTGCAAAATCTTCAGTGACTTGCTCTTTCATCATGGCCCCTCCGGCAGTAGTCGCCGAAGCGCTGAGGCTGTTCATGGAGCGTTTAGATGAAAGGCCGCGAATCATAATGCTATTTTCCAGCATGTAGGGATTGAGGAAGCGGAAGTCGGGATAGGTTATGTCGCTTACATCGAGGAGGGTGATGTCGCCGTTGACATATCTGCTGTATAGGCCTGCTCCGGGCGCGCTGACGTCGAGCCAGCCAGGGTTTCCGGCAGTCATGAATGAGCCGGGCCAGGTGCCGTTGTAGATTTTGTCGAGAGCTTTATTGTATATTGTGGCAACCATGGCGGCGTCGAGCGCCTTGCCGTCGCCGTCGGTGAGGCGGAAGCGCCATGTCTCGCCGATTCCGGGTGTCAGTTTATCGCGGAAGCTCTCGGCGACGACTTTCACAGGAGCTGTCTCAGGGCGTGCGATGGTGATGTCTTCGGTATAGACATTGCCGTTGCGGACAGAGGTGACGAGTACCTGAAGTTTCTCTGAGCCCGAAGGCACATCGACGCTTATATGGCTGAAGCCAGGTTTGAGCATTTCCTTGCGGAAGGAAATGAGGTTTTCGCCCGAGCGCACGGCGATGAAGACGCATATCTCGTCGGAACCTGCGACGCCGGTGAGGATTTTGGCCTTGCGGCCATCGGGCCGGTACATGTCTGAGGGCATGAAGAATGGAGTGCCGGTGTCGGGTACGCTGTTTTCAGCCACATTGTACAGTGTGATTGCCGAACCCATGGCCGGATTGGCGAGGGCGCTGTCGGCGGCTTCGATGCGGAAGGCATAGACGCCTGCGGGAACGGTAGCGAGGTCGAGTTTCGCGGCCTGTCCGGTGACGGCCGAGCCGCTTGCCACAACGCTCTTGAGCGAATCGCCGTCGGCGACGCCGAGGCTCCAGCGTACGGCGATGTTTACCGCTTCGTTGTCGGCGTTATAGGCTTCGAAGAGGGCTTCGACGGGGGCGGAGGTGTCGGCGTAGCGCGGCGTGCGCGACATTGCGAGGCTGTAGGGCTTGCCTATTGTGAAATTGCGCGAGGCCACGGCGGTTTCGGCAGCGGCCGATGTCACGTCGGCCTTGATGATGAAATCGGTGAATACTTCGTCGGCCGATTTGAATGCCTCGGCGGGAATGTCGGCTGAGAATGTGCCGTTGGCACCCGTTGTGGTGTCGTATGTGGCGAGCTCGGTGGCGGGAGAGAACCAGCGCCAGCGGCGTGCGCCGGTGAGGGTGAGTTTCACTTTCGCTCCGGCAACAGCCATTCCGGTGAATGTGCGTGCCGAGCCTGTGACGCGCACGGCGCCGGCAGTGGGCACATCGCGCTCTATTCTGTCGATTTTGGCCTCGAAGGTCGGTAGCTTGAAGTCGCTTACCATCACACGGCCGTAGAATGAGCTTATTTCTTTGATTCGGAAGGTATATGAGCCTGTAAGGGCGTCTTCCTTGGTCGTGAACGAGCCATATGCGCGGCCGAAGCGGTCGGTGGTGACTGCCACCGAGCCGGCGGTCTGTCCGTTGGCGTCGCGGAGCTCTACGGTGAGCTTTTTGTCGGCTGCGGCCACAGGCACGGCGCCCTTCTCGACACCGAGACGGGCTACAGCCACTGCCCACTGCACGCTGTCGCCGGGGTGGTAGAGGGCGCGGTCGGTCATGAGCTTGACATCGAAGCTTTCTTCTGCGGGGCTTCCGTCGTAGAAGGCCATCATGCGGACGTTGTTGTCGAAATTATATGTGTGCCCCTGGTAGGTGAATGTATAATGGCGGTTTGATGAGCCGGAAGGCAGGGCGTCGGTGAGCAGGAAGCCGTCGTTGCCGGTCTTGCCGACCAGGCGGGGGCTGCCGGCAGTGTTGCGGCGGTAACTGTTTGCGGCCGCTTTGACGGTGACACCTGCGAGCGGCATCCCCGTCGTGTAGTCAACGGCGACTACGGCGTTTTCCCGGCAGCCGTTCAGCGAGAATCCGATGAGCGGTGTCACCAGAATCTGCGGCACGCTCCAGCCGGAGTTGCCGGGCTTGCCGTCGATGGTGACGATGAGTGCGTATTCGCCGGCTGCGGGCGCTTTGAGGACGAGTTCGGTTTTGCCTTCTGTGCCTGAAGGTGTGTAGGCTGCCGAGACTACCTTGGGGCGCTTCATCAGACTGTTCACGTCGATATTATCGGCTTTGGGGGGCAGGGTGTAGAGAGCGGCCTCTATGGTTTTGGCGAAAGAATAGCTGCATGTCACTGTTATTTCGCTTCCGGGCGCGGCCATATTGGGGTATGTGTATGATACTTTGGGCTGTGTGAGGCGTGCGAGGCTGTTTTTGAGTTCGTTGTTGCCGTACCATGAAGGAAATGCGGCCAGCGACTCGCGAATCATGGCTATCTTCCTGTCGCGTATGGCTGTCGTGCGGTTTTCCGAATTGTTGCCTATTGCCTCTTCATAGAGAAATGAAGTTGGATGTTCGACTATTTTCTGAAGAACCAGCCGGGCTGCCTCTATGCCGGAACATTTATTGTATATTTCAATCAGGGCATGGCTGTCGTAGCCGTATTTCAATGTGTTCCAGAAGAAATATGCCGGCGAGTCTTTTGCGGCGAGCTTTATGGCGTCGTCGGCGACGGTCTGAGCTTTGGAGGCGCACCCCGAACTATTGAGTACGCGGAAAGCCTTGTAGCGTATGAAGTCGGCGGCAGTAGGGATATACTGCAGTGCTTCGGGCGAATATTCAAGAGAGGCCGCGAAGACAGTCAGAGGCGTGGGCGCATCTATCTGCATGGCTTCGTCGAAGAGCTGTGAGATGCGCGCCTGAAACTGCTTGCCGCTCCACTCCGACACGTCGGCAGGATATGGCTCCAGGGGAGCGTCGACGCGGTCGTATTTCCAGCTGTTGTTGCTGTATATCTGCGCATATTTTGTAGCTTCAAGGGCGAGGAGCATGGCACGTCCGGTGCCTTCGGAGGCGTCGGCCTGCTCAGCGATGAGAGCCGGTTGCGTGAAGGCGCTGTTGCGGTCGATCTGAATCTGGGCGGCGCATAGCTCGAGCGTGGCGCGCAGGCGTGTGGCCGCAGCTGCGTCGCCGGAGAGTCCTGAAGCTTTTTTCAGCAAAGCCTTGGCGTCTGCTTCGACTGTTTTGGGGTATGCGAAGTCGGGCGTCTTGAAATCCGGAGTCTGTGCTGTCATGTGGTGGGAGATAAACAATGCCGCGATTGCATTGAAGATGAGAAAGAGGGTTTTGCGCATGATGTACAAGATGAAATGGAGTTATAGCCATAATGGCCGTATAGCTATAAGACAAACGGCTTTTAAAATGGTTTAAACCCGCCCGGGCCCGAATAAAAGACGGAGCCTGGGCGGGTTGTAGGGATTCTGGCGGAAGAATTACTTATTCAGACCGCAGTTTTTGCACTTTTCAGAGATTTCGGTGAAGAAATCGTTGCCCTTGTCGTCGACGAGGATGAACGCGGGGAAATCTTCGACCTCGATTTTCCAGATAGCCTCCATGCCGAGTTCGGGGTATTCGAGGAGCTCGACGTTCTTGATGGAGTTCTGGGCCAGAACAGCGGCGGGACCGCCGATAGAGCCGAGGTAGAAGCCGCCATGCTTCTGGCAGGCATCGGTTACGGCCTTTGAACGGTTGCCCTTGGCAATCATAATCATAGAGCCGCCGGCGCTCTGGAACTGGTCTACGTAGCTGTCCATGCGGCCTGCTGTGGTGGGGCCGAACGAGCCCGAGGGCATGCCTGCGGGAGTCTTGGCGGGGCCGGCGTAGTAGATGGGGTGGTCCTTGAGGTACTGGGGCATGGGCTCGCCCTTGTCGAGGCGCTCTTTAATCTTGGCGTGGGCTATGTCGCGGCCTACGATGATGGTGCCTTTGAGCGACAGACGGGTCGATACGGGATATTTGCTGAGTTCGGCGAGGACTTCTGCCATGGGGCGGTTGAGGTCGATTTTCACGACTTCGCCTTCGCCCTGCTTGCGGTATTCTTCGGGAATGAGTTCGCCGGGGTTGGCGTCGAGTTTCTCGATCCAGAGGCCTTCGCGGTTGATTTTGGCCTTCACGTTGCGGTCGGCCGAGCAGCTGACGCCCATGCCGATGGGGCAGGAAGCGCCGTGGCGGGGCAGACGGATCACGCGGATATCGTGAGCGAAGTATTTGCCGCCGAACTGTGCGCCGAGGCCGAGTTCTTCGGAGGCTTTCTTGAGTGTAGCCTCGAGTTCGAGGTCGCGGAATGCGTGGCCGTACTCATTGCCCTTTGTGGGAAGCGAGTCGAGGTATTTCACAGAAGCTTTCTTGACAACCTCGAGGTTCTTTTCGGCCGATGTGCCGCCGATTACGAACGCGATGTGGTAGGGAGGGCATGCCGCAGTGCCGAGCGACTTCATTTTCTCGATGAGGAAGGGCACGAGGCGGTCGGGGTTAATGGTCGCTTTGGTTTCCTGATAGAGATATGTCTTGTTTGCGGAGCCGCCGCCCTTTGCAACGAAGAGGAAGTGGTATTCGTCGCCTTCGGTGGCGTGGATATCAATCTGAGCGGGGAGGTTGCAGCCGGTGTTCACTTCCTCGTACATGGTGAGGGGAGCGTTCTGGCTGTAGCGGAGATTGTCGGTTGTGTATGTGAGGTAAACGCCGTGCGAAATCTTTTCTTCGTCGTTGCAGCCGGTGAACACGTTCTGGCCCTTGGATGCGTGGCAGATGGCTGTGCCGGTGTCCTGGCAGAAGGGAAGCTGGCCTTTGGCGGCTACTTCGGCGTTGCGGAGCATGGTGAGAGCCACAAACTTGTCGTTCTCGCTTGCTTCGGGGTCGGCCAGAATCTTGGCAACCATGGCATTGTGCTCGCGGCGGAGCATGAAGGCGTTGTCGTGTGTGGCCTGGCGCGAGAGCACTGTGAGCGCTTCGGGGTCTACAACCAGAAATTCGTGTCCGCCCCATGTTTCGGTGTGGACATAGTCGGAGGTGAGATGATAATACTCGGTGGTATCAGGTCCCAGAGGGAACATCTCTTGGTAATGAAACGGTTTTGTTGCCATATGTGTATTATGGGTATGTTTATCTTTGCCACAAAAATAGCAAAATTCCCTCATACCCCAAAATCAGAGTTTGTTTTCTTTTCAGCCTGAGCTGTGATGGCAAAAGTTGAAAATAGACCGGGGAAGTCCGCTGTTTTCAACCTTTGCCTTTCGTCTTTTATTTGGAGTAGGAGAGGGCCTCGAGGTAGTAGAAGGAGAGGTAGGGTTTGGCCTCGGCTTCGGCGCGGGCCGCGATTTTGGTGCGGTAGTCGGCCATGCGGGCCTCGAAGGTGCTGAGTTCGGCCTGTCCCTGTGCTTTTTTCTCGGTGTCGCAGGCTTCGTGCTGTCGGGCGGCGGTGTCGGCGGCGAGGTACTGGGCTTCCATGCGGGCTACGGCTTCTTCGTCGATACGGTTTTCGCGAACGATGCCGCGCACGGTCATGGTGCGGCCTGCGCAGTCGGGTGCGAACGCGCCTCCCATTTCAGGAGTGGCCTCGCAGCGGAGCACCGTCGTGCTGTCGGCGCCGACGAGGAATGCCTTGCGGCCTCCGTGCTTGCAGAGGTGTGAGCAGGTGCCTTCGACGGTGACGGTGTCGCCGAGGAACGCGCCGGCTTCGGTCATGAGGCTGTCGACGGTAAGGGGAGCAGGCTCGGCCACTTCTTTCTTTTGTGTGCAGCTCATGGCAGCCAGAGCGATGATAAAACAGAAAATTGTGCGTAGTTTCATAGAATTGAGGTGTTTGATTTGTGCAAAATTACTAAAAAAGCCAAACCTGTTTTGAGGTTCCGGCCGAAAATTGTATCTTTGAACGAAAATATGCCTTTCGCAAGGTATCCTGAAATTCGATCTATTATCACAATTACCCATGAAAAAAACTATTACTGTCGCACTGGTCATAGTAGCAGGCGCTATCGGCGCTTACGAGCTGTCGCGCCATTCCGAAGAGATTCAGGCCGAAGTGTCGGGCCGCGCCGACGACCCTGTCTGGCTCGAGGCCGATTCTGCAATGGCTATCAATAAACGTATTCTGTCGGATTTTTCCCTCACTCTCGATGAGGCCCGGGCCGCGATACGCGAGCGACACCCTGAGGTGACCGACGCCGATGTCGATACGTTCCTGGCGCGTCATTATATCGAAGGCCGCGAAATCGACGGCGTCATGCGCGTGCACCGCAAGTCGCCCCGCAACCTCGACCTGCTCAATCCGGCCTATAACGGCGGCGTGACCGACCGCGGCTACGACGCCAGCGAAAAGCGTCTTTCGTATGTGGATTCGGTGCTGGGATATTACCGCGGAACCAACCCCAAGGGTCTCGCACACCGTGTGACATATCGCTTCGGTATCGAGGTGCCTTACAACAAGGCGCTCGAAGGCGACAGTATCCGTGTGTGGATGCCTGTGCCTCTCGAAGGCGAGCTCTGCGACCGTCAGGAGAATGTGATAATCGTCGGCGCGGAGCCGACTGAGTACATACTGTCGGGCGACCGTTCGGTTCATAACACCATTTCGATGATTCTGCCGGCACCGGCCGAGGGCGATACCGCCCGTTTCGAGTATGTCGGCACATATATCACCAAGGGCAAATTCACTTCGGGCAAGGAGATTGAGGCCCGTATGAAGCCCTACGACAAGGACAGCGAGCTCTACCGCCGCTATACCGCATTCGAGGCTCCGCACATTGTGCGCCTCGACTCGCTTGCGCACGCCATTGTCGGTTCGGAGACAAATCCGCACCGCCAGAGCGAGCTTGTTGCCGACTATATCATGCAGTTCCCCTGGGCGGGAGCGCGCGAATACAGCACCATCGACTGCATTCCGGCCTATGTGCTCCGCGAGCGTCACGGCGACTGCGGCCAGGTGTCGCTGCTGTATATATCGCTCATGCGCAGTCTCGGCGTGCCTGCACGCTGGGAGAGCGGCTGGATGCTGCACCCGGGCGAGAAGAACTATCACGATTGGGCCGAGACATATTTCGAAGGTGTCGGCTGGGTGCCTATCGATGTGTCGTTCGGCCGCTACGGCAACACCGCCGACAAAGACGCGCAGACATTCTACTCGCACGGCATGGATTCGCACCGTTTCTCGACCAACAAGGGCGTGTGCGGCGAACTCTATCCGCCTAAGAAATATGTGCGCAGCGAGACTGTCGATTTCCAGGCCGGCGAGGTCGAGTGCTCGCGAGGCAACCTCTTCTATCCCGGCTGGGATTCGTATTTCCAGCTTATTTCTGTAGAACCCGTTGAAGTGTCATCGAAATGAAAATACACAGATTAATAATATGTGTGCTCTGCGCTGCCGGCATGTGCTCGGCAGCCATGGCCGGAACGAAAGAAGATGATGCCCGCGCCGCCCGCGCTCTTGTAGACGCCGGCGCGTCGGCAGTAGACCAGTGGGCGCAGGTGCGTCTGTCGGCCGCTTCGATACGCACCCAGGGCCGTCATGCGGCCGAAATGTCGACCCAGGCCATCATGGGTATGCCCGTGAGAGTTATCGAGAAAGGCAACTGGTGGCATATACAGACTCCCGACGGCTATACCGGCTGGATTCCGTCGTCGTCGGTGGTAGAAAAGAGCCCCGAGGAAATGGCTGCCTGGCGTAAGGCCGACCGCTTTGTGGTGGTGTCGCCTTTCCAGATAAATGTGTCGGTCGCTCCGGGCGAGATAAAGAAAGGCACCGATGTGGTTTCCGACCTCGTGAACGGTTGTATCGTCGAATCGGGCGGAGAGGCTGCCGGCGCTTATCAGCCGGTGGTGCTTCCCGACGGCCGCAGGGGCTATGTTCCTGCCGCCGCTGTTGAAAAGATTGAAGTCTGGGCCGGCCAGGATTTCGACCCCGACAAAATCATAGATATGGCTTCGTCGATGATGGGTATAACATATCTCTGGGGCGGCACGACGACCAAGGCGCTCGACTGCTCGGGCCTGGCGAAGGTGAGCTACTTCGACAACGGCCGTATCCTCATGCGCGACGCCTCGCAGCAGGCCGTGACAGGCACCCGTATCGAGGCCAAGGACTGGCGCAAGTGCCGCAAGGGCGACCTTCTCTTCTTCGGCGATGCCGACACGCGCCGTGTGACCCATGTGGCCATCTATGACCACGACGGCGAGTATGTGCATTCGTCGGGCCGTGTGAAGCGCAACAGCGTTGACCCCAAGGCCGAGGGCTATCTCACGACGCCTTTCCTCCACGCCGTGCGCATAGCCGGCAATGAGGGTACGCCCGGCATTACCCGTGTGATAGACCATCCCTGGTATTTCTGATTTAAAGGTTAGGGGTTAGGGGTTAGTGGTTAGTGGTTAGAGAGCACTCTTCACAGCCCATTATCCATTATCCACCAACCTCTAACCACTAACCCCCAACCCTTCGCCATCAACCATTAACCTCTAACCTTTCAGGTTTTGCCCGCGAAACCTGAACTCCCAACAAATGAACCGCAGAAACTTCCTCAAAACCGGCATGCTCGGCGCAATGATTGCAGCATCGCCCATATCGCTGTCGGCTCTCGACAGCGCCACCCGTGCAGCGGGTAAATCCGGACGGCTTAATCTGTCGTTCCGCCCCTATGAGCTTCAGCTCCGCCATGCCTTCAACCTCGCCCGCAACCAGCGCACCACCACCCCCGGCGTGCAGGTCGAGATAGAATACGACGGTATAGTCGGCTACGGCGAGGCCTCCATGCCTCCCTATCTGGGCGAAAGCGTGGCATCGGTGTGCGAATTCCTTTCGAAGCTCGACCTCAGCCAGTTCTCCGACCCCTTCCGCATAGAGGATATTCATGAATACATGGAGAAAGTGGCGCCCAACAACCGTGCCGCAAAGGCTTCGGTAGACATTGCCCTCCACGACCTTACGGGCAAGATAATGAATCAGCCCTGGTATAAAATCTGGGGTCTCAATCCCGACAATTGCCCCAACACATCGTTCACTATCAGCTACGACGCCAATCCCGAAGAAATGCGCAAGAAAATAGAGGAGACGGCGCCCTATAAGGTTGTGAAAGTGAAGATGGGCCTCGACCACGACAAGGAAATCGTCGAGGCGCTGCGCCGCTACACCGATGTGCCTATCTGCGTTGACGCCAATCAGGGCTGGAACAACAAGGAAAAGGCGCTCGAGATGTGCCACTGGCTGGCCGAACGCAACTGCCTCTTCGTGGAGCAGCCTATGGACAAGGCCGCTATCGACGATACGGCATGGCTGCGCGAGCGTTCGCCGCTGCCTATCATCGCCGACGAGTTCCTGCAGCGCCTGCCCGACGTTCGCCGCGCCGCCCAGGCCTACGACGGTATCAACATCAAGCTCATGAAGAGCACCGGCATGCACGAGGCCTACAAGATGGCGGTGCTCGCCCGCGCTCTCGGCATGAAGGTGATGCTCGGCTGTATGACAGAGACATCGTGTGCCGTATCGGCGGCCGCTCAGCTCGCTCCTATGGTGGACTGGGCCGACCTCGACGGCAATCTCCTCATTGCCAATGATATTTTCGACGGCATGAAGATTGTCGACGGCAAAGTGACCCTCAATGACCGTCCCGGTATCGGCGTCGTCAAAGCATAATCTTGGGTTAGTGGTTAGAGGTTAGAGGTTAGTGGTTAGTGGCGTGATTAAAGCGCCTACACTAACCCGCCAACCACTCGCCCGCCAACCACTCACCACTCACCACTCACCACTCACCCCTAACCCCTAACCACTAACCTTAAAATACCATAGCCATGAATAAAGATATAAGACTGAGCAAGAACGCCGTGGTGGCATACTTGCAGAAAGCGCCGGCCGATTTCACCAAGGCCGACATAATAGATTTTGTTGAAAACAACGGAATCGAGATGGTGAATTTCATGTATCCGGCTGCCGACGGGCGTCTGAAGACCCTTAATTTCGTCATAAACAGCCTCGCATATCTCGAAACTATCCTTACGCTTGGCGAGCGTGTCGACGGTTCGTCGCTGTTCCCCTTCATCGAGGCCGGCAGTTCCGACCTCTATGTGGTGCCGCGTTTCCGCACGGCTTTCGTAGACCCCTTTGCGCCGCTGCCTACGCTTACCATGCTGTGCTCCTATTTCGACAAGGACGGCAATCCCCTCGAATCGGCTCCCGAAAACATGCTCGACAAGGCCTGCTGTGCCTTTACCGAGGTGACGGGGCTGCATTTTCATGCCATGGGCGAGCTTGAGTACTATGTGATAGCCCCCGACCCGGGCACATTCCCGGCTACCGACCAGCGCGGCTATCATGAGTCGGCACCCTTTGCCAAATTCAACGATTTCCGCACCCTCTGCATGAGCTACGTTGCCCGTACGGGAGCGCAGATTAAATACGGCCACTCAGAGGTGGGCAATTTCACTCTCGACGGTAAGGTCTACGAACAGAACGAGATTGAGTTCCTCCCCGTAGACGCCCGCGATGCTGCCGACCAGCTGATGCTTGCCAAGTGGGTGATTCGCAATCTGGCTCAGCGCGAGGGCCTCGACATCACCTTCGCGCCCAAAATCACAGTGGGCAAGGCCGGCTCGGGGCTGCATATACACATGAAGCTGACACACGCCGACGGCAGCAGCGCCATGCTCGCGCCCGACGGCAGTCTGAGCGACGACGCCCGCCGCGCCATCGCCGGCCTCATGGACCTGGCGCCTGCCCTGACGGCTTTCGGCAATGCCAATCCGACCTCTTATTTCCGCCTTGTGCCGCACCAGGAGGCGCCCACCAATATATGCTGGGGCGACCGCAACCGCTCGGTGCTCGTGCGTGTGCCGCTGGGCTGGACGGCCAAGGCCAATATGTGTGCCGCCGCCAACGGCGCGAACTGCGCCACTCCCTGCGACGATGTCGACGCACATCAGAAGCAGACATTCGAAATCCGCTCGGCCGACTGTTCGGCCGACATATATCAGCTCATTGCCGGTCTGGCCGTTGCCGTGCGCCACGGCTTCGAAATGCAGGACGCCCTTGATGTAGCCGCCCGTCAGTATGTGGATATCGACATTCACAAGCCTGAGAATGCCGCGAAACTGGCCTCCCTGCCCACTCTGCCGGCCAACTGCCCGGCCTCGGCCGACTGTCTGGAGGCCCGCGAGGCTGTCTTCGAGGAGTACGGCGTATTCCCTGCCGGAGCGCTCAAGGCTGTCGAGAAACGTCTGCGCGCCTTCGATGGCGACCGCTATGCCCGCGCGCTCGCAGACCCGGCGCTGATGCTCGAAATAGTCCGCGAGCATTTCTACTGCGGATAATTATTTGAACAAATGGGCGGCGCATGGTGTTGAGATATAAACTATTCTCAACATTATGCGTCGCTTTTTTCTGTTTATTGCATTGCTGCTCGGAGTCGGCACGGCTGTGTCGGTTTCCGCAAGAAGTCTGGTCGACAGCCAGACAGATTCGCTCCTTATGAGCCATAAGTTAGTGTATATCGACGGTCGCCCCGCCGATAGCGAAACGCAGGCCTATGTCGATTCAATCCGCCAGAAAATTTCGGCGTTCTACTACGACCAGTTCAGGCATTTTTCGGACCCTGCGGCTCCATATTTTCTTTTTATGAGCAAAGACGCGCAACTGGCCATGGGCATAGGCGGTGCCGTGCGCATGAGGGCTTACTATGACTGGGGCGGAGCCATGCCCGGACCCGGTTTCATTCCCTATCTCATATCGATGCGCCCCGCCCCGGCCCGGAAGAGGCATTTCGACACCACTCCGGCAGGCACGTGTCTGTTTTTCCGCGTTTTGGGGCGCAACAAGACTCTCGGCGAGTATCAGCTCTATATCGAGGCTAATTTCGGAGGCTATCAGTTCCGCGATTTTACCTTGAAAAAGGCCTATGCCATTATCAATGATTTCACCATCGGATATGCTACGTCCACATTTTCCGACCCGGCAGCACTTCCGCCTGTGGTCGACGCCCAGGGGCCTACCAACAAGATAACGCCGACCTCGGTTCTGGTGCGCTACATGCCCGTGGTGCGCGACAAGTGGGTGTTCGCCGTATCGGCCGAGACTCCGTCGGCGGCCATCGATGCCGACGGCACGGCAACCGAAAAGGTCGATAACTGGATGCCCGATTTTGCCGCTTTCGCGCAGTATGAGTGGGCGCAGGGGCAGCACGTGCGTCTGTCGGGCATAGTGCGCACGCTGTCGTATCGCGATGTGGCGGCTGCCGCCAACCGCAACCGCGCCGGGTGGGGGCTTATGCTCAGCTCTGTGGCGCATGTCACCGACCGTGTCACCACTTATCTCACCGGCACCTACGGGCATGGCTATGCCGGTCTCGGAGGCGACCTCCTCGGCAATTATGACCTTGTAGGCGATCCTGCACGTCCGGGCTGGCTCTATGCGCCGGCTTCGGCGGGATACTGTGTCGGTTTGCAGTATAATTTCCGGCCAAATCTGTTTGTGAGCGGCAGTGTGAGTCAGCTTCGCTATCTGCCCTCACACACGGCGTCGCCCGACGAGTATAAATACGGTTTGCTCGCTACTGCCAATGTGTTCTGGAACATGACGCCCCGCATGCAGCTTGGCGCAGAGGTCAATATCGGCAAGCGAGGCAATTTCAGCGGCGAGCACCGCTATGCCCGCCGCGCCGAACTGATGTGCATGTTTTCGTTTTAGGTACGAGGTCTTTTTCAGGGGCGAGTGGAGAGGTACGAGGTACGAGTTCTGTCCGGGGCGAGGTTTCGCCCTCAGAACCATACCCCACGCCCTTCGTACCCCGCCCCTCGCCCCTCGTACCTAAAACCTGCCTCTGAGATAGGCGAGGACTTGCTGCTGTACGCGGCTGCGGAGCAGATGGTTGGCGCCGAGATAGAGCGTAAGCCCGGTGACCGCTTCTGCGCATAGCTTGAGCAGTGGCTCCTCGAAGAGTCCTGCTGCAAGGTACATCACCGGCACGATGACGGCGGTGAGGGCAAAGTAGGGCACGAGGTCGTAGATATAGCTCCAGAGGCTTGAGGCGGTGAGGCGTACTGTATATACGAGTGTCAGTATCCATGTGAGGGCGGAGGCTCCCAGCTGCCCCCATAGCATTATGCCGATGCCATATACGGGGTCGCCGGGCAGCGACATGGCAAGATACGGCAGCGTGGCGGCCAGGGCGGCGAGGGCGGCGATGTCGCGCACTATCTCGAGCCGCATGATGATGCGGGCATGGCCGAGCGCCAGCAGGTAGTTGTTGTAGAGCGAAATCAGAACTGTGAAAATGCCGCGCAGCAGCAGGAGCTGGAACAGGAAAATCGACGGGTCCCATTTGTCGCCGAAGAGAGTGTGGAAAATCGGGCGGGCCATCACCATCAGCCCTATCATGGCCGGGAAGAGAAGATAGGCCGTGAAGCGGTTCATCTTGGAGCATATGCGGCGGAAGCGCTCCGGCTGGTCCTGGACGGCCGATAGCGTTGGCACGAAGGTGGAGGTGAGCACCTGCGAGAGCGAGGCGATGCCCATCTTGCTCCATTTGTCGGCCTGAGTGTAGTAGCCGAGAGACGCCATGCCAAGGCGGTTGCCGATGATGAATGAGTATATGTTGAGGAAGACGGTGTTGAGAAACGATGTGAACATCATCTTCGACCCTATGCCGAAAAATGAGACCAGAGACGCCTTCGACATGCGGAAGAGCGGGCGCCAACGTGTCGCCGTCCAAAGCACGATTGCCTTGCATGTGCCTGTGGCGAGAGTCTGCCATACGATTGCCCATGCTCCGGCACCGGCGATAGCCAGCGATATTCCGGCGATGCCGCCTGCGGTGAGGCCGATGAAGTTGGACGCGGCTACCATGCGTACGTCCATGGCCTTCATGAGGCGGTTTGTCTGCACTATGACAGAGGCGTTGAGGATAAGCGACAGGAACATGACCCTCGACAGGGGTATGAGGCGGCTGTCGCCTCCGAATGCCGCCGCTACGAGCGGGGCGCCCACAAACAGCACGGCATAAAGGACGAGCGCCACTGCCATGTTGAACCACAGCACGCTCGAATAGTCCAGACGCGAGGGGCGCTGCTTCTGAAGGAGGGCGAAGGAGAAGCCGCTGTCTACTATCAGCGACGCGAAGGCCTGGAAAACGAGCACTGCGCCGACAAGACCGAAGTCTTCCTCGCTCAGTAGGCGTGCGAGCACTATGCCCGTGATGGCATACAGAACCTGCGTCGACAGCCTGTCGACGAGATTCCATTTCAGCGAGCCTGCTGTCCGTTGTTTAAGGTTGCGCTTCACCCGGGCTTTCTACCTTGACTCCGATTGAGCGGTTCGATATTTTTGCGGCAACGGCATGGTTGATGACTTTTCCGGGGCCGGCGCCGGTGATTTTCAGTTCGCCGGGAGCATGCACGTGTATGAGGCCCGGGCCGAGGACGAAGCAGGCCACCTCGTCGGAGGCGAGGGTGGAGGCGTCGATCAGGCCGGCGCCAACGTTGCGCAGGCGCGTCTTGTCGGCTTTACCGTCGACAGACAGCTGGCCGTTGCCGGCAGCGGCGTCGCCTTCGAGCTTTTCGGCGTTGAGGCCGCGTATTTCAAGTTTTCCGTTGCCGATCTGCTTGGCGGTGAATTTCTTTACCTCCACGTTTGCGTTTATCGTCACGGTGGAGTCGCCCGAGTTCTCGGCATAGCGCAGCGAGGCAGAGTATATCCGCACGCGCGGAAGGCCCGAAAGCGGTTCTTCGTCGGCAAGAGTCTGCACGCGCAGATGCTCCTTGTTGTTGGAGAACGATATTTTGGATGCAAGTTCGGGTTTGGCCGTGAAAACGACCCAGCCGGCCGAGTCGGCATTGCAGTAATAGTCGACGCCAATGCCGTCTACAACTGTTATTGCGTTGAAATTGGCTACGTTGAGAGTGTATCGGGCCTCCTCGGCGTGTATTGCGTATATGTTTATTATAGAGAGGAAGAGAGCGATTAAAGCAGATTGCAGTTTCATTGTCAGACTGTAGCTTGGTCAGATTGTGATAATATGTTTTTTTCTATGTGTTCGAGAATTGCTTCGAGTTCGTCGAGAGTGTCGGCCTTGAGCATGGCTATGCGGGTGGGGCGGAAGCCCGGTATGCTTTTGAAAAGGGGCGAGGCGGCCAGATGGCGCCGTATGTGGAGAATGCCCCGGTATTCGTCGATACGCTCCACACTTTCGCGTATCTGCCGTCTCAGCAGGGCGAATTTCTCGGCGTTGCTCACTTCAGCCACGCTGCCGGTGTGGAGGTAAGATGTCATTTCGCGGAATATCCACGGCGCGCCTATCGATGCGCGGCCAACCATGACGCCGTCGACGCCATAGCGCTCGAAGGCGTCGACAACAGCCTGCGGCGTGCATATGTCGCCGTTGCCGATGAGGGGGAGGGTGAAACGCGGGTTTTCTTTGATACGGGCAATCTCCTCCCAGTCGGCCGAGCCGGTGTACATCTGCGAGCGTGTGCGGCCGTGCACGGTCAGCGCCCTGATTCCGCAGTCCTGCAGCTGTTCGGCGAGTGTGCTTATGATTTTCGAGTTGCAATCCCAGCCCAGACGAGTCTTCACGGTGACGGGTATGTCGACGGCGCGCACCACGGCGCGTGTGATTTCGAGCATTTTGGGAATGTCGCGCAACATGCCTGCGCCTGCGCCTTTTCCGGCAACCTTCTTCACCGGGCAGCCGAAATTGATGTCGAGAATGTCGGGTTTGGCATCTGCCACTATCCTGGCGGCTTCTACCATGGGGTCTACCTCGCGGCCGTAAATCTGAATGGCCGTCGGGCGCTCGCCCTCGGCGATGTGGAGTTTGCGCGTTGTGGCGGCGATATTGCGCACGAGCGCATCGGCCGACACAAATTCCGAATAGGTCATGTCGGCACCCTGCTCCTTGCAGATGAGGCGGAAAGAGGCATCGGTGACATCTTCCATCGGTGCGAGCACAACCGGGCGCTCGCCTAAATCAACAGTTCCTATCTTCATATATTACGTTTCTTGGTGCAAAGGTACATAAAATGACGCCATCGGCGAAATATAGACGCGCTTTTAGCTAATTTCCTGGAAATATCGACACTCTATTTTGTGCAGTCTGGCAGAAAAGCTATTTTCAGATACTGGAGAGGTCTGTCCATAAGACTAAGGTCTTTTGGCAAAGAGCTGTCGGTGCGCCTGGGCTTCCAGTTTCAGTGTGAGCTCAGCGGTCAGAGAAAGAAGAAAAAAACAGACACAAAAAAAGCCCCATGAGGGGCAGGTATAAAAAAAATTACCCGTCATCACGACGAATAATCTTTTCACCTTAAATCTAATACCATGAAAAACTGATGCAAAGGTATAAAGAATTATGTTATACAACATGTTTTTGCAAGAAAAAATGCTTCGGCTTAACTTGATTTAACATTTAGCTTAGATTTGTTAATGCTGATAGATGAAAATTAACATAAAAAGTGCTATGCCCCGATTTTAGGCATTGTTTAAAGGAGATGAATCGTTTAAGGCCGTGTATGCGAAATTTTCGGAATTACTCACTTTTGGGTATTGCCGCGCGGGAATAAATTTTCGTAATTTTGCGCGTACAAAATGGAAAAGCGCCTAATGACAGACAATTCCTTTGAAAGAACAGACTCCCTTCGCGAACTTATACGCAACACTCCTTCCCTTTTGATGCTTATTCGCCGGTTTGGCATATCGCTCGGATTCGGCAACGGTTCTGTGGAAGAGATATGTGCCCGAGAGGGTATCGACACCGACACCTTTCTTGCAGTTGCCAATTTTATCGAAAATCGTGCGTGGCGTCATTTCAATATAGACCTTGCGACGCTGATGGTGTATCTTAAGAACGCCCACGCCTATTTTCTTGACTTCGCATTGCCCTCGATACGCCGCAAACTCATAGAGGCGCTCCCCATGACGGAACAGAACTCGGTGGCGATGCTGCTGATGCGATACTTCGACGACTACTCCGAGGAGGTGCGCCTGCATATGGAATACGAGAACCGACATGTGTTTCCTTATATAAAGGGCTTGCTCGACGGCGTTGACGGCGGCCGCTTCGGAATCGCCGAATTTGAGGCACGCCACCATTCCATAACCCCGAAACTCAACGAACTCAAGGAAATCTTCATCTGCCATTATAAAGGCGAGGGAAACGGCGACCTCCTTACGTCGGCCCTCTACGACATCATAGGCACGGAGCACGAACTGCGCGACCACTGCGCCATAGAAGACCGCATACTCGTGCCGGCTGCTCAGAGCCTTGAACCAAAGACAGTTGCCAAAAGCGGCGAAGATGCCGGGCCGGCAGCCTCGCAGGAGCTCACCGCCCGCGAGCGCGAGATAGTGCGCTGCATTGCCCGCGGACTATCTACAAAAGAGATAGCCACGGAACTCTTCCTCTCGACCCACACCGTGACAACGCACCGACGCAACATCTGCGCCAAGCTCGACATACACTCCGCCCCCGCCATCACCGTCTACGCCATAATCCACAAACTCGTAGACATCTCCGAAATCAAGGTCCAGTGACCGGTGCCGGTGAGGCTGGAGGCGGTGGTGCGGCTGTAAGTTTTGGGAGGCACCCTCTTATTTTTTTGTAAGATTCGGGGATTGTTTTTATCTTTGCGAAGCGAAGCCGGCATGATTCTCCGGTTTCATATACACCGCTTAACAAAACGATGGATTATAGTATTTTAGACTTTCTGAGCCTTCTTGGTGCCGTAGGATTGTTCCTTTATGGCATGAAGGTGATGAGTGAAGGATTACAGAAGGCCGCTGGCGACCGTCTGCGCAACATTTTATCGGCCATGACCCGCAACCGATTCGCGGGTCTTCTCACCGGCATAGTTATCACGGCACTTATACAGAGCTCCTCGGCATCGACAGTGATGGTTGTGAGCTTTGTCAACGCAGGCCTGATGAGCCTCGGCCAGTCGATGGCCGTCATCATGGGCGCAAACGTGGGTACAACGTTCACCGCCTGGATTATAGCACTTTTCGGATTTAAGGTAAATATATCGGCGTTCATGCTGCCTCTGATAGGCCTGGGCGTCGTTCTTTTATTTATGAACAAGAGCAAGACCAAGTCGATAGGCGAGTTGCTTGTCGGCTTCGCTTTCCTGTTCATGGGCCTTGACCTTATCAGCGATTTCGTGCCCGACCTTCAGAACAACCCCGAGATGTTCGCCAGCCTGCGCGAATACTCGTCGATGGGTCTGCGGTCGATTCTTATTTTCGCTCTTGTAGGTCTGGTGGTTACGATGGTGATACAGTCGTCGGCGGCAACATTTGCCATCACCCTTATCATGTGCAGCAAGGGCTGGATTACCTTCGACCTTGCCTGCGCGCTGGTGCTCGGCAGCAACATCGGCACCACCATCACGCCTATTCTTGCCTCGCTCAGCGGCAATGTGGCGGCAAAGCGCGCCTCGATGGGGCACCTGCTGTTTAACCTCCTGGGCACGCTGTGGTGTCTTTGCGTGTTTGTGCCTTTCGCCAATATGAACGCATGGCTCACCGAGGCTATCGGCCAGGGCGACCCCAACGCGCTCTACCACTATGTGACAGAAATCGAGGCTACACAGCCCGAGATATACAATCATCTGTTCGACAACTCGCTGCCGTCGGGCCATGAGGTGCTGCGCAATATCGCCGCCATGCAGATGAGCGTATCGTTCGGCCTGTCGATTTTCCACACTACATTCAACCTTGTCAACGTCGTAATCATGATATGGCTCACGGGGCTGTATGTGAAAATCGTGGAATGGGTGGTGCCGTCCAAACACCGCGACGACGAGGAGTTCACACTCAAATTTATCTCGGGTGGTCTTCTCAATGCCTCCGAACTCAATATCGCCCAGGCCGAGAAGGAAATCAGCGTATATGCCGAACGCGTCGGGCGCATGATAGATATGGCTCAGAATCTGATTCATACCAAGGAGAAGAGCGAGGATTTCAACCAGCTGTATTCACGGCTCGAGAAATATGAGGATATTTCCGACCGCATGGAGCTCGAGATTGCGCACTATCTCAACCGATGCGCCGAGGGCCGTCTGTCGAACGAAGGTAAGCTCCGCATTGCCGCAATGCTCAATATTATCAGCGAAATCGAGAGTATTGCCGACAGCTGCATGGGCGTGGGCAAGATTCTGAACCGCAAGATTCAGGCCGGTGTGGATTTCAATGAGGAAATCTACAAGAATATCGACTCGATGTATGTCTATGTTCGCGATGCCATGAACATGATGATACGTCAGCTGGGCGATATCGAAAATGTGAACCAGAAATCGCTGATAGAGTCGTATAACAAGGAGCGCGAAATCAACAACTACCGCAATACACTTCGTGGCGCCAATGTCGGCAATATCAACGACAGACACTATGAATACCAGGCCGGTATCTACTACATGGATATTGTCGGCGACCTCGAGAAGACAGGCGACTATATCATAAATGTAATCGACACCCTGCGCGAAAATTTCCAGAAACGCCACGCCTGAGGTCTGGGCTGACAAGCTGACGGGCTGATGGGCTGACAAGCTTTTATTGGGTCCTTAAGGTCATTCGCGACCTTAAGGACCTTAAAGACTCTAAAGACCTTAAGCCCCCCCTCTCCCGATTTGAGAATTTTCGGAAACAATAAAGCTACAATCCGGTTACTTGCATGGTATATTCGGTCTAATTCATTTATTTTGCAGCGCTAAAAACTGAATGTATGCCATCATCTCCCGCCATGGGTAATATTCTGATTGTCGACGACGATCCAAATATCTGCGAATTGCTTCAGGTCAATTTGCGGAGTGAAGGCTATGCGGTAGACGTACAGACAGTAGCAGAGCAGATTGACCTCGATTCCCTCCTGACGACACAGCTTGTCATTGTCGACGCCATGCGTCAGCCATACAGCGGCATGGACCTCATTTTCGACCTCAAGGACAATCCGTCGACCGAGCATATAGGCATAATTCTCTATTCAAATCTCAAAAGCGAGCGCATTGTCATCGACGCCCTCGACGCCGGTGCCGACGACTATATCGTGAAGCCGTTCTCGCTGCGCGAAATGGTGGCCAGGGTCAAATCGGTAATGCGCCGCCACCGTGTGCCGGCGCGTTCGGCGGCTCTGATTTCGTTCGAGAGCCTGGAAGTAGACCTCAATTCGCAGACGGCGCGTATCGACGGCAAGCCCGTGGCGCTCACCAAGACCGAATTTTCGATTCTCGTGCTGCTGCTCAAGAATGTGAACACCTACGTGTCGCGTGTAGAGATACACCGCAGTGTATGGAACGATGAGACCGCCGGTATAAACGAGCGAATCGTGGATACCAATATTTCGCGCCTGCGCAAGAAGCTTGGCGACGTCGGCTCGCATATCACAAACCGTTCGGGCCACGGCTATATGATAAGCTGAGCGGTCAAATGACATGCAATTTGGTGTAATTCACCAAATATAATTGTTAAAGCCTGTTAAAATCATTGTTCGTGTTATTATAACACTTATTTTTGCCGCGCAAGAGCATTTTATTAAGAATGCGGAGTTGCGCCGCACCGCGCACGCCGTATCGTCGACGGCCTTTACCGCTGGCCGACCTATGATTATCTATTACCTACATAAACACCTATGAAGAAAAACGTTCTATGTTCACTTGCGCTGTCGCTGCTTGCGGCGGCGACGTTAAACATGAATGCCGCCGTGCCCGACTATGACCAGGAAGCGGCGCTCGCCTCTGCCCGTGCCGATGTGGCCAACTGGCAGAAATACCTCCCCGACGAAGTCTTCGTGGCCCACGTCTCTATCCCCGGCACCCACGACGCCGCCACAGGCCATGACTGGGCATCAGCGACAGGTCCTACTTATTCGACCACGCAGGAAAAGACTCTCGACGAGCAGCTTGCGGCCGGTGTGCGCGCTTTCGATTTCCGCCCTGGCATGACCAATGGTATTCTATACTGTAATCATGGCACCGACCGCCTTAAGCTGACCCTCGACGAGGCTTTCGTGAAGCTCACAGAATATCTTGACGCCCACCCGTCGGAATTTTATATAATCCATCTCTTCCGCGGAAACATCTACCGCTCAGGCGAGGCCTCGACCGGCAACAAAATTCTCGGAGCAAAGGACGATGCCGCCTCTCAGAGCCAATACAACGAGCTTTTCAATCAGTTTTTCAACCAGAAATACAGCAACTATATTGTTGAATACTCGCCTTATCTCAAAGTTGCCGATATCCGTGGCAAGATGGTGGTGTTCCGTCGCGACAGAATAGACTTCGCACATGTTGCCAAAGCCGGCAACCTTTCCAACTGGCCCGGTTCGGAAGAACAGTGGTCGGCAAGCAATTATGTGACTGCCACCAACGCTACCGACGGCACTATATCCGGGCGAATTTTCGCTACCGACGTTTCTTCGCCCGACAATGCCGAGCAGCTCGAGATAGAGCTGACGTCGATGACAGACCTCTTCGGTTATAATTGCACACAGCCAAATCCGAATGAGGCCAAGCGCGCCCAGGGTATCTATAAACCCGACTGGTCTATGATATTCACCTCCGGCGCATACGACGGCGAGAATACGAAAGGCTATCTGAAAAACGCCACCTACACCAACCCGCATTTCACCTCTCTTCTCCGCACTGCGCAGGAGGGCGGCCAGAGCGGCCCGACGGGCACCGTGTTTTCCGACTGGGTGCTCACCGATTCGCACGACGGCTACGACACCAAAGGCGTCGACCTCGTGCCGGCCATCTACGAAAACAATTTCTACTATATCAAAGACTATATCCTCGACGACGAGCTCTTCAAAGACTCCGACGCCGAGAATATATGGGAGGACGGACGTCAGTACTTTATGCGTAATGTCGCGACAGGTGAATTGCTGTCGGCGGGTGCCGACTGGGGCACTCATGCAGTGCTCGGCAAGTATGGAATCCGTATAACTCCATCGTTTGATTCGTCGAACAATGTATATGCCCTCAACACAACTTTTACACAAGGTGGTGTACCCAATGGTATAGGCGATAATTATTTTGTAGACAATACATCGCCCGTACAATTCTCTGCGAAGCGTGTAGGGGCCGGTTGTTATATGTTTACGAAAGGTGACATTGCTTTGGGTGCCGTTGCCGCCACCAATGTTTATGTCGACGGAACAGCATATATGGTCGATGGTGTTGCCATTGACCGAAACGACCCGATGCAGCATTGGGAAATGATTGCCGTAGACGATTATTTTGCCGAAGCTGTTGCCGGAGCAAGCAAAGAAAATGGTGTAGATGTCTCTTATATGATTCGCGGACACCGTTTCCTGCCCAACGACGGCGATAATCCCAAAAACGGTGTCGAAGGCTGGACTGTTGTCACCAATTCTTATTCGGGAGCCTTTGGCCGAAAGGGGTCATCGAATATCGTGGTCGACGGTACGAATGATTGGAACGACAAGTCCTGTCTTATCCGCTGCTACAACGACAAAGCGTCGACAGGCTGCGGACAATATACAAACTGGAACTTGAAAAAAACTGTTTCGGGTCTGCCTGCAGGTGTATATGAGCTGTCTATGCAGATAACTCACGACAACTCTTTGGCCGGTAACGGCGATACGTCATACAAAATCAACGGCGAAGAGGTGTTTGCAATGGTGAAAGCTACCGACAAGACCAATGCCGCCGATGTTATAAATCTTTTCAGAGGAGAGGCGGGCGCCGACTATATCCTCTCTCGCCGTATTGTTCTTGCCGAAGGGCAGTCTGTCGAATTGGATTTCAGCAAGGGTGGCACGCAGTCTGCGACAAACTTCTTTCTTGATAACATAACTCTGGTATATTATGGTCCCGAAGAGACGACCGTGGAGTGGACCATGGGGGGCGATGTCTACGATACTCTCATTCTGCCTTTTGATGCGGAGCTGCCGGAGGGCTATGAGGCATGCAGTACAAGCGAGGCCGATGTCGAGGACGGCGATGAGTGCCATGTGCTGAAGATTGAATCGCAGGGCCGCGCCGTGAAGGCCAATGTGCCGTATATAGTGAAGAAGACGGCTGTGGCAGCCCGCAGTGGCGCAGTGCTTTCGTTTACAGGCATTCCTGTCAACGACCGCGACAGCTATACCTCCGGTGTGCTTACGGGCACGCATGTCGACACGGAGGTCTCTCCCTTCTGTCATGTGCTGGCTCACTCGGCCGGGGGCTCGTGGTTCTCGCTCGACGCACCGCGCTCGGTCAGCGCCGCTCACGCATACATATCCAACGACGACACTCCCGACCATGATTTTGCCAGCCCGACCGTCTATATCGAGAAGGTGGCAGACGACAGCGATGTGTCTACGGGCATTGCAGGCGTCATAGCTCCCGATGAGCGTGTGGCGGTCTATACTGTTACTGGCGTGCTGCTGCGTCGCGACGTGGAGGCATCGCGTTCGCTCGAGGGTCTCGACGGCGGTATCTATATTATCCGCGGCGCCAATGCCACCATGAAGGCTATGAAACGATAAAAAAGTATTGCAAAGGTTAATTTTTTTGGAAAAATGCTTGTTTTCCGCAAAATCTTTATACCTTTGCAATATTAAACAAAGAAACTATGACGGCACTCAGCTTTTTTTACCCCTTTTTTTACTTTTATCACACCGATAGAAGCGGGGCGCTGTGAGCCATAATATTTATTGATATAATGCCCCGTAGGCCAGTAGCCGCGGGGCATTTTTTATAAGAGGTTGTGTTAAAAGCGCCTCATTAAAATATTCTTAAAAAACACTGTAAGCATGGAAACAAAGGCTTCGCCTCCAAAAATCCATCTCAGATTTTTTTGGCCTGTGTTTTCACATATGTTTTTAAACAACCTCTAATATGGAGAAGAAGATAAGAGTAGGCATACAGGGTGTTGCTGGTTGTTTCCACGATGCCGCCGCCCGCGAGTATTTCGGAGACTATGATGTCGAGACCGTAGAGTTCGATACATTCCCGGAGCTGTTCGAGGCGTTGCATTACGATGCGTCTCTGCTCGGTATAGCCGCTATTGAAAATACCATCGCAGGCAGCATTCTGAGCAACCACGAGCTTCTGCGCTCGGGCGACCTGCGTATCATCGGCGAGCACAAGAAGCGGATATCGCACGTGCTGTGTGCGCTGCCGGGCCAGACTGTCGATGATATAATCGAGGTTAATTCCCACCCCATGGCTCTCATGCAGTGCGAGCAGTGGCTGCGCCGCCACCCGCGCATGAAGATGGTGGAGCGCTTCGACACAGCCGGCAGTGCCCGCGAGATTGCCGCCGACGGTCTCGAGGGTCATGCCGCCGTCTGCGGCGACTATGCCGCAAGGCTCTATGGCCTCGATATACTCGCCGAGGGCATAGAAACGAACAAACGCAATTTTACGCGGTTTCTTATATTGGCCGACCCTCTTCTGGCTGCCGAATTCGGCCCTGGCGAGCTGGCGGCCGACAAGGCTTCGCTCATGTTCACGCTGCCGCACTCGGCGGGTGCGCTGTCGAAGGTGCTGGCTATTCTGTCGTTCTACGACATGAATCTGTCCAAGATACAGTCTACGCCCATCATCGGCCGCGAGTGGGAATACCGCTTCTATGTAGACCTCACTTTCGACAATGCCGTGCGCTACCGGCAGGCGCTCGAGGCTGTGAGGCCGCTTATAAATGATTTCAAAATTCTCGGTGAATACCGTTCGACAATATATGACAAAGAATAAGGAAATACGGCCGGCCGACAGGCTCAGCTGTGTGAGCGAGTACTATTTCTCGCGCAAGCTCAAGGAGATAGCCCGTCTGCGCTCCGAGGGCATCGATATTATCTCGCTCGGAATCGGAGGGCCCGACCTGCCGCCTCCGCCGCAGGCTGTTGAGGCGGCCGTAGAGTGCCTGGAGCGCACCGATACGCACGGCTATCAGATGACGGTAGGCCTGCCTGAACTGCGTCGCGCCTTCGCCGGCTGGTATGAGCGCCGCTACGGTGTGGCCGGAATCGACCCCGACCGCTCGGTGCTGCCTCTGATAGGCTCCAAGGAGGGCGTCCTGAACATTGCGCTTGCCTTCCTCAATCCCGGCGACGGCGTGCTTGTGCCCGACCCCGGCTATCCCACCTACACCTCGGCTTCGCGGATAGCTCTCGCTGAGGTTTTCCCCTACACTCTGAGCGAGGAAAACGGCTGGGAGCCAGATTTCGAGGCCCTCGAGCGTCTGCCCCTTGAGCGTATAAAGCTGATGTGGGTCAACTATCCGCATATGCCTACCGGCACGCCGGCCTCGCTCGGCCTGTTCGAGCGTCTGGTGGATTTCGGACGCCGTCACGGCATTGTCATTGTCAACGACAACCCCTACAGCATGATTCTCAACGACCGTCCGCTTAGCATTTTCAATGTTCCGGGCGCCGAAGATGTTGCTATAGAGATGAATTCGCTCAGCAAGTGTCTCAACATGGCCGGCTGGCGTGTCGGCATGCTTGTTGCCAGGCCGCAGTTTGTCGACTGGGTACTCCGCGTGAAGAGCAACATCGACTCGGGGCAGCCCCGCGCCATCATGGAGGGCGCAGTAGCCGCTCTCGGGGCTCCCGACAGCTGGTATGAGAGTCTTAATGCCGAATATGCCGCCCGCCAGGCCTTCTGCGGCCGCATTATGGATGCCCTCGGCTGCCGTTGCCGCCCCGGACAGCAGGGCCTTTTCCTCTGGGGTCGTATCCCCGACAGCGAGGAAAGCGCCGAGGCCTTCGCCGACCGTATTCTGGCCGAAAAGCGCGTCTTCATCACCCCCGGATTCATCTTCGGCAAAGCCGGCGAGCGCTATATCCGCATCTCGCTCTGCGCCCCGCAGCCCGTGCTCGAGGCCGCTCTTGAGAGGAGCGAGGGGCGAGGAACGAGGGGCGAGTTCTTAAGACCCTAACCTCCTTAGCTTCATTAACCTCCTTAAAGACCTTAACCTCCCAACCAATGGAATTGAACAGATTATTTTCAGACGATATAATGTCGCGCCGGCCACTGGTGCTTGCCGGCCCATGCAGCGCCGAAAGCGAGGCGCAGGTACTCGAGGCGGCCCGCGCCCTTGCAGCCGCCGGTGTTAAAATTTTCCGCGCAGGTGTGTGGAAACCGCGCACCAAGCCGGGAGGATTCGAAGGTATCGGTTCGCCGGCCCTCAGTTGGCTTGCCAAAGTGAAAGCTGAGACCGGCATGCTCATTGCCACCGAGGTAGCCAACGAGCGCCATACCCGCGAGGCACTCGACGCCGGTGTCGATGTGCTGTGGATAGGTGCCCGCACATCGGCCAACCCCTTTGCCGTCCAGGAAATTGCCGATGTCCTCGCCGCCCTGCCGCAGGAGCGCCGCGACTCGCTTGCCGTGCTCGTCAAAAATCCCGTCAACCCCGACCTTGAGCTGTGGATAGGAGCCATGGAGCGTATCAACGGTGCCGGAATACGCCGTATCGGCGCAATCCACCGCGGCTTCAGCGCCTACGGCAAGCATATATACCGCAATCCGCCGAAATGGCGCATTCCCATAGAGTTGCATCGCCGTATCCCAGAACTGCCTATTATCTGCGACCCCAGCCATATCGGCGGCAAGCGCGAACTCATCGCTTCGCTCTCGCAGCAGGCCCTCGACATGAATTTCGACGGTCTCATCGTCGAATGCCACTGTCACCCCGACAGCGCTCTCAGCGACAGCGCGCAGCAGATTACGCCCGATGTACTGGCATATATACTCGAAACGCTCGTCATTCCGTCGGAAGCAAGCTCAACAGAGAGCCTCGGCCTGCTCCGCAAGCAGATCGACCGTCTCGACGACGATTTGCTCGAACTTCTTGCCAAGCGCATGCGTGTGGCGCGCGACATCGGCCGCTACAAGAAAGAGCACAACATGCCCGTGCTGCAGCCCGGACGATACAACGATCTCATGCAGAAGCGGGTGGACGCTGCCGTGCAGCTCGACCTCAATGCCGATTTCATTAAAAACGTACTCGCCTCCATTCACGAGGAGTCTGTGCGCCAACAGCTTGAACTGCAATGAAGATTCTGATTCTCGGAGCAGGCAAGATGGGCTCCTTTTTCTGCGATTTGCTGTCGTTCGACCACGATGTCGCCGTCTACGACAGCGACCCGGCGCGCCTGCGTTTCACCTACAATGTGCGCCGATTCGCCTCGCTCGGCGAGGTGGCCGATTTTGCGCCCGATATGGTGCTCAACGCCGCCACGGTCAAATATACTCTCGACGCTTTCCGCCAGGTGCTGCCCTATATCGGCCCGGAGACTGTTCTGAGCGATATTGCGTCGGTAAAGCGCGGTTTGCCTGAGTTTTATGCCGAGGCGGGGCATCCATATGTGTCGACACACCCGATGTTCGGCCCCACCTTCGCCTCTCTTTCTAATCTTGCCGACGAAAACGCCATAATCATAAGCGAAGGCGACCCTGCCGGAATCGCCTTTTTCGAAAAGCTCTATGCCTCGCTCGGCCTTCATATAGAGCACTATACCTTCAGCGGACACGACGAGACGATAGCATATTCGTTGTCTGTGCCGTTTGCGTCGAGCCTTGTATTCGGTGCCGCCATGAAGCACCAGCCGGCTCCCGGCACCACTTTCAAGCGCCACATGGCGATAGCCCGCGGCCTGATGAGCGAAGACGACTATCTGCTGTCGGAAATCCTCTTCAACCCCGACTCCGTGGCCCAGCTCGACCGCATCTGCGCCTCCCTCGCCGAACTCCGCCACATCGTGGCCTCCCGCGACTCCGCCGCCATGACCGCCTACCTCGCCGCCGTCCGCAGAAATCTGGGAAGCTAGGAGGGTAGGAAGTTAGGAAGGTAGGAGATTAGGAGATTAGGAGAGTAGGAAGGGGTAGGAAATTCGGAAAGGTCCTTAAGGTCTTTAATGATTTTAAGGACCTTAATGTCTTAGCTACCTACCTTCCTAACCTCCTACCTTCCTACCTTCCTAACCTCCTAGCCTCCTAATCGCCTAATACGCCAGGGCGACGTTGTCGATCCAGAGGGTCATGCCGGGGGTGCCGGTGTAGGGTTTGCCGCTGCCGGAGGAGAACATCACTATGAGGTGGGTGGGGGTGGCAGTGGCATCGTCCCAGCCCACTTCGTGCACCGGCACCATCTTGCCCTTGGAGTTGCGGGCATAGTAGCTGTTTTCGGTGCTGATAAGACCCATATAAGGCCTGAAGAATGCTTTCTTAGAAATGTCGCCGTAGTTCACGTTGAGGCGATGTCCGTTCTTCCAGCCCTGAGTTGTCTGGCCGAGGAGTTCGCGGCCTGTGCCGACGCGCTTGGCGTAGAGATTGCCCTCCGCGTCTTCCCACCGCCTCTGCAGGATTATGAAAACCTCGGCCTTGTCGGTGCCAGGATAATTCTTCTTTTTGCCGAAACCGCTCGAATATACTATTCCCCCTCCGGCCGGTATGGTCAGACGATAGTCGTAGCACAGCGCCTTGGGTCGTTTTGTAAATGGTATGCCCATTTCCATCTTCGAATAGGGGTCGGAGGTCGATTTAATAGGCTCGAACATCTGGCCGAGAAAGAGCGTGCCTGCCACCATCACATCTATGTTGATGATTCCGATGGCCTTGCAGTTTTCCATCTGAGTGCATAGCTTCGCGCATTTGTTTCCGGCCGAGCGCTGGTCGGGATATACGGCGTTGCTGGTCTTGGTGATGCCCATAACCTTTGCCATGACATTCGACGACGCCCACGGCGAGCCCCCCTTATTAGTATAAGGCTCGTCGCCGTCTATGGTTTCGGTGGGGCCGACGGCATATACTTTCTTGATGTTGCCGCCGATGACGTGCGATTCTTTTATATTTCGTGTCACCCAGTTGTTGAAGTCACCGAAAGGAATGGCCTCGGTTTTCTGGGCGTTGACTCCGAATGTCAATAATAGGGCTATTGCCGGTGCGATGAATTGTTTCATAAGATACTGGATGCATGTGTATGATATAAAAACACACATGCCGTGCTTGCTGTTCAGACGGCAAAGATAGTGCCAACGGCCATTAGGAACAACAAGAGAGCGCTTGTGGCGCTCTTTACTCCAGTTAATTATACCTTTTGACTACTCCTGAGGCTCGGTGAAGACGTATGCGCCGAGGTCGGGCGCGGCTCCGCGTGCCAGGCCATATGCATCGGCCGGAGCGGCGAATGCCGGGTCAGCGGCGCCTATTGCGGGCGACTCGGGCTTGAGGCGATAGTCGAAGAAATAGTCGGCGCGCACGGTGTGGTAGAGCGGGTCGGAATCCCAGAGGCACTCGGTGAAATTATCGTCGTCAGACCCTTCGCTTCTGATGAGGCATCGGTGCAGGCGCACATCGGTGCCGGTGAGGTCGCCGTGAGAGAGGTCGGCGCCGAGACCGTAGATTATGCTGTTGGTCACTGTGGCTGCGAGGTAGGGGAGTCCGCTGCCGTCGTCGAGGCCTGTTTTAGGGTCGGTGCCGAGGTGGCCGAAGCCGAGAGCCGGGCCCGATATTGCCGCGAAAAGATAGTTGTTTGCAAAGGTGCAGTGATTGAAGCTGTGGCGTCCGCCATGCAGATATACGAGGCCGGCGCCTCCCTCGGCAAATTCGCAGCCGGTGGCCTCGACAGCGCTGTGGACGGCTTCGAGCACAAGGCCGGCGGAGTTGTGGAGGCGGCAGTTGAGCATGGTGAGGGCCGGTGATTCCGTCTCTCCGTCGCCTTCGACGGCGACGCCATGCCATGTGTTGCGTATGTCGGTGTGCGACAGCTTGTTCCCGGTGGAAGAGGGGGCGAAATAGACACCGCTCCACTGGCGCGACATGATGTCGAACGATATGTCGCCGACAACATTGCCCGTGCGGTCGCCCGTCATTACAACCGGCTGTTCTGCGGTGCCTTCGGCGTGGAGCGAACCGCGCACGATAAGCTCGGCCTTGTCGTGGAAGCAGAGTGTGGTGCCCGGCGCGATGGTGAGCGTGGTGCCGGGGGCGACAACGAGAGAGTCGAATATCTGGTAGGGCAGCGAGGCGTCCAGCCTGGTGTCAGTCTCGATTGAGGCGGCGTTGAGGCGGCGCACATTCTGGCCGTCGGCGCGGAGCACGACGCTGCTGACAACGCCGTTGGTCGTGAAATCGAGTTTGGCCTCGATGGCGGTGGGCACATTGGCGCTGACTTCGGGGAGTGTGGCCTCGACAAACACAAAAATCGAGTCTTTGGAGCGTATCTCGACATCGGCGAAGCTTGAGCCGCTTATGCCGTCGACATTCACACGGAAATAGCGCGCGTTTTCGCCTGACAAGCGAATGTCGCTGACCGACAGCGATTTTGTGTGCGGGTTGTAGACCTTAAAACGGCTTGTCGGCGACGGCTCTTCGGTAAAAATGACGCCCATATGAAGGGTGTCGGTCGAGAATACCGGCTGGTCCGAGGGCGATGTCGAGAAGCCGTCCTCGATGCACGAGGCCAGTCCGAGCGAAACCGCTATTATGGCGAGGAAAGTGATAATTGTCTTCATTGCTATATTATAACGCAGAATCGCCCGATTTATTTTGGGGCATAAAATAAGACCAGCCGTGCTCGGCTGGTCTTATCGGTCTTATCTGACAAATCAGTAGCTGAAGACTGTGAATGAGTAGGGAGGCAGTGTGGCCTCAGGGAGTGAGATGCTCGTGGCGGCGGATTTGGCCGATTCGTCGGCGGGGTCGCCGGTGAGCTGTTCGGCGCGCACCTTTGCTCCCTTGATGCCGAGGTCGGCAAGATTGGCCTTGACGGGCACGGGAAGCATGTTGACGAGCTTCACATAGCGGCGTCCGGCCTTGTCGGCCACGACACTGACACCGATGCGGGCCTTGACCTTGGGGTCGGTCGAGTCGATGGCGAGCTCGGTGGGAATGTAGCTGTCGCCGCTGTTGTTGCCGTAGAGGCGCTGCACGTAGTATTCGGGAGTGGGATATACGTCGGTGTTGTCGAAATATATCATGTCGGGGCGCCACTGTGTGTGGCCGTTCTTGGCAAGGAGAGGAGCATACGATGTCATGGCCACGACGTCGCCGTTGCGCTCCACATCGGTGAGGTAGAGGGCGTCGGAGAGGGCTGTCTCGACATTGTTGGGGCGTCCGGGCAGATGCGAGGCATATTCGCCGAGGTAGACCTTGGTTCCGCCGCGGGGATAGCTGTCGTAGAAGTCGCGGTTGTAGATGAGCCATCCCGGCGCTACGTAGTAGTGCTCGTCGACCATCGGCACTTCAAGTTCGCGGGCAAGCTGCCAGCCGCGCTCGTAGTCGGTGCCCTCATAGAAGGGGCCGACGGTGCCTATCACGGTGATTTCGGGGTGTGCGGCGCGCACGGCGTCGTAAATCATCTTGAATCGGGGCACGAACACCTCGGTAATCATGTCTTCGTTGCCGATGCCGATATACTTCATGTTGAAAGGCTCGGGGTGGCCTGCGGCGGCGCGGAGAGCTCCCCATTTGGAGTCGGCCGGGCCGTTGGCATACTCGATGAGGTCGAGCACGTCCTGGATATATGCGGGCATATCTTCCATCGCAATGCCGTTCTGCTGGCCGTAGGTGTCGATGGCGCATGTAGAGTGGCTGTGGGCCTGGCCCGAGTTCTGGCAGGGCACGCCGGCGGCAAGCACGGGCAGGGGTTCGGCGCCTATGTCTTCGCAGAAGAGGAAATATTCATGATAGCCGAGACCGCGGGTCTGGTGGTAGCCCCAGAGGTTGCGCAGAGGCTTGCGGGCCTCCAGAGGGCCGATGGAGCCTTTCCAGTCGTAGATATTGTCGATACCGTCGCCGTGGGCAACGCAGCCGCCGGGGAAGCGCACGAAGCGGGGCTTGATGTCTGCAAGTTTCTGTGCGAGGTCGGCGCGGAGACCGTTCTCGCGTCCGAGGAATGTCTTGGCGGGGAAGAGCGACACCATATCGATGTCGGCTTCGGCTCCCTTCTCGAAGTGCAGCGCCAGCGAGGCGTCGGAGCACGATGCCGAAGGCTTCAGCACGGCCTTATATGTGGTCCAGGAGTTGCCTTTGATGTTGATTGTCTTGGTTGCAAGCGATTTGCCGGTTTTATCTTTGAGGCTCACGCGCACTTTGCAGGGCTTTTCGGCCGAAGCCATAAGGGAGAACCGGTAGCTTTCGCCTTTTTTGACGGCAATGGAGTCGTAGCCTTCGTTGGCGACGGTGAAAGCTCCGTCGGCGGTGATGTGGGCGTAGTGGAGATTGTTGGGGTGTACGGGATTTTCGGTGAGAATGGTCATTTTGCCGTCGCCCTCGGTGCTCCATGCACGGGTTGCGTTCCATTTCTGGTCGCCGGTGCGGTCGGAAGGCTTGTATTCGAAGTCGCGGTTCTGCACGAGTTCGGCGTAGAGACCGCCGTCGGCACCGTAGTTGATGTCTTCGAAGAAAATGCCCACAAGCATGTCGGAGATGGGTTTTGCGGGTGCGTCGGCAGCCTTTACGGTCACATTCACTTCGCGGAGACCTTCGAAACGCTTGCCGTCGTCGGCAGCGCGTTCGCTGTAGAGCTTGTCGAGCGAGTGGCGGTGTTCCACGAATTTCTTCAGCTTACCGATCAGCTCGGCCGGAGCTTTCTGCACGTAGCCGCCATATCGTTTGCCGTCGATTGTAGCGCTGTCGGGCGTGAGAGCGTTGGCCGGATACATGTCGCGGGGCAGGTCGACAGGCGAGGCGAAGTATTGTTGGGGAGTCCACGAAGCGAAATCGGCGGTGCTGGCAAGGGCTGTGACGTCGCCCTTGGGCGAAGCCTGCCATACGGCAGTCCAGCGGCCGTCGGCGCCGTTTACAAACAAGCGAGGAGCATACATTTTCTTGAAAGAGCCCCATGGACCGAAGTCGCTTTTTACGAAGTCATAGCCGAGAGGCTCCCACTGCGAGGAACTGTCGGCGCGCCAGGCCAGGCGCAGTCCCGAATTGCCGTCGGGTTCGGCATAGTTGAAAAGTTCGATGTCGGAGGCCAGAGCCGACGAAGCACCAAGCGCCAAGGCAAGTGCTAAAGATGTGATTTTGGTTACCATAGTGCAAATATAGGATATAAAAACTATGTGTGCAAATCAAAGCTTTGAACTCGGAGGTGAATGATGCTTGAAAATATAGGATTTAGAAAAAAAAGCGCTATCTTTGCCACAAACAAATCTTCAGACCAATGACCGAAGACGATATAAAGACATTGAAGCACGACCCCGACGGGCTTCAGAGCTATGAATATCTGGCCAACCATATAGGCGAGTGCGATCCTGAGGCCATCGAGTGTATTATAGACAATATGGAGAGGGTTGACCTCACCGGTCAGTTCATGGCCAGCGCCGCGCGCTATCTCAATGCCATCGACTCCGAGGGCTACCGCCCGGCAGTGCGTCGCCTTGTGGCCGCAACCATCGACAAAGACCGTGAGCACAAGTATCTGCCCGACCTCCTGCAGGGTCTCTACGGAACCGACTATGAGGTGAATGCCAAGGTGCTCTGTGCGACCGACGATAATTTCCGCCGTATCTATAAACGGCTTTTCCCGACATCTACTATCTGAATTTTGATATGCGTGCATATTTCATTGCACCGCTGGCTGCCCTGGCGGTCATGTGCGCCTGCAAAGCAACGGGAAGCACCGACAGCGGTGTTTCCGCAAACGATTCTATCCAAATGACACAACAGACTCCCGACACCGCCTCTGCCAAAGTGCTGGTGGAGACCACTATGGGTGATTTTACCGTGCTTCTCTACGGCGACACCCCCAAACATCGCGACAATTTCCTCAAACTTGCCGAAGAGGGATACTACGACAGCACTCTCTTCCACCGCGTTATCAAGGAATTCATGATTCAGGCCGGCGACCCCGATTCAAAGACCGCCAAGCCCGGACAGCACCTCGGCACAGGCGGCCCCGACTATAAAATCGACGCCGAAATAGTTTATCCGAAGCACTTCCACAAGCGCGGCGCCCTTGCGGCAGCCCGTCAGGGCGACCAGGTGAACCCGATGAAGCAGTCGAGCGGCTCGCAGTTCTACATTGTCACCGGCCAGAAGCTCGACACAGCTCAAGTAGCGGCTATGGAGCATCGTCTGCAGCAGACCCGTATGCAGGAGGTATTCAATAAGCTCGCAATGGCTCACCGCGACGAAATCATCGAAATGCAGCGCAAAGGCGACCGTGCCGGTCTCCAGGCTCTTCAGGATACCCTCATCGCCCAGAGCGATGCCGAGGTTGCCGCACACCCCGCACCAGGCATGACCGCCGAGATGAAGGAGGCTTATACTACCGTCGGCGGCGCTCCCCACCTCGACGGCGCATATACTGTCTTTGGCGAGGTTATCGACGGCATGGACACTGTAGATAAGATAGAGAAGGCCCAGACCGACGGCGCCGACCGCCCCAAGACCGATATACGCATTCTTAAGATGAAGGTGCTCAGCGAATAATGAGCGCTAAAGAAATACCTGTACGTCGCCACACGCTCGCCAATGGCCTGCGTGTGGTGCATTCTTATGACCCTACGACGGCCATGGCGGCAGTCGATGTGCTCTACAATGTGGGCTCGCGCGACGAAAGCCGTTCGCTCACGGGCATGGCACACCTCTTCGAGCACCTCATGTTCGGCGGTTCGGCCAATATCCCGTCGTTCGACGGAGAACTCGAGGGCGCCGGAGGAAAGAGTAATGCCTGGACCAGCAACGACTTCACCAATTTCTACGACGTGCTTCCCGCGCAGAACATCGAGACTGCCTTCCACCTCGAAAGCGACCGCATGCTGCGGCTCGATTTCAGCGAGCGTTCGCTCGAAGTGCAGCGCGGAGTCGTAATCGAAGAATTCAAGCAGACATGCCTCAACCGGCCCTACGGCGACCTCTTCCACCATCTGCGCCGTATTGCCTACGGCGAGAAACACCCCTATTCCTGGCCTGTGATAGGTCTTGAGCCCGAGCATATAGCCCGTGTGACGCTCGACGATGTCGAGCGGTGGTTTTATTCGCACTATGCTCCCGACAACGCCATTCTGTCTGTGGCCGGAAGCATAAGTTTCGAAAAAACGGTGGAGCTTGCCGAGCGGTGGTTCGCCGATATTCCGGCTCGCCATGTAGCGCCGCGACAGCTGCCCGACGAGGGTTTCCCGACTGAAAACATTGTGGAGACTGTCCGCGCCAATGTGCCTCAGACCATGATTGTGATGGCTTTCCCGATGGACAGCTACGGCACGGGCCGCTATCATGCCGCCGATACCGTCACCGACATTCTTTCGGCCGGGCGCGCCTCGCGTTTCACCAGGCGTCTGCTCTACGGCGAGCGCGAAGGCCTCTTCGCCTCTGCCGATGCCTCGATTATGGGCAGCGAGCACGCCGGACTGCTGCTACTGACGGCCCGTCTGGCCGACAACAGCGACGCCGCAATCGAAACGGCGCGCAAGATGATGCTTGAAGAAGCCCGAGGAGTCACCGTTGCCTCAAATATCAGCGAGCATGAATTCGGGCGCACCCTCAATAATTTCGAGGCTACGTTCCGATTCTCCAATCTGGGCTATCTTGCAAAAGCGACCAATCTCGCTCTCGCCGAATATCACGGCGAAGACATCAACCGCACAATCGCCGAGCGCCGCCGCCTCACCCCCGCCGACGTCGCCGCCGAAGCCGACCGCCTCTTCAACCACACCCCCTTTGCGACACTAATCTATTTGGGAAGATAGGAGGTTAGGAAACTAAGAGGTTAGGAGTGCCTTAAAGTTTTTAAGGTCCTTAAAGTCGTTAACGACCTTAAGGACCTTTCTCATTTCTTAATCTCCTAACCTCCTAATCTCCTACTTTCCTAACGCGAATGTGGCGGTGAGGGGATAGTGGTCGGAGGCGCGGAGGGTGCCTTTTTTGATTTCGAGGGGGGTGAAGTCGCCGCGGTAGAGCACGTGGTCGATGCAGAAGTAGAAGCGGCCGGAATTGTATGTTATCATCGGGCCGAAACCGAGTTCGGCATAGGCCGAGCGGAAGCCTGTGTCCTCGAGTGTGCGCAGGGCATAGCAAGTGGCGACATCGTTGAAATCGCCGCATATCAGCACGTTTGGACCTCCATAGTGGCGTATGAGGCGGAGGAGCGCCTGGGTCTGGCGGGCACGCTCTACGTTGGCGAACGAGAGTTTTCCGATAAGCTGCTGTTTGACGGCTACGAGGTTCTCGCGCTGCAGGTCGGTGAGATTCTTATATAGCTCGCGGTCATTCTGATTCAGGCCGAGGGATTGCAGATGGACGTTGAACAGGGTAGCCATCTTGCCTCCGGGGAAGGTGATGCGGTAGGCCGCCAGCTCGGCATTCTGGAACTCCTCGCGGGTAAGGGACAGATGAATCGGCTGCACCGGATATTTCGACATAATCATCTGCTGGCCTGCGCTCTTGATGATGTACGGATACTTCGTGTGAAGGGTCTGCACCTGTTCGGGCGTGATGAAGTAGGGCTTTTTGGCGCCGAGGGTTATCGCCTCCTGGAAGCATACTATATCGGGGTCGTTTTCGATGACATAGTCGAGCATGCGGTTTGGAACGGTGTCGGTGCTGTCGCGTGGTTCGTAGAGGTGAAACACATTGTAGGTCATAAGCTTGAATGTGTCGCTCCCTTCGGGCGCCTGAGGCGTTCCCAGATTGAGCGGACACACCTGCAGCACGGGACCCGCGCTGGCGAGCAGGCCGAGGGCTATGATGACTACGCCGCGCCAGTGCCACCATACCTGGAGCACGAGCAGTGCTACCGAGCAGTATATGACAAATGGAAAGCACAGGGGCAGAATGCCATAGAGGCCGCCGTGCTTGAGGGGCGATATGTTTCCGGCATAGGCCGTGCAGAACAGCGACACGGCGGCCGCTATGCTCAGTATGAGCATGAGGGCGCGCATGAGGCGCATGAACGGTGAGCGGAGCTTACGCTTCTTTTTCTTTTTGCCGCCGGTGCTACGGCGTTTTGCCGGGGCCGTTTTTCGGGCCGGGGCGGCTTTACGGGCTGCCGGGCGTGGGCGCGGGGCGGCTGCGGGCTTTTCCTGAGGGGACTCCATCAGAAAAACCAGCGGTTATTGAACACGCCCTTGCGTTTCCAGTAGAGCAGCAGCAGGAAGCCGAAGACCATGCCCCCGATGTGGGCGAAGTGGGCAACGCCGTCGGCAAGACCGCCGAAACCATAGAGCAGTTCGATGACGAAATAGCCGATAATGAGCCACTTGGCCTTGATGGGCACGGGAATGAAGAAGATATAGATGGGCACGTTCGGGAAGAGGAATCCGAAGGCGAGCAGAATGCCGTAGATAGCACCCGAAGCGCCTACCATCGGGGTGTTGACGAAGGCGTTGAGTTTGCTGGCGTCGGGATCGGTGTAGTTATATCCGTTCTGGATAAGGTCCCAGCCGCGTGAAATTATATCGCGGGTTGTCTCGGCGTCGAAGAGGCCTTCGAGATGATTGATATAGATGGCGAAGACTCCCATCTGGATAAGGGCTGCGCCAATGCCGACAGAGATGTAATAGAAAAGGAATCGCGACGACCCCATGGCGCGCTCTATCGTCATGCCGAACATGACGAGTGCGAACATGTTGAAGAACAGATGTGTGAACCCTCCATGAAGGAACATGTATGTGAACAGCTGGAAGGGATAGAAGCCAGGCGATGTGAAGTAGTAGAGCGCCAGGTATTTGGTGAAGGCGTGGTCGGCGGCTGGCGACACTGCCATCACAAGCCATATGAGCACGTTGATGATGAGGAGATTTTTCACCACCGGAGGCATCGAAGAGAAAAGTGACTGGAATGAACGTATCATAATAAATGCTTGAATCAAATAGCAAAGTTAGGCATTTTCTTCGGGATTATCGCTGTCGTCGGTTTCGGAGTCGGCGTCTATTTCGCGGAGGAAACGCTCCGGAAGCGCTTTTTTAGCCTTGGCGCCCAGCGAAGTGAGCGATTTGGCCTTGCCGATGAGGTTGCCCGGGCCTGTCGACAGTTTGGCGAAGGCATTGCGGCAGGCATCGCCTGCGGCGCCGAGCGATTTCTCGATTCGCTCCATGTCGGCGAGGAATCCGTTGAATTTGTCGAGCATGAGGCCGGCCTGGCGGGCAATCTCGAGTGCGTTGCGGTTCTGCTTGTCGTGGCGCCACACCTGCTCCACGAGCCTTATCACCGACATCAGGTGAGTGGGCGATATGACGAGCACACGGCTGTCGAATGCTGTCTGCCAGAGGCTTTCGTCGAGCTTCATGGCAGCGAGGAATGCACCTTCGTGGGGTATGAACATGAGCACGAAGTCAACGCGCTCGTCGCCGACAACGTCCTGATATGACTTGCCCTTAAGCTCGGCGATGTGTTTTTTGACCGAGGCGAGGTGCGAGCGGGCGAAGCGGTCGCGCTGGTCGTCGGACTCGGCGTTGACCATTCGCAGATAGTCCTGGATAGATACCTTTGAGTCAATGATGAGCTTGCGGCCTTCGGTGTAGTTGATAACCACGTCGGGGCGCAGGCGGTGCCCCTCGGCGTCGGTGACGCTTTCCTGCACCAGATATTCGTATCCGCGGCGGAATCCGCTGCGTTCGAGGATATTGTCGAGAATCATTTCGCCCCAGTCGCCCTGCACCTTCGAGTTGCCGCGGAGGGCGTCGGATAGTTTGCGGGTCTCCAGGCCTATGGTCTGGTTGAGTTGCACGAGCTCGCGCACACGCTCGCCGAGCGAGAAGCGTTCAGCCGATTCCTTGTCGTAGCGCTCGGTGAAGGCCGTGCGGAACTGCTCGAGGTTCTCGCGCATTGGGGCAAGGACTTCGGCAAGGCCCGTGCGGTTTTGCTCGCGGAGGGCTTCGGAGTTGCTTACGAGCACTTTGGCGGCGAGGTTGCGGAAGCGTTCTTCGAGCTCTGCCTCAAGGCGCGCCTGCTCTTTCTGAATGCGTTCGTTTTCGCGCACAAGAGCCTCGTTGCGTTCGGCCAGGCGCACTTTCTCGCTCACGGCCTCGGCCTCGCTGCGGCGTAGTTCTTCTATCTGGGTCTGAAGGCGGGCCATGGAAGCCTCGAGGTCCTGGCGAATCTTGGCGAAGGCCGCGCTCTCGCCTGTCAGCCGGCCGTTTTCTGCCGACAGCCGTGCGATTTCGGCGGTTTTGGCCTCGGTGCTTTTGCGACCGCCGAGCACGATTGCGATGGCGGCAATGAGCGCTATGGAGAGTGTTATTATTGCTATAATCATATCATTCGAAATAGTCGCAGTCGGCGAAAGCCCGTCCTGCGAGGTCTTTGGGGGAGAGTATCATGTCTTCCGGAGGCACCGGCCACGCGATACCGACCGCAGGGTCGTCGAAACGCAGGGTGCGCTCGGCCTCGGGGCAGTAGTAATTGTCGACCTTATACTGGAACTGGGCCGTTTCCGAAAGGACGGCGAAACCGTGGGCGAAGCCTCGGGGTATGTATAGCTGGCGTCCGCTATCGGCCGAGAGACGGACTGCGATGTGCCTGCCGAATGTCGGCGAGGAGCGGCGCATGTCTACGGCGACATCGACAATCTCGCCGGCGGTGACGCGCACAAGCTTGGCCTGGGCAGCCTCGCCGGCCTGATAGTGGAGGCCGCGCACGACGCCGCGCGATGATACCGATTCGTTGTCCTGCACGAAGGCCGGGGCTGTTCCCGTGGCTTCTTCGAATCTGTCGGCGCGGAAGGTCTCGCAGAAATAACCGCGGGCGTCGCCGTGGCGCACGGGCTCTATGAGCCATACGCCGGGCAGTTCCAAGGGTGTGTATTTCATAGCTGACGTCCTTCGAATGTGCTCAGATCGCTGCGCCACTGGTCTGTGACGGGCACCGATGTCGCCGTGCGCGGGTCGAAGCTCACCATGATGGTGGTGCAGATACATTTCACCTGGCCGTCGGCGTTGACTATGCGCTGCTCCATGACGAGCGATGAATTTGCAATCGACACGACCTGGGTGAGCACTTCGAGTTTTTCCTGCACATAGGCGGGGTGGTAGAAATCGCAGTTTATATTGGCAACGACGAGGCCGAGGCGCATGGGGTCGAATTTGCCGTCCATGAACTGCATGAAGTAGCGCATCTTGGCAAGGTCGGCAAACTGGAGGTAGACAGAATTGTTGAGATGCCCGAACATGTCGATGTCGTTGAATCGTATCTGTACGGGCGTGCGGTGGCGGAATTCGAATTTGGGTTCGGGAATGTTCATAAGAATCGTATAGATGAGATGACGTCGGCGCCGGCGGCTTCGTTGAGCTGTCGGACGAGGAGCTCGCGCAGGAATGAGAGTTCTTCCTTGAGAGACGCCGATATTATTTGCACGTTGAGGGTGCGGTCTTTGACGTATATTCGCCCCGTATATGAGGCTATGTGCTTGCCTGCGACCTCCGGCCACAGCGATTCGACCGTGCGCCGGTTGTATTCGGGCCGAAGCCCGGTGGCGTCGATCATCTGCTTTATGATTGCGTCGAGGCGCATGGGTTCTACACGTTTCATGTCGTCAGTCTGTGGTGCTGATAGGGGTGAACGAGCCGTGCTCGACATGCCACAGGCGGTAGGGGTCGTCGATATGCGTGTCGGGAATGTCGGCCACAATCTCGTCGAGGTGCTTGCGGTTGGTGTCGGTTATGAAAATCTGGCCGAAAGAGTCGGAGCCGCCTACGATGGCCATGATTCGGCGCACGCGGCCGGCGTCGAGTTTGTCGAAGATGTCGTCGAGCAGCAGCAGGGGGCGTATGCCGAGGCTCTCGCGCAGCAGTTCGTACTGGGCGAAGCGCAGCGCTGAGGTAAATGTCTTTGTCTGGCCTTGCGAGGCGGAGCGGCGCACGGGCATGTCGTCGAGGGTGAACTCGATGTCGTCGCGGTGCGGGCCCGAGGCTGTATAGCGCAGAATGGCGTCGCGTCCGCGCGAGGCGCGCATATGTTCGGCAAGGCCTCCTTCGGCCGAATAGTCCTTGCCGGTGTATCGCAGGCCGGGCTGCTCGTCGCATTCGGCGATGGCCTTGTAGTAGGGGCGGAAAATTTCTTCGAGGCGTGCTATGTTTTCGATACGTCGCGACGAGATATAGTCGCCGGCAATCTCGAGCTGCGCTTCGAGGGCGTCGAAGAGCGAGCCGTCGGCACATTCCTGTTTCAGGAGTCTGTTGCGTTGCTCGAGGGCGTGGTTATAGCGCACGAGGGCGTCGAGATAGGGGGCGTCGCGCTGCGATATTATCTGGTCTATGAAGCGGCGTCGTTCTGACGGTTCGCCTCCGACGAGCGACATGTCGGCCGGCGATAGCAGCACCAGCGGGAAGGCGCCTATATGCTGCGTGAGGCGCTGGTAGGCCTTGCCGCCTCGCTTGAACGATTTGGGGCGCCCCGGCTGTACGGCGGCGCTCACGTCTTCGTCGAGACCACGGCGCAGATAGCGGCCGCGCAGCATGGCGAAGCCGCTGCCCCGCTGCACGAGCATGGAGTCGAGGGCTCCGGTGAAGCTTTTGCAGAAACTCATGAAGTAGAGGGCGTCGAGCAGATTGCTCTTGCCCATGCCGTTATCGCCGAGAAAACAGTTTATCTTCGGCGAAAACTGCAGTTCCGCCGAAGATATATTTTTGAAGCTGACAAGACTTATCTCTCTGAGTATCACTTATTGAATGCCTGGTTGAAGAATACGAGGTGGTGGAGCACGGAGTTGGCCCAGTAGCTATGGCTGTGGTTGCCCGGACGCGAGGTGTAGTCGTGAGGCACGTTGGCGTCGAGCAGGTCGCGGTGCAGTTTTTCGTTGACCTGGGCGAAGAAATCGTCTTTGCCGCAGTCGAAAATTATGTTAATGCCGGCGTCTTTGATTTTGGGTATGTTTCCGGCTACGGTATGGCTGTCCCACAGTTCGGGGTTCTTGCTGTACGACTCGCCAAGGAGTTTTGCCGTGTTCCATTTTCCGGCGAAGGGCCGTATGTCGACTCCGCCGCTCATGCTGCCGGCGCTTCCGAATACGTCGGGGTGGTTGATTGCGAGCCAGAGTGCGCCGTGGCCTCCCATGCTCAGGCCGGTGATTGCGCGCTGGGCGGCTTCGGGCCTGGTGGGGTAGTGGGCGTCGATATATGGCACGAGTTCTCTGATGATGAAGCTTTCCATCTGCAGGCGCGGGTTGGCGGGCGAATCCCAGTACCAGCTGTCGCGTCCGTCGGGCATTACCATTATCATGCCGTATTGGTCGGCGAGTTCGCCCAGGCGCGGCTGTGTGCGGGAGCTCCAGTCGCGGTAGGTGCCTGAGAAGCCGTTGAGCAGATATACTGTCGGGCGTTTGGCTTTCTTGTCGCCGTCGGGGGTGATTACAACAGCTTTTGCGGGCCCTTCGAGCAGGGTGGTGTTGATGGCTATAGTGTCTGTTGTGAAGGCTTTGGCGCCAAGAGCCATGCAGACGATAAAGATGGCAGAGATTAACTTTTTCACTTTTCGAGTCGTTGTTTTATGAATTCAATTGCGTAGTCGGCAAGGGCGTCGATAGAGTGTCCGGCCGAATTGAGGCACAAATCGTAGCTTTCGGCATATCCCCAGCGTTTGTCGGTATAGAAATTGTAGAAATTTGCGCGAAGTTTGTTTGTGCGTTCGGCCAGCGCCTTGGCGTCGGTTTCGCGCTGAACGTCGCCACGCTGAATTATGCGACGCACGCATTCTTCGACAGGCGCGTGCACGAATATGTTGACCACGTTGGGCATGTCGCGGAGCACATAGTCGGCGCTCCGTCCGACGATGACGCACGGTTCGGAGGCTGCGAGCTCGTGCATGAGGTCGCACTGCGCTGTATAGGTGCTGTCGGAGCCGTTGCCGCTTGGGTTGCCTATCCACGACATGGGGTAGAATCCGAAGGAGAACGGCATGGCGCTACCCATGACGCTGGGTGCGCGTTCGTCGTTCTTCTCGAAGTACTCGAGGTTGTAGCCGGCTTTTTCGGCCGCTTTGACCAGCAGCATCTTGTCGTAGAAACTGATGCCGAGTCGGTCGGCGATAGCCCGCCCGAGCGCGCGCCCTCCGCTGCCGAAGGTGCGTCCTATGGTGATTACATATTTTTCAGGTAGCATGTTTTGGATTTATTAGAACCGTGAGGCGGATTTTATTTTAACATCAATCTCTGGAGTCAGCCTTTATCATAGGGTTCAGCTCATGATATGGGTCAAAAAACAGAATGTATATATGTCCGTTCGTTCCCAGCATAAAATACAGGCGGGGGCAGCGCGTGCCTTTGTTTCGGTCGCCTTTTTCCTTATGGTTTTTGTCGTGCAGGGCGATATGGTAAATTATCGGATTCGACTGCGCCATTTCAGGATATATCTGTAGAACGGCTTTCTTGAGATTGCCTTTTATGTCTGATCTGCGGAGATGTAAATCGTCCGCTCTTGATGAAAGATTGTCTATCGTCGTGGTCGACAATAGATTCATTCTCTCAAAATACATGGAGATTTCTTGCTGCTCGAATGCCTGCTTGAAATGATAGTCGGTCTTGCCTAGGTCGATATAGTCGTATTTGATGACGCCGTGTACTGAATGCGACAGTCGGGAGTCATCTTTCGACAGGGAATACTTCAGGGGATCTCGTCGGTTGATTGTATAGTAATCCTCGTGTTCAAGATCAACAGCGGTCAGTTTCATGCTTTTGCCATGTTGCGTTCGTGCCGTTCCTTATAATATTGGTACATCGTATCCAACGACAACTCTCTTTCAGAACGGTCAAAAGGTCTTAGCCCTTCCCGCATTTCTACCCAGGGCTTCTCGGAATGAGTGAGGAAAATCAGATCATTCTGGGTTTTTGAGCCATAAAGAAGTATTATTGATTCCAGAAGTTCGAAATCAAGATGTATATTGCCACATATTTCTTCGAGGCCTTTTTCCGGTGCGCCTTCGTAAAAATCGGAGGCTTTCAGGTGATCGCACATATTTGCGGTCTTGGTCTTATATACATGGAATATAACAGGATAGACAGGTCCATTGACCCAAGCCTGAGGCTTGTCGGAAAAAGGCACGTTCTCTCTGCCATAAAAAACCATATACCATGCCTGTACATAGTATAACAGCTTCTGTAACTTTAGTGGGCTGATTGTCAGTCCCTTTAAAAGTGATGTGAGGCCGATGTAACGTGCTATGTCTTGTATCGGATATGTCATAATGCCATTTTATAAAATTGCGCACGGATTTGCACGAAAGCACTTCCTATATTGCAGAATAACGCAAAGATACGAAAAAAGTGCGATATTACAAGGTCATCAGGTGGGTGAGCATGCTGCGTTCGGCGGGGCTGAGGGCTTTGCCGCGGCGTGCCATCATGCGCTCGGCGATGTCGAAGAATTTCTTTTCGGGAACGCGGGTGAAGCCGGCAGTGGAGCCTTCGCTGAACGACTCGACGAAGTTGCGGGGGAAGCCTGCGCCGTGCACGTTGACGCCCACGCCGAGCACCGTGGCGGTGTTGAACATGGTGTTTATTCCGGCCTTGGAGTGGTCGCCCATTATGAGGCCGCAGAATTGCAGCGATGTGCGGGCGAAGCGGTGTGTGGGATAGTTCCAGAGGCGTATCTGGGTGTAGTCGTTCTTGAGGTTGGAGGCTACGGCACCGGCGCCGATGTTGCACCATTCGCCTATGACGGCGTTGCCGAGGAAGCCGTCGTGGGCTTTGTTGGAGTAGCCGAGGAACACGACGTTGTTCAGCTCGCCGCCGACCTTGCAGAAGGGTCCGACGGTGGTGTCGGGATATATTTTGGTGCCCATGTTGACTGTCGCGTGTTCGCAGAGGGCTATTGGCCCGCGGAGCATTGAGCCTTCCATGATTTCGGCGTCGGCGCCGACGTATATGGGGCCTTTTGAGGTGTTGAGGAAGGCGCCCTCGACGTGTGCGCCTTCTTCGATGAAGATGAGCGAGGGGTCGCCGATGACCGTGTTTGTGGCCGACAAGGGCTGTGATGCCCGGCCTGCAGTGAGGCGTTCGAAGTCGGCCTTTATCCGGGCGCCGTTGAGCATGAAGATGTCGTAGAGCTGCTCTATGGCGATGGCTTCGGTGTATGATTCTACCCGGGTTTCGATTTCTTTGCCGCGATGGGCAACGACGCGGCCGCGAGCGTCGATAAGTGCCTCGCCCGGCTTCAGGGCTGCCGCCTTGGCTGCCAGAACGGCGTCGGGCAGCACATTGCCGGCAATGAAGAGTGTGTCGGGGCAGTCTTCGCCTATGGCGGGGAAGAGCTCTTCGAGATATTGCTCTGATACTTTCCAGGAGTATTCGCCGGGCAGGAATGCCTGCCATTTCTCGGCTATGGTGTCGATGCCTATGCGGATGGCGCTTACGGGGCGTGTGAAGCTTATGGGCAGGAGGTCGGCCCACACCGCATGCTCGTCGTATAATATCACATTCATTGTATTCTGTTTTAGACAATCTCTTGTTGCTGCAAAATTAGCGTTTTTCGTAGAACTGAGTGTCATTTAAGTCAATCAAAAGGGGATGCGCGACTGTAATTTTGCAGTGTTATGGATAATTCTCAGATAAAAATAGCTGTGACGGCGGCCGGAGGAGCCGCGGCAGCTTTTGTTGAGCCCGTTCTGCCTGTGGCGGGTCTTTGTACGGCCATGGTGATGGCCGATGTTGTGTCGGGGGTGCGTATGAGGCGCCGCTTGCGCCGTGCCGGAAAGCTCAAGGATGGCGCATGTCTGTCTTCCAGGCGATTCGGGCGGGCTGTGAGGCGTCTGGTGGGGGTGTATGTGGGGCTTTGCGTGGCGCACGGGGCCGATTTGGCTCTGGGTTCGGCCATAAGTTTTCTCACCGGGGGCCACAGCGCGCTCAATATGCTGGGGGTGGTTATTTTTCTGTGGCAGCTGATGTCGGTTCTCGAAAACGAATCGACCTGCAGCGACGCCGCATGGGCGGCCAAGGCCCGGAAGTATCTTGAGGACAAGAGCAAAATGAGTTAGTAATTAGAAGTTAGGAGTTAGAAATTAGGAGTTAGAAGTTTATTTTGGATGCAACTTCTAACTACTAACTTCTAATTTCTAACTAAAAAAGTCTTATTTTTGTGCTATGATGGAAAAAGAATCGCTGAAAGAAAATGCGCTGGGGCTGCTGGCGCGCTTCTATGGTTACCGTTCGTTCAGGCCGGGGCAATATGAAATCATCGAGGCCGTGTGCAGCGGCCGCGACGCTCTTGTGCTTATGCCGACGGGCGGAGGCAAGTCGATATGCTATCAGTTGCCGGCGCTGCTTGCGCCCAAGGGCTGCGCCGTGGTGGTGTCGCCGCTGATAGCGCTGATGCAGGACCAGACGCAGGCTCTCGTGGCCAACGGTATTCCGGCAGCCGCCGTCCATTCGAACCAGCCGGAGAGCTATAACCGCCAGATTCTTGCGGCGGCATTCGCCGGACGCCTCAAGCTGCTGTATATATCGCCGGAGCGTCTTCTCGCCGAAATAGACAACTGGGAGCGGCTCGATATCAGCCTTTTTGCCATCGACGAGGCACACTGCATATCGCAGTGGGGCCACGACTTCCGCCCCGACTATACGGAGCTTGCGCGCCTGAAGGAGCTGCGCCCCGATGTGCCGACAATAGCCCTGACGGCGACGGCCGACCGTCTGACGCGCGACGACATAGCGCGTCAGCTCGGACTGCGCGACCCGTTTAATTTCGTGAGTTCGTTCGACCGGCCCAACATATCCCTGCGGGCATATAACAACCCCGGAGCACGCGACCGTGTGCGCTTCATAGCCTCGCTGGCGAGGAAGTATCCGAACGATTCGGGCGTGGCCTACTGTCTGTCGCGGGCGGGCGTAGATTCGCTGCACAAAGCTCTGACGGCGGCCGGGGTGCGTTCGGTGCGCTATCATGCGGGCATGAATGCGTCGGAGCGGTCGGAGGCGATGAAGGCTTTTCTCGACGGCACGGCGCAGGTGGTGTGCGCCACAATAGCTTTCGGCATGGGTATCGACAAGAGTAATATACGCTGGGTGGTGCACAATAATCTGCCGTCGAACATCGAGAGCTACTATCAGGAGATAGGCCGAGCGGGCCGCGACGGGCTTCCGGCCGAGGCTGTGCTCTTCCACAGCGTTGCCGACATCATCGCCCGGCGCAATTTCGCCGCCGAGTCGGGGCGCCAGGCCATCAATATGGAGAAACTTGACCGCATGAGGGCTTACGCCGAGGCCAAGGTGTGCCGCCGCCGCATACTGCTGTCGTATTTCAGCGAGGCGCGCGACTGCGACTGCGGCAACTGCGACGTCTGCCTCGAGCCGCCCGAACGTTTCGACGGCACTGTGCTGGCTCAGAAGGCTATCAGCGCCGTGGCCCGCACGGGCTGGACGAACATCGGTGTGTTCACACTCGTGAACATACTGCGAGGCTCTATGCGCGCCGATATCCGCGCGGCAGGCTATGACAGAATTAAGACTTTCGGCGCAGGCTGCGACCTGAGTCAGAAGGAATGGAACGACTATCTTCAGCAGATGGTGCAGCTCGGCGTGTTCGAGATTGCTTATGACGACGGCAACCATTTGCGCGTCACGGAGTTCGGCATGAAGCTTCTGCGCGGCGAGGCCCATCTCACCCTGTCGCGCTACACCGAGGCTGTAGCCAGGGAGCGCAAGGGCGCCAAACCGGCGGCGCCGTCATTTACGGCCGACTCGGCTTCGTCGAAGGCGCTGTTCGAGCACCTGAAGTCTGTGCGACTGGCTATAGCGCGCCGGGAGAACAAGCCGCCATACATCATCTTCTCCGATGCCACCCTGCTCGACATGGCCGCACGTAGGCCTGTGACCGAATTCGACCTCCTCGGTGTGACCGGCGTCGGCGAATACAAGGCGCGCCACTACGGCCCCGAATTCCTCGCCGCCATTGCCCGCTTCACAAGTTGATGCCCGTCAGATAATATTTGCTGAAACAGGGAGCTTTAGGGCATGAGACCCATTGTTATCTGAATATCGGATAATGATTTCCCGTTTTATAGTCATACCTTGTCGTCCTGAAGTGTTTAGAGCAATGGTAATTATTCCTGTCTCTCCGGGAGAAATTGTATGACTGGTAAAAGATGTTGTAATACTATTAGTGGAACAGTTGACGCTTTCTAAATAGATAGTTTCAGATGATTCATTCAGAATTTTAATTTTGGCTTTAGCTTCGCCTTCAAGGACTGGGATATTCCCAAAGTTATAGAATATAGGAGATAAGCGTACGCTTCCTTCTGCGATATGTTCCTGTTGGGTGAAGACGACTGTGCGTACAAGGCGTACTGTTTTTGGGGAAGTGGAAGAAAAGTTGCTTAAATCAGTTCCGTATGTGGCATTGGATTTCAGATTTATAGAATATCTGTTCGCATTCATGATAGAAAGTTCCTCTGAAGACGGAAGACGCCAATCATTAAATCCAAATTCGGCACGCTTGTTGATTGTCGATATTGTCTGATATGGACTTACAGAAAAAATACCTAAATCTTTTGGGTGCACCATGAGATATCCATGAAGGGTAATCGGCGATGATGGTGTGGTTGTTGTCTGAATATTAGACTGGTAACGATTTGACAAATCGTTGACTATGCGTTTTATCAAAGAACGTGTTGTTTCTCCGGTTTGCTGGGTGTCGCCAGCAGATGCTATTACGTGTCCATTGCTGAGGTTGACCAAACGAATATCAATATCATATTCACCTTTCGCCATTCCGGTCTGGACGTCGATTGGTGTGCGTTCTCGTATTTGATAGTTGGCAGTTCCAACAATGATTGCTTCAACTCCTAGCCGTCGGCTTAGACTTTGCAACTGTCCGGTTGATAATCGAGAGGCTTGTTTGATGCCTAATTCTTTTGTTATGTCGTTTATGCGTGAGCGTTCTGTTATAAAGAAAAGACCTGTATTTTCGATTGTGCTTAATAGCATGTCCTGGAGACCATCTACTTGTTCGTTGTTTAGGCCTACACCAGCATCAAGTCTGAGAACTGCAATTCTCATTTGGCTCATACATGACATCGTGGCGCTGAAAAGCGTCAGAAATATCAAAATAAACTTTCGCATAATGTTTAGTGTATATAGTCTAAAATACTGGATAGACCTTCAAGAGTAAAGACAAATGATTTGGTGTCAAGCCCTGTGCTTGTGGTTATGGTGCAATATTTGTATTGTTTTAGTTGGCTGATAAATGAGGTTGCGTCAAGGTCAAGTTCTTCGGTGAGGCGGTTGTATGAACCGTAATCTATTGCAATATTGAGGTCTCTTGAATCTTTTCCGATAAACTTAATTGGTATGGCTTTGTCTCCAAAACAAAAATTTACTTCATATACAGGCAGCCCAATGCTTGTTTTTGATATCGGATTTTTAAACAGGACCGTTGTAGGACTTATTAAACTTAATTTCAGTTTGCTGGATTCTTTAGTAATGTGTAAAATTAGCTTTTCTGCATACCATATTGAGCCATTGGACTTGAGTTGAAATTCTGTTCGATTGGAGTTCCAGGTCCAAGTTCCGAATTCATCATTCTGAGATAGTGTAGACGCTGGGATGCTCAATTTGATTTCGCCGAATGATATCGGATATATTATTGGACTGTCGTCTACTCTATTGGAAGGCGCTGATACCGATTTATTAAGATTCGTTGTAGTGGATTTGCATGTAAATGTGTACACATCTCCATTCACATTTTTCAGATTAAAATCAGACATTTGCAACTGCCATGGTGAGACAGACGTTTTGATGTCGGTCCTGTTATTAGACTTATTGGTTATGCTCGAAGCTGCAGAATACCATTCGACTGTATTGTTGCGGAAATAAGGCTCAGATAGTTTTGCTTGAAAATTTCCATCGTAAGATGCCTCAAGTTTGCCTCCGTAAGAGAAATAATTTACCGAGAAATCTATATTTAAATTTGATAGGCCGGTATTCTTGTTTAGTCTTAAATCAATTTTAGAATGATTTTTGACTTCCTTTCGTGCACTTCCTGTAAGAGAGTTGATATCGGACCAGCCGCCGTTTCCTTGCCAGTTTAAGTTGGCGGAAGTTGCATTAGAGAAGTATTTGCAATAGAATTCCCAGGCTGAGACTTGTTGTTGAGCATAGCCAATGTTCGTGCTGATGAGGAGTGCGAAAATCCAGATTAATTTATTCGCGGCAAGTGATAAAAGACTCTTTACCATATGGCATGAATGTTTTTTTGGCCTTACAGTCCTATCGACCCAGCAGAACACAAGAAGCGTGGACTGGTTCACACATCTTCTAACGATGGTCCTGAGAAAACCTTGAATGCAAGATATGGTCCGGCAGCCCACGCTATGCGTGGGAACCGCTTGTTTATCTCTTGCATTCGTTGAAAATTTCTCAGGTTTTCGTTAGCAAGATAAGCAAAACGCTTCCTTAATTGTCAAAAAAAAGTGGGGGAATATATTTCCCTGTTGCAAATATACAAAGTTATTTTGTTTCTACAAAATCTCCTATTTGCAGATTGTAATAAGTTATAATGTGCTTTGTGGCGGAATGGTTGTGCATGGTGTATGAAGGCAGTGTGTCATAATACATTTTATGAGCATCAGTAGGGGCGCGTTCGACGTGCCCGCGTGTCAATGTTTGGAAATCAATGAATTCCGCAAGATGTTCTCGGCGGGCGCGCCGAACGCGCGCCCCTACTGCCCTCGGGCACTGATTTAGGGGCGGTAGGTGAAGCTGTGGAAGCGGGAGGTGGCGGGGCCGGAGACGGTCAGTGCCGGGCGGAGGGCGTAGAAGCCGAGGTGGGTGTTGTGGTGGAAAGTGCTTACGTCTATGCCGGAGGCGATATCGGTCCAGTTCTTGTCGTCTTTACTTACTTTTTTTCTCCGACGGTTGAACGGCTGTCGGGTATGAGGCGTGTAATTTCGCCTTCATTTACATATAGGTATATGTACTCATGATGTTTTGTTTAACAATTAATACGCTTTAGCGTATGATTCTACTCATACGCATTGGTGCAAAAAAAAGCGCTTCCGTGGTGGAAGCGCTTTTTGTATGGAGGTGAGACCTCTGTTTAGAGGGCTTTCGAGAGGTTGTAGTTTGCGAATTCGAGGTCGTCGATAGCTTTCTTGGCAAGCGATTTGTCGAGGCGTACGGCCTGGCGGAGGTTGGAGTTGAGCATCGATTCGTTGTTTGTGCGGGCACCGAGGATTGCCATGAGATAGTATGTTGTGGCGTCGGGCTTGTTGATGGCAGCGAGAGTCGATTTAGCTTTGCTGTAGTCCTTTGTGAGAATCTGAGCGAGAGCGGCGTTGTTGCTCTTTGAGTCGCCGAATGCTTTTACGGCAGCGGCTGCGTCGCCCTGCTTGAGGTAGTAAACGCCGAGAGCGTCGCCGAGTTCGGCAACACCGGCAGCAGAGCCGAAGTATTTGTTAGCCTTGGCGTAGTCGCCGTTGAGCATTTCGATGAGGCCGAGGTTCATCTGGGGTTCGCCGTTCTTTGTGAGCGAAGCAGCCTTAGAGAAGGAAGCTTTAGCAGCTTTGTAGTCGCCGTCGATGTACTGAGCCATACCGAGGTCGTTCCATGTGCGGTAGTCGTTGGGGTAGAGACGAGCAGCCGTGTCGTAGATCTTGAGACGCTTGTTGTTGTCGTCGGTGAGAGTTGCAGCGTAGAGGATTTCTTCAACAGAGAGCTTGGCGGGGTCTGTTTCGAAGAGTTTCTTGATTTCGCTGTCGCTCTTGCCGATTACGTCGATGCTGGCAGTGATGCGCGAGTAGCGGAGTTTGGGAAGAATCTGGTCGGCGAGCTGTTCGAATACCGACGAGAGGTTGCGGATTTCGCGTTCGCGCTGTTCGGGGTCTTTGTACATCGAGAGTGCGCTGAGGATAAGGTCTTTATCCTGGATGTTGCTCTGCTGGACGAGTTTCTGGAAGCCTTCCCAGTCCTGAGCGGTGAACTGAGCGGTGAGTTCGCCGAATTCGGTGATTTTGTCCTTTTTGAGCATCTTGTTCACGTAAGCCTTGGTGTTCTTCTCGCGGTTTTCGGCGAGGCGAGTGTTGAGTTTCACACCGCCGTCGGGCGAAGCGTAAGAAGAGATGTTGATTTCCTGAAGCACGCGTGCGGTGTCGGCGTTGGCGTTGATGATTTCCTTCTGGAGTTCAGCCATAGCGTCGGTCTTGAGCTGTCCGGCGCGGATATTGGCCTGGTTGATGAGGAACATGATGTCGGTAGCGTACTTCTCGTTGATAACGCGCTGGAATGCGTCGGGCGCGATGGCGGGAGTTACGGTGGCAGCGTTGGCGAGAGCGGCTGTGCCGACAACGCCGTTGGCTACTTTGACAGCGGGAAGAACGTATTGCTTGTTGCCCTGGGTAACGGTGAAGTTGAGCATGAGGTCGCTCTTTGCCATTTCGGGCTGGTAGTTGAAGCTTACGGGGATTGTGGCGGTGCCTCCGTTATCATATGAGATGACAGGGTTGTTTCCACGCACCTTCTGACCCTGGAATGTGTAGCTCTTGGAGCTTACTTCCTGTCCGTTGAAGACGAGGGTGGGAGTGACGGTGACCTCGGCGTTCTTTACAAAGAATTTGGCGGGGATGTTTGCGCTCACTCGTGCAGGCACTTTTTCGCCTACGGCTTCGAGGGGATCGGGGTTGACAGTGAAATAGTCTGCGCTGAACTGGCCGAGCTTCTTACCGCAGGAACTCAGAGCCAGGGCGAGGCCCAGACCCATGACATAGCATAAATTACGGTTCATGATTGATGAGATAAATAATTGGTATACGTATACTTTAGTTTTAAAATCGTTGTTGAAACGGTATTTGGTTGCAAATATACAAATTTTCGTCGGAAGAGTATTTGGTAGTGTGTATATTTTACAACATTTTTTTGTTTCAGAAGACTCTGAAAAGTGTTTTGGCAGTGGTTTATCGGGCCATGGCGGCGTCGACATCGGCTCGCAGGTCGTCGTCCTGCTTGTCGCGGCTGATGATTGTGCCGTCGGGGCCGAAGAGTATTATGCATGGTATGCCCGATATGCCGTAGAGTTCGGTGGGTATTGTCTGGGCGTCGATAATGCAGGGCCAGGGGAGTTCGTGCTGCTCGATGGCGCGCTTTGTGTCTTCGGGTTTGTCCCATACGGCTACACCGAGCACGTCGAGGCCTTTGTCCTTGTATTTGTTGTAGATGTCTTTCAGGACAGCGGTCTGGCGAATGCAGGGTCCGCACCAGCTTGCCCAGAAGTCAACGAGGGTGTAGCGTCCTTTGCCGACATAGTCGCTGAGGCGTTCGGTTTTTCCGTCGTGTGTCACTTCGAAGTCTACGAATTTCTTTCCGACAGATGTGGCCTCGGGTTTTTCGGCGTTGGCGAGTATGCTCTGCACCCGCTGAGATTTTGCGAAGTCGGGGTATTTTTCGAGTTCTTTGCGTAGTGCCGGAGCGTCGAGCTGGGCGGCATCGCCCTGGAGGAAGTAGAACAGGCCGAGGACGTTGTCGGCGTTCTCGCGGGTGGCGCTGTCGAGGGCGGCGTTGTATTTGCCGTATATCTGCTGTTTGGCTTCTTCGGACGATGCCTGGTTGAAGGCATATACGAGGGTCTGCATTTCCTGTGAGAATGCGCGCATCTGGTCGTTGAGCATGGTTCCGAAGAATTCGCCTTCTTTGCTGCGCGCTATGGTGCCGCTTTCAAGTATGAATCCGGGGAGTCGGGTGCCTTCGATGAGTACGCGGGCGAGGACTGGCTCGTCGATGTCGCCGGTGAAGACTGCGGCGCCTTCCGAAACGAGGACGCTGTCGATTGTCGCGCCGGTGTCGTAGTTTACGAGGCGTGCCATGGCGCCTTCGTCGTCGTCGCCGAGAGGCACGATTACGCGGTATGGCTCAGCCATAAGCGAGGCGGCTGTGGCCAGCGAGGCCACAGCCGCGAGGGCTATAGGTTTCAGGTTCATTTCTTTTCTTTGTTCTTTTCGAGCTGTCGTTCGAGGGCCTCGATGGCGAGGTCGTATGCTTCTTCGAATGAGTCGGCGGTTTTGGTAGCCACTGCTTCGCCGAAGTTCGGTGTGCTTATCTTTACCACCACTTCCTTGTTCATGGCGGTTTCGGGTTTTACGACCTTGAGGTTTACGTCGACGGTTGCAATGTCGGGATAACGACGGGCGAGTTTTTCGGCTTTCTTGTTGATGAATTCAACGAGACGATCGGCAATTTCGAAGTGGATTGCTTGAATTCTTACATCCATGGTTAATCCTCCTTTTTTTGTGCACGCGGGTGTGCTAGTTTGTAATTGTTTTGAAGTTCTTTATAGGAGAGATGAGTGTATCTCTGTGTTGTTGACAGCGAGGCGTGTCCGAGTAGTTTCTGGACCGCCATCAGGTCGGCTCCGTTGTTGAGCATGTCGGTTGCGAATGAGTGACGGAGCACGTGGGGGGAGCGGCGCGGAATGTTTGCGCCTTCGAGGGCTGAGTGAACGGTGCGGTAGACGAGCTGGTAGTAGACGGGCTGTCCGTCGGGGCGCACGAAGAAATTTTCGGGAGGCGCTCCCGGCAGAAGGTCGGCTCTCAGGCGTCGGTAGTGCTCAATCATAGTGCTCAGTTCGGTTCCGAAAGGGATTATTCTTTCCTTATTACGTTTTCCGAGCACTTTTAGTTCGCCTTTGGCAGTGTCGACGGCTGCGTCGCGAAGTCCTATTAGCTCGGCGGCTCGCATGCCCGTTGAGTAGAACATTGTGAGCATTAGTGCGTTCCGTGTCCGGGTGAAATCGTCGGAGTCTGCGTCGAGGCTGTCGATTTTTTCCATCGTCTCCTCCTGGCGCATGAATGGCGGCAGGTTTTTGGGGAGGCGCGGCGTCGAGAGGCGTTCGGCGGGATTTTCGAGCATGCCCTGGCGTTTGACAAGGTAACGGAAGAATGCTCTTACCGCCTGTATTTTTCGGACAATGGTTGTTGTCGACAATTTTTCAGCGGCAAGGTCGGCCACCCACATGCGTAGTTCCGACAGGGTGGTCGTGCGTGGGTCGGCGTCGCCGAGAGCCAGATTCGTACGTCGGAATTCGCGCAGACTCTCGATGTCGCGGCGGTAGGCCGTCACGGTGAGAGGCGATCGGGCTGCCTCTCCGGCGAGGTATCTGTAGAAAGCGTCGTACAAATCAGAAATCAGTTATGAGTTTGAAGCGGTATTGCGAAGATAGGGCTAAAAAATCTGGTTTGCAAATTTTATCGCAGATATTTTTCGCGGAGTTGGCGTGCGATGTGCACCGGGTTGGCGTCCGACGGGGGGGTGACGGCGTCTTTTTCGAGAGTCCATGAGCCTTCCCATTCTTTTATGGCGGCGGTTGTGGCGGCTTCGTCGAAGTCGCGTCCTTCTTCCATTGCCTTGATGACGGCGTCGGTAAACATTTTCCATCGCTGTCCGTAGAAGCTGCTCATGAGTCCGCTCCACTGGCGGTTTGCGTAGTCGTTGAGTTTCTTGTCGGTATATCCCCAGATGGAGAGTATAGTCCTGGCGTTTTTCTCGTAGGCGTCGGCTTCTTCGGGTGTTGTGCCGCGGCTTCGTGCCGCGGCAATCCAGTGGGCGAGGGAGAACTGCGGGTCTGTTGCGAGGAGGGCGTCGAGACCGTCGATGATTCCGTTCATTCGGGCGGCTTCGGCTTTTGCGGCTGCGATGTCGCCGTCGACATATGCCTGGGTGAAGCGGTTGCGGGTGTGGTTGAATTCGTTGCCGAGGGCCTGGCGGGTCACATTCATCACATCGTAGCGGTATGCGGCGTTGTCGTCGGTGCCTTCGGTCTCCAGAAGCAGGTCGAGGGCCCGGAGGAGAGCGGCGTCGGTGTAGTGGTATCGGGGCGAGGTGTATGAGCCGTTCGGTTTTTCGAGGGCGGGGCGTGCGTTTGTGAGGCAGGCGTTGCCTACGTATGCGCGGCCTACATAGACACTGTCGGCCATCAGCTGCCAAGCCTCGGCAACGGACGGTGCCTTGTCGCCGCCTCTGGAGCGTGCCCATATGTCGGCCCAGTCGTTGGCGCTCATGGCCGGGGCCCATGCTTTTGCGAGCATGAACTCGTGCATCACGGGGTTGCAGTCGAGAGCTTCGAGGGTTCCGCCGAGGCCTGTCAGGTTATCGCCTCCGTCGGCTATGACTTTTGATATTTTGGTGTCGATGTCGTGGAGATTGCCGTTTATCATGGTGTTTCCGCCGAAGTTTCCGAGGTAGCACCAGATATATGGCTTGCCGAAATAGCGGTCGTTTCGTCGCCAGATTTCGATGTTGTCGCAGAAATAGTCGAGCAGGAGCATGTTGTCGCCTTCGACTCCTTCGAGGAAGGCCTTCATGCGGGGTTTGGTCCAGTGTTTGCGGTCGTAGTAGAAATTCCAGGTCATCTGCAGCCATCTGGCCTCGGGGTCGGCGGCGCGCAGGGTGGCGAATATGCCTTTGGAGGCGTTGAAGAGGTAGTTTTCGCTCCAGTCGGGCGAGTCAACTTCGTTGAAGGGGTCTATTCCATATATGTGGTCGGTGCCGTAGAGGCTTGTCTGGGTGTCGATGAAGCGTTTCTGAATCTCGGCATAGAGAGGGTCGGAGGGATTCAGGAAGTAGCAGCGGTCGGCCTGGGGGAACTCGCCCCATACGCTGTGTTCGGTGATGTCTGCGTCCGGGAAGTGGCTGGCGAGGGCTGCGGGCACATGTCCGGCGAAGGCGGGAAGCACGGGTGTCATGCCGAGTTCTCTCTCACGGTCGAGAATCTGTTTCTGCAGGGCCTCCTGCGAGTCGAGCCAGGCCATGCTGAGCGGACCCTGGAAGCAGTCGATATTGTTCATCCAGTGCCATGGCAGATGTGCCGGCCCGGTGAACGACGAGCGTATTTCCAGGTCGGAGAGCCCGAGGGAGCGCCATGTCTGGTACCATGATTTTTCGGCTCCGGTCATGGCCAGGGGCATGTTGATGCCGTTGAGCGCCATCCAGTCGATGAAGCGCTCCCAGTCGGACCACTGCCAGTATGGCATCGTATAGCCGAATGTGCAGTAGTTGAGGAAGAAACGGGTGCCGACAGCCGCACGCGCTCCGTATGCAGCTTCGGGTATCACGATTTCGTCGGGAACCTGGACCGGTTCAGAGGCATACCACGACACGTTTGTGCCGAGCGAGCGGCGGAGGTAATTATTGAGACCTACAGCCATTGATGTTGGATTGTTGCCCTCGATAAGCACTTTTCCGTCGAGGCCGGATATTGCAAAGGTATCGGCTGGCGAGTCGATGGTCCGGAATACAATCCGGTCTGCAATAGACGGAACTACTCTGGCGGCAAGCGACGCCGCTGTTTCGGCGGGTTCCGAAGCCAGCATGGCAGAGGCTGCGAGAGATGATATGAGCACGGCTGTGAGTTTTTTCATAGTTCGATATAGTCTGTGATATAGTTAATTGGTTTTACAAAAATAGATTAAATTATCTAAAGTGCCAAAATCTTTCTCAAAAATACTTAAACCGATAGCATTTGGAATGCAGGATTCCGTTATTCTGATACCGAGTTTATATTTACTTTCTAATCTTTACGATTATGGCAAACCAAACGTTTCAAGCAAAACTTCTTTCGGTTCAGCGCAATCTGCTGAACTTCGCATATACGCTCACGTCCAACCGCGACGATGCCTACGACTTATTGCAGGATACCACTCTGAAGGCACTCGATAATGAAGACAAATATGTGGCAAACACCAATTTCAAAGGCTGGGTGTTTACCATCATGCGCAATCTTTTTATCAATAAATACCGCCAGAACATGAGGCTGTCGGTGGTCGTAGACCGTTCCGATGACCTTTATCAGCTGAATCTGTCGCAGGATTCGGGTCTTGACACGCCCGAGGGTTCGGTGGCCATGCATGAAATCAACGAAGTCATTGCCGGTTTCGCGCCCGAATACAGGGTGCCGTTCTCCATGTTTGTGGCCGGCTACAAATATGCTGAAATCGCGCAACGCATGGGCTTGCCCCTTGGCACGGTAAAGAGCCGCATATTCCTTGCCCGCAAGAAACTGCAGGCCATTTTGGCCGATTATCGCTACTGAACGTTGCAATAAAAGGCAGTGTCGATACGTTTCATATATAATATGATGTATCGAGTTGTCATATCGGTGTTGTTCGTTGTGCTTGCGGCGTCTTTTGCCGAGGGACGCAACGATAAGAAGGCTGCAGCCCAAAGGGCTGCGGTAGAGGCTTTGCGCGAGGCCGCCGAAGCGACTCCGACACTTGTGCGCGACCCTTACCTGAGCTATTCGTGGCGCGTGGACGAGGACGGCGATACTGTGGCCGTAATCAATCTGCGGGAATTGACAGTGTTTCCCGCCGAGAAATTCAAAAATCTCAAGGACGAGGAGTTTTTCTGGCGCACGGTGCGCGATGTGAAGCTGACGCTGCCCTATGCCAAACTCATTGCCGAGACGCTCGTGGAGACCTACGAGTATATCGAGACTTTTCCGACCCAGAAAGAGCGCGAGGCTTATCTGAAGTCGATGGAAAAGGCTCTTTTCGAGCAATATAAGCCTGTGCTGAAGCGCTTTTCGAAGCGCCAGGCCAAGGTTCTCATCAAATTGATACAGCGCGAGACACATCAGTCGAGCTACGATATTGTGAAGGCGTTTTTAGGCACTTTCCGCGCCACTTTCTGGCAGGGCTTCGGCAAATTGTTCGGTGTCAGCCTCAAAAGCGAATTCAAGCCGGCCAAGAATAAGGAAGACGCCACTCTCGACCGCATAGCGCGCAGGGTGGAGCAGGGCACTATCTGAATTATACGATGAATCTGAGAAAGGAGTATGAGGCATATCTGCTGCTTGAGCGCGGTCTGTCGGAGAATACGCGGCTCGGTTATATGGCCGATTACGACCGTCTTGCGTCATGGCTCGAGCAGAACGGCAAGACGGCCGACGGCGCGACGCAGGCCGACCTGGGCGCTTTTCTCGATACTCTCCATGAGCTGGGCATAGCGCCGCGTTCGCAGGCCCGGATAGTGTCGGGCATAAAGAACTATTATAAATTTCTGCTGGTCGAGGGCCTGCGCGGCGACAATCCGTCGGCCCTGCTCGATGTGCCTACCCCGGGGCGCAAGCTGCCCGAGGTCCTGACCATCGACGAAATCAACGCTATGACCCTCTGTATAGACATGGGCTCCCCCCTCGGGTTGCGCAACCGAGCCATACTGGAAATGCTTTATGGCTCGGGCTTGCGAGTGAGCGAGTTGTGCGCGCTGGAGCGTAGCCGTCTTTATTTCGACGAGGGTTTTGTGCTTGTGTCGGGCAAGGGCTCGAAGGAGCGTATGGTGCCGATGTCGGAGCCTGCAATCGATTTTGTGAAGCAATATCTGCTTGAGCGCGACGAGCATGGCCCCGACCCTAAGCCGGGCGAGGAGGCATATGTGTTTCTCAACCGCCGCGGAGCACATCTCACGCGAGTGATGATATTCTATATAATCCGCGAACTTGCCGAGCTGGCAGGAGTGAGACGCACTATTTCGCCACATACGCTGCGGCACAGTTTCGCCACACATCTTCTTGAAGGCGGTGCCAACCTCAGGGCCATACAGCAGATGCTCGGCCACGAGTCGATAGGCACGACAGAAATCTATCTCCACATGGACAATACGCGCCTTCGCGAAGAAATACTCCTTCATCACCCACGCAATATGCGCGGACTTATCTGAAATCATGGATATTAGAGAATGCAGCAAAGATGACTATCCGGTTCTGGCCGCGATATGGGAGCGCTCCGTACGCGCTACCCACCATTTTTTGACCGAGGACTCGATAGCGGAAATCAGGACGGCTCTCATACCGCTGTATTTTCCTGCAGTCGAGCTCTATGCTGCGGAGGATGGCGGGGCTGTCGTCGGTTTTGTAGGCATCGGCGGCGATTGTGTGGAAATGCTTTTTGTCGATGGCGACATGCGTGGGCACGGCTATGGCTCCGCGCTGATCGAATTCGCGAAACGGCGAGGTGCCACAAAGGTCGATGTAAACGAGCAGAATGAGGCTGCAAGGAAATTCTACGAATCAAAGGGCTTCGCAGTGACCGGCCGCGACGCCTTTGACGAGGCCGGCCGCCCATACCCGATATTGCACATGTCGCTCTAAGCCCGTCCGCCCAGCTGCCCGTCTGCCCGTCCGCCCAATTTGTATTTGCCGTTCTTTTGTGCTATTTTTGCGCAGATTAAACCCTCTAAATCCTATGCTGTGAAATATCCTGTAATTTTTGCTATAGCTCTGGCAGGAACGGCCTTTTCGACGGAAGCCGGACGGCCTCCGAGCGATTTCGTAGACCCTAAAATAGGTTCGGAAGGTCTCGGACGCGTATTTATCGGGCCGTCGTATCCTTTCGGCATGGTGAAACCCTCGCCCGACTGCACGCCCTCGCCCAACAGCGGCTGGCTGCCGATGCCCGAGCGTGTCGACGGGTTCAGCCAGGTGCATGTGAGCGGCACCGGCGGCGGCCCGAAGTATGGCAACATACTGATAATGCCGTTTACAGACGGCATGAACAGCACCACGCACTACGACCGGCGCCGCTCGGAGACCATAGAACTCGGTTACTATTCGACGGTGCTCGACGGCAGCGGCATTTCGGTGGAGATGACGGCGGCGCCGCGCACATCGGTCTATCGCATTTCATATCCGGGCGGCAAAGAGGAGAAAGGACTGGCTGTAGATGCCGGGTTCTTCCTTGGCGAGAATCCCGTGCCCGATGCCCGTGAGGCACAGCAGTTCGTGGGCTCGCAGATAGAGATTGTGGGCGACAATGCCGTGCAGGGCTATTCGAGGATACGCGGCGGGTGGAACAACGGCCGTGCATATACGGTCTATTTCTACGCCGAGACCTCGGTGCCCTTCGTGCAGACGGCGACGTGGCGCGACTCGGTGATTTCCGACGCCCGATTCCAGACCGACCACGGCACCAAGACAGGCGCTTTGCTTCGTTTTGCCGACGATACGCAGGCGGTGCAGGTGAATGTGGGCATCTCATTTTTAAGTGAACTCAAGGCGCGCGAAAACGCGCAGGCAGACGCCGGCGGCAAGACCTTCGACGAGGTCCGTGCCGGTCTGCTGGCGTCATGGAACGCTATTCTCGGCCGAGCCGAGCTTGCGCCTTCGACCCCGGAGAGGCTCAAGCGAATGTTCTACACGGGGCTGTATCACACCATGATAATGCCCTCTGACCGCACGGGTGAGAATCCGCTGTGGAACGACCCCGTGCCGTACTACGACGATTTCTATGCCATCTGGGATACCTACCGCACATCGATGCCGCTGATTACGCTCCTCGCGCCAGCAAGGCAGACCGATATTGTCAATTCTCTTATCAATATAGGCAAGCGCGACGGCTACATGCCCGATGCCCGTAGCGGCAACGCCAACGGCCGCACCCAGGGTGGTTCGAACGCCGAAATCGTCATTGCCGACGCTTATGCCAAGGGGCTCGGCGGAATAGACTATGCCGAGGCGCTGAAGCATATGCTCAAGGACGCTACCGTAGACCCCGGCGCCAATGCCGAGGCAGAAGGGCGCGGCGGGCTGCGCGAGTATATGGAATACGGCTATATACCCCACGGCATAGACCGCGCAGGCAACCGCACGGTCGAATACAGCTTCTGCGACTGGGCCGTGGCGCAGGTGGCGCGCGGGCTGGGGCATGAAGATATCTACGCCGGGTTTATGGAGCGTTCGCACAACTGGCGCAATCTATGGCGCGCCGACTATGAACACGACGGTGTGAAAGGCTTCATAATGCCCCGCGACCGCGACGGCAACTGGCTCGACTCGATACCTTTCGGCCATTCGCGGCTGGTGAGGCCGAAGTATGAATATACGCCGGTGACCTTCGAAGGGCCGTGGTACACTCCGTGGTGGAGCATGTTTTTCTACGAGGCTTCGTCGTGGGAATACTCGCTCAGCATGCCTCACGATGTGGCATTGCTGATAGAAGCGTGCGGCGGCCCCGAGGCAATGCTTGTGCGTCTCGACAAGTTTTTCGACAAGGGTTATTTCAATGTAAACAACGAGCCCTCGTTCCTGTCGCCCTGCCTTTATCACTGGCTCGGTCGCCCCGATCTTACGACGGAGCGCGTGGCCTCCATTATCGCCGAGAATTATAGCGACGGGCCTGTCGGTTTGCCCGGCAACGACGACTCGGGCGCGATGTCGTCGTGGCTCGCCTTCCATATGACAGGCCTCTATCCCAATGCCGGACACGATTACTATCTCATACACTCTCCTATGGTTGAAAGCACTACCTTCCACCTGGAGAACGGACGCGATTTTACAATCAGGGCGCGAGGCTTTTCGCCGAAGAAGCCGTATATAACGGGTGCGAAGCTTAATGGCGTCGATTATCCCTATTCAACTATCAGCCATGCCGATATTCTTGCCGGAGGCGTGCTTGAGCTTGAAATGGGTGTTAAACCTCGCTCGTGGGGCGAAAAAATGTGGGAATGACATGAAACGGTATTTAATCCTTATTGCAATCGCTTTTGTTTCTGTTCTTTCGCTCTCGGCAGAATGCCGTCGCGACAGTGTGAAGCTGACATACAAGCTTCATGGCCAGACGCGTCGCTTCACCGCCGTGTTCACGCACGCCGGCGACGGAGGCATTCGCATGGACTGGGCTATAGAGCGCAATCTGAAAATGTGGCGTGGCAGCTACACGATGACGGCGGCCGCCGTAACCTCGGCCCGGAGCATGAGCTATCTTATGCCTGAGGACGGCCGGCATGTGACGCTTCCCGACGGCGAGACCTTCGCAATTCTCTCGCGAGAGGCTCTCGAGGCTCTGAAAGCCGACGGTAGTGCTGATTGGGCCGGAACGGTCTACCGCCTCAAAGAGGTGAAAGACGGTCGTGTATATGCTTCGGACACTATTGAGGGCGCAGAAATATGCGTGCTCGACGACCCCGCATTTCCGCTTGTGATGTCGATGGCCGGAAATCCTCTTGAAATCAACTGGACGGCCGAAATTTTGCAGAACGGAGCTTTTTAGCTATTTTTGCTCTTCAAAACAACCACTAAACATGGACGAAGACGTTAGAAGCTCGATGCTCGAGATACTCAGGGCGGAGAGCGAAGCAATAATGGCGATTCCGGTCACCGATGCCTATGAAAAAGCAGTAGAGGCCATCGTTGAGCGCGTGCACCGTCAGGGCGGCAAGCTCGTGACGGCCGGTATGGGCAAGGCCGGGCAGATTGCCATGAATATAGCCACAACATTCTCATCGACCGGCACTCCGGCTGTCAACCTCCATCCGAGCGAGGCACAGCACGGCGACCTCGGTGTGGTTCAGAAAAACGATATAGTGCTGTTTATATCGAACAGCGGCAAGACCCGCGAGATTATCGAGCTCGTGGCGCTGCTTCACGGCCTCTACGAGGATATTCCCGTGATAGGTATCACCGGCACTCCCGGCAGCCCCCTTGCCGAGCTGGCTGATATATGCCTTTTCACGGCCGACAAACCCGAAGTATGCCCGCTGGGTCTCACACCGACGACCTCTACCACGATGATGACGGTGATAGGCGATGTGCTGGTTGTGAACGTAATGCGCCGTATCGGCTTCACCCGCGCCGACTATGCCAAGCGTCACCACGGCGGCTATCTCGGCATAGCCTCGCGCACACCGGGCGATGTAATCAAATAATCCGTGAACTCGTGATTCGTGAACGAATCATGAAGGTTAGTGGTTAATGGTTAGTGGTTAGTGTAGAACTGCCACATCTTTGGACCCTTACCTCTAACCATTAACCACTAATCCTCGGCTTTGCAAAAGCCGACTGAATATGAAAAAGATAATATGCATAGGCGAGCTTTCGCTCAATATGGTTCTCGACGCCCAGGGGCAGCCGCTCGGGGCGTTGCCGGGCGGACGCGTTGCCAATGCGGCCGAAATACTTGCCCGTAATAAATTCAATGTGCTGATGGCTTCTGAGGCCGCAGCCGATTCGGTGGGTGACATCGCCGTGAAGTCGCTCACGGATGCCGGTGTCGATGTGACTTCTGTCGACCGCTTTACTGAGGGCCGCACGCCGCTCAATATCTTTGTTGGCGCCTCCGGCGACCGGCCGGCCACCATAACGCGCTACGAGCAGTATCCCGACGAGTGCTTCGACATCATATGGCCGCGCATCGACGAGGACGACATCGTTGTCTACGGCGGATTTTATGCCATCGACAAGCGTATGCGTGTTCGTCTGCAGCGCTTTCTCGCCCATGCGGTGGAGCGCAAGGCAGTGCTCGTGTATCTGCCCGGATTTCTGCCTCAGCTGGAGCCGCGCATAACACGCGTGATGCCGCAGATTCTCGAGAATCTCGAGATGGCGCATGTGGTGATAGCGCGCGCCAACGACCTGTCGCTCATTTTCGGCGCCAACGCCACCGATTCGTGCTATCACGACCATATCGATTTCTACTGCCGCTCGCTCATAGCCATAGAGCCGGCCTGCCGACGCATAAGCTACTACAGCGGCAAGGAAATGTGCTCGGTAGAGATTCCCGAGAGCACCTGCGAGGGTATGATATGGAATGCAGGCGCCACAGCCGGAGTTGCTGCCGCCATAGCCGAGCACGGATATACCGCCGCCGACTTCGAGGCCACCACCGACGAACTTCGCCGCAATATACTCGGCCTTGCGGCTCAGACGGCAAACGCCGCCGCAAAGAATATCCGTTTTCCCTATCTCGGATTTTAGGACTTCGAGGCGCCGACAAACATTTTCGTAAAAAGCATAATAATTCACAATTCATAATTTCAGAAAGATGTCTACATCAGATAACGCTCCTCTCACTCCTTTCCAGCGTGCCCGCGACATGCGTGTGGCCGTTGTGCGCACATTGTGGAACAGCCATATCACCGAGGCCCTGCTTGCGGGCGCTCTCGATGTGTTCAAGGGCGCTCTCGAAGCCGACATGGTCGATGTCTACGAGGTTCCCGGCGCCGTAGAGCTTACCTTTGCGGCCTCCAAGCTTATCGACGGCGGTCTCTATGATGCCGTTGTGGTGCTCGGCTGTGTTATCCGCGGCGGCACGCCCCACTTCGACTATGTGTGCCAGAGCGTGACCCAGGGTATCACACATCTCAACAGCGAGTGCGACATACCGGTGATATTCGGCGTGCTCACCGTAGACAACGAGCAGGACGCCCTCGACCGTGCCGGCGGACGCCTCGGCAACAAGGGCGCCGAAGCCGCGCAGGCCGCGCTGCTGATGTACGATTTCGTAGAAAAGGCCGAAAACATTTGATAGTTACGTGTGTTTTATAAATATAAAAAATGTAAAACACACTCAACTATGGCTAATCGATCGAACGGAACATGGAAATGGCTCGTAGCGGCTATTTTCGTTGCAATTGTAGCTGTTGCCGTAATCTACTATATCGGCTGGTTCGACAACAATACTCATGTAGACACTCCTGCGGGAGACAATGTAGAACAGCAATATGCCATCGATGAAGCCGGGGCTTCTCAGCCCGGCGAAGCCGACTGGCAGAATGCCGAAGGCCAGAGCCTCGATGAACTCATAACCGAGCCGGCCTCAGAAACCCAAACACCCCCTTCGGAATGAAGTATCTCCTATATGTGACGGCGGTCTTCGCGGCGCTTTGTGCCGCGGGGGCCTGCACGCATACCCCGACAACTCCGCAAACGTCTCTCGACCGTGTAGAGGCTGCCTATTCCGCCGGCCGCTATGCCACAGCGCAGGCTTTGGCCGACAGCCTTGTGATAGGCTCTGATTTTGCAACTCTCGATACGTGGGATTTATGCCGGCTCTCGCTGGTGCTTATGCGCCTGGGCGAGAATGCCGACAAGTCGGAGGGTAACACGGCTTTTGCGGCGCGCTGTCTCAAGGCCGCCGTCACGCGCGACAGCGATTCGACGGCATTGTATATCAAAGTAGTGAACAATGAAGACAGGGCGTGTCTGATGTTGCTTAAATCTCTCAACGAGGCATCGCACACGGCACCTGCCGACGAAGATTCCATACCCTATGAAGAATAATGACTGGCGCGACAGCCTGGCCGCGCTCCGCGGAGCCATGGGCGAGGACGCCACGGCTGAGGCTGCTGTAGAAGAAACTGTGGCAGAGGCTCCCGCCAGGCAGGGACGCCTCGATATTGTGCTTGAGAAGAAAGGCCGCGCGGGCAAATGCGCGACAATTATCTGCGGATTCACGTTGGCCGACGACGAGGTAGACCGCATTGCGGCCGACCTGAAGCGTTCGCTCGGTTGCGGAGGCTCGTCGCGCGGCGGCGAGATTCTGATACAGGGCGACCGTCGTCAGGACGTGTTGCGTCTTCTGACCGCCCGCGGGCTGAAGGCAAGAATTATCTGACAGATAAACGCTATAAAATAACGAGGCTGTGTCGTAATTAAGTTTTACGGCGCAGCCTCTTTTTTGTATGGCGGGCATGCCATACATCTGTGGTGAAATTCCACACGGGGCGT
>CAMNRO010000003.1 GCA_946553045.1 uncultured Porphyromonadaceae bacterium | reverse complement strand
TTAGCCAGTTTAGACTATAAAAAGAGACTGCCCAAACTTGTTAGACAGTCTCTTTCAGTATGAATAGGGTAGGTATTATCAGATACCGAGTTCCTTTTTGATTCGTGCGATTTTGGCAGCGGCATCGGCGTTGCAGCGTGCGTAGTCTGCGGCATCTGCCATTTTATCGTGAACCTCGATATAGAATTTGATTTTAGGTTCTGTTCCCGACGGACGGATAGACACTTTAGTGCCGTCTTCAGTGAAATACTGGAGCACATTTGAGGTTGTCGGGAAGTCGAGCTTGCTGATATCGCCTGTTGCCGCATCGGTGCAGGTGAGGTTGGAGTAGTCTTTGATGCATGTGAGCTTCGAGCCGCCGATTTCCTTGGGAGGATTGGCGCGGAAGTTTACCATCATCTGCTGGATTTCGTCGGCGCCGGTCTTGCCGGGACGAACTACAGAGATACCTTCTTCGTGGCTGTAGCCATTCTTGAGGTATATTTCCTGAAGCATCTGGTTGAAGTCCATGCCGCGGTCTTTAGCCCAGGCGCAGATTTCGGCCATGAGCGAGATTGCCGATACGGAGTCTTTATCGCGGCAGAAATCTTCGGCGAGGAAGCCATAAGACTCTTCGCCGCCGCCGAGATAGCGGTCTTTGGTCTCGAGTTCGCGTATAACGGCTGCAATCCATTTGAAACCGGTGTAGCAGTCGTACATCTTGATGCCGTTGTTTTCTGCGATGGCCTTGATGGTTTCGGTTGTTACGATTGTCTTAACAACATATTCGTTGCCCTGCAGACGACCGAGTTCGCGGTTGCGGAGCATGATGTAGTTGAGAAGAATCATCACAATCTGGTTGCCGTTGATGAGCTGGTATTCACCGTCGTTGTCGCGGATTACACAGCCGATACGGTCGGCATCGGGGTCGGAAGCGACAACAAGGTCTGCACCTACTTCCTTAGCCTTGGCGATTGCCATAGCCATGGCCGGCGGATTCTCGGGGTTGGGAGAGTCCACGGTGGGGAAGTCGCCGGAAGGAATATCCTGTTCGGGTACGTGAATAATATTGGTGAAGCCCCATTTCATGAGCGATTCGGGAATCAGCTTCACACCTGTGCCGTGGATAGGTGTATAGACAATCTTGAGGTCAGACTGACGCTTGATTACTTCCGGGTCGAGGCTGAGGGTATGAACGGCATCGAGATACTGGTTGTCGATTTCTTCGCCGATAATCTGGATTTTAGATTTGTCGCCCTCGAATTTGATGTCGCGCACGTCTTTGATGCGGTTCACGTGGTTGATGATGTTCACATCGTGGGGAGCGATAATCTGGGCGCCATCGTTCCAGTAAGCCTTGTAACCGTTGTATTCCTTGGGATTATGCGAGGCAGTGATGTTCACGCCGCTCTGGCAGCCGAGTTTACGGATTGCATACGAAAGTTCGGGGGTAGGGCGGAATGAATCGAAAAGATATACCTTGATACCGTTGGCCGAGAAAATGTCAGCGACAATTTCGGCGAATTTGCGCGAATTGTTGCGCACGTCGTGGCCTACGGCTACGCTGATTTCAGGCAGGTCGGCGAAAGCTTCCTTAAGATAGTTGGCAAGACCCTGTGTAGCGGCGCCTACTGTATATATGTTCATACGGTTGCTGCCGGCACCCATAATGCCACGGAGACCGCCTGTGCCGAATTCGAGGTCTTTGTAGAACGATTCGATGAGTTCGGTCTTGTCTTCGGCCTCAAGCATGCGGCGTACTGCGCTTTGGGTTTCGGCATCATAGCCGTCGGTGAGCCATGTCTGGGCTTTGGCAGTCACCTCTTTGATAAGTTCATTGTTTTCCATTTCTGGTCAGTTATGTAGGTGTATATGATATTCTGCTTTTGCAAAGATATGTTTTTGGTATCAGTTATACAAAAAAATCGATGTTAATGTTCGGCAAATAATCAATTAAGTTGGTAGGCTATGCGGGGGGTGCCGTCCTGACAGTATATGATTCCACAGCGTGCGAAGCCAAGACTTTCGGCGGCACGGCGCATGGTGTGGTTGTCGGCATGTGTGTCGAGCCTGACTGTTCCGATGTGTTCGAGGCAGAAACCGACGCATGCGGCAAGCATTCCGCCACTACGTCCGGAAGATGCTATGCGGTGAATGGTCCCATATGGATTGTCGTTGGGCCATTCGCCATCCTCTATTATATTATAGGTCGCATCGTTGCCGATTATAAATGCGAATACAAGGTCTATTTCTCCTTGAGAATTGACTCCGGCATAGCAATTGCCGGCATTGATGTCTGCCAGAACGGTTTCTCGCGACGGATAGCCGTTAGTCCATTGAGTCATGTTGCCTTGCGAACGCATGAACTGTCGCGCCGATTCAAACAGAGGCATTATGCGGTCTATGTCGGATTCTGCCGCTTTTCGTATTGTCAGACTATCCATTTTTTACATCTTCGGTTATAATCAGCAGATTGTCGCCGGCCAGCAGACGCCGCTTGCCGTTCGGCACTATAAAGCGTCCGTCGCGGCGTATCATCATCACCAGGCCGCCTTCAGGCAGGGCGATATCGCGCAGGGTATTGCCGTTTTCGAGGTCGCGCTCAGTCAGGACGAGAGTGCGGAGAGAAGTCGGGTGCTCGTCGTCTAACTCAACGCCGAAATCATCGTCGGCAGCAGGCGATTCATCAATCAGACTAAGTTTACGGGCTGAGGCTATCACGCTTGTGCCTTGAAGCACCAGCGACAGAAGTGTCACAAAGAATACAATATTGAAAATCTGTGATGCGCCCGGAACTCCGGCCACAACCGGATATGTGGCAAAGATTATAGGTGCCGCTCCGCGCAGTCCTACCCACGATATGAATGTCTTCGTGCGGAAATTGATTTTTCTGAAGGGGAGCATGCATAGGAATACGCTTATCGGACGCCCTGCAAGAATCATGAAAAGGCCTATCAGAAACGATACTGCCGCTACCGACAGCATCTCGTGGGGATTCACAAGAAGCCCCAGCATGAGGAACACCACAATCTGCGCCAGCCAGGTGAGGCCGTCCATGAATTTGCTTATACTTTTCTTATGGGGCAGCACCGAATTGCCGAGCAGAATGCCGCTTATATAGACGGCGAGATAGCCGTTGCCGCCTATGGCTGTTGTGGCCGTATATGTGAGAAAGACCGAGCCGATGATAAGTATCGAAATCATGGCTGTTGCCTGTCCTTTGTCTTCTCGGGCCGACCCGCCTCCGGTTCTGCGATAAAATCCTATGAGCCACTTGGTGAGGTAGCCCATTGCAATACCCATGGCGCTTCCGACGCCAAACTGTAGCAGCAATTGAACCGCAAGAGCTCCTCCCGAAAGGTTTCCGCCGGGCATGATTGCCTCGATGAGAATGATAGTGAGCATATAGGCCATCGGGTCGTTAGAGCCGCTCTCGAGCTCAAGAAGCGGCCTGAGATTATGTTTGAGGTTTACCTTCTGAGAGCCCAGAATGCCGAATACAGAAGCCGAGTCGGTCGAAGACATTGTAGACGCAAGCAGTAGTGACGGTATGAATGCAAAATGGATATTAGTCCAGGACATACCTGAGAGCCAGAATATGAACAGGCCTGTCAGCAAAGCCGTGAGAAGTACTCCGACTGTCGATAGCATCAGACCCGGGCCTATTACCGGGCGTATCGACGACAGGCTCGTAGACATACCGCCTGAAAACAAAATGATGCACAAGGCTATCATGCCGATGAACTGGGCGTCGTGCATGTTGCTGAACTGAATGCCTGCGCCGTCTGTGCCGAAGGCCATGCCTACAAGCAGGAATACAAGCAGCAGCGGCAAGCCTGTTCGATAACTTGTCTTTCCTATCAGCACGCCTGCGATTAGGAGAATAGAGCCTAACAGCAATATATTTTCGCCTGTTAAAATATCCATAGTCTGAAGAAACTGTTTCTGCAAAGATAGCAAACATGAGCGACATAAAAAAAGCCCACGGTCGTAAAGGCCGGGGCTGAGAAGGTTATCGCATTTATGTCAGGCTTTTTATTGACGCCGGAAAAATGCCTTCTCTTGCTTATAACAACACTCGAATTCGTGTTTGGTTTGCTGTGAATGTCAAATTTTCATACTATCTTTGTTGTGCGGACAGATAAGAGCTTCATGGATAAACAACTGGCTAAGATAATAGGCATCGCACGGCATCGCCTTTCTACCGATGGCGATGGAGTCACTACGCTTGTTGCCTTTCACGGCTGTCCTCTCTTTTGCCGATATTGCCTGAATCCTCAGTCGCTGGGCGACAGCGGACGTTTCCGCGAGTATTCACCGGAGGAACTGTATGCCGAGACGCGCATCGACGAGCTTTATTTCATAGCCACAAACGGCGGTGTGACCTTCGGAGGCGGCGAGCCTTGTCTGCGTCCGCAGTTTATCCGTGATTTCCGCGAAATGTGCGGGTCCGCATGGCAGCTCAATTTGGAGACATCGCTCAGCGTGCCGTCGACCAACATCGAGGCACTACTCCCGGTGGTCAATACCCTGATCATCGACATCAAGGATATGAACCCCGACATTTACCGTAGCTACACGGGGCAGTCCAACGACCTCGTTCACGACAACCTCCGACTGATAGCCGATGCCGGGCGACAACAAGACTGCATTGTCCGCATACCGCTGATACCCGAATATAACACCGACGCCGACCGCGATGCAAGCCGCAAGGCACTCGAAGCCCTCGGTTTCACCCGATTCGATTTATTCACCTACCAAATCCGCAAACACTGACGCTATGGCACGAGGAAAGCAGACCTGCAAAATACTGAAAGAGATACGGCGGCAGATTGCCGAGGCCAACGGCATTGAGTTCGCCACGTCGGAATGTCGCTACAAAGGCGACTGTCTCGGCACGTGCCCCAAATGCGAAGCAGAGGTGCGCTACTTGGAGCAGCAGCTCCGAGCCCGCTCCCTCGCCGGAAAAGCTGTAGCCCTCGCCGGTATCTCGGCAGCATCCCTCGCTATGCTCATGCCGATGACTTCCGAGGCACAGACACCAACAGATATTAAGATGTTGCCCAGCGACAGCATTCTTGCAACTCGTGTCGATTCCGTAAAAGTCAAAGGAACGGTTAAATAGAAGCGACACTTCGCATAGAGGCAGAGGGCTACGATGACCCGGTGATAATCAAGGTCAAATATCCCAAACGCAACACCAAGAAAACCATCAAGTTCAAACACAAAAAGAAATAGCTTATGTCTGATACTCTCCGATATAAAATCGTCATTAGCATGGTGTGGGTGCAGATTGCGCTCCTGCCGATTATCTACTTTATGCTATATGTGACGAACAATGACTTAATGTGGCGATGGAACCTGCTCAACTGGCTGCTTGTAGGCGGCTACCTCATTGGATTGCTCGCCCTTCCTGTCAGCCGTGGACTTGAAAAACCTCGATTTCTGAAATGGTGGTTGAGAATAGATTTCTGGTTTTCGGCTATTACGGCAATTCTTGCATTACAATTGCTTTTTTATGTCGGAAGGCATTATATAGATGCAGAGGATGGAGATTACGTTCTCTATCACACACGAGGTTTAATGATGGCAGCCCCACACTATGGTTTAGGTAAAAAAGAGGGCCTGTTTATTCGTCCTATGTCTAAATCTGTTCAAGTTAATGATGATGACGATGGCAAAATAGACTGTTTCAAAGTCGATACACTGAGAGGCTGCTTTTATGGGTTGAGCAGAGGAGGCGCACAGGCTTCTTGGGTTTTACCCCTCGACTCCACGAAATATCATCAAAATGCAGCCTATATAACCAATCTTATTGACAGCCTATATCAAGCCCAGCCTTTATTTAGGGATTACTATCATGGTACATTTGTTTTCCCGGACAACTTAGCCGAGATAAATTATGATTCCTATAGTATTCATTATGAGGATTCCATAAGTTATAATAGTATTGACTGTATTGATGGCGACAGTCTGCATGTTACAATTATCAATAACGGAATCACCCAGCAGTCTTATCCGAAAGATTCTGTCGTTAATTTCTCACCACAAACGATTAAAACTTTTATAGAAAAACTGAAAGGAGGCAAGCGATGAAAAGTATTAAAAATAATGTCTTGGTTATCATTGCGTTTTTGTTGTTCGGAGCGTTTCAGATAGAGGCACAAGAACGCAGTTTGACTGAAGAGGAACGTCAAGCAAAACTTGACTCCATAATTGCTAAAACGGAGCGACATTTTGCATGGAACGATGATGCTTATTCCGTCAAGACTGCAAAGGAGAAGTGGCTTTCAGGCGATGCCAAACTGTTATTGCAGGATGGGATTGCGCCTGTTGTATATATAGGTCAGGAAGAATTCGCAGAAAGATATGGCGTCGATTATGATGATTTCGGCTGTATCGCAAATTGTTCAGGCGCTCAAATGGCTAAATATAATACTGCCATTATGGACTGTCTTACAGCGAGATTCGGCAAAGGATGGCGAGATTCTATCCGTAAAGATGTTCCGGGATTAGATAAGTATTGCACAACGGTTTTTAAGAACATCCGATACGAAGGAAATGGAACTGCAACGGTTGTTTTGCCAGTCATTTACAAGGCTCTGGGCCGTTCGACATTAGACCCTGAAGAATCCGGTTTCGTCAGGGATATTATTGACTGCGTTTCGCCGACGTCAATGGAATTTTTGTATCGAGGAGTCGAATACTATATTCCGCTGTCATGCAATACTGAAAGCGGTGAAACACCGTTTGAAAATGAACTGATAGAGATTACCGTCAGAGTGTTTAAACCAAAGGTATTTCGATACTCAAAAAAAATAATGCCATATCCTTTTTGTGTAATCGAAGCCATAAATCTCCTGAGATAATTATGAAACAGTGGCAGAAGGTATCAGGCATCATTGCATTGGCAATTTTGGCAATTATAAATAGTGCTGTTTTTTTATTTCATTTACACTATTCAGCGTCAATATATATTTTGCCGGGAGTAGATACACATGAAGCTATTGAAATAATGCGAATTTATTCTCAAAATGCCATATTGGAGATTGGCTATCTCGTATTGGCTAATTATCTCATTGTAGTATTGTTATTCATTTACCTATGGCGGAAAGGAGGCAAGCAATGAGAAAAATGATTAGTGTTATTGCTTCTGCAGTTTTAGTCTCAGGCTTGATTGCGGCTAGTACCGGGCAGAGCAAGCCCGACAGTGCTCGGCAAGAGCAGCAACCGACAGAAGATTCTGTAATTGTGACTGATTCTGAAATTGTCAGAGGCAGGGTAGTTGAAGATACAGTTATAGGGCATTGGACTGTCAAAGCGACAAAGGGCTCTAACGAGGTTGTTGTCGGACGCGATGATTGGGCTGTAAGGGATTCGTCTGTGTTCTTGACTCTGTCTTATGACAATGAGGAAGTGTATTCAGGCAAAGAGATACGGACAAAAGATGTGGTCGGCAATGAAGGTGAATATATGATGCAGTGGGGTGGTGAAATCTTTTGGGTATCAGATTCGGCTCTATATTTATCGTTTGGTTGCTTCCTTCCGGACTCGGACGACGGTTGGAATATGCTGTATCAGATTCTTCCCGATGGCGCATCAAATCTCTCAGTCCTTGAATATGAGATGGGCGTTGATGGGAATAGTTATATCGCCGATTTTATGGCACTATATTTTAACGAAAGAGCGGTCGGTGCATCTGCGGCAGATTTAAAACGGCTCTATGAGCATTTTTGCACCAAAGAGCTTGCTGAAGAACTGTCAGCATTGACGCTTCCGATTGTTTTGGACGATATCGACTTCAGGCACGCCGACCGGACGCTTCAAATAAATAATCTTGATGATCTGAACGGTCTGCCGCTTGAAAAATATTCATTTGAGGTGAAATTCAAGCCAGACTCCAAAGACGATAACGTGACCGATATACTTTACATGGAAGTAGACGGGGCAACAAACAAGATTTCAAAGATAGAGGCCGGCGGGCGTAAAGTTATATAATACAGGGCTTGAGCCTGTTTTCGAAAGCCTTGCGAATTATAATTTGGCAGTCCGAAAGGCATGATTGGGATTGTGTTTGAAGTGTTAACAAGGGTTAAATAGAGAGCCGGACGCTTGTCAGACCAAAAAAAGGTAGTACTTTTGTGCCCGGGTAAGTCCTACACGGCCAGCTCCCCGAGAATCCCCCAGGTCTTGACCGAAGCAAGGGTATCGGGTCGTAGCGGCGCGATGTAGTAAGCTTACCCTTTTTTTGTATATATGCAGCAAGCTATAGATGAATTGAAATCCGGCGGAGCTGATATAGCTGTCGCCATTGCGCCGTCGAGCATCTTCACTGCGGCCTGGACAATCATGAAGTGTCGGTATGGCTGCCCTGAGTACGGGCGCAATCTGTGCTGTCCTCCGTTTGCACCATCATGGCGGGAGACAGCCGATATAATCGCCTGCTATGACAATGCTATACTTTTTCGCGTCCACGACATGAAAGTCGGCACTCCGCTTGCAATTTCAGTGTCATCGGGTCTTTTCAGACGAGGGCACTACAAAGCATTGCCTTTCGGCACAGGCCCGTGTCGAAAATGCAGTGTGTGCAAAGGGAAGCCCGGCTCTTGCCCCCGGCCATATGAGACAGCCCCGTCGATGGAAGCCTGCGGTATCGATGTCTTTGCGACAGTAAGGGCGAACGGCATCGAGGTTTCAACCTACGCTGCCCCCGGTGCCGTTCCCGATTGCTTTGGTCTTATACTTGTAGACTGATTATTCAATCATTTTCAGGAATTCCTCTTCAGAAATAATAGGAATTCCGAGTTTCTGCGCTTTTTCAAGTTTTGAGGGGCCCATATTGTCGCCGGCAAGTATGAAATCGGTTTTTTTCGAAATCGAACCGACATTCTTGCCTCCATGAGCTTCAATCATGGCTTTGTACTGGTCGCGGCTGTGATGCTCGAAGACACCGCTTATGACAATACTCTTTCCTGCGAGTGTGTCTGATATTGTCTCTACTACACTTTCTTCCGGCATTTCCATCTGAACGCCTGCCGCACGCAGCCTTGCGACAGTCTCGCGATTGGCTTCGTCGGCAAAATACTCTGTAATAGTGCGGGCTATACGCGGACCCACATCTTCGATGGATTCGAGTTCGGCCTGACCCATTGCCATAAGATGGTCTATAGAGCCTGCGGCTTTGGCAACCTTTTTGGCGGTTGTTTCGCCTACATACGGAATCGACAGGGCGAATACAACGCGGTCGAAGGGCACAAGACGGCTCGCGGCAATACCGTCGATAACCCTCTCGGCACTTTTTTTGCCGAAACCTTCGAGCCCTTCGAGTTGTTCAGGGCGCAGTTCATAGAGGTCTGCTATATTTTTTACGAGCCCTTTCTCGAACAGCAATGCCGCTGTTTCCTCGCCAATTCCGTCGATATTCATCATGCGGCGTCCGACAAAATGCTCTATTCGGCCTACTATCTGAGGCAGACAGCCCGTTTTGTTCGGACACACCCACGCAGCTTCGCCCTCGACCCGCACAAGAGGTGTGCCGCAGGCCGGACAATGGCTTACAAATTCGACTGCCTTACAGTCTGCTTCGCGGGCTTCGGTATCGACTCCGGTTATTTTCGGGATTATTTCGCCGCCTTTCTCGACATACAGCATGTCGTGTTCATGAATGCCGAGCGTACGCATTATATCTTCGTTGTGAAGCGATGCTCGCTTGACAACCGTGCCCGAAAGCAGCACCGGCTCGAGATTGGCGACAGGCGTGATGATACCCATACGGCCAACATCAAACGACACAAATCGCAGGCGTGTCAACGCCCGTTCTGCCGCAAACTTGTATGCCACGGCCCATCGCGGCGATTTGGCTGTGAAACCGAGGTTGAGTTGTTGACGCAGTGAATTGACTTTGAAGACGAGGCCGTCGGTGGCAACAGGAAGTTCGCGCCGTGCCTTGTCCCAGTGATTGATATAGCGGTCTACATCGTCTATGGAGTGGAGCAGAGTCATGGCTTCCGAAACCTTGAAGCCCCATTTCTTTGCTTCCATCATGTTGTCGTAATGGTTGTCGAAGGGCAGATTATCCCCCAGGAGATAATAGAGATAGGCGTCGAGTCCACGGCGTGCGACCTCTGCCGAATTCAGTAGTTTGAGAGTGCCGGCCGCAGCATTTCTCGGATTGGCGAAAAGCGGTTCGCCGGCGGCTTCGCGCTCTGCGTTAAGACGATCGAAAGCTTTCCAGGGAAGGACAATCTCGCCTCTTATTTCAAAAAAGTCAGGATAGCCATCCCCCTGGAGTTTAAGAGGAATAGAGCGTATCGTACGCACATTTTCGGTCACATCATCGCCTTTTTCGCCGTCGCCGCGCGTCACTGCACGGACAAGCAGGCCATGCTCGTATATCAGCGATATCCCCGTGCCGTCGAATTTCATTTCGCCGACAATCTCCGCTTTTTGCCCATAGAGAGACTCGTCGGTTCTGTTTACCCAAGCGTCGACGTCGTCGATGCTATAGGTGTTGGCAAGCGACAACATAGGATATATATGTTTAGCCTGCTCGAAGCCTTTGCTGATATCGGAGCCAACGCGCTGTGTCGGCGAATTGGGGTCGGCCATGTCTGGATTCGCGCTTTCAAGAGCTTCGAGTTCCTTCATCATCATATCGAACTCGCGGTCTGATATCTCGGGCCGGTTGAGGATATAATAATTATGATTATGTCGGTGGAGCTCATTGCGGAGCCATTCTATTCGTTCTTTATTCTGTTCCATCTTGTCCGTTTTTTATTTTGCACAAAGTTACATGTTTTTTCGTGGACATTGTCGTATTAAATGTACGGACAACCTATTTTGACAGAAATTTGTTATCTTTGCAGTTTCCGAAAATAAGCTTACAAACCAGCAAAAGACGTCATGCTCATCAATACAGCCCGTTTCGTTGTCAGCAACAGCGATTACAAAAAATGCCCCGCCGAAAGCAGACATGAATACGCCTTCATAGGCCGTTCGAATGTCGGCAAATCATCGCTTATCAATATGCTTACCGGCAAGAAAAATCTTGCCATGACTTCGTCAACGCCGGGCAAGACAATGCTTATCAACCATTTTCTTATAGATGACTCATGGTATATTGTCGATTTGCCCGGCTATGGCTATGCGCGGCGCAGCAAAGCCGACCGCGAACGTCTCGAAGGTATTATAAAAGGATATATCCTCGGCCGCGAACAGATGACAAATCTTTTCGTGCTTATCGACAGCCGTCATAAGCCTCAGGCCATAGACCTCGAGTTTATGGAATGGCTCGGAGAAAATGGTGTTCCATTCAGTATCGTATTCACGAAAATGGACAAACTGTCGTCGAATGCCGGTCGAAAACTGACCGCCGATTACTGTGCGGCATTGCTTGAGCAGTGGGAGGAGCTACCTCCGGTTTTCCGTACTTCAAGCGAAGACAGACGTGGTCGAACTGCAATACTCGATTATATCGAGGAAATGAACCGTCTGCCGCTTTAGGGCGTTTTATCACTGAATCTGATAAAACCCCTCTACAATGTGCAATAATAAAAAGAAAAAAGCGATTAAGGACCAGGCTCTGCAGACTGCCGAGCAGAATTATCCCGGAGTGGCAATCGACCAGAGCGATGATAATGCCGTTGACCCCAAGCTTGTCAAAGAACGGACAAAGACTTTGGGCTGTAATCCCCGTAACTCCAAATAAGGGGAATCTGTATGGATTTATTTTTGCTTGTAAAGGAATATTTCGTAAATTTGCAGAAACCCTTTCAAAATTCAGCTTGCATTCCGCCTGAGGCTCCGGCTATGGGCGGAATTTTTGTCTACTTATTGTAAATATTGGAAATCCAATTATTGGAAGCGTTTTTTTCTTAAAGGGTGTCTCATAATATCTGTTAAACCGCAGGTTGGTGTATTTTTGCTTAAATTGGCCATTATGAAGAGGGAGCATAGCGGTTGCTATGTGACCGATGAATGATGGGCAAGTTAACAAAAAGACGCCAAGACGGCACTAATGTTAAAAACACCCTCTTTCAAGTCTGATCAAAACATCTGTCATAATGGCTTCAAAGGCTCCGCCTCCAAAAATTCAGAGCGTCTTTATCTCTTCGGCTCAGTCACATAGCAACCGCTATGCTCCTTCGTCTCAGATATAAATCCATCTCAGACTTTTTGGCCTGCGATTTAACAGATATTATGAGACACCCTCTTAAGTTTATTGCTGCATTTTAGTGAAAATTAGTGAAAATTCACTACCTTTGCCGTCGTTTGGCCGGAGAGTGCCGTATAGCTGAACGTGGCATGTTTTTTCGGTTCGAATCACAACAGCATAGCGCCCGATATCATGTGATGTCGTGCGGCATGCTTATAATGCAGTATGTAATCAGACGGTTATGTTCTAAACCTAACAATGCCCAATGAAAATAAAACTAAAGAAAGGCCTTAGACTCAGCCTTGCGGGTTCATTGCCTGCCAATGCAACGCCTACTGCGGCTGAATCGAGGGTATTCGCCATTTATCCTGATGATTTTCCGGGTTTTGTGCCCAAGGTAGATGTAAAAGAAGGCGAAGAGGTGGCTTGCGGTTCGGCCGTAATGCACGACAAAAACCACCCTGACGTCAGACTTGTATCTCCGGTCGCAGGAAAAGTGAAGGCGGTAGTTCGCGGCGAGCGCCGAAAAGTAATCAGAATTGAAGTAGAAGCAGGGGAGAGTGGCGTCGAATCTCCCGTTTTCAAGAAACCTGCTGAAGTCGGCGCTATCAAAGAATTTCTTGCCTCGTCAGGCCTTTTGGCTCTTATGCGTCAGCGGCCATACGACATAGTGCCGAATCCGGCTGACAAAGTTCGCGATATTTTTGTGACGGCTTTCGATGAAGCCCCCCTTGCACCCGATTACAGCGTATTTTCCGGTATTTTTTCAGCCGATGACTATCAGGCAGGTATTAACTTGCTGTCAGAAATATGCGAAGGCAAGGTATATATATCGCATAAAGCCGGATTTGGCTATACATCGTTGCGAGGTGCTGAAATGATAGAGTTCGACGGAGCTTATCCGGCAAGCAATGTGGGTGTCCAGATTGCCAATATCCGGCCGGTTGACAAAGGCGACGTCGTATGGACCCTCGATTTTGCAACAGTTGGCCGTATCGGCAAGCTGGTACGCACAGGCGTGTGCGATTTCCGCACGGTTGTCGCGGTTGTCGGCCCGGAGATAGAAAAGCCGGCTCTTGTGTCTACTGTCTGCGGTTCCATGATAGCACCCATAATAAATGGAAAACTTAAGTCAACCAACCGCAATCTGCGCATTATAAGCGGAAACGTATTTACCGGTATCGCGGATAGCGCCGATGCGTTTATCCATTATCCCTACCGCCAGATAACAGTTATTGACGAAGGCGATGATGTCGATGAATTTATGGGTTGGGCGTCCTTCTCACCTAAAAAGATGAGTGAGAGTTCGTCGTTCCCCGGCCGATTCTTCTCCAGATTGTTCAGCCCCGATGCCCGTATCAATGGCGGACGTCGCGCGATGATTGTCAGCGGCCAGTACGATAAATTTATGCCTATGGATATTCTGCCCGAATACCTGATTAAGGCTATTTTGTCGAACAATATCGATGATATGGAAAAGTTAGGCATCTATGAGGTCGCTCCCGAGGATTTCGCCGCGGCCGAATATGCCGACACATCAAAACTGCCGCTTCAGAAAATTGTGCGCGACGGTCTTGACAATCTCCGCAAAGAACTCGAATAGCAACAGTGAGTCATCAAAGGCTTATATCTTCACGACTCATAATCGATAATAACTAATCAATATTTAAAGTGTCTAAGCTTCGAAATTATCTTGACAAAATAAAGCCGAATTTCGAGGAGGGCGGCAAGCTACAGGCTTTCCGGTCGGTGTATGACGGTATGGAGACATTCCTCTACACGCCCAAAACGACTTCGGCTCCTTCGGGCGCGGTCCATATCCACGATAGCATCGATTCCAAAAGAACGATGATTATTGTTGTATGCGCCCTACTGCCGTGCTTCCTTTTCGGAATGTATAACACCGGCTATCAGCACTGGCTCGCAGCCGGTGCGACCGAGTTTCCATTCTGGGAACTTATGATCTACGGCTTCCTTACAATCCTGCCCCGTGTAGCGGTGGCTTATATCGTAGGTCTTGGAATCGAATTTACCTTTGCACAGATTAAGAAAGAGGAAATTCAGGAAGGTTTTCTCGTGACAGGCATCCTTGTTCCGATGATATGTCCTGCGGAAATTCCTCTTTGGATGCTTGCCGTTGCAGTGGCTTTTGCAGTGATTTTTGCTAAAGAAGTGTTTGGCGGAACGGGCTATAACGTTCTTAATGTCGCGCTTGTGACCCGCGCATTTCTTTTCTTCGCTTATCCGGCCCAGATGTCGGGCGACAAGGTATATGTCGCTACCAATGCGCCTTTCGGCTATGGCGAAGCTCTTGCCGATGGATTTTCGTGTGCCACTCCTCTCGGTCAGATTGCCACTCAGAGCGGTCCCTCGATAGAGTTTACCGGCATCGGTGGTAATATCATTTCCACATGGGACGCCTTTATCGGCCTGATTCCCGGTTCTTTCGGCGAAACATCGACTCTGTGTATTCTTATCGGCGCCATTATTCTCCTTGCAGCAGGCATTGCTTCTTGGCGCATTATTCTTTCGGTAATTGCCGGCGGTCTTTTCATGGGATGGATTGCCAATATCTTTGCGACTCCTCTCTATCCGGCATCATACGTTCCGGCTGTAGACCAGCTTCTGTTAGGCGGTTTTGCATTTGCCGCAGTCTTTATGGCAACCGACCCGGTTACGGCAGCACGTACTACCACTGGAAAATATATTTACGGATTCCTCATCGGCGCCATCGCCATTGTCATACGCACATATAACACCGGCTATCCCGAAGGTGCAATGCTTGCAGTGCTACTCATGAACTGCTTTGCGCCTCTTATCGATTACTGTGTGGTGCAGGCAAACATGCGCCGACGTACTAACCGCCTGAAGGCAAAAACATCGCAGCAATGAACAAACAGAGCAACGCATATACTATAATATATATAATTGTGCTTGTGGTGATTGTGGGAACAGCTCTGGCATTCACTGCAATCTCGCTCAAACCGCGGCAGCAGGCTAATGCCGATGCCGACAAGATGCGGCAGATTCTTGCCAGTGTCGCTGTCGAGGTTCCAGGCAATGAAGCAATCGCCGCTTACGAAAGATATATAACGTCCACTTTTGTTGTCGATGAGACCGGCAATAGAGTAGCTGATGCCGACGCTTTTACAGTCGACGTGGCCAAGCAGAGCAAAGAGTCGGCCTCAGAGCGTCTGCTTCCGGTGTATGAATGCACTCTCGACGACAGTTCCGTGAAATACATCCTTCCGATGTACGGAGCCGGCCTTTGGGGCCCTATATGGGGTTATGTTTCGGTCGATTCCGACGGCACAACTATTTACGGAGCGTATTTCGCGCACCAGGGTGAGACTCCCGGACTTGGAGCTGAAATTGAAAAACCGGCGTTTTCCTCGCAGTTCTCCGGCAAGAAACTGATTAAAAACGGCGCTTTCGTGCCTGTTGCGGTTGTCAAGGCCGGTCAGGTTCCGGCTGGCGATGCCGATTATGTCGACGGTATTTCCGGCGGTACTATCACCAGCAAGGGCGTCGGCGCCATGATAGACAATTGTCTTCAGCCCTACAGCGCATTTCTTGAATCGCTTAATAAATGACAGTTATGGCTAATAAAAGCGTTTTCTTCAATCCTTTTTCAAAGGACAATCCTGTAATCGTCCAGATTCTGGGTATTTGCTCGGTGCTTGCTGTCACTGCAAAGCTCGAGCCTGCAATCGTGATGGGTCTTTCCGTGATTGCGGTGCTGGCATTCAGCAATGTCATAATCTCGCTTATTCGCAATACTATTCCTACTAACATCCGAATTATCGTGCAGCTTGTTGTGGTTGCCGGGCTTGTAGTCATCGTATCGCAGCTTCTCCAGGCCTACGCCTACGATGTCAGCAAGCAGCTTTCGGTTTTTATCGGCCTTATTATCACCAACTGTATTCTCATGGGGCGTCTCGAGGCCTTTGCGATGGCAAACCGTCCGTGGCCTTCGTTCCTTGACGGTGTCGGCAACGGTATTGGCTACACTATCATACTTGTGATAGTCGGCTTTTTCCGCGAATTGCTCGGCTCGGGCACACTTCTGGGTTTCCAGATAGTACCGCAGTGCTTCTATGAGGCTGGATATGTCAACAACGGCCTGATGATTCTTCCGCCTATGGCTCTGGTGCTTGTGGCTTGCATTATCTGGGTACACCGCAGTTTTAATAAAGACCTTCAGGAAAAACAGTAAAATATCTCTAAGATGGATAATCTGAATCTGTTCATTCGGTCGATTTTTATCGACAATATGATATTTGCCTACTTCCTGGGCATGTGTTCGTTCATTGCGGTGAGCAAGAACGTCAAGACAGCCTTCGGACTCGGCATTGCTGTGACTTTCATGCTCACAGTAACACTCCCCGTCAACTACCTCCTGGAGACCTATGTGCTCCGCGAAGGCGCCTTGAGCTGGCTTGGCGCAGAGTATGCTGATGTCGATCTCAGTTTCCTCTCGCTTATTGTGTTCATTGCAGTTATCGCGTCGATGACACAGCTTGTCGAGATGGTAGTGGAAAAATATGCTCCGGCTCTTTACTCGTCGCTGGGTATCTTCCTTCCGCTTATCGCTGTGAACTGCGCCATTCTCGGTGGCTCGCTCTTCATGCAGCAGCGTGGTTTCGAATCGGTATGGACGGCAGTCTGTGCCGGAGGCGGCTGGGGTATCGGATGGCTTCTCGCAATCACAGCCGTGGCTGCTATCCGTGAGCGTGTGGCTCAGTACTCGAACGTACCGGCACCTCTCCGAGGGGTTGGTATCACCTTCATCATCACTGCCCTTATGGGAATCGCATTCATGAGCTTCCTGGGCATTAAAATCTAAGGAAAGGCTATGATTTACACATCAATAATATGCAGTTTCGACTCCTTGGCGCTGACAACAGTGCTGAGTGGCGTTGGCTTTTTTCTTGGGGTAACACTGCTCCTTGTGGTGATTCTCCTTATAGCCAAAAAGCATCTTGTGCAGTCGGGTGAAGTAACCATTACGATGAATGGCGACACCCATGTCAAGGCGCAGTCTGGCAAATCGCTTCTGTCTACCATGGCAGACAGCGACGTTTTCCTTCCGTCGGCCTGCGGCGGAAAAGGCAGCTGCGGACAGTGCCGCCTGCAGGTAGAGCAGGGCGGTGGCGAGGCTTTGCCGACCGAAGCTGTGCATTTTACCCGCAAAGAACTCAAGGAAGGCTGGCGTCTGGCATGTCAGGTTAAAGTAAAAGGCGATATGGATATACGCGTGCCCGCATCGGTTCTCTCTGTCAAGGAATGGGAATGTGAGGTTATATCGAACCGCAATGTTGCCACATTTATCAAGGAATTCGTTGTCGCTCTTCCTCCGGGCGAACATATGGACTTTATCCCCGGCTCGTATGCCCAGATAAAGATTCCGCCATATCAGATGGACTATGCCACGGATATCGACCGCGAACTCATCGGCCCGGCATATCTTCCGGCATGGGAGAAATTCGGTCTGTTCGACCTCAAGTGCGAAAACAAGGAAACCACCGTGCGCGCATATTCTATGGCAAACTATCCGGCCGAGGGCGACCGTATCATGCTCACCGTGCGTATTGCCACACCTCCGATGAAACCGAAGCCCGAAGTCGGTTTTATGGATGTAATGCCGGGTATCGCCTCGAGCTATATATTCTCGCTCAAACCTGGAGATAAGGTTGTGATGAGCGGCCCCTATGGCGACTTCCACCCGATTTTCGACTCTGGCGCCGAAATGATGTGGATTGGCGGTGGCGCAGGCATGGCACCCCTCCGAGCCCAGATCATGCACATGACCAAGACTCTTAAGACAACCAACCGCAAGATGAACTATTTCTACGGCGCCCGCGCGCTCAACGAAGTGTTCTATCTCGACGATTTCCTCCAGCTCGAGAAGGAATTCCCCAATTTCAAGTTCCATCTTGCCCTCGACCGTCCTGACCCGGCTGCCGATGCCGCTGGTGTCAAATATACTCCTGGATTTGTCCATCAGGTGATTTATAACAATTACCTTAAAGATCACGACAGCCCTGAAGATATCGAATATTACATGTGTGGTCCCGGCCCAATGAGCAAGGCTGTGGAAGGCATGCTCGACCAGCTCGGTGTCGATCCCGCCAGCATACATTACGATAATTTCGGCGGTTAATGACTTTGAACGCAAGATAAAGAACCTAAAATCGCGCCCCAAGGCTACAATATTAGCTTTGGGGCGTCTTGCTTTTTCATAGTTTTTTTGTAACTTTGCACTCGTAGGAGTCACTACAGACTTTCCGAACCATGCATAGAACACACAATTTATTAAAATAATAAATAACCAAGAATGAAAAGAGTTTATACATTCGGCGACGGCAAAGCCGAAGGTAACGCCGGAATGAGAAACCTCCTCGGAGGTAAAGGCGCTAACCTTGCCGAAATGAATCTCCTGGGCATGCCCGTTCCTCCCGGTTTCACTATCACAACCGAAGTCTGCAACGAGTACACCCAATACGGCCGCGACGAAGTCGTTTCGCGCATCAAGGCCGAAGTAGAAGGTGCTATCGCTCACGTAGAAGAGCTCACAGGCAAGAAATTCAATGATCCTGCCAACCCCCTTCTTGTATCGGTTCGTTCCGGTGCCCGTGCTTCCATGCCCGGTATGATGGACACCGTCCTCAACCTCGGTATGAACGACGCAACCGTAGAATCCCTCGCACAGAAGAGCGGCAATCCCCGCTTCGCATGGGATAGCTACCGCCGCTTCGTACAGATGTACGGCGACGTGGTTCTCGGCATGAAGCCCAAAAAGAAAACCGACCTTGATCCATTCGAGGAAATCATGGATAAGGTAAAAGAGGAAAAAGGCTACAAGCTCGATACCGAACTTCAGGTTGAAGACCTCAAGAACCTTGTCAAACTCTTCAAGTCGGCCGTTAAGGAATATACAGGCAAAGACTTCCCCGACAACGCATGGGAACAGCTCTGGGGCGGTATCTGCGCCGTATTCGACAGCTGGATGAACGAGCGCGCTATCGTTTATCGCCGCATGAACCAGATTCCCGAAGAATGGGGTACTGCAGTCAACGTACAGGCTATGGTATATGGTAATATGGGCAACAACTCCGCTACCGGTGTTGCATTCAGCCGTGACGCCGCTACCGGTGAAAACATCTTCAACGGTGAATACCTCATCAACGCCCAGGGCGAAGACGTGGTTGCCGGTATCCGTACTCCCCAGCAGATTACTATCGAAGGTTCGCGTCGCTGGGCTGCCCTCCAGGGTATCTCTGAAGAAGAACGCGCCGCAAAATATCCTTCGCTCGAAGAATCCATGCCTCTCTGCGCCAACGAGCTCTTCGCTATCGCAGCACGTCTCGAAGATTACTACAAAGACATGCAGGATATGGAATTCACCATTCAGGACGGCAAACTCTGGATGCTCCAGACCCGTAACGGCAAGCGCACCGGCGCTGCTATGGTGAAAATTGCCATGGACCTTCTCCGTGCAGACGTTATCGACGAAAAGACCGTTCTCAAGCGCATGGAACCCCAGAAGCTCGACGAACTTCTCCACCCCGTATTCGACAAGGCTGCCCTCAAGCGCGCCCAGGTTGTTGCCAAGGGTCTTCCCGCATCTCCCGGTGCAGCTTCCGGTCAGGTCGTATTCTCGGCTGAAGACGCTGAAGCATGGGCAGAAAAGAAGCGCAAAGTCGTTCTCGTCCGTATCGAGACATCTCCCGAAGACCTCCGTGGTATGGCAGTTGCACAGGGTATCCTCACCATGCGTGGCGGTATGACCTCTCACGCTGCCGTTGTTGCCCGCGGTATGGGTAAATGCTGCGTTTCCGGCGCCGGTGAAATCAAGGTTGACTATGTTGCCAAAACCGTAGAAATGGGCGGCCACACATACAAAGAAGGCGACTGGATTTCACTCAACGGTTCTACCGGTGAAGTTTACGATGGCCAGGTTCCCACAACCGAACCCGCTCTCGACGGCGACTTCGCTGCTGTGATGAACCTCGCCGACAAGTTCACCAAGTGCCTCGTCCGCACCAATGCCGACACCCCCCGCGATGCTCGTCAGGCCCGCAAATTCGGTGCTCAGGGTATCGGTCTCTGCCGTACAGAACACATGTTCTTCGAAGGCGACCGCATCAAGGCTGTTCGCGAAATGATTCTTGCAAGCGACCTCGAAGGCCGTCGTGTAGCTCTTGCCAAGCTGCTTCCCATGCAGCGTGGCGACTTTGAAGGAATCTTTGAAGCAATGGACGGCTACGGTGTGACTATCCGTCTTCTCGACCCCCCGTTGCACGAATTCGTACCCCATCAGACTGCTACCCAGAAGGAACTTGCCGAAGAAATGGGTCTCTCTCTCGAAGAAGTCAAGGCTAAAGTTGACTCTCTCGAAGAATTCAACCCCATGCTCGGTCACCGCGGTTGCCGTCTCGGTATCACATATCCCGAAATCACCGAAATGCAGACCCGCGCCATCATCGAGGCCGCTCTTGCTTGCAAATCGCGTGGTATCGACGTTCACCCCGAAATCATGGTGCCTCTGGTAGGCTCGCTCAAAGAGCTCCAGAACCAGGCCGATGTTATCCACTCGACAGCCGCCAAGGTATTCGAAGAAAAGGGTGAATCTATCCGCTACAAGGTCGGCACAATGATTGAGGTGCCTCGTGCAGCTCTCACCGCCAACGAAATCGCTGAAGTTGCCGACTTCTTCTCGTTCGGTACAAACGACCTTACTCAGATGACCTTCGGCTTCTCGCGCGACGACGCTCCCAAGTTCCTCAAATTCTACAAGGAACACGGCGTTATCAAGACCGATCCCTTCGAAGTTCTCGACCAGGTTGGCGTTGGCCAGCTCGTACGCATGGGTGTAGAAAAGGGCCGTGCCACCAATCCCGACCTCAAGGTAGGTATCTGTGGCGAACACGGCGGCGAACCCAGCTCCGTAATCTTCTGCGCCAAACTCGGCATGAACTACGTCAGCTGCTCGCCCTTCCGCGTGCCCATCGCCCGCGTAGCCGCGGCGCAGGCTGCTATTGAAGATTGAGCAAATAGCTTAATAATCAGGTAATTAGGCGGTAGGCTCTTAATAATCAGGGTCTACCGCCTATTATTTTGACACGGTTTTACACGGTTTTCGTGTAGCTTGTACGGAAAAATTTCCCAAATATTTCCCGAATTTCCGAGGCTATTTCCCAACGATTTCCCAAACATTTCCCAAAGGAATAATCGAGTTATCAGTGAATTACCTAAACATGAGCAGAAACGCCCACTCTTAACCCATTAAACCTATTGGAACATGGCTACATTCAAAGCTATCGTGAAAGCCCGACGCAAAGACGGCTTTTACCCGGTCTACATTCGTGTGACCCACCAAACCAAGTTGGCCTACATCGTCACTGACAAGTTGGTCAACGCTTCCGGCCTTTCTCGCACAGGCGAGATTGAAGACCCCTATGTGTTGCAGTATTGCACTCGCAAAATCATTGAGTATGTCGAGAAACTGAACAAAGTAGACATCGAGCATTGGAGTGTTCGCGAGGTCGTGGACTACCTGAAATCAGGCGAGGCCGACATCAGCTTCAGCGACTATGCGCGTAAGCACATAGACCGCATGGTCGAGCGTGGGCAAAAGCGCAATGCCCGAAACTATGAAATGGCGTTGAACCATTTGGAGCGTCATGCCGGCACAACGGCGGTTATGTTCTCGCAACTGACCTCTACCTTTGTCAACGAGTGGATAAAATCTCTTGAAACCACAGCAAGGGCAAAGGAGATGTACCCGATTTGTCTGCGTCAGGTGTTCAAGGCGGCGATGCTGGAGTACAACGATTATGACAACGGCATTATCAAAATCAAGACTAATCCGTGGCTGAGGGTTAAAATTCCCGAAGCTGACCGCCCAGAGAAACTTGCAATCACGCCCCAGGCGGCGAGGGCTTTCTTTTCTGCGCCGATACCTGAAAGCAAGATGAAGGCACCGTTGGAGGAGATTGGCCGCGACGTTGCCATGATGGTGTTGTGCCTCGCCGGTATTAATACAGTCGACCTCTACAACATGAAGAAGACCGACTACTACGACGGCATCATACACTATAAGCGAGCCAAGACAAAGAAATTCAGAGCTGATAACGCCTACATCGAAATGCGTGTGCCGTCAATCCTGTTGCCGTTGTTTGAGAAATACGCCACCAGCGATGATGATCCGTACTTGTTCAGTTTCCATGAACGCTACCGCAACTCGGATAGCCTCGGCTCAAATGCCAACAGCGGCATAAAGAAGATTTGCGAGAGCATAGGTATAACCGGCGATGACCGCTACTGCGTGTATACGTTTCGCCACACATGGGGAACAGTGGCGCAGAATGACTGCGGCGCGACCATTAGCGAAGTGGCGTTTGCCATGAACCATGCAAGTGGCCACGAGGTAACGCGCGGCTATCTTCGTCTGGACTTCTCCCCTGCATGGAGATTGAACGAGAAAGTTGTCGAGCTGATTTTCTACACGGAAGCCGAGAGCGAGAAGAAAGACCCGGAAGACGGCCTGTTCCGTTTCTCGGCGAAACATCTTGTTCACGGCGGCGCATATTTCCGTGGCAAGTTGTTGGGCGAAGTTGAGGACACCGGCTTCAACAACATCGACGAGGTTATTCAGGCACTCGTGCCATTCGTACATGACGACGTGCCAACGCGCTCAATGGTGCAATTCAAAATTGACATCATCGACAAAGGACTTTCGCAGACATACGAGCGCATGAAGGGCAAAGGTTTTTGAAATCGCGCCCCCCTGTTTTTATTTTAACCCATTCGACCGACGAGGCATTTTCGCTTCGCCGGTCTTTTTCTTTTTCAAAAAAACAAAATTTCAAAATCAAGTTTTTCCTTTGTCGTCGCCGTCGTCGCCGTCGTTTCTTCTTACTATATCTTCTTTTATTTATTTTCTTTTTATTTCTTTTCCTTTCTTTTCTTTTGTGTACTTAATTCGGGAATTAAACCAAGCTAACCCATAGTTTCCTCAAACAAAACCCCAATTAAGTTTGAGGAAACTAAAAATCTCAAAATAACTTCAAACAAAACCCATAGCTAACCCATAGTTTCCTCAAACTTTACTATTTGCTACCGAGAGTTAATTTCGCCCCGATTTTCACCCTTTTTGATGCGTCGCCGAGGAATAAAAGAGAGCCAACCCTATGTTTCCTCAAACAAAACCCCGGTTAAGTTTGAAGAAACCCCACGCCAATTCGCATAAATTTTCGCATTGTGGCAAGAAAAAACCGCCGACGGATTGTCAGTCGGTTGCTGTCTAAAGTGGAGGCCGAGTAGATTATTCGTCCTCTCCGGCCAATTCTGCGAGGCGGTCTTCGATTGTTTTCTCTTTCTCGCCGGTGTTGAGGTCGATTGCTGTTGCTTGCATTTTGGGCATGGTGTACTGCATGAGCCTTTCAGCAATAACAAGCCTGTCCTTTGGATCGAGAGCCATAAAGTCAGAAGCCATAAGGCCGCTGTTGGAGTAGTCGGACAGCAAGGACACAATGACCTCTTTGCCCAGCATAGTTGCCTTGTTGGGTGTGCCCTTCTTTCGTCCTCCTGTTTTCTTACCTATTGCCATGCGGTTAAAGTTAATACATCGCCACAAAGATAATAATGTAAATTCGCCCACATAATTTAAGTTCAACTAATCACATTTCGTAATATGGGCATATTAGGCGGCGCAATCGGCGCAGGGTTAGGAGCTGTCGGGAGTATTTTCGGCGGCATTTCTGCGTCAAAGGCCATGAAACGTGTTAAAAAGAATTTGCAGGAGCAGCGACGCAAAAACCAAGATTGGTACGACCGCCGCTACAATGAGGACGCAACCCAACGAGCCGACGCACAGGCTATCCTGACAAAGACCGAGGAGTCTATACGCAACCGCAACAAACAGGCGGCTGCGGCTCAGGCCGTCATGGGTGGAACGGAAGAAAGCGTCGCAGCGGCCAAAGCGGCCAATAACGAGGCTCTTGCAACGGCAACAACCAACATCGCCGTCAATGGCGAGGCGAGAAAAGACGCTATCGAGAGCCAATATTTACAAACCGACGCGAATATTCAGCAGCAGTTAAACGACCTTGAGCAGAAGAAAGCGGCCAATGTGGCGCAAGCTATTCAGGGTGTGACGCAAGCCGGCTCAAATATCGCAGGAATACTCTAACGATTATGGCAGTAACGACCGATGAAATATTAGCAAGGGGGAAATCGCCTGTCGCACCTGTCGAAGGAGCGTTAGCCGATGCAACAGTGCCTCCTACTGTTGCACAACCAGCCACGTCTGCAACAACCACAACGGCACCGCAAGTTACCGTACAGCCTAAAAACGAGAGTGAACACACTGTCGAGGTTGTGACCGATACCGAGCAGGTAACGCCGGTAGACGAACAGCAGACCGCGCCAAAGAAAATGACTTATACGGAGATGTTTCAGCAGATATCGCCGTACAAGCCGCCGACCCCCGAAGAACTTGAAAAGGAGCGCAAGAAGCAGAAACGAGAGGCTATCTTCGCCGCAATCGGCGAGGGTATCTCGGCTATGAGCAATCTCTACTTCACAACACAGTACGCCCCCAACGCTTTCGACCCCTCAAAAGGCATGGCCGCTACCACAAAGGCACGTTTCGACCAACTGAAAAAAGACCGTGAGGATAACCAGCGTCAGTACATGGACGGCTTCATGCGCGCAATGAAGTGGGATGCCGACGACGCACGAGATGAGCGGAATTGGAACCACACAATAGAGCGTGAGAGAGTGACCGACCATTATAAGGAAGCGGCAGACGCACGAGCGCAAGCCAAGGCAGACCGAGACGCGGCTATGGCTCAACTCCGCATGGACTTGATGCAGGGCAAAATCAACCAACAGGAAGCAGCCGCCGAGGCAAAACGTATTGAGGCAGACTATGCCGAAGCCTATTGGCAGTCGCGTATCAACAAAAATAACTATCGCCGTCCGATTGGCTCTGGTAGTCGCGGCGGTGGCGGTAAAGCCCCCGAATATCCATGGTACGACCGCGACGGCAATCTTCACTATGCTTCATCTTACGAGGCTATGAGGCAAAATGCCCTCAATCATGGTACATGGAGCGAGGCAACCCAACAGTCGACCACCGAGCGAGAGCAAAAAGACCGCCGGGGTAAGACCAAAGGCACAACATCATCTACTACGACCAAACCGGCAAAGGGCCATTCGACGAAGCCTGAAGGTAAGAAACCTAATCCAATGGACAATGGTGACTCCGGCAGTGGCAGTGGGAACAAACAAAAGAAGAAAAATCCAATGAGTTAACGTAATGGCAACTGACAACAAACGAAAATTATACGATGCCCTCTCGCAAGACTACGATATGGGCAGCTATGAGCAGTTTTGCGCCGACCTCAACGACGAGGCCAAGCGTCGTAAACTCTATGACGCAACGAGCCAAGACTATGACCTCGGCACATGGGATAGCTTCTCGCAGCAGTTGGGGTATGGACAGGCAGCAGCAGCAACGCCAGCACCTGCGCCTGAACGCCCTGCCGCTCCTGTCGACACACTGGCCGCACCGACACCGCCGCCAGCCTCGCCCAAGGATACGCAGTACTTCAAACTGCGCCGTGGCGGCAAAGATTTCACTGTGTCGACCGACGAGGTAAACGCCGCCGGCGGTCTTACAGGGTGGGCAAAAGCCAATCCCGGCGCACCTCTCCGTGTCTATATGCAAGGCACAAATGAAGACGGCAAGCCTTTCGACGGCCATGTCGACCTTTCGGTGGCACACGACCGCAGCAAACGACGTGGTTATAAATATACCACCACAAGCACAGCTATCGAAGATAAGCCGTGGCAGCCCACCGAGCAGCAGAAAATAGCCATGTCGCGCCAGCTCTACCAAATGCAAGAGCAAACCGACGCTATGTTTGCGGAGAGTCGTGAACGCATGGAGAACGTATCGGAATATTACCGTGGTAATCGTGGCCTCGGCTTCCATACCGTAGAGGGCAAGCCGGTGTTCAATCCTGAAACCGGCAAAATGGAGAAAACATATCTCACACCAACCGGCGAGCGCACAACAAGCAAAACCGCCGCTGATATGTCAACGTATAATTTCCGTCAGGCAATGGCTGCGGCCGATATGTCGGTCGGCGCACAAATACGTCGTGCCGAGGCAGAACTTGCCGAACTCCGCAAACAACTCACTGAAAGTTCAGAGCGTGTGCATAAGGAATGGGCAGAGGATTACGAGAAGAACTCTGCGCCGCTTGCCGCCGTCCTCGCAGCCAACACCTATGTGCCACGTCAAACCGCCGACAAGGAGAACTCTGCCCTGCGTGTCGCCATACGTCAAAGGGAAGAGCAACTCAAGAACCTATACGAAGAACGCGACAGGCAAATCGGCAAAGACGTGGGCTTTTGGCGTGGCTTCGGCCGTACTGTCAGCGACGTGCGTACATGGGATTTCGGCACAGGCGACCTTTTGGACGCTATGACCATGCTTAATGCCGACCAATATTCAGCACCCAACGCAACCGAGGGAGAGAAACGCGCCGGTCAGGAAATGCTCAAGGCCGTATATGACGCACAGCAGACGGAGCAGATGTTTGGCGAAAACGCCTCTTTCTGGAACAGGGCCGGTGTTATGACCGGCTACATGCCGTCGTTCATGCTCGACTTCGCTCTTACAGGCGGTGGCTATGAAGCAATAGATGTCGCCGGTAGAGTTGCTACCCGTGGAGCTGTCAAAGTTATTGGCAAAGAAGCAATCAAAGAAATGACCGAGCTTGGCGTGAAGCAGTATGCCAAGAAATACGGCATCCGTGGTGTCGGTCGTATGGCCGAGAATTGGACTATCAAAGCTCTCGGTACAACTGCGGACGACCTGTTAATTCGCGCTCCGCTCATGACGAACACCATACAAGCAGGAAAGACTACGGCCGATATTATCGACCGCAAACTCGGCGATGTGGTTGTTGATGAGAACGGCAACTATGACTTCTCCAACGATAAGACTTGGGGCAGTGCTATTTGGCAGGGAGAGGCCAACGCAATCATCGAGAACTACTCGGAAATGTTCGGCACACACCTCGACGGCGTTGTGCCAGCTCTCGCAAAGACATTCGGCGGCAAGCGCATTAGCGGTATGCTTGCTCGTGCCAATGCGTCGAGCTACGGCCAAATCCTTGCGACCACCCGCAAGCAGTTTGAGCGTCTTGGCGTGTCGGACTACTTCGGCGAGGTCAGCGAGGAATACTACGGCCAGCTTTGGCGCACAATGCTCAATCTCGACGACGCATATACCAATGTGCCTGTCTGCGATGAGCAGGGCAATCAGGTATTAGACGCTGACGGCAATCCCGTCTATGAGCGCAAGAACCTGTTGTTTACAGGACAATTCCACGGCGATATTTGGGGCGGCATGGCTCTCTCTATGGGTTTAATGGGTGCGGGCAAGTATACAATCTCCGGCATTGCCTATGGCAACATGAAACATCAAGTGAACGTCGCCGACCGTGTCGCCGCCGAAATCTTCACGCCTGACCGCTGGGAGCCTATCCGCGAGATTATCGACAACACTACAAACGAGGATATGGGCGCACTCGCCGAGAGCATGGTTAATGATCCTAATCTTTCCGACGAGGAACGTGCCGCCGTCATGGGTTATATGGAGCGCAGCCTAAATCTTCGCGGCCTCAATCTCGGTGCTATGGCGCAGAGCCGTGGCGCAGCTGATGAGGAAGCCGACGGTTTACCGGTAGAAATGGATAGCGAATTGAGTCAGTCATACATCGACGGCTACGAGGCTTCCACTCCACAGGAGATGAACGACGCGCAGAATATGTTTGAGTATCAGCGTCAACGTTCAGAGAGCATGTTTGACAATATGATACTTGAAGCTCTCGAACAATCTCCGGTCGCCACACTCATGGAAATGTCGCGCAATGGCCTGTATTCACAGGAAGAAATCGACGCAGCACGCGACTACATCAATGCTAAAACCGTCCGCGACGGCATTCTGCAACGTGTCAATGACAATATCGACGAGCAGATTGCCCAGAGCGACGCGATGATAAATGCTCGTGTCAATCCTGCCAGCGGCATGATACAGCCAGCCATTATGGGTCTCGACGACCGTCAGGTTTACATTGTCGGCGGCTCTCTTGCTATCAATGACGACGGCACGATAGACCGTGACGCGTCCGACGAGAGTATTGTTGTCCGCGACGCGGTAACAGGCGAACTCGAATTTACCGACCCGAAATCTATCGTATCGGCCGGCGAAGCAATCGACCCTGAAATGGAAAAGGCAATGGCTGTCGACAATATCCGCCAACAGGCCGCACAGGCCGCAGCCAACGCCATGAACGGCACACTCGCATTCAATCCGGGCGACGTGGTGCAAATCAATGACGGTGGCGGTGTAGTAGGTGTAACGATAGTCGGCCCTCTTGTAGATGAGGAAAGCGGAATGCCTATTGACGGCCAAATCATCGTGCAGTTCGCCAACGGTCAGCAAACCGAAATAGAAAAAGAGCAACTCCAAGCCTTTGCCGACGCGGCCAACATTGAACGTCTTAACAACTTCGAGCAGGAACGCGCCGCCAATCGCGCACAGCAACAGGCCACCGAGGCCGAGGCTATGCGCCCACAGTTTGCCCTCAACGATGAGTTTACCATACTCAACGACAGTGGCACACCTATTCGCGGTTCAATCACCGGCGAACTCGACGAGGACGGCACAGTGGAGATTTACACGGAAGAACCTATCAACGGCAACCGTGTGAACCGCCTGACCCCTGCCGAACTTGAAGAAATGCTCGACACATACAACGGCGAGGCGATTACTATGCCTGTTCCCGAAAACGTGGAAAACGTTCCCAATGTTGAGGAAAACCCCGATTTTGTCGAGCAAAACAGTGAAAATGCCACGGAAACCGTTCCCAATCCCGAAGAAGTTGTCGAAGCAGAGCCTCAAGCGTCGGCTCTTTCTCGTATCCCTGTCGACGAGCAAGGACAACCCAAATATGATGAAGCCGAACCCGACACCGCTTGGGATGCTATCGTTGAACAGGCGCAGGGCGATGAAGCAACAGCCGCAGAAGTTGTAGCCGACATCGTTGCAGAGCGTCAGGCCGACTTCAATGCCGCAGAAAAGGCTCTCGACAAAACAAAGGAAGGTAAGCCGGAGAAGCGTAAAAAGGGCGACCCAGCACCGACAATGGCAGAACGTATCGCCGCGAAAAATGCTGCAAAGGAAGCACTCGCAGAGGCACAGGCTATCCGCGACCGTGCAAAGGCAATTCTCGATCATTGGAAAAAGATTGCCGGTACAAAGCAGCGTCGAGACAGTGAGCGTCGCAATGCCGAAGAAGCAGAGGCTCGTCGTCTTGCACAGGAACGTGCCGAGGAAGAAGCACGACTGAAAGCAGAAAGAGAAGAAGCTGACCGCATAGAGCGTGAAGCACTCAACGGCGTACCCGATTGGGCAGTTGACACTCCGGCCGACGCTCGTGCCAGAGGCTACCGTCGTAACGGACCGCAGAAAGTCGACCGCCCCGAAATCATCGACAACCATGCAATCGGCAATGCAGTCGAAGTTAAATTTGGCGACGATGTTATGCCAACCGGCAATGTCGTTGTCATTGAGGCTTCACAGTTGCAGCCGAGCCACCGTGACGGCCAGCGTAACCCTGCGCACTTCCTTGATGAAGCGCAGCCCAAAGAGCGCAAGGACGCGGCAAGCCGTTTCGCCGCCGCCAAGATTGCCGAGGGTATGCGCCCTGAAGAAATCACTTCGAGCGTCACTGCCTTTACCGGCGCACCGAGTATCAATGCTCGTGGCGAGGTTATTCAGGGCAACAACCGAAGCGAAGCTCTCCGACTCATGTATGAGAACTATGCGCAGTCGGCCGAGAGATACAAGCAGTATCTTATCGACCATGCCGCAGAGTTTGGCCTTACTCCTGAATCTATCGCCGCTTTTGAGCAGCCGGTACTCGCCAATATGCTTGACGTGTCGGACGAAAACGCTATCACTCTCGGCCAATATGTAGCACAGGACACCGAGAGCGGCGGCATTGAACGTATCAAGCCCAAAAATGCAGTGCAGAAAATGGGCGACAAGATACGAAATTTTGCCAATCTCTTGCTTCGTTCTGCCGACGATGAAGCCTCGTTTGCTCAACTCGTCGACGCTAATGGTGTTGACGTGTTAAAGTGGATGAACCAGCAGGGCTTTATCAGCAACACCCAATATGCAAGTGCGTTTGACAGCAAAGGCAACCTTTCAGCCGAAGCAGCCAACGACCTCAAGGGCATTATGTATCAATCAATCTTCACAGGTGGCAGCACTCGCCTCGAAGAAATGTTCAACAAAATGCCCGCCAAGGCACAGCGAGCTATCCTCGCAACGGCATTCCGCGACTACGACAGTGCGTTTGCCGACCGTATGATTAGCGAAATCCAGCAGTCTATCATCGCTTTTGACGCACTCATGGGTTACGAGCAGTTCCGTGACGCTACGAACCCCGAGGCTGTTCAACATGCTGTAGAGGCATGGAAACTGCAATCTGCCTTTGACGATGTTACGGGAGAGCCTTATCTTCCCTCGGAAACTTTCAGTAACTTTGCGCTCGCACTCGCGGCCATGTATAAAGGCCACACCCAAAGACATATTCAGTCCGTGTTCAATATGATGTATGACATTGTGCAGGGTACGGAACAGGATAATCTCTTTGAAGTCGCCGACAAGACCCCCAAGCCTCTTGCCGAGGCCATACATCGTGTGCTTAATCTCGAATATCAACCCATAGCAAAACCGACAATCGACAATGGAACAAATGGAAGTGCTGTATTGGACATCAATAGTGAAGATGGCCAAGACGGGCGACCCGGAAGCGATGGAAACGCTGACGGCGCAGAACAATCTCAGGAAGAAGCAGAACCGGCCGACGGTGGAACAGGAGCTGCAAGCGATAGCGGACAAGGGAGCAACGAATTAGCCCCCGAAGAAGCCGACTTTACGCCCGAAGAAATCGAGGCGTTATCACACGCTACGTTTACCAACAGCGTGACAGGGCAGACTATCAAACTGACCGGCCACACCATTATGGAAGACGGCCGACCGGCTTTCAAGGGCAATATGGAAAATGAACGCGGTAGCCTTGGCCGCTTCATGCACAATCTCATCCGCAAGCTACTCAATAGTCCGTCGTGGACGACCGACATAGTAATGCCGTCGTCGACGCAAGAAGCCGAACTGCACGAATTTGATGACCTCGATAATTCGGAGCTTGAAAAGCGTATCGAAGTGTCCGATGATGATTGGACCGAGGGCGACGAGAAAACGCCGACATACAAGCGTACAATTACGATCGACGGCAAGCACGAAGTAATTCAGGTAGACGAGCCTAACAGTGAGGGCTTCTATACCGGCTCACGCTTCGAGTATCAGGGCGAACACTTCGGTAGCCTTACCGATGTGATAGTCCACATCGACAAACAGGCAAAACTCGCCGCAGACATCGCCGCCGCAGAGGCCGAAGTCAATACTGAACCTACACAGGCGCAGAAAGAGGCCGGCAACTATAAGAAAGGCCATGTTCAGGTTGGAACATTCGACGTGACAATCGAACAGCCTGTTGGCTCCGTGCGACGTGGCACTGACGCTGACGGCAAGGAGTGGGAAACCACCATGCAGAATACCTACGGCTACATTCGCGGTACGCAGGGCGTAGACGGCGACCATATCGACGTGTTCCTTTCCACCGACATTGACGCTTGGAATGGACGACGTGTCGTTATTGTCGACCAATACAATCATGACGGTACATTCGACGAACATAAGGTTATGCTTGGCTTCAACGACAAGGCCGACGCTATCAATGCTTATCTCGCCAACTATGAAGACGGTTGGGAGAAAGGCCGTCGTCTGGTATTCTCTACTGCAAATCTTGAAGACTTCGAGAAATGGATTGAGAGCAGCCACCGCAAGCAAAAGCCATACCACGAGTATAAGATTGCCGACAAGGCAGAGATTGAAGAAAGCACTCCTGAAAATCCTGTATCCAGCACTGACGGCTACACAATCGACACCTACACGACCAAGAAGAATAAGACCTACCACCGTGTTGTCTTTCCTCGTGCCGACAAAGCCGTTTGGCAAGAACGCCTCAATCTTGCAAAGAAAATGGGCGGCACGTCCGTACCCAAAGGCTACGGCTTCAAAACTCAAGAGGAAGCCGAGGCTTTTGCAAAGGCTGTAGCTGACCCTGCGACCGTGGCAGACGCGCAACCGCTGTCGCTCGACGATATGCGTAGCTCTATCGAAGAAGCCCCGACCGCTACCACCACCGAAGCGGAACAGGTAACCGAGGCTGAAACGCAACAGCCGGAAGCAGACAAGCCCATAAACCCGAGTGGAAACAAACTCGTGACTGACGAGAGATATTTAGAACTCCGTGAGCGTATGCGCAAGAAGCTCGGCGGTCAGCTCAACATGGGTGTAGATCCCGAAATTCTCGCTATCGGTACGGAAATGGCCGTCTATCATATCGAGAAAGGCGCACGGAAATTCAAAGCCTATGCCTCTGCCATGATTGCAGACCTCGGCGACGCTATCCGTCCTTACCTGAAATCATTCTATAACGCCGTCCGCGACATGCCCGAAGCCGAGGCCGCTGGGCTTATTGCCGACATGGATAGCTACGATGAAGTGCGTAGCGTCGACATCGCCAACTTCGACAAGCCCAGCACCGACGCATTGGCAACAGCCGCCGCTGTCGTTGCCGAACAGGAAGCAGAAAAGGAGCGAGAAGAAGCTGAAGCCAAATTAAAGGAGAAGCGAAAAAAACGCACCAATCCTGACGGCTCTACCACTGAAACCGTAGTCGAGAGTGGCACGGAGATTGAGATTGCCAGCGGCGACTTCATACCCGGTGTGCGCCCGACTGTTGATGAGCAAAAACCCGGCAAGAAGAAATCCGGCAAGACAAAGCCGAAGCCTACGACCGACGGCGGTTTGTTCGATACCGTCGAGGACGATACCGTAGAAACTCCTGCACTCGTTGTTCCTGAACAACGCCCTGCCGCCGACCTCATCGGCGACTCTGCCGCATTTCAGGAAAGAGAGGCGCAGACTGCAGAGTTGGTAGAAGAAATCGGCGGTGTGATTGAGAGCCGTGTCGCCATGCTTCAACTTGACGCTGAAAGCGTAAAGCCACTGACCATGACCGATGTTAAGAAAATGGCCTCAAAATACCCTGCGCTCAAAGACATCAGCGACACCGACCTTCAGGAACTCGTCGAGTTGGCGATGACGCAGCTAACGCGCTCCGAGGCTCTTATAAACATCGACGGCACAGCAGAGGCACAGCGTAGCGCATTCGACCACATTGTCGACCTCTACCAAATACAGCCGAGTCTCAACGCTCGTGATAGTGAGCGGTTGATGAAACAGCAATACTCCACACCTACGCCATTAGGCTTTGTTATGGGGCAGTTTGTCCGTGCCGGTGGTAAAGCTGTCGGCAGTATGCTTGAACCGAGTGCTGGTAACGGCGCACTGACCATTACCGTACACCCCTCACTCGTTCATGTGAACGACATCGACGACGCACGACTCGCCAATCTTCGCAAACTCGGTTACAGCCAAGTAACCGCACAGGACGCATTGCTGCCATTCCCTGGCGACAAGGTGGACGTAGTTATGACCAATCCACCTTTCGGCACTATAACCGAAAAGGTCTACGACGGCGTTTTTCGCATTTCGAGTCTTGAGGCTCAAATGGCAATCAACGCTCTGGAGCAGATGAAAGACGACGGTCGAGCCGCAATCGTAATCGGTGGAAACACAAGTTATCGCACAAATGGCTCGATGAACCCTAAAGATGCCGCATTTTTTGGTTATCTTTACAGCCATTATAACGTCGCAGATGTTATCAACATAAGCGGCAAGGCTCTCTACTCTCGCAACGGTACTGGCTACGACGTGCGCATGATACTGATTGACGGACGCAAGACAGGCGAATTTAAACGCGTCTTCCCGCCGGTCAAGGCCAAAGCCCGTGCCGAGCAAGTAACAACATTCGACGAACTTTATAAACGTGTTCAAGATGATATACAGCAAATTCAGCAAATGGGGAGTCAGCTTGCCAATGTGCAGCGAGACCCTGAAACAGCCGCTGACGGAACAGCGAGTGCGCCGGTTCGTACAGGAAACAATCGCCCGAACACAGGAGCAGGGCAACGACCCGGTAAAACAGGCGATACAGTCCGAGATACACCCCGGACCGATAGCGGACAGCCTACATCCGGAAATGACGGAAGCATCCCTGCTGGAGTGGATAATGCAGTCACAGGAAATGCAGGAAGCACTGATGATGTTCCGCAACCAAATCCCGAACAGCCCCGAAGCGTCGGAAGTGGAAGCACACAAAATGGAACAGGAAGAAGTGGAAGCGACGGACGTGGAGCAGTTGCTCCTCGACCTGACCGTGGCGCAGAGCGACTGGCGGTAAAACCTGACCTTACCACCGAGAAAGTACCGTACCCCAACCAAAGCGACAACGGCTTTACCCTCATGTCGGTAGTGCCGGCCGCACAGGCTCAGGTGCTTCAAAAGAGCCTCGGCGAGATTGGCGATGTCGACCAATACCTTGTTGACGAGCTTGGCTATTCAAGCAAGGTAGAACTTTACGATTATCTTGCCGCCGAGCAGATAGACTCCGTCGCACTTGCCATTCATCAAATGAATAAGGGCAATGCCTTTATCATCGGCGACATGACAGGCGTTGGCAAAGGACGTCAGGGTGCTGCACTCATTCGCTATGCTGTGAAACAGGGCAAAGTGCCTATCTACTTCACGCAGAAACCAACGTTGTTTACCGACAACTACCGAGACCTCACCGACATCGGCAGCCGAGATCTCCGTCCGTTCATCATTGCGTCCAATCCCAAAGACGCAAATATTGTTGACAAAGACGGCAACATAGTTCATAAGCTTCCACCCAAGAAAGAACAGGAGAGGGTATTCAATTACATCATGGAGCATGGCACACTCCCTGAAGAATACGACTATGTGCTTACGACCTACGACCAAATTAAGAACGGCACGGCCGACTATGCGCAGAATGAAGACGGAACATGGAACGTAGAGGCTCGTAAACTCCCGAAAAAGAGCAAGGGCTATACAACAGCAGATTATAACGGACAGGCCCGACGTGACGCACTCGCACAACTCGCAGAGGGCAACATCGCTATTCTCGACGAAAGTCATACTGTCGGCGGAGATAGTGGATGTGGACGCTACATGCAGATGTTGACATCATCGGCCGAGGGCGTTACATTCCTCTCCGCCACCTTTGCCAAACGTGCCGACAATATGCCTATCTACGCCCAGCGTACAGCCATTGCCGAAGCCGGTGTTAAAGCCTCGGAATTGATTGAGTCCATTAGCAAAGGCGGCGTTACCCTGCAAGAAATCATGTCGAAACAGTTGGTTGAGTCCGGCCAAATGATACGTCGTGAGCGTAGCTTCGAGGGTGTAACCATTGATTGGTTAAGCGTAGAGGAAGAAACCAACCGCCGCCAGCGTGAACAGTTTAACGAAGTGGCCGACATCTTCAATGCAATCCGCAATTTCCAAGACGACTACATTACTCCGATAATCGACGCCAAAAACGAGGCCGTAGCCGAGTTTGGTGCTACTGTCGGCCATACTCAAGGCACAAAGGATTTAGGCGTTAAGAACGTACCCTTTGCGTCGAAGATGTATAACCTTGTCAATCAGTTGCTCTTTGCCCTGAAAGTGGACGCTGTAGCTGACCGCGTAGTGGAAAATCTGCGCAACGGATATAAACCCGTCATCAGCTTCACGAACACAATGGAAGGCTTCTTGTCGTCAGCACCTAAAGGTGTTGCTATGGACGACGTTCCCAACTTCTCGCTCACTCTTATGCGTGCGCTTGACGGAGTAATGCGCTTTACCGAAAAAGACGCCGACGAAAACACCGAGGGCGGCTCTATCTCTTTGAGCGACTTGTCTACCGAGGGGCAGAACGCCTACAACGCCATCCGTGAAAAGATAATCAACCTGAGTGCTGACCTGCCTATTTCTCCTATGGACGCTATCCGTATGAAGATAGAGGAAGCCGGTTACAGTGTCGCAGAGATTACCGGCCGCACCATGCAGCTCAACCGTACCGAGGACGGTAGATACATTGTTGAGGCCCGAAAAGACCGCGACAAAAAGGACGCCGTTCGCGACTTCAATTCAGGTAAACTCGACGTACTGATGATTAACAAATCCGGCTCTACCGGCTTATCGCTTCATTCGTCAGTCAATTTTCAAGACCAGCGTCCGCGTGTCATGGTGTTTGCTCAATTCCAGAGCGACATCAACGACGAAGTGCAAATGCGAGGCCGTATCGACCGAAGCGGTCAGGTAACTCGTGGCCGTTACGAATATATCATGTCGACTATCCCTGCCGAGCAGCGCATTCAAATGATGTTCAAGGCAAAGTTAAAGAGCCTCGACGCAAACACCACCTCATCGCAAAAATCGAAATTCAATGAAATGGAGATTGTCGACTACCTCAACAAGTATGGCGACGATGTTGTGTGGGAGTATCTGAAAGAACACCCCGAACTCGCAGAACGTCTCGGCGATCCGCTGGATATGCTTCAGGAGAAGAAAGCTGAAGACGGCCCTCGCACTTCCGAAAAAGAGGACACATCAAAGAAAACAGGCTGTGCCGGTAAAATCTCTCGCTATCTTGCTTTCCTTTCCGTAGAGGAACAGGACGAGATATTCCGAGAAATAACCGAGGCATACCGTGTAAAAATTCAACTCCTCGACGATGCCGGAGAGAACGACCTTGAAATCACAACTATGCCACTTCGTGCCGAGACAAAGCAAAAGAAGATTTGGCATGAGGGCGAGAACCCCGGAAGCGGCAACGCATTTGCCGATAACACATACGTCGAAGAAGTCGAAGTCGATGTGTTGAAGAAACCTATGAAGCGAGACGAGATAGTAGAAGCTACTCGTAAGCTCATGGGCGAACATTACACCGAGAAGAACGGCGGTGTTGATTGGCGGCACTATGTGAGAGCCAAAGGCGATGAAATCTCGCAATTCTTCCAAGCAAAGGCAGATGAGGCTATCGGTAAGTTGAGAGAGGCCGGAGAAGCCCGTATATCCAAAGCAAGAGAAAAGGCTGTCACCGCCGCCACTAAAGCACGAGGCCGAGGCGAAAACAACTTTACCGACGAGCAGATACAATCTCTCGCTGATACTGTTGCCAACGAGGAACGAGAGAAAGAGTTGCAGAAGCAGCGCAAACGCCAAGAGGAAATTATGGCGATAAAGCACCGTATACAATCATTGCTCCAACGTCTTCGCGCCGGTGGTATCTATGTTGTGCCTCAAGACCTGAAACAAGGTACAGCCGAAATGTTCACGCAAACATTCGGTACGTTTGTCGGCTTCAAATTCAACAAAGGCTATACTCTCGGCTCATCGACGGCAATCTTTGCAACGCTCGACGGCCGACGTAAGGTAGAACTCGCATTGAGCGACCAAGCAATCAACACGATTATATCTGCTACCGACATCGCCAATCGCTATTCGCCTGATGAAATCCGGGCAATCTCGTTGGAGAATTGGGATAGCAAAGTACCGACGCAAACACGTCAAAAGCGTTATATCATAACCGGCAATCTCCTTCAGGCTCTCGTTGACACCGAGAAAGGCGAGAAGACCAGAGGCAACCTCATTAGCTTCTCCACAATCGACGGAGAAACTCGTCAGGGCATTCTTATGGGGGAGAATTTCAAGCTGACCGACCTACGCAATAGCGCGTCGTTGAGCAGTCGCCTTGCGCAGATACGCGAGGGCAAAGCTGTTGTCAGCGAGAATGGCGATGTGCAGATTGAGAAAGTTTCGTTTGGTTGGCAACATCGCGGTCAATACGAACTCCGTGTGCCTAAATCCAAGCAACGAGGCGGCATATACACAATGCACCCCGACCTCTTGAAACTCGTTGAGGGTCACAACTTCATTACCAAGGGCAACAACATGGTTGCTTACGTTGATGAAGCCGACATTGCAAAAGTTGTGGATATGTTGAGCCGTGCGCCGTTCAATCTTACCGTGCTACAGGAGTCGCAGCTTTCCGATGTTTCCGCAGAGGAAGCAGAGGACGATGTGCTGTGCCGCCCTGTAACCGACAAGGCCACACTCGACCGTCTTAATAGCGAACCGACCATTAAGGTATATCGCGCAATGCAGATGATCGATGGCGGTCTTCGTCCGCCTATGTCGGCAAAGGTTGACGGCCAACTCCGCGACGCGACCGAAGTCGGCGTATGGGAAGAAGCCGAGGAACACCCGGAAATGGCCGATGAAAACGGACGCTTCAAGCTCGACAAGGGTAATGGCAAATCTATCAAAGCTGCCTATAATCCATATATCCATACGTCGCGGTCTCCAATCAATGACCAATTCAGCAGCGCATGGAGTCGTCCTGAACTCGTTACTGTTGAAGTAGAAGTGCCGGTAAGCGAACTTACAAGTGAATACCATGCCGAGAAAGCCAAAGACACCGTTGGCGAGAAGGAATGGAAAAGCGGTCCTGTTGGTCGTGCGCTTGCCAAGATAGGTCAGGCTCGACGCGTGATATTGAGCCGTTGGAGTAGAGTTGTCCGTGTCGTTCCTGTCGAGGAAGTAGCCGAGGCATACGCACAGCGACTGAACGCCCACGGTATCGAAGTGCCGTTTAATACAGTACCACCGGCTCTGCGTGACGCTCTTGTTGAACGTGGCGTTAAGATTGGTAAGCCTGAAAAGGGCAACGCCGGTAGCGCGTCGCTCCCTGCCTTTGAACAGTGGATAAGTGAACAGGAACGTCAGCGAATGGGCGACGGCTATGGCGCATATAGCGACGCGGAAGTGTCGTTTGCCAATGACCCTATTTCAAAGGTCATGGGTAAAAATCGTTTCAGCAAGAAACGTCAGGCCGAGTTTGCCGCACGTGAGCGTCAGCGCATGGTCGACCGTGTTAAGGAGCTTGCCGAGCGTATGCACCTCAACAATGTGGAGATTATTACCGACGCTTCGCAGCTTGAGGGCAAACGAGCCAAAGCCAAAGGCTTCTATAACAAACGTACAGGCAAAATCACGATTGTTATTCCTAACAATGTCAGCACCATTGACGCAGAGCAGACACTTCTCCATGAAGCCGTAGCCCACTATGGTCTACGTCAGCTTTTCGGGGAACAGTTTAATACATTCCTCGATAATGTCTATCAGTCAGCCGACGATAGCATACGTCGCAAGATAGCTGAAATGGCCGCTCAAAACGGCTGGGATTTCCGCACCGCGACCGAGGAATATCTTGCCGGTCTTGCCGAAGACACCAGCTTCCGCGAAGCGCAGAGCTACACCGGTTGGTGGTCGAAAATCAAACGCCTGTTCCTTGATATGCTCGACAAGATAGGTTTTGAGGGCTTCCGTGATAAGGTTGGCGTTGTCTTAACTGACAACGAGCTACGGTATATACTATGGCGTAGCTACGCGAACCTTGCCGAGCCGGGAGGAAAGCGGAGTATACTCGGAGAAGCGGCTGACGTGGCCAAACAGGCAGAGCTGCAAGTTGGCAACTATGCAGAGCGAGGTATCGAGGCTGAATATGCAGCCGAGGGTGACCTTTACCGCCCCGGCGACTTCTCGCCCCGTGACCGTGTATTTGCCCGCTATGCCTACGAGAGCATGGTAAGAAGTGGCAACTATCAATTCAAAGAGGCCGTTCAGGATAGCATGTTAGGTTTGAAAACGCTCTATCAGGCAGTCCTCGGGAAGAAAACCCGAATTGAGGACGTACCCGGTTTTGAGAACGCCTACCTGTTTGAGAACCGCATGAGCAGTATGAATGCCGGAGAACAGCACGAATACTTCCAACGCTATATGCAGCCTCTCCTGAAAGAGATTGGCCGCATTGCCGGTGCAAACAAACGTAAGCGCAGAGAGCTGACCGACTACATCATGGCAAAGCATGGTCTTGAGCGCAACGAGTATATGCGCAACGAGGCGGCCGCCAACGGCGAAGAAACAGACCGAGACTTTGCGGGTCTTATGGGATTGACAGGCGAAGCCGATTGGCGAAGCGCAGAGGCCACTGCCCAGCAGTGGGTAGACGACTACGAGGACATGGTTGATACCACGGACTTGTGGGAAGCAATCAACAATGCCACAAAGGCCACACTTGAAAAAATCTATCTTTCGGGTATCATCAGCAAGGAGACTTACGAAAAGATACTTGGAATGTATAGCTACTACATACCCCTGCGCGGTTGGAACGAAACGACAAGTGAGCAAGTCTATGGCTATCTCACAAGTAAAGACGGACCACTCGGCGGCAGTATCATGAAAAAGGCAGAAGGCCGCGAGAGCATGGCCGACGATCCTATTGCAACAATAGGCATGATGGCCGACGATGCAATACGTCAGGGAAACCGCAACCTGATGAAGCAGCGTTTTCTCAACTTCATACTCAACCACCCCAGCGACGCAGTAAGTGTTCATGACATTTGGCTTGAATACAACGACGTTACCGACGAGTGGGTGCCTGTCTTCGCTGACGTTGAGGATACCGATACCGCCGATGAAGTGGCACAAAAAGTTGAAGCCTTTGAGCAGCGCATGGAAGCTCTACGAACCGCCGAGCCTGACAAGTATAAGAAAGGCCGCGAGGCACAGCACATACCCTACAAGGTAGTGCGTGGCAATCTTCGCGAACATCAAATACTTATCAAGCGTAATGGCCGCACATTCGTAGCGACTATTAACGGAAACCCGAGAGCCGCACAGGCAATTAACGGTCTTACCAATCCCGACGTTGACCAAAATGGTGTAGTCGGCAACATGCTGAAAGCCGGTACATGGGTAAATCGTCAGTTGTCAGCTTTCTATACCACCCGTAACCCTGACTTCGTTGTGGGCAACTTTTTCCGAGATATGCTCTACTCCAACTGCATGACATGGGTTAAGGAAAGTCCGCGATATGCCCGACGCTTCCACAAGAATTTTGGCAGAGTCAATCCAATAGTAATGCGTCGTCTTCTCGGAAAATGGGAGAACGGCACACTCAATATGAGCAATCGCCTTGAGAGCCTTTTCTATCAATTCATGAAGAATGGCGGAGAAACAGGCTATACCAACGTTCGTGATATTGATGGCCACAAGAGGGCTGTCGCCGCCGAACTTAAAAAGCAAGGCAGCACAGGCCGCAGGGTATGGACTGCTCTTGGTATGCAGTTAGACCTACTCAACCGCTCGGCCGAAAACTGCGCCCGCTTCGCAGCATTCGTAACGTCTCGTGATTTTGGCCGAAGCATCGACCGAGCAATCTATGACGCAAAGGAGATTAGCGTAAACTTCAACAAAAAAGGCAGTGGCGGCAAAATGGTTAATGCCAACGGCCAGACCGCCCTCGGCAAAACCGGGGCATACCTCAGTGGCGGCGGCCGACTGTTATATGTATTCTGGAACGCCGGTATTCAAGGTATGACCAACTTTGGTCGACAGGCAAAATTGCACCCTGCCAAATTCTCGGCAGGAGCAACAGCACTGTTCACTCTTGGGTATGTCATTCCTTTGCTGGCTCAAATGTTGGGCGGTGGAGACGGCGACGATGACGATAAGAATGCATATTACAATCTGCCTGAATACGTCCGCCGTTCAAACATCTGCTTCTATGCCGGCGACCAATGGATAACCATACCGCTACCTATCGAGTATCGAGCCATGTATGGAATGGGCGAACTTGCTCACGGAGTAATCAGTGGCAACGAGCGTTATAGCAACTCGGAGCTTGCCCGACAAATGGCCTCTCAAGTGTCGCAAATATTCCCGATAGACATGCTCGAAGGTGGCGGCGGCATATCTCCATTCATACCGAGTGCAGCCAAACCGTTTACCGAAGCCTATATTATGAATAAGGGCTGGACAGGCTTGCCGGTTTATAAGGACACACCGTTCAATAAGAACGACCCCGAATGGACTAAAGCCTATGCAAGTGCAGACAAACATCTTGTTTCCTTTGCCAAGTGGCTCAACGAAACATCGGGCGGCGACGACTTCAAGAAAGGCTCTATCGACATCAACCCGGCCAAGATAGAATACTTGCTTAACGGTACGTTCGGCGGTCTATTCACGTTCCCCAATAAGATTAAGAAAACCGGCGAAACCATGTTTGGCGACCGTGATTTTGAATGGCGCAATATACCCATAGCCAACCGCCTTATCAAGTCGGGCGACGAGCGCACGGCAAACCGCAAGCTGCAAAACGAATACTTCAAATACTTGAAAGAGTATGAGGCCACAGGCCAACTCATGCGGAAGTATGAGAACGCCGACGAGGACGGAGTATTGGGCTATGCCGAGAGGATAAACTTCCTTGAGAACTCGCCCGAATATCTTAACTATGAAATTTTCGATGATTTCAAGGCTGACATCGACGCTTACCGTGAAGTTATAGCTACCGAAACCAATAAAGAAGAACGTTCTCGACTCGAAGCTGAAATGTATGACGTAATGCGAGAACTTGTCAATGCCTTGCATGACCCCAAAGGCTATTTCAATGATTTGTATAAAGCAGGACAACTTTCAGCGGAATACATTGAATATCTCAAAACACATCATGGCATAGCTTTAGGCGAAGAACAGGAATAGTTAACAATCCGGGGGCAAGGATATTCAGTATCTTTGCCCTCGGGCAAACCGCAGCTAAAGCTGCATAGCAGAAACAAAGTATGGCAAAGGACAAACTACATAGAATGAGCCGTGTCCGTCCTCGTGAGATTGAGGACGACATGGACACTGTTGCCACATCAAAGCGGCGAGGCGACAGGAGAGCGTTTGACGTGCTTATGGAAGCACAACACCATTGGAACAACATGGACCAATTCCGTCGCGATCGCCAGCGCAATAAACGCTATTGCTACGGCGACCAATGGAAAGACATCATCGAGGTGGACGGTTGCACCATGACCGAGGAAGAATACATCGGCAAGCAGGGCAACGTTCCGCTGAAGAATAACCTAATACGCCGCCTTGTGCGGAATGTGCTGGGTGTATACCGAAGTCAGGCTAAAGAGCCGACGTGTTATGCACGAGACCGCGACGAGCAGAAACTTGGCGAGACAATGACCACAATCTTGCAGTGCAATATGCAGCTAAACCGCATGACTGAGGTTTATGCCCGAACCATGGAAGAATTTTTGATTGGCGGTTTAATCGTACATCGGAAGTCGTATAGTTGGCGTAACGAGAAAATGGACTGTTGGACTGACTATGTTAATCCCAACAATTTCTTTATCGACAACAATATGCGCGATTTCCGAGGCTGGGATGTATCTTGTCTCGGCGAAGTACACGATGTTTCTTTTGAGACGCTATGTGCTCAGTTTGCCGAAAGCCCGGAAGACTACCGACGCTTCAGAGAAATATACACCTTTGCTCACAACAAACAATACATCGCCAACTACGCCTATCGGTTCGGATACTCACGTCTTGAAAATTTCGATTTCCTGTTTACGAGCGACCCCACACGTTGCAGGGTTATAGAAGTGTGGCGTAAGGAAGCCAAGCCCCGTTACCGTTGCCACGACCTGAACAATGGCGACGTCTACAAAATCGACGTTGAGGACTACGAAGAAATGGTCGGCTCTATAAACAAAGAGCGTCTTATGCGAGGTCGTGCGGCCGGTATGCCTGACGATGAAATTCCGCTCATAAAAGCAACGTGGATGATAGACCACTATTGGTACTATTATTACCTGACTCCATTCGGCCACATACTGAAAGAGGGCGAAACACCATACGAACACAAGAGCCATCCCTATGTGTTCAAGGCATACCCTTTCATCGACGGCGAGATACACAGTTTTGTTGCAGACGTAATCGACCAACAACGATACACCAACCGCCTCATCACGCTCTACGACTTCATCATGAGGGCAAGCGCAAAAGGCGTACTCCTGTTCCCTGAGGGCTGTGAGCCTGACAATATGAGCATGGACGATATTGCCGAAGAATGGGGCAAGTTTGACGGTATTGTCTACTATAAGCCCAAACCGGGTGTTGCCGTTCCACAGCAGATTGCCAACAACTCGACGCAAATTGGTATTACTGAATTGCTGAACCTACAGCTGAAATTCTTTGAAGACATTTCAGGTGTGAACGGCGCATTGCAGGGTAAGCCCGGATATGCCAATCAAAGCGCAGCACTCTACAACCAGCAGACGCAAAACGCCACAACATCGTTGCTTGACTTGCTCGACAGCTTCAGCTACTTTGTCAAGGACGGCGCGATAAAGGACGTGAAGAATATGCAACAGTTCTATGACACAAAGCGCATATTCAATATTGTTGGTAAAAACGCATGGGTTGAATACGACCCCAAAACTATACGCGACGTCGACTTCGACCTCTCTATTGTCGAAAGCACCAACACCCCGGCATTCCGACAAATGGCCAACGACATACTCATGCAGTTGTGGCAAGCACAGGCAATTTCGGTCGAGCAGCTTCTGGAGCACGGCGACTTCCCATTTGCCGACGACCTATTGCAGTCTATCCGCAGTCAAAAGGAACAACTCGAACAGGGTCAGGTGCCGGAAGCCATGTCGCCGCAGTTACAACAGCAAGTACAGGCCGGAGCAAATATGCAGAATGTTCAGGCCGCACGTCAAATGCTTATGAACCCCCAACCCATGGCGGCGTAAGCAATTCCTCTAAAATAACACGAGAGCGAGAAACCATTACGGAAACTCGCCCTCGTGTTTAATTTTCAAAAGCTTCTTTAGGAATGCCCGTAGCTTCTAATATTACTTGTTTCACTTTCTCTATGTCGGCAGCGGCTCCGCTCCATACCTTGTCAAGTTCATTGTCCGCTTGTGAGTTTTGCTCATGCCGTAGATTATCTATTGCGACAGGGTCGTGCGTGAGCGTAGCAATACCCTGTAAGTCTCGACCTATTTTCGGGCCATGATAACCGACGCTATACTTTCCCATTCTTCCGACGAGCTTTTGTCGCTCTGCGGTCGGCCTCGACCCATGCGAAGTATTGGATTACTTTCTTCTTGCGGTCTTCGGGCGCGAGGAACTGATTGCCGTCGCTGTAGCCGGTGCAGTAGAAGCACTCTCGCACGAGGTCGAAGACACGAGCCTCTCGATGAATGTAGTGCTTCATCTTGAGACGACGGAAGTTGTAGCGGTCCATTATGACGAGCTTCTTGCCGCCACTGCCATGCTGGGGCATGACGTAGTAGCGGTGTCCTGTTTCACGATGTGCCTTGTCGGCCATCTTAATTGCCTCACGGAGTCGGAGGCTTGCTTTGAATTTTCTAAAGATGTTCATATCGTTTAGTGTGAGTTATTAGATAGAGTGAGTTATTAGAAAGTGGCGGCAGATATTGGTTTCCGACGGCCACGGTTATATTTCTTTTGCACAGGTATGATTTTAGGCATATCCATTTCGTAGAAGCAGATGTGCAAGCCAATGGCGCGTGTCATCAACAAGTCGTCATGCTTGCCTACGATAGCTCCGAAACTGCCGTTTTTACGCTTCTCGTAGAAGTTATACTCTGCAAGACAACGCTCGTCGCGCTCGACATACATAGCCTCACGAATAACCTTAACGAGTGTTGAGATAATCATCGGCTTTGTGGCGATGTTGGTATGGAAGCCGTATCTTTTAGGCGCACCTTCGACAATCGCTTCTTCGGGTTGCTTACGCTCATAAAGGTTTGGGTAAACGTCCTTGACCTGATTAAGAATAAATTGTGATTGGTCGCCGTCGACATTACGCTCTTTATCGTGCGTTTCGAGAGTATTGCTCTCAATAACGAGCAATGAATTATCATAGTAAGCTGCAATCTGCGCAGCTTTCCATGCCAAGAGGTCTATGTCGATATGACCATACCATTGAGCCACAACAACAGGCTTGCCACCCTCGGCCATAAACAGGCGGTCGAAGACAACGATTACCGACCAGTCGGCCTTATGAGAGCGGCCGCCGACATCGACAACAGTAAGGTAGCGATTAGTCACTTTTTCTTCCGGGTCTATTTCGGGTTGCGCCCATACCCACAACAAGCCCTGCCGATCCTCACGGAAGCGCAAATTTTGTAACGCCTTTTTGCCCTCGTCGAAGTCAGCATATACGTCGCCAATTTGAGAGGGTGGCTTGCATGTAGACTTCAACGCCTCGACACGGTATTTGTCGAATACACGAGTGCCGGAATGAACGAATGCCTCTACATCATCGGACGGATATTCCGAAGCCATAATAGCGTGTTCATTAGACTTGGCACGTTCACGGATATACCAATTTATAGCCTCAAGCGTCGCGCCCTTTTCCCACAACCACCAAAGATAACGGCCGCACTCCTCACGCTCCGAAGTGGCATTGCCATTCTCCCGATTGTCATACAGCCACCCGGCAAACTCTTGTTTTTCGGCTTCGCTTTCAAAATCGAGTGAATATTGCTCAATATCGAACCACGAGACAAACATTGCTTCAAATTGCGACTTTCCTTTCTTGGCTGCGTCGTATTCAACCTGAAAGAAATTGCCCGTACCATTGGCGGTTGACTCATAAACAATCATGGTATAGGGCTTATAAAGTACACCCGAACAGGCCGAGCGCACAATATCTTCAGGCGATTTCTTTTCGGTCTTCTCCCATATACCGACCTCGGAACAGTGAACGAGATTGTAGTCTCCGCCACGACACGAGTCGGGATTTTTAGCTGTGCCAATCTTGATTTTGCAGTTGCGCTGTGGTACGGCATGAATAAGGCCCGACATACCGACCCCGACAAGTTTAGGTTCGTTGTCGTCATAGTCAGCCCCCAGCTTATAGAGCATTTCCACCGGGTATCGGTCGAGCATACGATTGAACATATCACGGATTTCGTCCGAACCTGATGTTTGGTGTGCGATAATTAGCGAGTTGAGGCCGACTCGATGAACGAGCTGCAACCATGCCATATACAGCTGCGACGTTGTAGAGCCGCCCCACTGTCGAGCTTTCAAAAGGATAAGACGAATGGGCTTACCGGCAAGACGTTTTTCTTCAAGACGCTCTACAAAACGACGCTGTGGTCTTGTAAGGCGAAACAGCACATCCTCGCCGCCGCCCTTATTCTTAATCCAAACATACGTTGCTGCCCAAAACGGAAAGTCATGTCGGGAACGTATACGCACAAACTGTTCAACGACTTTCAGGCGGTCAGCCTCATATTCTTCTTCATCGTCATATTCTACGCCGAGAGTATCACATAAGAACGTCTCGATAGAGCCAGCGGCCAGAAGCCGTCGCACAAGTGGGGTTTTGCGCATTGCTTCCGGTAGCCATTGGCGTTTTATCGGGAAGTCTTCAATCACACACTCGAAGCGAGTGCCGACCGACCCTTTGCCGGTTATAGGATTAAACGGAGCGTGAATTTCATCCAACCGCTCCTGATTGATTTTGAGTATTTGTGTTACTTCCTTCTGCATGGTATTGGCATATTAAGGAAGCCGACAAACAGCCCGGCTACATAACTGTAAAAATGAAGCCACCCATTTACGAGTGGAAACATAAAACCGAGAGCGATATACAATGCCATACAGCCATTGTAATATATTTTGCGTTTCGCCTGAAAAGCGATCGAGCCGAGCAAGGCAAAACAAACTGCCGAAAGTCCAACAGTAGGCATTGTTGACAAAACAAAGTCAGGAGCAGCTACGGCTATTGCATAAGCTACGGCCATACGCCACCATGTCACGTTGTAGAGGAAAAGTATAGAAATGAAACACCAAGCATTTATTGACGCATGTAGCAATGACGCATGGAAGAAAGAATAGCCAAGCCGCTGAAGTATGCCGCAGTCAGCAGTAGCACCGACTACGTTCCAATCCGGCACATATATAAGTGCTGACGCAAGGACGTAAGCTGCGATTAACAACCCCGCAGTCTTTTCGATTTTTCCGCAAACCATTGTTTTCTCGCTTTAAGAATTAGGACACGCGCACTTCCGGGAGCTAAATAGAATTTAGGGGCCGGTTGTGCGATTACAGTTTCAATCAGCTTTGGCATGGACCAATCGGAGTATTTGAGACTCAGATTTACGACTCTCCGGTATATCTCGAAAAACATTTCACGTTTGTTTGGCCTCATGTAGTGCAATTTGTCGCCACGCCTGATACTGGCAATTACCACTGCTGCACGCGGCGTAGACACCCAAAAGCGGGAGGCCGGCATGTCTACGATGTTTTTAAAAACATCGGGCATAGAGACGTGTTTGCACTTTCTCAGATACCTGAAATATGCCCGTAGTAAATCTCGCGTCCTTTCCCTGTGATATTCGCTTTTGCTGCCAACGTTTTTCATTGCAAAATTGGTTCTGCCATTTGACTCTTTATACTTGTAAATTTAGCCAACAAGGGGTAAAAGATAAAAGCCACCCGGATACATTAGAATGTATATTTGCGGAGGAAAATAATAACAACAACTTAAACCCAATCCATTATGGCTGAAACCGAAACAGTTAAGAGCAAGCGCGATTTGGCGTTGGAGCGTTTGAGGGGCAAATACCCTGACGAGCAATTCGACGACGATGAACAATTATTTGGCCGAATTAACGACGATTACGACCAATACGACAGTGAGCTTGCAGGCTATAAGGAGCGCGAGGGCAAGTTTTCGGACATGTTTACAGCCGACCCACGTTCAGCCCGGCTGATGATGGGGTGGAAAGACGGAGACGACCCTGCCGTTGCTCTTATACGCCTGTATGGCGACGACATTAAAGACGCTATCGACGACCCCGAAAAACAGGAAGCCATCGCCGAGGCCAACAAGGAATATATGGAGCGTGTTGCGAAAGAGAAGCAATACGAAGAAGAGTATTCCGCGAACCTGATTGAGTCACTGACCTTACTCGAAAAAGCACAACAGGAGAAAGGCTTGAGCGACGAGCAGATAGACGACGCTATGGCATGGTTTATCGGCGTAGTCAAAGACGCAATGATGGGCAAATTCTCGCCCGAAACAATCGAAATGATTATCAAAGCGCAGAACTACGACAACGACGTTGCCCAAGCCGGAGAAGAAGGCGAAGTGCGAGGCAAGAATGCAAAGGTAACCGAAACCCTGCGCAAACCCACTCGCGGCGACGGTACAGCACAGCTCGACGGCAAGAACGGCGGCGGTCGTCGTAAACCGGCCATGCCCGATATGGGTGCAATCGATCGCTACGCCGACGGCAACATGAACATCTTTGAACGTGGCGGCGAGAAGCGCACACCTATCAAACGATAATTCAACCCAATATCAATAACCAATTTAACAACAATCACAATGGAAACAGTTAAAAAGACAACTCGTTTTCTGCTCAGTTTCATGCTGAGTATGATTGCCCTCGTTGCGGGGGCAAGCTCCGGGGTTTACATGGCCGCAGCCAGCGACCTCCCCGACGCAGGTAAAGTAAATGCCGGTGCAGACGGCACAGGTGGCACTGACGGTATCGCGACCGAGACGCAGGGGCGCGAGGACGGCGACCCCAACTTCTACATGCAGGACATCGACAAGCGTATCATCAAAATCCGTCCTATGGCAACGCCTATCGACCAGATTTCACGCTACGCAAAATCCTCGTCGTGCAAGTCGTTTGAAGTCAAATACTACAGCGTCGGCACTCGACCTATCTCATGTAAGACCAATAAAGCCGTAACGGCGCAGACTTCCGGCGCGTCGATTACCCTGCCCGTCGACGATGCCAATATGTTCACACTCGATGACACAATCCGCGTTGTTGGCGTGAAAGGCTTGTATGACGACAAGGGTGTTGCCTATCCCACCGACAGCGACAATGTGCCTGACCTCGTGCTGTGTGTGTGCGGTAAGAGTACCGACACCAATATGCCAACGGTTTATGCCGTGAACGGCGACAAGGACGCGACCACCGGCTATGCCACACTCGTACCCGCCATTCCCAGCGGCACTACACTCGTGCGCATGGGTAAAGCCTGTGGAGAGCTTGATGTGCAGACTGGCCGCTTCAACAACATTCCTATGCCCGAAGTGCAGTATTGTCAGAACTTCATGATTCAGGTAGAACAGTCGACCTTTGACAAGATTGCCGCCAAAGAAGTAAATTGGAGTTTCTCGGACATTGAGGAAGACGGTATCTACGATATGCGACTCTCTCAGGAAAACACCTATCTTTTCGGCGTAAAGAATGTAATCAAACACGTTGCCAAAGAGGGCATGAACACATGGTTTACCGGCGGCATTTGGTACATGGCCGGTAAGGACATCGAGGTAGGCGTATGGGACGACACCGCCAAATGTGCCGTAATTACCGACGACAACCTTGTGGACATCACTAAAGACCTCTTTGTCGGCACGGGTATCGGCAACAAGCGCAAAATTCTTTTCTGCGGTTCCGATATGTTGTCGGCATTCTCGAAAATCAAGAGTGAGAAATTCCGTCTGAAAGACACCGTAGAAGTATGGAACTTGAAATTCAAATCGTGGGATACTGACTTCGGCGAAGTGCTGACTATCCACCACGAGCTTTTCGACGCAAACGGTATGAGCGATTGCGGCTTCGCAATGGATCCCGAATATCTTTCGAAGAAGACTCATGTATCGTGGGCCCGTAATGTCCTCGACCTGAAGACTGCCGGTATTCGCAACACTGACGCAGTAGTAATTCAGGAAGTTGCCTGCCTCTATCTGCGTTACGCCAAGGCTCACGCCCGTATGCGTCTCGCACAGCCCCCGACCGGCGGCGCAGCCACTGTGTAAATTCATCACAAGTAGTAGTAAGTTTTTTCTTCATGTAAGAGGGGTGGACGGTTAAACCCAACCGCCCGCCCCTTTTCTTTTTCGGCAAGCTCAAAAGCGGCAAGCCGATAACCATTTCAAACCAATAGCAATGAAAAAGTACATCGCCAAAACCAACGTCAGCATAAATGTAGTGCTGTCGTCCGGGGCAAATCGACACATCGCTTTCAGCGCACTTACAGGCGGTGGCAGTGTATTCTATACCGACGACCCCGAAATCATCAAGGCTATGGAGCGTCACTACAAGTTCGGTACACTCTTCAGGGCAGACCCCCGATATATCCCCGAGAAACCGCGTAACAAACCTGCTCCCAAGCCCCAACCCGAAATCGTACCCGAACAGCAGCCCGTCAACTCCACCGGCGACGCGCCAGCACCAACTACCACTGTCGAAGAAACTGTCAGCGCACCGGCCGTCGTCGAAGCCGACGACATCGCACCTGAAAGCGAACAGCAGACCTCGGAAGATGAAAGCGAGGCCGACATCATCGACGACGACCAAGCCGAAGATGAAGCCGAAAACAGCGGCCTTAAAACAATCGTCATCTCCGACCCCGACGCGGCCAAAGCATATCTCGCAGAACACTTCGGCTACAGCCGCACCAAAATCAAATCGCTCAAAGCTATCAAAGAAGCCGCTGCCGCCAATGGTATCGTCTTCGAGGGTATCTAAACCAAGCTGCCATGATATACAAGTTAACCGAGATTGCGCGTGACGTTCGCATTGCCATAGACCAAAATATGACGAGCGAACAGCTGATAGCGACTGAAGACATCGAAACGCTGTCGCTTGAGGACATCATACGCTCCAAAATAGTTGAGGCAGTACGCCGCGTCGAAACCGCCGCCCCCGTCCACTTCTTGGAAGAGGGTCACGACTTCGGCGACGCTGTGTATTGGGGCAACCTTGAAAGCGGTTGGGTATTATTACCCGACGACTTCATGCGCCTTATAGCTTTTCGCATGAGCGATTGGGAGCGCACTGTTTATGCCGCAATCTCGGTTGATGATCCGCTGTATACAAAACAATCGTCACGCTTCAAGGGCATACGCGGCAACGTGCAGAAGCCGGTATGTGCTGTAGTAAACCGAGCAGAAGGCAAGGCTCTCGAATTTTATTCGTGCAACAGCACGGACGCATACGTCTCTCGCGCCTCATACTTGCCATATCCCCATATCGACGAGGACGACGGCATAGACATTAGCGAACGGTGCTACACAGCGGTAATCTACACCGTGGCGGCATTAGTATTAACCACCTACGGCGAAGCTGACAAAGCCTCAGCTCTAACCGAATTAGCTAAAACAATCTTTCAGTAATGAGTTCAATCCCAACAAAACAAATCGACGGTGATGTTGCGGTAGGGCGTAATGTCAGCGTAGGCGGTAAGGCTACCGTCCGTGGCTCTGCTACTATCGGTCATAACCTGAAAGTGGAGGGTTGGCTTGACGCTCCCAATGTCAAAGGACCTAACAAGGGTCTATTCAAGACGGCGGTACAATTGCGTGAAGCATACCCCAATCCACACGAGGGTTGGTGGGCGTTGGTGGGCGACACCCTGCCAGCTCAGGTCTACATGGCCGACGGCGGTGCTTGGGTAGGTCAAACCAATGCCGACGGCACACCTAAACTTGCGGGTAACCCCACGGTCGACTCGTCGGAATACATGGAAGCTGTGGAAGAAATGACAGGCGACCTTGAAGCCGTCAAAATCGAAGTCAACCAAAATAAGGAAGACATCCGCAGCTTACGCTCCGGCCAAACGACGCAGGGCGACCAGCTCAACAATCTTCAAAAAGCCGTTGAAGCCGCGCAGACACAAGCCAACAAAGGTGTGGCTGACGCAGCCTCCGCACAGTCAGGCGTTGACAATATTAACAGCAGTAAGGGCAAAGCCAACGGATTTGCGCCTCTTGACGCTAACGCCAAAGTACCGGCGGCAAACCTACCCGGCTATGTTGATGACGTGATAGAGTTTAATGCTATGGTCGAAGACATCACGCTCCAAGACAGTACAACAACTCTCAAGTCAACGAATGTAGGCTGTATGGTTGTCTATAACAAGGACACCAACTGCTATCTTCTCGCCGTGTCTATTCTTTCGCCCTCATCAACTATTGAATGGGGCAACGTAATCCGTCCACTTCGCAGCATAAACAGTGAGGCTTCTATAATCACACCTCAAGCCGAAACACCGCAACTTGCCGAAAGCCTATTGCGTCCGGGTTTAACGGATTATTGGGAAGAAGCCAATGGCAGGGTTGAGCTTATCAAATCCCAATTCAAATACTATGCAGTATGGGGCGACAAAGATAGCTTCGGTACAGCGACAGATAACGGAGCAACCCCCGAAGCAGGAAAGGTACATATCTGCACTTCGGATAATAAAACCTACCGTTGGAGTGGCTACGAGCTTGTGATAATCGGCAACGACCTTGCTCTTGGCTATACTGCAAACACCGCCTTTCCGGGCGATGCAGGCGTACAGTTGCAGAATGATGTTAGAGACCTGAACATTAAGGCCAACGAGAACCGCAACATAATCGAGAATATCAGTATTCTACCTTTTGACGGTGTCTGGAACGGCAACGGTTCAGAGCCGACAGTCGGTATATATCTTTGCCCCAGCCCTGACGGCGGTTGGTATTTCCGCGCATTTGGCGGGTCTGACTTCTACGGCATAGCCGAGGAAAAGTACAACAGTGACCTACAAGCCAACGCCTATAATCTATACCGTTGCAATAACTATCTCTATCGTATAGAAAACGAGGAGATAGAGGTATTCATCACTGACAAGAAACTCAATAATGAGGTTGAGAATGTAAAGAAGCCTCGCACTTTCATCAATGCCAATCAGCTTCTTGATTACACTGCTACCTACACAATCGGCGAAGTTTCCAAGCTCCTTGAAACACAGTTTGGCACAATCTTCCATATTCCCGGTATCGTTGTTTCTTTCCGTGGCAAGAATGGCTGGGAAAGCAAACAGTGGAATGGCGACGACTCTTTTACCGAAGAAAGCGCATGGACTGACTTCGGAGTGAACGGCAACAACATCGGAAACACCGTCAATGTCAACGATGTTTGCGGCGACACCGAATATACATTGAGCACAGCCATTAAAGCCGTACAGGACAAAGAGGCCGAGAGTGGTATCAAGTATTTCAAGAGTGGCGTTGTGCTGACCTACAAGACAGCCGAAAAGGACAGCAAGGGCGCACCTGTTTGGGAAGCCTATCAGTTCACGCGAGAAATCGCCGACATCAATCCGGCAGACCTGAAACCTTGGATACCATTTGGCGGCGGCGGTCAAACCGAAGTCGAAACTAAAGACGACCCTGCGGCCGGCGGCAAAGACGCACTTTCTACCGGCGGTGCATACAAGCATATCCCGACAAAGTATCGCGTAACACAGGAGGACGGTACAGTTACCATTCAGCCGCTCAATGAAGCCGAAGAAGAAATTGGCGAAGCCATTACATTCTTTGCGTCGCAAGGCGGTGGCGGTGAGGTATCAGGAACAATCGTCAATATCAAATTTCAGGAGTCGCCTCTTTACGGTGCTGTCGGCAAAGACATCATCGGCCATGCCTGTATCCGTTCCGTGACGCAGTTAGGGTCAACCGAGCAACTCAACTCGATTGTGTCTCTGAAACTCATCGACCGCGACACCAACGTAGTTATCCGCGAGTGGACTGTAAACACCCGTTCATCGGACGAGGACGAATACAACTTTGACATACCTTTCTCCGGCTTGTTTGACGGTGCCGGTTCTCGTCGTTTCCGTTTGGAAGCCACCGACGACACCGACCATGTAGGCTATCGCTTCATAACGGTTACGGCTGTAGACGCGACTGTCGAGAGTACACAAGTGCTTAACTACACATCGGATTATGTAATTCCCTATGGCAGCAACCGAGCTGTCAATGTGCCGCTTTACAAATTCCCTCAAAACGTCAGCGAGAAAGGTATTCAGGCATTCGTTGAAATTTGGTGGGAAGGTGCATGGAAGCCGCTCACAGCAACACCCCCCACGCACTTCGACGCATACAGCAACAGTGCGCAGTTCAACCCGACCAACCTTTTCGGCGGCGGTGAGAGAATGCAGCACGGCGCATATCCTGTGCGCATACACGGCAAAGACGTTGCTTCAGGAGTAACCGGCAACACCATTTACACCGCTGTGATGTGTATCGACCCCAACAGCAGTGTGCCTGTTGTTGCACTGCGCTACAATGACACGGGCGACGGCACTGTGCGCCTTTACGACCGCGTAAAGGTTGAAGTCGCAGCGTACAACCCCAATCCTCAAATGCTGACAACCAACGTCGCACTGAAAGCTGACGACCGAGTGCTCGGCCGTTACGAGCTTGGCGCAAACCAAATCGAAACAGCCGAAATGCAAGTTTCAGGTTACCAGAGCGACGGAAGCGATAAAATCAGCATCAAAGCAGAAGCCTACGACGGCGACAATGTTCTTGCCACATCGGGTACTGTAACCCTGACTGTGAAAGGTTCAGCCATTGACGCCGCGCTCATGGACGGCGCACTTTATCACTTCGACTTCTCCGGCCGCAGCAACTCCGAGCCGTCGCACGAGATTGTTGTCGGCAACTATCGCATAGTCGTTCACGGCGCGAATTGGAGTAGCAACGGCTTTGTGAATTATCTCGGTCAAAACGCACTGCGAATAGCAGAGAATGTTACGGCAGAGAAAAATCATGCGCCTTTCTCCTCGCGTACAATCGAGGCAACCGGCATGGTGTATCAGACAATGTTTGCGACCAACAATATCAAGGACGCAGACGCTATGCTCCTGAAATGTGTCGACCCCGACAACGGCGCAGGCTTCTTTATCAAGGGCAACAAAGTCGGCTTACAATGCAAGTCCGGCTCCCCGGCTCTTATCGAGCGTCGTTTCCCTTGCGGAGAAATGCACACCGTAGCAGTTGTTGTAGAGCCGTCAACAATCTCTATTAACCGCAATGGTACGGAGTGGGCCACCATGCGTATGTACCTCGACGGTGAGCTTGTCGGCTCGATAGGCTATAACCCCGGCGGCAGTCGCCTGTTGAACATGAAGAATGTAACAATGGACGGCACCGAGGGCGACCTATATCTCTACTATATGCTGGCGTATCAAAGCTACTACGATTGGAGCCAGGCATTCCGCAATTACATCGTAAAGCAGACCGACACCGACGCGATGATAGCAGAGTTTAACCGCGAGAACGTTCTTGTGTCGCAGAATGCCGAGGGGACAACCTCAATGCGCCCAAGCGCACCGCTCCTGTTCACACAAGGTATGCCTTACTGTATCTTTGTGGCAGACGACGATGTTCACAATCAATTCGACTTCGGCAAGGGTGTAGACGACGACGGTACTTCGACATCGGACAAATTCAAAATGACTGTCTACTACTACCACCCGACAATGCCGTGGCGGTCGTTCAAGGCTGTCAACTGTGAAATACGCCGTCAGGGTACGACATCGGCCAAGCGTCCCAAGAAGAACTACCGTATCTACATCAAGAAAGCAACCGAGGTTATACCGCTCTATCCCGACTACACCAACGAGGATGCACTGACAACCTATGCGCTTTTCGCGATGAAGAAAATCCGCGTTACCGAGAACTCTATCCCGGTCGACGTTATCACAATCAAAGTCGATTACTCCAACTCTGGCGGTGCCAACGACTGTTCAGTGTGCGATATGGTAAACGCGACATATCGCGCCCTCGGCGACGACTTCCTTACACCGGCGCAGCGTTGCTATGACGGCACATGGGATAAAGGCGACGTGCATTTGAGCGGTTTGCAGATGAACCACTCGACGGCCAATCACCCAATCGCCGTGTTCCGTTCCAACAGCGACACCCTGCAAAACGTGTGGTTTGAAGCCAAAGGTAATTGGAAAGAGGACAAGGGCGAACAGGTAGCACTCGGCTTCAAAGACGTACCCGGCTATAACAAGGGCTGTCTTAATTTCCAAGATGAAGTCTTCAACTGGGTATGTGGTAATCCGGGAGAAACGCTTGACCAAATGGAAGCCCGCTTCAAAACTATGGAAGGACTCGACACGGGTATGCCGTATCTTCTCTATCCGTATTGCAGCCGTAACTATCGTTTCATGCGCTATCAAGGCGGCGAGTGGAAGAACACCACCGGCTCATGGATATGGACAGGAGCAAAAACACGCACTATAACCGGCGACGTTCTTAACCCTGTTGGCGGCTTCGAGTTGCTGACCTATGAGGGCTTTGATTGGTGGCAAGGAGTGTCTTCAATCGAAGATATGATGAGGCCGTCAAAGAACATCGCAAAGTGGGTGCAGAAGCTCATTGATAAATCAAGTTCCGGCGTTACAGGCGAAGAATTTCCTGCATGGACATACTACTTTGAATGTATGGTTGACAACGACGCATTACAGGCCGATTTGGCTATGGGTCGTGTCGTTCCGTTCGAGCTGTATGTTCAGCTACGTCTATGCGACTACTGCGACTATGCAAAGCATCAGGATGAATGGGTGGAGCGTTGGAGCAACAACGCCTACAAATTCCGCAACGTCCGCGCCGACATGGTGTATCTTGCCGACGCTGACTATCAAAACGAGTTTGACTCGCTATCGAAGAACCACCAGCCCATGCACTTCTTGCTTGAAGGGCATAATGTTGTCGGCGGCGTTTATGACCCCGACAAAGAGGGAGCGACATCGCCCACCGGCTTCAACTGTGATTTCGTGTTGACACGTCAGCCCGTAGTGCAGAATGCCAACAAAAAGTATGACATCGACGGCGCGTATATGTCGGACAACGACGGCGGCGACACAGGCCAGCCCGAAGCCGACCCGACCAAACCGAGTGACGAAGCCACCGGCTATGTCAATCCGTGGGCCGGTTGGGGCGCAGTACCTTGGCGCGGTTACTTCGCGGCCAAAACAATCAAGGTTGACGACAATGGCGGAGAGATTGAATACCAAAAGACGGTTGCCGCTATGCGAGCCGTTCAGGTAACTTTGCCTGACGGCAGAACAATCAATCCGTTCTCTCCTGAAGGTGCTAAATACTACTTCATCGACCAACACCTCAAAAAATGGCCGAAAGTAGTATCGAGCTACGACGGCATCCGCAAATATATACAGTACACCGCGACCTCGGACGCACTATATTTCTACGCGCTTCAAGGCCTCGGCCTCGCCGCTATCGCTCAATTCATCGAACAGCGTTGGCGTTTCCGCGACGGCTTCTATAAGACAGGCGGCTTCTTTACGGGAGTGCTATCAGGCCGTATTGCCTGTGGTGATAACGCTGCAATCCGCATAATCGCAGCCAAGAGCGGTTACTTCGGCATGGGCAATGACTCGTCCGGCTCACTGTCGGCCGACGGTGCTGTGTACCTTGAAGAAGGCGAGGAATACATCTTTAGAAACTTCTCGCACCAGCAGGGCGCACTCCTGTATATCTATCAGGCTGACCGCATCAGGGAGATAGAATTTGTCGACGTATCGCTGTCGGATAACTTCGACTTCTCCGTGATGAAACTTGCCGAGAAGATAATCGTCGGCGGCGAGAACTACAAGCAGTACACTATCGGCTACAATCCGCTCACGCAGTTTGCACTGTCGGAGCTTCCGTTCCTGCAAGTGCTTGATATTCGCAACACCCTCGCAACAAGTGTTGACGCTTCCAAGTGTCCGCGATTGGAGCAACTGTTGGCCGGTGGCACACAGTTGAGCGAATTTCAGGTAGCAGAAACGTCGCCTATCAACACCCTTGAGCTGCCCGGCACTGTAACACGCCTCGACCTCGTGAACTTGCCAGCCCTGACGTACCCCGGTGGCCTTACAATCGCAAGTATGGCTAATGTAAGTCGTCTAATGCTTGACAACTGCCCGAACATTGACCCCATGACGCTGATTAACGGCCTCGTTACATCATCGAATATTCGCTATATCCGACTACCTAACGTGAACATCACAGCACCGTCGTCAATCCTCACCGCCCTGCAACGCAGTGGTGCAATCGGCCTCGACTCCACCGGCGCAGCCTACGAGGAAACAGGACGCTGCTCAGGCTTGACGGGTCGTTGGATTATGGAAGATTTGATTGAGGAAGATACTCTCAATGGCTTCGCCTCATACTTCCCTCAGTTAACCCTCCATAACTCGCAGTATTCAATGGTCGTATATTCCGACCTTGAGAATGAATGTGAGAACATAACCAATCTTGACAACAAGACCGGTTACAAATTCGGCAACGACTATGTACCGAGCGGCCACTTCGCCGCTTTGGAGAAATTGAGCAAGCCATGTCGCGGCAACTTTGTGAACAATGTAATGCACTGCGTCAAGCTCGGCAACGAGGATTACAACCTCCTCGCCGACGGTACGAGCGTCGACCTTACGGATAGCTCCGGCATGGGCTACGACTTCTTCAAGACGATACCTAACCATTGGTATAAGGGCGTGAACGACTACAAGAACCAAGAAAAATATGGTTTCCGTTCTATCTGCAAAGACCGTCCTATTGCCACATGGGAGAAAATCAACCGAAGCAAGCTCACTAACCTACTTGTAGAAGCCAATGCCGCCCTCGTTGTTTCGGCAATGTCGGTAGGAGATACTCCGACCACCAGCCTCAACGCCAACATGAACGTCTACCAAATCGACGTACAGGGCATGAAGCAAGTACGCTGGCCGGGTATCAACAATGAAGACCTGGGCTGTGTATTCCTCGACGCGAGCGGTAAAATCATATCAATCTTCAAAATGGCCGTGAGCAATTCGCAGTTTGACTTCATCGCCGGAGAAGATTATATCTTCACCGACGTGCCGGCCGGCGCAGTCACGTTCATGTTCACATCGCAGAGCGGCAGCGACGCACAGGAAGCAATCGCTGTCGACAGCGCGGCCATTGAAGCTATTGAACCTGATTGGGTGTTCGCAAAGCAGAGCCTTGTAGGCATCTACGGCTTGAGCATTGACGCACTCGGCCGACCCCGTTCAATCTCCGGCGCAAAAGCGCAAGTCGGCGACGGTGCATCGGGAAGCTCATCGGCATGGACGTATGACGCAGAGGGCAACGTAACCAATCTGAACGCACCGACAGGAATGCACCGCACATATCTCGACTTCATCAATATGTGTGAAATGCGAGGCAAGGGCTTCCACAGTATCAGCTACGAACAGTCGAAAGACCTTGCCAACATAATCATGGAGCTTGTCGGCAACCGCGATATTCAGGCGATATGTGGCCGTGGTTGCGGTGCCGGTTACACTTGTGGCGCACAAACAATCAACGGCAAGAACATCAACGCATGGGGTAACCGTACACTCGTAAACACAGCTTCGGGTGTAGGCAACCTTATGTTTGGTATTCAAAACTTCGTGGCTTGTAACTACGAGTGGATGGCGCACGTTGCTGTCAATGTTCCTTCGTTCAAGAAATGGAAAGCAGACAAGTATCCGACTGACGGCGACAGCTCTTATCCCGTTGACGCACGTTGGCATATCTACAACAGGCAGACCGATACCGAGCGTGAGGTTCAGGGCGTAAACATATCGTCGCAGAGTGGCTATTGTATAGGTCGAGTGCGCTACGGCCGCTTCATGGATTACGTTCCGGCCAAAATGACGAGTGACAACTCTGCATGGAATAAGAACTATTCCGACGGAGCTTGGTATACCCATGCTAAGTGCCGTGCTGTTGGTCGTGCGGGCGGCTCTGCGGTTGCGCATGGCGGTCTCGTTTACTCGGTCGCGAGCTACGTTTCTTCGCACTCGTACACGTACGTCGGCGCGCGGCTCGCCTTCAGTGGAGAAATCATCTTTGACGATGAGGACGAAAATGAAGCAACATAACTATTATTCCCCGGCCGCGTCAAGCGGTCGGGGTCATTACCCAGAGATAAGTAACTAAAAGTTTAACGTAATACGTCACGCGAAAGCGTAGGCGAAAAAGGTAGAAAGTCCCCGGTGCCGTGTCGTTGGTCGTGCGAACAACTCTGCGAATGCGAATGGCGGTCTCGTTTACTCGAACGCGAACAACGTTTCTTCGAACTCGAACACGAACAACGGCGCGCGGCTCACATTAATGCGCAAATCAAATGCCCCTTTGGACTATATAATCGTATGACCCTGCAAAGCTCACGAGTTGGGCGACGCAATCTGCGAGGGACTTGAGCCTCGGCAACCCTCTCCGCAAGGAAGAAAGCCGGAACATAACTGAAGCGCCTGAAGGCCTTATGAACGTAGAAAAAATACCATATATGATTGATACAGCCCTCGACAATCCTGTCAAGGATGTATTTCCAATCGACAACCTCATCAACGAGATTGCCGACCCGGTCAACATATCTGAAAGTTTCGACTATGTGATAAGCCACCTTGAGAACGCGAGCCAAAGGAAACATATGTGGCCTAAAAAGGCCGAATACTGTAAGAGGCTTGAACAGGAGCTGAAAAACGGCTCGTTCAGGATAACACCTGACGACATACGCGAGATAACCGTAACGGACGGCCCAAAAGTGAGGGTGTGCCAATGCCCTTATGTCTACCACCGTGTCGGCTGTCATGCCGTAATGGTACCCGTCGAGCGACATCTACACCCAACGCTCATTAAAAACACAGCGGCCAGCATTAAAGGTCGTGGTATGCACTGGCTTCATCAAATCATCGAAGAAGATTTAGTATGCGACCAAGAGAATATGCAGAATTTCTATCAATGCGATATTCTCGGCTTCTATGACCATATAATACAATGGCGCATGAAACGGAAAGTCAGGCTGTATATAAGCGACATTTTAGTCCTGAATATGCTCGACAATTTCATAACGCTTTTGCTTCGTGGGTTGTCGAAAGGTCTACGCTCGTCGCAGTGCCTCGCCAACTTATTCCTGAGCGACGTAGATCACAAAATGTGCGAAAAGGTCAGCCACCACGAAATCGAGGTTGAGGGAGAGGCCGATGTTGCCGTCAAAGGTGCTGGCAAAGTCAAAATCAAAGGTAAAGAGATACGCTATCACTACTACCGTTATTGCGACGACATAGTAATCATAGCCAAGACAAAAAAAGAGTTGTGGCAACTGCGCGACTATCTTAAATCTCTGCTTGACGAGTTAGAGCTGACTATCAAACCGAGCGAAGCAGTCAGGCCGCTCACAGTCGGCATTGACTATTTAGGCTACAACACCTTCGTTGATGACAGCAAGCCGGAGCGTGCAGTGTACTCCCGTATCAGGAAACGCACCAAAAAGAAGTTTGCCAGGAAGATAAAAGAAGTGAAGTCGCGCAAACGCAGACAGTCACTTATAGGCTCATTCTTCGGCATGGCCGCTCATGCAGACTGTCGCCACTTACTGAAAAAGCTAATTACCCCACAAGAATACAAGAAACTAAAACACAAGAGAAAAGTGAAAGACTTCGGAGAATTGAAAATCGCCCCGACATCGCTCGACGGCAAAAAGAACTTTAAAGGCTCAAAGATAAGCCCGCGAGAATTAGACAAACAACCCTTTATCCTCGTTGACTTCGAGAGAGAATTAATCCCTCGCCGAGAAACCGAAGAATATCAACGTCGGTTACAGGATGCCGACCTGAAGGGGTTGAACACCGACCTCGTGCAAAAGCCCAAGCCCAAATATCTATGCCAAATCATATATCGTGGCGCACTTCGCAAGATGTGGACCGGCGACCGTGAATTGTGGAGCATACTTGAACAGCTTGAAAAAGACAATGAACTGCCATGCTTCATGTCGATAGAAATGGACTACTCGACACAATACCCAAAAGCCAATTTCACATCTGCCACGAAATTCGGTCATACACCGCCGACCGACGAGGAACTCAACTCTCTCTTTTCACAGCTCAACATCCAACCCTATACTAAATAAGCACCACTATGGAAAAAGTTTATGGTAGCCCGAAGCGGCAGGACGGGCTTTATAAAGTCGGCCGCAACAAATGGGAGATAATCTACGGCTTCGGCAAGGACGATGAAGCTTCGGAAACAGGCTGGAATTGGCGACAGCGTTTCACGCACCGGCCAACACTCGACGAAATCAAAACGGCAATCATCAACGCTATCAAACAGGAGAGCGAGTTTCAGCTACGCTATGGCTTGAAATGGAACGGCCTCACAGTCGAGTACACCGAGGAGCGCAAGAGCGACCTTACAGGCATCATTGTCGGCTTGCAGGGCGGCTTCATGGAGTTGCCTATCGAGATAAATCTTGGCTCGTCGGCAGAGGGCATTCCGTCGGTGTTCACATTTACCACCCCTGAACAAATCGGAGAAGTCGCCGCCGGCATCGCTGCACACAAGACCGCAGTCAGCAAAGCGGAGTGGACGGCTATCAACGAGCTTGGCGACTTGGAAGCATACAAGACAGTACAGTAACCAATCAATCATTATCACATCATGATTTTAGAACTTATCGCAGTATCGGTGTCGTGCCTCATAATGACCCTATACCTCACGGCCTACATCAACTCTCTTGGTGTTCCGGCCTCTATCAGTGCCACCTACTACAAGACCGAAAAGAAATGGATATTTCCTACGGCCATATCGCTCACAGGCTTGTGCGCACTTGTGCCGCTGATGAACAACACGCCGGAGAATTATCAGTTTGTGGCATTCTTTATCGTGGCCGCCACTCTATTTGTAGCGTCTGCCCCGGCATTCCGAGAAGAAATGATTGGCAAGATACACGCCACCGCCGCCACTGTGCTTGGTATTTGCGCCCTCGCATGGCTCATACTCACAACCGGCTGTCCTTGGATTGCCATAATTGGGCTGTGCATTGCCGTCCTCGATCATAAACATTTCCTGTTTTGGGTAGAGGCCGGTCTGCTTTACAACCTATTCATAGACCTGATTACCATTGTGGCCTTGAACGGATAAAGTTAACACAGCGGTTTCAGGAGTACAGCCTATCTTTGAACATCAAAACCGATATTATCACAAAATGGAAGAAGCCGTTAGATTTTTATTGCACGACCACCTCTATCATCATATAGTGATTATCTGCCTGTGTGTAGGTGGTATGTTGTTTGCCATGCTTGTTGACCTCATTTTCGGGGTCAAGAAAGCACGTCTGCTTGGACAAGCCACAACAAGTACAGGCTACAAAAAGACTTGCGAGAAAGGCAAGAAGTATTTCACGCCCTTTGCCGTGCTTATGTGCATTGACTTAATCGCGAGCGTGATATTGCCTGCGCCATTCTTCTCGATGTTGTGGTCGGCGTATTGCCTGTTCTGCGAGTTTAAGAGCGTCCGCGAGAAATCATGGACAAAGGCAGAACTTCGCAAAGCCGAGCGCACTATGAATATCGTAATCGAGAACAAAGAGGACATAGCCAAATTGGTAGCCCAGCTCGTTCTCGGCGAGAGCAAGAAATTAAAAGAACCCAACCCACAAAACGATTAACCCGATGATTATCTTAATAGACAACGGCCACGGCATAGACACCGCCGGTAAATGCAGCCCCGACAAGCGACTGCTCGAATACAAATGGTCGAGAGAAATTGCCGGTCTGCTCTGCAATTTCCTGAAGAATTGCGGATATGACGCGAGGCTCATTGTAACCGAGGAAACGGACGTGAAGCTATCAGAGCGTTGCCGCCGCGTCAATACGATATGCGACAAGCACGGCAAGGACAATGTACTGCTTGTGTCGATACACTCCAACGCTGCCGGAGATGACGGCAAATGGAAGTCGGCCGGCGGCTGGTGTGTGTATACGTCGCCCGGCAAGACTAAATCCGATACTCTTGCCACCGAGATATGGAACGCAGCCAATGAATGGCTCAAACCATACATAGACAACTTCCCCCTGCTACAACGCAAAGGAGAATATGACAGCAAGCAACGCCCTATACGTGCCGATTGGAGCGACGGCGACCCGGACTATGAAGCTCGATTTACAGTGCTGACAGGAACGAAGTGTGCTGCCGTGCTTACCGAGTCGCTATTTCAGGACAATAAGGCCGACGTGGATTTTCTGCTGTCGAGAGAGGGCAAGAACGCAATCGTCCGACTCCATGCCGACGGCATCATGTCTTATATAAGCAAGCCTAACAAATGAGAAGCGACTCTATACGCAAAGTAATCCGTAAAGTCATGGATTGGGTCAAACTCCTGTTGATACTCGCGACGTGTGTCTACATCGCCCAAAATCTCAAACAATGCGGAAAGACCGCTACCGAGCCAACGGAGGAAACGGTTACAATCTACGACACTATCCCATACTACTATCCTGTGGCAAGGGATAGTGTCGTGGTGCGTTACGAGACACACCGACTGCCGGTGGACACAACCGCCAGCGTCGGTAATGAAGTAACCTTCACGACCGCGACCGACAGCGTAAATGTCGTTATACCGATTACCCAAAAGGAATATCAGAACAGCACCTATCATTTGTGGATAAGCGGATATGCTGCCAATCTTGACAGCATACACACATTTACCCGACATGACTATACGACCGTAACGCTGCCACCGGCGAAGCCTAAACGTTGGCATTTAGGTGTTACAGCCGGTTTTGCTATCACGCCGAAAGGAGTGCAACCATATATCGGAGCCGGAATTACTTACTCTTTCAAATCCTTTTAATCATGCCCACAATCACATTAACAGTCAACAAGGCAAACGTATGGAACGAGGTTGCAAAGACTTCGGGCTATACAGGAGATAAGATGACCGACGCGGACGAGAACGCTTATGAGCGTATCCTTATAACCGACGAAGACCAAAAGAGCCTTCAGCGATTTTGGGAAGAAGCCGTCGCCGTCGCCAACGACCAACTCAAGGAAATGCTTGAGACGGCAAGCTCGATGAACAGCGACTATCGAGTGACGCTCCATGTGTCAAAGAGCTACGACCAAGTGCTTAATCCAAGCGTACAGGCCGCACTGACAAGCTACTTTATATCGGCCATTGTTGGCCGTTGGTATAAGTTCAGCAACAAAGCCGAGGCCGAGAGTTATTTATCCGAGGCCGCAAACATGATGGACGATGTGTTGCGTAAGCTCTACTCTCGCAAGCGTCCGCGCCGCCCGAACAGGGAGCCGCCAATTCACCCGATTATCCCCGACATTCCAATATTAACAGACCCCAATAATTAAGAACTATGGCACAAAAGAAACCTGTAACCGCAACAATCCTCATGGACGAATTGCTCTATGACATCATGAACGAAACCTATCTGCGCGGTCGTACCATTCAGGATGACACTAACTACAAGCAGGTAGCAAGTATGTTCGCTTCGCTTGACGAAGAAAATCAGGATAAAATACTTCGCTCAATCAAAAAGGCATTCAGCGAAGTAAAGACCGAGTTGTCCGAGTATCTCTCCGAGAACGGCCAGACCACCGACAACGAACTTATATCTGCAACCGCAGACCTCGTGTTATCGCTGACCATGCCGAGCAACTTCAACGAAGCTGCCACCGCCGGCATAGCAGAAGCCGTACATGACTACATACGCAACTCTGCCGTCAGTGATTGGTATCTCGTAACCAACAAGGCCGACGCAGCCGACTACACCAGCCTCGCCGCCCGAAGCCTCGAAAACATACGCAAGAGCGTGAGCAAGCGCAGCCGTCCTATGCGCCGTGCCGCCGCTTCGGGCAACTGATATGGCCTGTTGCTATAACGGCAACGGACGAGGCAACGGACAGGAGCAGCCGATAAAGAACACGCTTGTATTTCTCCGAAACGAGTTGCTATATGACATCGAGAACTACACGTTTGTCACCGGCGACCTCATGCCCGCAGAAGATGAACACCTGAAGCATCAAGTCTTTGATGTATCACAGGACGGTAACGAAGACCTTGCCACCCGTGTACTCAACCTCGCCCATGCCGAATGCGTAGAAAGTCTTTACCCCTACACCAAAACACCTTGCATACAAGATGAAGAACTCGATGATAAGCTGGTGGTGCCGGAGCGGTACGAGATAGAATTGACATTGCCTAAACAATTCTCGCGCACTACGGTGTTGCTATTGAGAGAACTTATCCACGACTATTTTGTATGCCGGGTGCTGGTGGAGTGGTTAGGAACTACTTGCCCGACGGCACAACCGTTCTGGAAAGAGCGATTGGAATTACTCACTGCACGAATGAAACGTGTATTGCTTGGCCGACGAAAGCCACTGCGACGTGGACAATCAATGTTTTAACAAAGGCCGGGACGCTCACGCGCTCCGGCCTTTCACATATTCATATTTCTCAAAAGCTCATCTTGGTTGGTTTGTCTTCCGTACCTCGTATTGCACAGTTGCGCCGTAGATACTTTCATCTTCGGCAAGATTGCATAGCAGCGCAATACGGAAATATTTATACGGCGTACCCCGGAAGCCTCGCAGATAGTGGTCTTTGCTCGACCATACGAGCGACCAATTATAAAGGTCACGCGAACCATAGACAAGGGACTGCACATGGCCTTTGCGGAAATTGCCGCGTTGTATGATAGTGTCGACGGTCTTTAACACATCGGCCGCGTCGAGCTTCATGGGGCGAGTAACGAGCAGACCGCCGATGCTCTGGCCGTCGGTCAGCGCAAAGTTTATCATCTTACCGTCGTTCGTTACAGCAAGAGCTTCAGGATATGAGTTTACATTATCTCGTATCTGCGAATACATCATGCCCCACAATTTTGTTTTGAGCGAAAAGACGTATGCATAGGTATAATCCTTGTTATATACGATGATACGTTGATGAGGATAGTCGTATATCATGCGACAGCCTTTCAGGAAAGACGTAAAAGGCTGCACAGGTAAACAAGTATCAACCTCGTGGCCGAGCATAGTGTGTAACTCCGCCATGTGAGGCAGTTGATTTATATCGAACGGAGCGTCATTGTTGATAGCCTCGGATATACAAGACGCATTAGAGCCGGAAATTAGCATAATGCCTCGGTCGGTGGGGAACAACACAGCAGAGTCTATTTGCGTAATGCCGTCAGGATTGATACATACGTCGCGCGTAATGGGTTGTTTCGCCCTGTATGTTCCTGTTTCAGTTACTTCCATAGCCCACACCCCATCTTCAGTAAAAGCATAGAGAGGAAATTGGCCGAACTGTCCTTCCGAAAGAGCCTTTGCCGCCGTCGACATTCCAAGTATCTTGCCTGTGCCAACTGTGTTGATACCAAGCAATGGGAAATAGAACGGATTGTTTACCTCGGAAGTATATATCTTGTTGCCACAGTCGAGCAGTGTTTGTGGCGATGTGTTTACACTTGGAACCGAGCCGGATGTGTAATTATGAACACGGACACTATCATAATCAAGCAACGCAAATGCACCATTCAAAAAGTCGTGCGGCTTCAAATCTATTACAATCGAAGCCATGCCATAAGGGTTGCCGCTATCCTCATTACCATAAATACTACTTATTACGATTTTTACAGCGTTAACGTTTGGATAAAAGAGGTAGCACCCCCATGACTTTTTGTGTCGTTTACCATTAACCTTATTGTCTGCGTCTTCCTGACTTGTATAGTAAATGCCCGACCCCCAAGGGGCGGTAAAGTCGGACGAAGCGTTAAGCGCAAAGGTTTGTCCGCCCTCTTTCACATACACAGTTGCGCTCATGTTATCATAGCCAAAAACGATAGACATTGATACTGTGTTGCCTGAAACGCTATATGACGACAACTGTCGGTCACAGTGCGCAAACATTGCCGCTGGCGAGAAGCCGGAGAATAGTTGTCGTTTAACACCCGATAGATTTATACGAGAGTTATACACTTGAGAAGTTGAAGCCACGAGTCTATCATGCGTGAGGTAATCATCAGTCATAACCTCGCGCGAAGTTAACGACTGCAAATAGTCATTTTCGATAGGCACTTCTTTTCGCGTCGTTGCTTTAGCGTCTTCAAGAGAAATAGAATACAAATGGTAGAATGTGGCGCAGTTTCTTATACTCTCGGCATTCTTGCCGTCGGTGTATTCCGGGAGGTGGAATGTTTCGCCCGGATACGGCCTATTTTGCGCGTTGGTAAAATAGAGCTGGTATATTCGCGAGTAAGACCATTCCATATATCGAGAAAGGAAATCTGCGCTATCGCTAACGCTGATTGGCCCGACCATGCAGTCCTCAGTTACCGTCGTAGGAAAATTTGCCGCTCCACCACGATGATACTTGTCGTGATAGAGTTTGCCGATAAACGAGGTCTGAAAGTTGTCGGTATCGGTAAGATTGCTAATCTTGCCGTTTTGGTCGTAAGTGTATATCGGCTTCGAGATAAAAACGTCGATAGACTTTATAATGTCTTTCCACCTATCGAGCATCCAATAGTCGTTGCCATGCGATACCTGATAATCGAGCGACGCGGCTACCATCATAATATCGCAGTCGTTAGCCTCGCTATAACTATTCTTACCATGAGCGCGTCCCCACATAACCAACGGTGCCGGCCGTGTTGACGGGTTCATTAAGATAGGCGCAGAATGACAAACGAGAGAGCCGTCGAACAATCGAAGTGCATAGCGTACAAAGAATGGAAAGCAGAACCGGCCTTTGTCGATAGTTTGCTCGCGGATAAACTTGTTGAGCTTCGCCATTACTTGCTCAGTTATTCGCGTCTTATTCGCATCGGAGAAGTCGGAGAGTATGTTACCTTCTGCAATACCCTCGGCAAAATTGATTGTGAATTTGCCGTCTGATTGACTTAACAGTCGTGGGTGTCCGATAAGACCAAACGACACATCAATCTGCGGCAGCGAATTACCAAGGTCGATATAACTGCTATCGCTCCACAAATAATAACGCATCTCACTTTCAGTAAACACAATCAGGGTGTTGCCGACAGCGTTACAATGCGACAGGCCATAGGTATATCCTAATTCGGTTGTAGAGCCATAAGCGTTGTTTTTCCAAAGTAATTTATTGGTCGTTTCATCAAATATGATGTAATGCTTATAGGCAGTTGTTTCGTGGATGAACACGATTTTATGCTTGCCTTCTTCCGGCATTTCCATAACGACCTTCGGTTGAAGAATTGGAGTGATGTTGCCGTCTTCATTTATGAGATTGATTGAAGTGGCCAGGTCGCCGTCCTGACATTCGTAGTCAGACGGTTGAGCGGTGTAGCCACCATATTTGATGTCCTTTATCATTTTTCGGCGAGATTTAATCGTACAATAATAGGCAAGAGTTTTCGGCCTTGACTATCAACGGTTACGTTTCCACACGGGAGCGCAGCCTTATTAACTGCGCCGCAGACTGCCAGCATTGCTTTACACAATCGCGACGACGTTCCGCGAAAGTGCAGACCGCCGCCTTTGGGTTTAGACAAATAAACCTGAGCCTCGAAACGACCACAGGAAGTATTTTCGGCATGACTGGCCACATACAGGTAGTATTCGCTGCCGTCGCTCAACACGTCCACCACATCACCGGGGGATATGCCGAGCGCACGGACAACACGAGACGTTAGGTCGAAGCGGCCGTCGGCGCGAAAGATAACGTCAGAGCGACGAGTTATTCCGAGTAAACTTTTCATGCGGCCTCTCGATTTGGAAATAGACACGACCTTGCGGCGTGACTTGTGTCGTAATAGTGAGCTTGCAGGGCTTCATAAACCGGGCAACTCCGTAATCATATAGCATCTTTGCGACAGTGGGATTGAGGCTTTCAAAGCCGATGCACTTGTGTTTTGAGTTGTACTGTATATCGGCCAACTGCGTAGGCTGGTCGAGCGGCACGTTGACAGCGAAGCCATAGCACTTGGTAGCCGGTGTGTAGAACACAAAGACTTTGGGCTGTATGTCGGACTCTCCATGCACACGTTTGATGTGACGGAACAGGCCATGTGAGAATGTGACGGAGTTGTCGCGCGCGTCCATTATCACGAAGTTGTGGCGGTTGCGCCACCACGCGATGAGTTTATGTAGCATATTGCGAAGATAGTATGTATCAGTGAGAGAATGTTGTTAAGTTGGAATAGTCGTGTCGTGAACGGAACGACACAGTTTCCACAAACTTATAGGAGAGGTTATTTTCAAGAGCAGCCCGGTGTTCATTGGCCTCTTTCTTGCTGCGGAAAATGAAGCTCGACACCTCGCATTTGTTTGTGCCTCTCGTGTGAATAATGTTGGCGTAGTATTTACGACCGAGGATAAACGCCACAATCTCGGTCAGAACGGTTGTAGTCTGGTTCATAAGAGTATTGTTTTAGAATTTTTCAACATGATTTCCGTGAAAACGTTTTTACCATACAGCATTGCGGCGTTGTATTCAAGGGTGCAGCCTTTAGAGCTTTGCCAGCCGTCAGCCATAAACACAGCATCGCACTCTAACAGGGCTTCTATATCTCGCCCCAAGTAATAGGAGTATGGCTTATCCGTTTCAGGACATACATCGAAAGGGGTTATCACTTCGTTCCATTCGCTTGAAAGGAACTGTTTGATAGTGGCTGCACGAGCCTTGACAGTTTCGATGTCGTGACCAGTGATTGGTAGAGAAATGTAAATCTTCATGATTGGTGAAATGTTTCGCGTTTGAGGATATATGAAATGCCGTCGTAGTCGCTTTCGATAGTTTGAGCTATCTCCCAGCCGTCAGCACCGAGAGCTTTCAGCCGCTCCCACGACTCAAATTTGAAAGAGCCACCGGTATGGTCTTTGGCGAGAACGAACATCATGTATTCATAGGTTACCCAATAATTCGTTTTGTTGCCGCGTTTTTTGTCGAGCCACCGCCAAATAGAGTAGCAGACAATGACGATGAAAACTGAACATGCCAGCGTCCAAATGAAATTCAGGAAGGTTGTTAGCATAGCGTTAATTTTTAATCTTGAAGCATTTCGGGATTATCATATATGTTTCCGATAACTTCAATTTCATCGGCATATTCTTCCCACCAATCCACCCCCGGATGCTGTAAATTCATCACCCAAAAGTCTTCATCGTGGTAATACACAGTCGGCATTAAAGCCCACATCATCTTATCCCAAAGCACAACGCGAGGGTAATCACCTTTTACAGTTATAATGTCCCCATCATAAATCTCTTTGCCATTCCTATCAACAATTCCGATAAATTGCCCAACAGTTTCAGGGATTACTCCACACGTTTTCCAGGCGGTATCACTCCCTTTTACTCGCCATCGGATTGATAGGCGGCCATCACCCCAAAAGGATAGAGAGCCATATACAAATCGTTGTTTCTCCGAGATATAGTTCTTTGACTTTCCACGGAATTTAATCGGTCTCATTTTTATCAAAAAGATTTGGTGTTTCAGGCCGTTTGTATTCGGGTAAATCGAGCAGCCTGTTTACTCGGTCTATCTCGGTGTCGATTTCTCGCTCAAGAGCTTTGCTCTGCTGTAATGCCGTGCGGCTTCGGGTTTTGAAATATTCCTTTTGGAAATGCCGCATGATTTTTACTCGCTCAAAGAATTGCCGTGCATCCATATTCAAATCAGAATATCACTTTGGGGTGATACGTTTTCGCAACCGAGGATTATCCCACATTGCTCCTCAGGTGTATATTTTGCCCATTCTTCAGGCGTAAAGACATCGGCTAAGTTGTCAGTGTAGTATTCGTGTATGTCATCATAGAATATGTTAGAGTCTATATATTCATCTTGCTCAAATTCTTTAATGAAAGTGGCAGCCATGTCGCAAAAGAAGTGAGCGCAATTGCGCTGAATGTCGCCGCCGTCCTCGCATACCCATACTCGTGCTATTGCTCCGGCTTCAATCTTTCGACCGCAGTAAGCACAACAGTGAGGTTTACGAGTTTTTACTTGTTTGTTGGATAATACATTCATTAACCTTTCTTGATTTTTATGTTATCAACCAATTTTGAACAAAGTGCTTCACACATTTTTCTTGCGATTGTTACTTCTACGGCGTTGCCGATAAACTTCTTTTGGTCTGCTTGTGTGCCAATCAGCACGTAATCTTCAGGGAAGCCCATAATCAGTTTCAGCTCCTGAATTTTGAGCATACGCATTTTGATGTCAACGATACCGTAGAGTGCCATAAACTCTTTAATCTTGACCGTCATCGGGCTGTCTGATTCGTAGATTTCAATAGCGATTTGCCCGGATTCAGTTGCAATGAGATATGGCGGCATTTTATCCATTCGAGCTATCAGGGTAAAGCACGGAGAATCGACTGAGCCGCCGGAAGATGTAAACTGAGGATTCATCAGATAGTGATGTTTCCTATTCGCTGTGATAACTCGCGAGGGTTCATCAATAGAGCTTCCAACATTTGCAAAATTGGTATCCATGAGCCACGGTTTCACTGTTATAAGATGATGCTTCGGATTGGTTGTTACAGTTCCGGCAACTGATTCCACTGAAGACGGCTTGCTGCTGCCGTATTGCATATCAAGAAAATTAGTCTGCACAAGAGCCATTCTATCATGCGTTGTGAGCGTTGCGGCTGGTACTTCAACTGACGTATTGAAGCCGTTGCCATAATGTACTGATACAAATGCGTGGTGGTCTATTGTCGTGATTGTTCCGGCAGGGCCGTCAACTGTTATGTTCTTATCATCCGGCGCACCGCTGAATTGTTTTGAAAGAAAAGCCACGGAACCAAGGGCAAGCCGCCCTTGCGTTGCTATGGTCGGGCTTGGTTCATCAACGCTCGGAGGAACGTATTTGCCGGTCTTCTGATTTACGGAGTTATATTTAACCAGGAATGATTTCTTACCGCCTGCGACAAACTTAATCAGCCCGGCATAGATGCGCGTCAGTGTCTTTTCAGATAGCGGCTTATCGCGGAAGATAGACCGGCCCTCATCTTCAAAGTCCAGCACTTCACACACCGGCTTCCATTTCTTCATGCAGCCGAATAATCCTGTTTCTCCATTCTTGCTGTGTGTCGGCTCAGGAAAGACTATCGGCAATGAATGTCGTGCAAAGATGCCGAAAAATCTTTTGCGCGATGTGTAGGCCCCGTAATCAGCGGCATTGAGTATGCGATATTCAAAATTATAGCCGAAACTCTTTACTTTGCCAACCCAACGCATATATGCACGGCCTTTATCGCGTGAAATTGGTTTGCCGTTCTCATCAATATCTCCCCACGACATAAATTCTTCGACATTCTCAATCTGAATATAATCGGGGTCGAGAGCTTCGATGTATCGGAATAGATGCTCTGCAAGCGTCCGGCTGTCTGCATCGCGCGGCTGACCGCCTTTCGCTTTGCTGAAATTCGTACATTCAAGCGATGCCCATAGCACAACTAATGCTTCAGGATAATCAGTTCGGCGTTTATTGACGTGAGAAATAAGCGGCGACAATTCAAGTGTTCTTATGTCTTCGGTGAAGTGGAGCGCGTCAGGGTGGTTTGAAGCGTGGGATGCGATTGCCTTTGCATCGTGATTTACACATGCTATTACCTCAGCGCACTGTTCGCCGTCAATTCTTGCAGAATTAACGCCCGTTGATGTTCCACCGGCACCACAAAAAAGGTCTATGTATAGGAGTTTAATTTTGCTCATGTGATGATGAATTGAATATGAAATAATACTCTTGGTTGAGGCGGCGCACCTGCGGAAACCGCCACGGATTATCCCCATAAGGAATGAAGATAATCCGCTCTTTGGTGTTGGCGGTTATTCCGTGTCGGCGCAGCCGGTAGAGCAAGTTAGCCCTGCGCTTCAGTTGAGGTATCATGTTTGAGGCGGTCTTTCAATCGCAGCATTTTTCTATTCGCCCACTGTTCTACTCGCTTTGAACCATAGATTTGAGCCATTTGTAAGCACATAATCATTACGTCAGCAATCTCTTCGCAGACTTGGTCGGCCGTGCCACGATTACGAGCGAGTTTACAAAGTGCGTTTTGGAGTTCGGCCATTTCCTCGAACAACATTTGAGTCTGAGCCTCTTTGCCGTATGTCTTAATGGCGAGTTTGATAACCTCGTCAAATTCCTTCTCGCTGATTTTGGGGAGGTCGGTTGACAGTGGTTTATCGTTATTTTCCATGATGATGTAGAGAATGTTTCAGGAAAAGGCCGGCGGACGGAGCCGCCGGCCCTGTGATGATGATTTCAGCCGATGAGGAAAGAAGCCCACAATTCGCCGAACTGTTGACCAGCGTAAACAGCAAGCTCTTTGGACTTGAAGGCGAGCCGCGCGCCGCCGCCCGTGCCCGAGCTCGAAGAAACGAAGCTCGCGTACGAGCAAACGAGACCGCCATACGCATACGCAGAGCTGCCCGCACGACCAACGACACGGCACTTGGCATCATCGTCGAGGTCGTTGTATTCTTCCTCGGTGAGAATATAGTACCACGGATACCACTTGTATTCATCCTTGTTGCCCCAATCAGGCGTCCAGCCCTCATTAAGAGCGGCGACTACGATACGCATTTTGAGGTAGGCAAGAACATCGTCCATGCCGTCGAGGTGGTCAGCTAAGTGATGCTCAACGAGGTTGAGGTGCTGTACGAGCGGATGAGCCTCGCCAAGTTCGTGGCAAGCATCATCAAAGGTTTTTACTCGTTCGGTAACAGGACGGTTGCTTTCAGCCCTTTTAGGCTGGGTAAACACGTCGGGATAGAGTGCGCGAAGCATCTTCTTTCCGTTTTCATCGGCGGCTTCATAAGCAGCCTTGATGTTTTCTAAGCTGGGTTGTTCCATTTTGATTATTTATTTTTTACAAAGGCTTTATCGCCAAAAAATTTTCTCGCATTTTCCATAGACTTACGGCATGTCGTTGCGGCAAGTTCCATAGTTTTCATTGCTTTATCCCAATCGCTGCCACTCCATTTAAGGCAAGTAGTAACGAGCCTTGATGTGATAAGCGACAATTCAATTACTGGATTATTGACTTCCTTGAGAGCATTTTCAATCTTTGTGTCTGCGGTTTGATAGACCGCTTGCTCTTTCATGTTCATTGACATAGGCTACGAATTTAGGATTTCGCATAGTTCATTGGCCTCACGCTGATTAAACTCTATATCTTTATCAGTGAAGCTCTTGATGAATGTGTGATACTCGTGTTCATCGCAGAAACTACGACGGTACACGGCCATTACACCGCCGCCCTGATGAACTACTATATAGGTAGGTTCTTCGGACACGTTAGCCTTGCAGATGTTATCAAGGTTACGAGATAAATCTTTGGCCGTGCGAGTGCTTTCATCGAGACGGCTTCGCAACTCTTTGATTTTACAGCGCAACCTGCCATTTTGGGTTGAGAGCTGACACGCGATTGTGAAAGCTATGCCGAAACAGGCGGCAACGATAATGGATGTGATTGTTAAAAACATGATTTTGGGGTTTATCGGCGCGACTCGCCGGTTAAGGGAATGACGTTATAAGTTTTGAAGCGGTCGACCAAACGGCCATAGACATCTTTGGCACTGAACATAGCGGCCAATTTAGCATTATCAAGATTGGTAGTGAGGTGAGCAAACTTTTGATCGCTGATTGCCTGATTAGCCCACAGCTCGTTGCGAGCGTGTAGGAAGTCAGCAACAACAGTGAGCGTATCAATACCGTAGAATGGCCTATTTTCAACGCCAATATCATTGAGGCAAAGATGATGAGGCTTTATTTGAAAGCCGACCGAGCCTTCCTCGTTGTATGTGTAGAGGTCGATATTGTTATGTAGCGAGAAGTGATTAACCATTTGAGTAACCGAAACATTCACAAAGTATCGAGGGTTTTTCGTGCGTTTTAGGTACTCACTGAATATCTGCATTAAAAGGGTTTTGCCAGCACCTTTCTTGCCCTGGAGCATGATGTTTTTGTGCAGTTTATAACCTCGACCCGGGAACACTTCCTCTGCAAGCGGACAGCCGTTGAAATAATAGAGCAGGAAGCGCAGCACGTCTTTGTTATGCTCGTCGATTTCAAAACGTCGGTTTTGAGGCTTCAGGACAATCTCGTTGGCTATGAACAATAGTAAGTCAGCGTGAGCCTGATAGGTGTTTTGGTCGGCAAGATTAAGAGTATTTGTTTTGGCTATTTGAATTTCTTTAGTAGCCGCAGCCACTATACTGTCCAAAGCCAACCAAGGCTCAGCCTTTTTTCCACTCCGAAGCGTATGCAGGACAGCTCTATCCCATTCAATGTCGCCGGTCGGCCTTTTGCCATATTTGGCGAGTTCATCTATAAGAGTTTGTGGGTATGCCATAGCTAAATGTCTTTGCTACCGAAGCCACCCGAATATGTGTAGTCGGTAGGCGTGTCGGTTGTTGATGTTGAAATATTGTCGAGTTTGCCCTGCGAGAGGAGATTGCAGAAATGCCTTTTAGCGTCAACCACATCTTCATGCTCACGTTTTTCACGCGAAAGACAATGCAGCCGGAAGTTGGCGACCTTCTGCTTGAACTGTTCGGGGGTCAAGTGATACCTCATGCAGACCGGCTCACTCCATATCGTATCGGATAGCATTGTGGCCACCGACTCCTCGATTGGTATTGGCGGCGACTTTGCAATAACGGGAGCCGGAGCGTCAGCCACCGAGGGCGGTGTCGGTTGAGCAACTCTTTTAGGTTTGCTTTTGGGCGGCGTTTCTTGCGCCGTTGGAATGTCGAGAAGACAATACTCCGAAATTGCATTTTTTCGGTGCATTTTCGCGCTGATAGTTTGGTATCTGCGTTGAATACCTTTACTTGTCAGGATAGAAGCCGAGTCAAACAGGCCCTTATCAAAGAAATCCCATTTAACCAAGCGTTTTATAATCTGGTCAAGCAAATCTGCGGAAACACTCGGCAGCTCTTTCAGGAGTTTGAATTTCAGCATTTCAGTCCACTCTATGTAGTAACCGTTGCGGTACACCGCACAAAGCAGCTTGATAGTCGTAATCTCGCCTTTAATGCCAAACTCCCCACTTATCGCATACAGCTTTTCATCGGAAAAGAAGTCCACGTCAAACGGAAAATAGTCAAGGCCATGCTTGATTGGACGTGCCATATTAAATCTCTTTTATTGTGATACCATGCACCATCAACATCAACTTTCGTTTTATGATGTATTCAGGAGTGCGAAAGCCTTTAGTATCTTCGACAACCGTTTGCCCTGTGGCATTGTCGATATACACGAAGTCAGCTTTATATTTCACTGGCTTTTCCTCTATCCCCTCGCCATTGATTTGCGAGGGGATAAGAAGAAAGACCACTTGTTCGCGGAGGTCGGAAATCACACCGGCTTTGAGCCATAATTTCAACTGCTGTGCGCGATAATACTCTTTCTTTGAGTCGTAGCCGTTGCACTTTTCAGCGTGATACTTGGTTTTCTTCTTGCCGGTTCCTGACTTTTGTTTCTCGGCGAGGGCGCGGAATTGCTCAACCGTCAGCGTTTCCTGTTTCATTGGTTGAGGATAGATACTTTGCCGGATAGACATCCATTATCTTTGTCTCGGCAACTTTCTCAATCTCGAAGTCGGCCATTGTACCCTTCATGCCTTTGTTGAAGCTGTCGGTTGCGGCCTGTTGGCTATCGGCCTGAACCATGACATAAACCGCAGCACGACGTTCCTTCGCGGACTTTTCATCAATCGTGATGAGGTTGTACTTTACAAGCCACCATTTATCGGCGGTATCATCGGGGAAAATCTCGGCTATATTGGTTTTCTTGATAGCCGGAATGTCATATCACCGGAGATAAAAGGCGTTTGTTCTTGGATTATACGTGCCTCGGCCTCGGTAAAGCTGAGGGCATCGACAAGATATGACTCAGTTACTCTTTTTACGGAGCCATTCTCCATCATCTTGTCGAAACGTATTTTACATTCAAACCACAGTGCCATGATAATTACGAGTTAAGTTTTTCTTTGAGTTCTTTGGAAAGTATAAGCTTCGCGGAGCGGTGTGCCGGGATAACGACGGGGGTGTCGGTGCTGATATTGCGGCCAATCTTCTCGGCCTTTTCAACCGGCTTGATTGTTGCGAAGCCTCGCAAGGTCACGGCCTCGTCACGGGCGAGAGCGTCGGAAATGGAGTTGATTACACCCTCGACGGCACGAATGGCCGATGAACGGTGCAGACCACAGTTGTTTGTCAGGTGGTCAATGATGTCTTGTTTTGTCATTGAGTTTATTTTTTAATTTTTGGGTGAGTTGTTTAATCATGTGAGAGCGACACGAGGCTTTCTGCATAGGCAGTGCGGCCAGTGCATCGTAGAGCTTCGCCGCGTCTTCAAGATACTTGATTGCGGTTGTGATGTCGGTTTTACTTATCTCCATAGCCCATGAAAAGATTTACCAACTCATCAAAGTATAGTTGGTCGGTTGGTACATCGTCGTCAGTGCCTAATATCTGATTGGCGATTGACTTTTTATCGTGAATAATCCGGTAGAGCTTATGGTCGATTGTATGTTCGCCGAGCATATAGTAGCACGTCACGTTTTCTTTTTGTCCTATGCGGTGGCAGCGGTCCTCACACTGACAGCAGTCGGCATAAGTCCATGGAAATTCCACAAAGGCCACGGAAGACGAGGCTGTAAGGGTCAGGCCTACGCCGGCGGCCTTGATGGAGCAGATTGCGAGTTTTGAGTGTCCGCCCTGAAAACTATCCACAGCAGCCTGTTTCTCGACAAGACTTTCACGGCCTGTAATCGTGACGGCTTTCGGAAATTGCTTTTTGAGAGCGTCCACAATATCGTGATAGGAGCAGAAAACGACAAGCGGCTTATCGTTGGCAAGATGTGTCTTGATGAAGTCGACGGCCTGTTTCACTTTGCCTTTGGCAGACAGTGAGCGCAGCGTCATAAACTTTACCAATGCCTTCATGCGCATTTTACGACGTATCTCCACGTCGGTACACTCGGTGTATTCTTCGAGATAGCGACGAAGGTCGTTTTCGGCAAGGTCGTATTCTTCGCGGTTGCTGATGTCGACATGTAGGTCGACGCGAGTTTTGTCGGGCAAGTCGGTCAGGACCGTTTTCTTTTCGCGCCTTATCAAGCATTTGCTATAGAGTAGACGCGACAATTCGGAGAGGTCGCTGTCTTTCTCGCCATAGTCAGATAGAAATTTACTCTTGCCTCCAAATTCATGTAAGCGACCCATTATTGAGAGCTGCGAAACGAGGTCGTGGGGGCGGTTAACTACCGGGGTGCCGGAGAGCATGACAATATAAGGTTTGTCAGTAGTTATACCTTTTGTGAAGATTGTTTGCTGTGCGGCGGGGTCTTTGACGCGGTGGCTCTCGTCGATGATAACGGAGCGGAAGCGTTTAATATCAGGACAAAACACAACATCTTTCAATCGGAACGTGTCGTTGGTCTTAATATTTCCTCCAGAACGATTTTGGCTGCGCTCGGCAAAGCCGGAGCAAGCTCCGCTTTGCTCTCGCTGGGTCAAAATGTCCCACACGAAGTATTTTCGCAAGCTCTCATAGTTGACAATGGCAACCTGATACATGCCCATCTGGAGAAGATAGGGCCAAGTTGTGCGCGTTGAGTTGTCGAGGACGAGGGCTTTTTTATTGGTAAACTTCTCAAATTCGCGTTGCCAATTTATCTTTAGCGAGGCGGGGCAGATAACTAAACAGGGATAGGCGTTGGCAATATTAACGATCCCTATACTTTGCAAGGTTTTTCCAAGCCCCGGCTCGTCACCGAGCATAATACGTTTCCGCTTAACCCCGAAATAAATCCCTTCCCATTGATAGGGAAACGGATTTAATTTAAGGTTGTGCTCGAAATTCTTTATGAATGCGTGAAGTCCGATTGTCATAGTCAATATAGATTGAAACACCAATACTGAAAAGCAAGCTCCTCGTATTTCTCGCGGCCACGAGTGTATATCTGGTCGCCTCGCTCGATGAATTTTTTGAAAATCTTGCAGTTCTTTTTCGATATGGCATAAATGAAATCGCGGTTGGAGCGGGCGATGTCCATATACCATGCGCGTGAGCGGTCCCAATCGAAGAAGTCGACAGCCTCATCAAATTCTGCCTGAGAAGCTGCAAAGGTGGTCTTGAGGTCTCCACCGAAGTGAAACATCTTCAACCACCAATCCCACTTACAGCGAGTGGCGAGAGTGAAAGGGAAGCCGCCATACTCAAATTGTTGCTCCTGATTTACCATGAAGCATTGAGTTTCGGCTTCCGCTAACACTTTTGCGAGAAACGGGTCGCGCCGGGCTTCCATTCGCAGGGCTTTGTGCATTTCTTGTGCATGGCGAAACTCGTCCTCGTTGTACTGAATATCATCGACGGTGAAGCGATAGTAATTAACTCGTGCCGGTTCGGTGATTATGGCGTCTACGAGGTTACCGAACCGAAAAGCGGCTTCTTTATCCCCGAATTGCATACGGGGGTGGAGAATGTTTTTCAGTTCGGTAAGGTCGGAGTTTGAGACCTCGCTACGGAGATAGTATGTATCGGGGTTGAGGTTCATATTACTGCGCTTTTACGTCGTCGTAATATTCGAGGCCGGTATTTTCTACGAGGATTTCTTCTTTGGTGGCGAGTTTTTCGCAGAAGGTGAGTTGCTTTTTGAATATTTTGGCGAGTTCGTCGACAGAGAGTTTGCAGCCTTCATGTTGCCACCAGAGCGAGATTATTGCGAGGTATGCAGCGGGGTTGTTGACTTTGATTTTTTTGCTGACTTTTGATTTTGGGGTGTAGACTTGTTCAGCTTTTGCCATGCTGAAGAGGCCGGCCATTTCGGCATTTGATTTGTCTAACTCGGCTTTTTGGGCGGCTTCGGCCTCAGCCTTTTGACGTTCTTGTTCTTTTCGGGCAGCTTCTTCGGCCTCGCGTCTGGCTATTTCGGCCTTGAGCCGTGCTGCCTCGGCAGCGTCGGCTTTGGCCATACGCTCCAACTCGATTTTCTTTGAGGGGAGTTTGTCGAGTATCTCTCGGCGGTATTCGTCGACTTCGCTTATGAATTGTTCCTGGAATTGGGGAAGAAGTTTCTGGAATACCTCGTTGCGGATAGCTTTTGTCTCATCGGGCGACAGGTTGTGTGGCAGGCGCACAGCCGATGGCGGATACCAATCGGCAGAGAGTGCCGACTGATAGCCGGTGACGGTATCGAAGACTGCGGTGTAGTTGTCGAGGGTGACGCTGCTGTTCATCTTGGTAAGCTCGTTGATGGAGCCGTTGACGAGGGTGTTGAATGAGCGGCGGTAGTCTTCTTCGACGGCAGCGCGGTATGTCTCTTTGGCCTTGGCGAGTTCCTGAGCGGCGAGTTCGGCCTGACGGCGACGTTCTTCTTCTTCGCGTTTTTGGGCTGCATAGGTGTTGCGGTATTGAGCGAGCCGGAACGGAATTGTGTCTTTTTTTGTCGGGTCGATTGAGTTTTCGAGTAAGGTAAACTCGGAGCGTACCATGTCGAACAGTTTTGTGACGGAAGAGCGGCGCTCGTTCATATTGGTTACTGATTTCCGGGCTGATGAAAGGTAACTGGCAATCCGCATGTCGAGTTCGTCGCTCATACCTACGGCTGAGATTTCATCGAGAAGCGCCTGACCTTTTTTCAGACCACGTTCGCAAATACCACGGTTGATATGGTAGGATTCGGGACCGGCCTTGACAATAGTGGCGATGTTTTCCTGACGCACGATTACGGCGTCGGAAAGAGGGATAAGTTGTTGGTTGCTCATGTTTAAGGGAGTGTTGGGCCGTGTCTACTCCCGAGGAAGCAGACACGGCAGGTTGAGTGTTTGTCAGAATATTCCGTCGTCGCCTTCGGACTGAGAGGGGTCAATGGTTACGCCGGCCGACGTGTCGGGGGCCGGTGCAAAGCTTTCCTCTTTGGGGGCTTCGTTCTGTTGGTTGTCGCCCATGCCGTAGAAGTCGTCTTCCTGGCGCGGAGCTTCGTCGGATTCGTAGGTTGTGCCCTTGCCAATGCGTAGCTTGGGGTAGGTCTTGAATGCGTGTTTGATACATTTGGCCATGAGAAAACCGCTGTCGATACGGTTGCCTTCGCCTGATGTGTAGAGGGCGTTGGGTGTCTCGACGTATGTTCTTGTGTTGTTATCCCATTTTTTGTTGGCTCGGCCTGAGTATTCGGCGAGGCGACGCCAGTCTTCTTCGAGAAGCACGGCATAGTCTATGGAGCCGTCGGCACGTGTTATGCGCATGAAGCATGCTACCGGCTTTTGGGAGTTGTGGTTTATGTTGAGGGTGTATTCGACTGATTTTGTACCGCCTTTGTCGGTAAAGCTGAAACCGTCGCCTTCGTAGACGATGACGGGGTTGTCGGCGTGGCGTATCTGACCGGCGCGGGTGCGTTGTATGAGTTCACCGTAGCCGGAGATTATGAGGGTGCAGCGCTGTTCGTAGATGTCTTTGCCGTTGGCGTCCTTTTTGCCGGTTTTGTATCCGCGTGGCTGAAGGTAGGCAAGGGCCCGCGTTCCGGGTTCGACAGATAGGCCACAGACTGCAAGGTCGATAAAGGCGATGAAGATAGATATCGATGTACATGCTTTGAGGTTGGCATTGTCGGCCAGGAGGCGGTTGAAGTGGATTGCTTCGCGCTCGTAGACGGCTTCGGCGTTTGATTCGCCCCATAAAGCTCCGTAGAGGTCTATGAAGCGATGGCGTACAAGTTCGTCTTTGACGATTTCCATCGGATTCAGAGCGGCGATGTGTTGTGCTGATACGTTTACTTTGCTCATGTTGATTGTTATTAAATTGTTTGCAACCGGGTTGTCTTGTCAGGTGTGCCATGTTTAGAAAAAGCCAGCCCCAACTCGTGAGGCCGGCATACCTAAACATGAGCAGAATTTAGACAATCCTACTTGTGAAAGAAAAGGGAGTCGAACCCTTGCGGCCACCGCATTTTGAGTGCGGCGCGTCTACCAGTTCCGCCATTCTTCCTGAAAGGGGCGCCATCGTCTCACGACGGGAGCACCCGTAACAAAAAAATATGAAAGTTGTTATCGCTTTGGGGTTTGTGGACAGTGCGGGAGTCGAACCCGCCTCTCTGCGTCGGCGCGCCGACGCAGTGTTTCAGCCAGCTAATACTTACCGTCCGAAAAAAACCGCCCTCGCTTCACAGCGAAGACGGCCATGAACATTGAAATTGTATCTATGTGGTTGTTTAGGACGACAGGCAGGAGTCGAACCTGCTTGGTCGGAAGCCGAAGTCAATTAAGGTAATCTTAATGGCCGCCCCGGTTGTCGGGCTTACCTACCCAAACCTTACACCGCATGCAGTCGTCACACACCATATTGGTTTTTATTTTGGTGGAGTCAATATGTAGGGCAGCGACTTAACGCTGCATTAAAAGTCATACTTGCTACTGCGGCTCATAGCGTCCGTTCGTGTGTGTCGCGTCGGGGCGTTTATCTCCCAGATTAGCTACCGTCTCGCTATGTATTGGTTGAGGTACGCGTACCTTGCGAGGTCAGGCCACCCACTATGGGCCGTTTTTATTGAGTGTTGCCGAGGTGGGGGTCGAACCCACAATGACGGAACCAAAGTCCGTAGTGTTACCGCTACACCACTCGGCAGTGTTGACTATTTGAAATAGTCTTGTTTGGTGTCTTGGAGTCTTTGAAGCTCTGAAATTTTGTATTCTATTTTTTGAATGCGTCGGCAGGGTTCGATTTTGCCAGTGGCGCGCCATCGCTCGACATTAGCACGGCCAAAGCGGCGGAATGCCTCGTTCTGGCATATGTATTCGGGCTCGTCCTTTTTGCGCATTCTCTCGGCGAGGGCGTCGGCAAGGTCGTTGAGGAATACGCCGTAAGGCACGGCTCTATCGCTAAACTGAATTGTCATGGGAGGTGTCCTTATTGGTTATTTTCCATTTCATGCCGGTGATTCTTTCGGCTTGTTTCTTTAGTGTCAGAGCCAGGCTAAGGCATGGGGCCCAGATGAAAGTTCGGGTGGGGCGACCGGCCGGGCGGAGTTTGTATTTGGGAGTTAATGCCATTTTATTCGCGGATTCCTTTTGAAGCCCATCGATGGTAAGCTGATATTATGCGGTCGGTTTTACTCCATCGAGGGTATAGGATTGTGATTGCGGCAAAGGAGACGAGACCAATGGCGCCGGTGATTGTCTGTGCTGTCGGGGTGGCTGGGTTCATGCACATAGTTGTGAATGCCGAGAGGGCGAGTGTAAGCAGGATTGCGGCTCGGAGAATAGATGTTGTCATGGTCGGTGGTGGTTAGTTGTAGTAGTTGTCGCCGGAGAGGAGGCAGTCTTCCTGGCGGTATTTGAAGTTTTGTATTTCGTTGAGGGCGCGGCGTCCGTCGGCGGTCTGGGCTTGTTCGGGGTGGATGTCATCCCAATAGCTGAGTGTGGCTTCGGCGACGAGCTGACGGTCGTGGTCGTTGAGGCCGGGGAGGTTGAGGTAGTGGGTGTAGACCATGTTAGATTGTTTTTTAGTAGTCGTGCTGCTATTAAATCAACTCTGCGTTTTCTCCCTCGAACCACTGGTCGAAACCGTCGACGTAGCAGTAACCGGCGAGGGATTTCAGTAACTCCCATGCCATTTCGTCGATTGCTTCGTCTGCATCGCTAACGTAAGTGTCGACGTGGCTGTCGTTTCTGTATTCCACAACAACGTTAGCGGTCAATGCCTGTTTGAAGTGTTCACGGCCAGCAGGGGTAATTTTCACAGGCGGACATACTGCAATGGAGTCTATGCCGTCTACGCATACATCGCGGTCTTCGCCGAGAATGTTAATTGCGTGTAGGAAGTCTTCTAATGTTACGTTCATGTTTAGGCGGAATATGGGGTTATCTTGGGTCGGTTATCAGGTATGATTCGTTCTGGGCGTGGCACTGTCCGTCGCGGAGAAGTCTGATGAGTGTAGCGCCGGAAATGGTGTGCTCGGCGTTTTTGCCGATGAGGCGATAGTGTCCTTTGGTGTCGGCGGGGCGGAGTGAGCGGATTTTGAATGTTTCGACGAAGTCAGTGATTGTTTCGTAGCGGTGGAAGTGTTTTCCTTTGAGGGCTGTCTGTGCTTCGGAAAGGGTGTAGGTGTTTGCGGTTGTCATGTTTTGGTGAAGTTTTTGAGGTGGTTATTTTGAGGGGAAAAGTTCGTCGGCGGTACAGTTGAAATGTCGGGCGAGGACTTCTTTTGTCAGGGCGTCGGGCTCACTCTCGCCTGACAGCCATCGCCTGACAGCGAGTTCTGACTTCTTTGTGACATTGGCGACTTCAAGAAGAAATGCTCGTGCCGGAGACATCGGCATTTCCGCCTTGATTTGTTCGTATCTTTCTGAGAGTGTCATTGTTGTTTCGTATCGTTTAAATTGTTATATTTGCGAATAATTTTGTTTCACAGTGCAAAGATAATAGCAACGCTAATTATATGCAATAGCATTGCTAATAAAATAACACTATTTAACGCTTCCCGCAATGACACTACAAGAACGGCTTTCGGAGTATCTTGCGTTCAAATCCATGACATTCAAAGATTTTGAACGCGAAGTAGGCTTAAGTAATGGAACTGCCGCAAGGTTGAGAGAGACAACTCGTAAAAGCACTTTTGATAGAATAGCTAACGCAAGTGACTTGAATGTCGATTGGCTTCTAACTGGTGAAGGAGAAATGCTAAAGGATAGAATAGAAGAGACAGAGTTTATCGAGGCAACAGTTTCAGAGAACTCTAAAGTGATGATTCCTTTGGTGCATATTGATAGCGTAGGCGGCGTTCATTCGCCCAATGCGTTAGCTTCATCAGAGCAGTATATTGAGCGGTTGGTACCGTTTCCTGACGCAAGGCCTGGCGATGTGGCTATTTTACAATCGGGTAATTCGATGGCGCCTACTATTCCAGCTGGGGCAATTCTACAGATTCGTAGGGTAGAGGGGTGGCGCGAGTATTTCGGATATGGTAGTGATTTCGTGTTGTGGCTGACTGACGACCGCCGTATCACCAAGCAGATTCTAAAGTATGAACCGGACCCGGCTAACTATGTGATGTGTCATTCCTATAACCCGGAAGCTGCGGACGAAGAGCTGCCCAAGAAGATGATTCAGGAGGTCTGGAAAGTTGTGAATGTGTTGATTAATAAAGGGTGGTAGAATCATGGATAAAGCTGCCATATATTCTCATATCAACCTATTGCGTTTAAGAATAAACGAGATATTGGTTGACTATCCATTTAAGGAGTTGATTTGCAGCGAAATTATCAATGCCTCTATAATAGCTATTGGTGAAATTGACAATAGCGGCTTTGATGACAAAGAGACCGCTAAACGAATGGTTAGAATGCAGATTGAAAATTTCTTCAAGCCTAAAAATATATCTCTTGTAGTTGATAAATATTGGAATGAGCGTCTTATTTATGGATTTACACGAGTAAATCCCACAAAAGATAACCTCATTCGTTTTCGGTCAGCGGTTGACACAACCAAACCATCAGTTTTAGAGATTAAATATTCTATGCTCAATACTGTGCAAAATGCCGAATTACCAATAAAACAATATAATTCTATAACCACTCGACAAAAGAACAAATTATCAACGTGGATGATTGTAGGAATTGCCAGTGCGTTTATTACAATCGTCTCAGTCTTATTCCTTTTTGCCCTGAATAGCAGATATGTAAAAACTGGTGACTGTGTTGTGTTTGACAAATGGAAATCAGAATATATTGAATATTAATGAATCTTCAGCTGATAAGCCAATATGGAACTAAATGAATTAAAAGAGACTTGGCTGTCTGCATTTCCAGACAGCACACATACTGCGGACACAAAGCGTTTTATCCGTTATGCGATAGCTTTAGCGAGAGAAAACGGGTGTCTTAATCATGATGAAATGGAGGCAAGAGGTATTAGTAGCCAACACATTCAGGATTATCAACGTCAATATGAATTCCTGAGAGATGTCCTGTCTGTACTTGATGAGCAATGAGCGCATTTCTCACGGCCTGAGAGGCCATATCCGCGCTATTGCGCGACGGGAAAATGTTGCCATTTTGTGAAAGGAACTTGATGATGGTTTCTCTTGACCGCTTCCAATTATCGCAAAGGGTCTCAATCTTTTCGGGCAGAAAATCGCCCTCTCGGAGATACCAGTATTCTTTCATATCCAAACCATTAAATCCAGTCCTGCCTCTCCTCGCCAGTGAGTAGCAAGAATGCTTCATCGGCTTGTGTTGTGGCTTCATATGCGTAATTGAATTTGCCAGCGTAATGCATAAAGAGTTTACGATAAAGACGTGAGTATCGCCAACGTTTGATTATTCTGAATATCTTTTTCATATGCAAAGATATTGATAAACATTCAGCTCAATTGTTTAACTTGATACACTCGTTATGAATCTCCCTATTGAAATCGCCGAATACGACGCTTTAGTAACGTGGGTAGCAAAATTGAGTGTTCATAAATGTCATTGATGAGCTTGATGTTTTCTTGCGCAAACTTTACTCTCCTTTGTGGCAGCAATTTCTTTTGATTAGAAAAAAATTCTTCGATGCCATTCATAATACCATTTTCTTTCTAACACCGCAGATTGATTGAACATATTGTCGCCCGGTGTAACGACCAATACAAATATAAACAGAATTTTTAAGAAAAACCACTCTTTTCAACAAAACTCAATAAACGCGCATACAAGCGCGATTGGTCGCTTGGATAAGCATTTTATCAGTCACGACTCGAAAAGCGCTCAAAACGCAAGGAAATGGCCTTTATGGCAATTTTTCATAATGACAACGATGGTCTGCAATGCTCGAACAACGAATAAAAGATAAATTCTAACTTATAGAATATAAGAACAAAAAAATGAAATAGATTCCCAATTTTTGGAAAACGACTGATAATACGAGGATTCGATTAGCGGCGCAGGCTGCCATTGAGGATTAATAAATACTGAAACTCGACGTCATAGGCGGTATGTCCTGATAAAAAGGATATACCGCCTATGTTAGTTTTAGTTAGTCGCTTGTTTTTTTATTTGTAATCTACTTAGTTATTGAAATTCATTTTTTATAGGAGCGTTTTATTAATACTTAAAAGATGGTCGGGAGCAATAACATTATATAGTTGTCTTAATTTTGGCACAAAAATCCCGACTTGAGGAGATTATTTTTGTTATATTTGCCACAGAATTAAATCAAGATTATATGAACGCTCCAGACACATTTATTGACCTTGTGTATTCAGATGAAAATAAACAGAATTACATAGGCCTGGGAAATCCTAATGCCCGGATTCTAATTATAGGCCGGGAGCCAGCTCACGATTTGAATACACAGGTTGGCCGTGAAGCTTTTTTTCAGGACCAGGAACTTAATCGTGTGAACTGGAAGAACCTTATCGAAAATAGACCAATTGAGGGGCGTTGTAATCCTCGTAGACCATTTCCTAACCAAAAGTGTTTAAGAGCAAATGGCGATAACGATGGCACTGCAAGCACATGAGTATGGTATCAGAAGTTAATTGATTTGGTCTTAGGTCGCGAATACGACCGTCCTTATTCCCTGCGTCCACTGGATTTCCACGACTTCTGCTTCCACACAGACATCAGCGCCGCCGCTGCAAAAAACTTGGCGACTACCGAGAGAAAAGCAAAAGAGTCTTCAATTGAGGAAAGAAGCCGAGATTTATTCTCTCATGCTTTCTTTAGACAATTCCCAATCATTATTCTGGGAATTGGAACTGATGTCGGTAAATATGTACCACTTGATTGGTGTGATAATGTACTGGGCTTTCCACCCAATGAAGTTGAAAAAGGGTTTGACGAATACAAAAAAGAACCGATGCTTTGGGTTAATCGCGATTCTAAAGGTTGTCGCATTCTCATACATACTCAATGTCTATCGCAACCATCGTGGGATTATATTGCTAAAATTCGCGACATTATATGGTCTGACGGCAAATCCGATTTGTGTTGGCCTAAAGCATATTAATAAGAATGGGGCTAATTGGGGTTGTTGATGTATTTTATGTTGATACGGTTGATTTTGGAGCTGTCGGCGGCCTCGATTGTGAAAATGAAGTTGCCCCAGATATGGCTCTCGCCCGGAGTGGGGACGTGGCGCATAGCTTCCAGGAGAAATCCTCCAAGAGTCGTATAATGTGCCGGTGTATGGAGGCTTGTCAATCCGAAGAAGCGCAGGAAGTCATAGAAAGGCGTGCGGGCATCGGCAGACCATGATTCTGTATTGGGGCATGGGCTTATCCCTACGGCTGCCTCTGTAGTTCCCAACAGGCTTTCAAGGATATCTGTCGGGGTAAGAATGCCTCGCATGTCGCCATATTCATCACAAACTACAGCAAGGTGGGCTCCGGCACTTCTCATGCGCGCCAGGGCCTGATAGACGCTCATGTTCTCGGGTACGCACAGCGCGTCTCTGGCTACAGACTCCAATTTGAATCCAGGTCGATCTATGGTTTGAATAAGTTCTTTGATGGAGACTACACCGCAGACCCTTTTATTTCTACTTTCACGACAATATATAGGATATACGTCATGTGGCTCAACGGCAAGTATGGCACGAACTTCGGCCGAGTTCATTTCGGGGTTCATGGAAGCGACCTTTTTTGCCGGCGTCATGACATATGACACATGCATGTCTCCGAGTAGGAGTGCACGCTCCATTATATCTTGTTCCATGCGGCATAATTTGCCGGCCTCAGCTCCCTGGCGTATTATGGCCCGTATTTCTTCATCGGTAATTGCGCTTTCCTGGTTTCGGAGGCCTATAATTCGAACTATCAGCCGTGTAGATGCCGACAAGAGCCATACGGCAGGGAGGGCTATAAGCGATAACAGCCTCATTGGTCCTGCAACCATCTTTGCGGCTCCTGTGGCTGCCGCCAGACCGATTCTTTTGGGCACCAGTTCGCCAAAAACTATAGAAAGATAAGTGACAATTACCACTATCGCTGTCTGACCGGCAGCATGCGCTGTCTTGGCCTGAAGACCCAGACCTTCGAGAATAAGACCTACATCGTCGGCTAAAGCAGCCCCGGAATAAAGACCGGTAAGGATTCCTATGAGAGTGATGCCAATCTGTATGGTAGACAGAAACCGGTCTGGGTCGTCGGCAAGGCGTAGTGCGGTGCGGGCGCTCCGGCTGCCTTGCTGAGCCTCTGAGTGCAGCCGTTCCCTACGGGCTGAAATAAGGGCTATCTCCGACATCGAGAAGACGCCGTTGAGAAGTATAAGTATGATTATTACAGCAATATCGTCCATGATAGAGCAGAGTGGTGATGAATATTTATGACTACAACAAAACTGTGGCAGCCATTGTTCTTTCTCATTTTATGCGTAGTCACACCATCTGGATTGCGTTTTTAGGTTTTATTAACTACGTCGCATAGTTCAAACTATAAAATATAGTTATATATTTGCAGCATACAACTGAAACGCTAACTATCTATGGAAAAACTTACGGCTAAAGAAGAAGAGGTACTCGGATTTTTCTGGGATAAAGGGCCGCTATATGTCAAAGACATTGTAGATCTTTATGATGAACCGCGACCTCATTTCAATACTATATCAACGATTGTGCGTTCCCTCGAGGAAAAGGGCTATGTCGCACATCTGCAACAGGGCAAAACCTATCAGTATTATGCGCTTGTTGCGGAAGAGGACATGGGTAAAAAGACCATATCCTCAATTATCGGCAAATATTTCAAAAACTCATATCTGCGGGTTGTTTCATCGTTTGTCGAGGACGGCAATATTCCGGTCGAAGACCTTCGGCGTCTTCTTGATGAGGTAGAGCAGTCTCAGAAAAATAAAACAGATTGATTATGGGCGTCTTACTCTCTTACTCGCTTGCATGTTCTATTGTCGCCGTGCTGCTATTCCCGGTTCTGCATCAGATAGTGAATCGGAGCACATCTTTCCGCTTCAACCGATTTGCGCTGTTGAGCGGCTTGTTTCTGATACTTGCGCTCCCTCTGATGTTGAAATCCGTCGTAGTTTCTGTTTCTCCGAATCATGCAGTTGTGGACATTGCCATATCGGAGATTGTGAAAAATGAAAATATCGGCAATGGTAATATTACGCCTCTATCCGATGACAATCGATGGATGTTTGCAGCTTTTATCATATATTTTGCCGGAATTATGGTTTTCTTCCTCCGCGAACTTGTGGCTTACGTCCGCTTGTTCCGTCTTGTCGCACATAGCGAAAAGACCCGATACGACCGTCTCGTTATTTGCCGTCTTGGCGATTCCGAAATTGCTCCATTCAGTTGGGGCAGATATATTTTTCTGCACGATGCGGAATTGGAGAAAGGCGAAGACTGCATACTTCTTCATGAGAAGGCACATACTACAAAACGGCACTGGATAGATATATTATTAGCAGACACAATATGTATAGTGTTATGGTATAACCCATTGTTATGGCTGACGAGGCGTCTTATAAAACTCAACCATGAATTCGAGGCCGATTCAGCTGTTGTGCGCTCGGGAATAAAAGCTTATGATTATCAGCGATTGCTCGTAGTAAAGGCAATCGGAAAGAGTGCCATGCCAATCTCTAACAGTTTTGCAGCCGATAAACGGAGCTTCCGCAAGAGAGTACTTATAATGGGGAAAAAGCGTTCGTCCAAAAGAACCATGCTGATTGCAGTGTTTGCAATACCGGCGCTTATTTTCGCCGGGCTTGCAATAGCCGCACCGGCTTCGGCCCGTCTGCTCGATAGGATATCTGATTACAATCCTGAGAGTGAGGTTCTCACAGAGATGAATATACCGATACAAGAGCCGGCAGTGTCAATAATCGAACCGTATTCCTCAGCGACAGAAGAGCCAGATACTATTGTCGAGATTCCATCTCCGCTTGAGGACCAGACATTTCTGGCGGAAATCATCAAGTTGTCTATGGAAACCATACAAATAGACAAGGATACAAAAGTAAACATAGAAATAGCTGTTGATGAAGACGGCCGGATTAAAAATGTTACCGCAGATAATCCTGACGGCGCACACCTTGCTGCAGCTATTGACCAAAATCTGAGCAGCATAAAGTTCGAGCAGACCATCTATAACGGCAAGTCGATAGAGATGCACTTCAATATCCCCGTCAACATAAAGAAAAAGTAGTAATATAACATATCTGTTGATTTGATGCCAGCTTTTTTGGCATCCGGCTATACTTATACCCTTATGAAAAGGTCTATTCTGATGTTTTTATTGACTTTGCACTCTGTATTCCAGGTCTTTAGTCAAAATATGATAAATGGTGTTGTCAAAAACGCCAATGGTGACGGAATGGATTTTGTCAATGTCGTTGCTTCGCCCTGCAATACACCTAAAACTATATTGGCATCGACCTTTACAGATGAAACCGGCAAGTTCCAGATGTCGGTTAAAAACGATTGCGACAGTCTTATTCTCAAAGCGTCGAGTATCGAATTTGCCACTACACAGATTATAGTGCCCAACCGTACCGGCAGCTATGAAATCATTGTGGAGAACCGCGCTGTCGAACTGAAAGAGGTTGTGGTGAAGTCGAAGAAAGTTTATTCGCACGGCGACACCATCAACTATAATGTTGGCTCTTTTCTCTCGCAGACAGACCAGTCGATAGCCGATGTTTTGAAGAAAATGCCTGGCATAACGGTTTCGGATGCCGGACAGGTATCTTATCAGGGGAAACCTATCAAGAATTTTTACATTGAAGGTCTTGACCTTATGAAAGGACATTACGGCATTGCCACCAACAACATCGACCCCAACAACATCGCCACGGTGCAGGTGCTTGAGAACCATCAGGACATCAAGGCTCTCAAAGGGCTGCGCCCCGAGGAACAGGCCTCGATAAACCTGCGGCTCAAAGAAGGTGTCAAAGGTGTGTTCAATCTTATTGCCACAATAGGAGGCGGCTATGGCGACGAAGGGTTGTGGAACAACTCCGCGATAGCGACATATTTTCGTCGCAACAGCCAGTTTCTCGCTACATACAAAGGGAACAACACCGGTGAGGACTTGTCGCAGGAACTGTATTCCTTCGACAACGATTATTCGCGCACAAGCAATATCTCGACAATCTCCATGCCGTCGGCCCCGGGTATCGACAAGCGTTTCTACTATTTCAACCGCTCGCACAATACCACATTCAACAACGTATATCGCGTAGGTGAGTCGGGCGAGTTCGGTATCAACGCCGCCTATCTGAACGACCGCGACATGAGGCAGAGTCATTCGGCGACCACCAATTACCTGCCCGACGGCGGAGTGAACACCGTTGACGAAATGATGAATGGAACAGCGCGTATGCAAAAAGCATACGGCGACCTTACTTATATGAACAACGGCGATGAAAACTACCTCAAAGAGCAGCTTAAATTTGACTGGAGCACAACCGATGCCGACAGCCGTATTATAGCCGGAGGCGACAACGTGAGCCAGATCGGTAAGACCGACACATACCGCTTGCTCAATAAATTCCACATAACGCACCGCAATTCCTCCGACCGTGGATTTGAGATTTCGTCGCTTGTGAACATGGAAAATCGACCGCACAGCCTGTCTGTTTCGCCCAATCTGTTCCCTGACATCATACCGGGCGATATGCTGTATCAGCACGTGGATTTCCGCAATATCTCCACCGAGAACAGCGCGGGATTGCTTTCTGTTTTCAAAGCTGGCAATTTCACGTTGCACCCCTCGGCGATAGTCAACTATCATCACAATTCACTTGAGAGTCGGCTGGATGCAACGGACAACGACCTGACGCTCGACTATCTCGATGCCGGAGTCGGTGTAGAAATGATGTTCAGCACCCGCAAAATCCATGCCTCGTTATATCTGCCAATGAAATATCGCCTGTTCCGGCTCAACAACAGACTTGACGGCAACATCACCGACAAAAGCCGTTTCCGAATCGAGCCGTCGCTCAACTTCACATATAAATTCAACAGCAGCCATAACCTCAAAGCGTCGGCAATGCTGAATTATATGACACCCTCGATTGAAACGCTGTATTCCGGGCACATACTGACATCTTACCGCCAGTTGTCGGCTTACGACGTGGCAGGGCTGTACGAAGGCATGAATCGACATTGCTCGTTAGGCTACGATTTCAAGAACATTCTTTCAATGAGTTTCGCTGGAGCGGAGGTTTCGTGGAACCGACAGTCGCCCGAAGTGCTTTATGGTTCATATTACGACGGCATCGTGCAACGCACCATCAGCCGCCGAACATCGGATAACGGAGATATGATTTCGGCAAAAATCCATGCGAGTCAGGGGTTCGACTGGCGACGCCTGAAAATCGGAGCTTCAGTTACATACTCTTATTACGACAGTCCGCTGCTCGTTCAGGACGAAGTGTTGCGCTACTCCGGCAACAGTATAGGAGTCAACGCCGACATAAGCCTGACGCCGTTCAAATGGTTAGGAGTATCTTATCAAGGAAACTACTCACAGTCGGCGACGCAGCAGAAAGGATATGACAGATTTCCGTGGCTGCGCACCGTAACTAACAAAGCTTCGCTTGATTTTACAATTCCCGGAGGCGTAACGCTGACTACATCGCTCTACCATTACTACAACAACTTCAACGACGGCGATAAGTCTTTCCTTCTTCTCAATGCCGAGGCGAAGTACACCATCAAGCGTTTCAGTTTTACGCTGTCGTGCGACAACCTGCTCAACCGTAAGTCGTATATTTATTCCGACCTTTCGGCTCTCACAGAGTCAAAGGCAATCTACAACATATGTCCCCGCAGCGTATTGCTAAAAATCAGATTCAGAATATTCTAAAAAATACCGTTATGAAATATCTATTATCCCTACTGTTTGTATTCCTGTGGATTACTGGTGCTGCACAGGAATCTCACTCCCGGATTATCGACAAAGCTACCCCTGTCGATACCGCCCGATACAAGGTTACATATTCACTTAATTATAAATTCCACCCCGACCAAAGAGATGCCTATAACGACACCCGGATTGTGCAGATTGGTAAGCACAGTGTCAAAGATTACAGCGACATAATTAACCATTTCGATTCGTTGGCAACCGATCAGGTCAGACGCGGTGCGGAATCGTATTCAAATGTGTCGGGCAATCCTTGGCCTTTGGAAATCATCAGACCTATTCGTGGTAATAAAGCCGATTTGAAATACCGGCTGTCAATGTCCGCTTTCTTTGTCTATTCTGATTCTGTGCCGTCGCTGGAATGGAGTTTCAGCGATGAAGATACCGATTCGATTATGGGCTATGACTGTCGTAAGGCAACTGTTGAATTTGCAGGACGCAATTATACGGCATGGTTTACGCCTGAAATTCCATTACCATTCGGCCCTTACAAATTTGGAGGTCTGCCGGGGCTGATTCTAAAAATTGAAGATGCTGAACAACAGTTTGTCTGGGAGGCAAATGGGTTTGAGCGTGATAACGCTCCTATAATGGAATATACATATCAGGACGGCAACGACAAACGATGCACGGCAGCAGATGTTGAAAAGACTCTTGCTCGCTATTTCAAATCACCGGTTGGTTTTATGATTTCAGAAATGGGAGGTGACAGCAATAGGATATATCTTGTCGGGAAAGATGGCAAACGAATGAACAACGCCGACGCAGCCAAAATATCCGTTCCATATAAACCTCTTGAAATAAAATGAAGATATTACCAATAATAGCTCTCACCCTGTTCATATCAGGATGTGCCAACGCACAGTCAACTACCACAGCATCAAAACTGGAAATATCCGGGGAACCGCTGCCTGCAATAAGGCATGTAACGGATATGAAAGTATTCGGTGATACATTGCTGTTTGTCTTTGAATGTGAGGACGGATACGGTCAACGGCTTCTCCGTCGCGCAACTATCGACCACGCCGACAACATAATCAATATAAGCCCGGATATGGGCAAGCGTGAAGACGCTTACTATGCTTCCTATATGCCTTATCCTTTTATCTCCGATAATGGAGCAATCCGCGTTATAGGTCAGGACGATTGCGAGATTTTTGCTGTCGAGAACGACACCGAGCTTGTCAGGACACGGCAGTATCTGATGGACGGAAACAGCACTGTTCCTTTTCCTCTTTCACAGTACGTTCAGGATGTATATATGACTAATCCTGACAGATACGTTTTCATCGGACGCGAGCCAAACGGAGGTCGCCAATATGCCATGACCGCCGACCTCATTACATCAAAAATTGATACAGTCAGACAGATTAACATATCTCCTGAATTACAGACATGGATGCCTAACGCCGGGGAAATGGTATATTCTGACAAACACGACCGGCTCGCTTTTGCCTATAAACTTCACCCTGTAGTCGAGATATTCGACACCGACGGCAAGATAATCAAATCGACAAAAATAGGCGAAGAAACCTTCGACCCGAAGTCGCTTGACGAAGCCGACCTTGAGGCACTCAATATTATGCATACAGTAGATGTAACCTCCACTCCTGACTACATATACGCGCTGAATTGGTCCTGCAATTATTCTGATGCGGCTAATTATGCCCCGACCATCTACAAGATAGACTGGAACGGCAATGTGATCGACAGGTATTTCAACATACCATATCCTCTTTATCGCATAGCGGCCCTTGACGATTCTACCATGATAGGCTGGACGGGAAAAGATTTTGTGCTATTAGAAAAATTGCGTCAATGATATTACAATATTGATAAAAAGAGGGCGGTGTGCGCCGTCATTGCGGAATTTGCCGTATCTTTGTGGGCGGCTGCAGACGGGTAAGCAGAAACCAAATCTCCGTCTACAGTCGCCAAACACTGATTTACCGACATGTACAGAAAAGGCAAACTATATTTCCGCTATGGCACCATGGGGTCGGCCAAGACAGCCCTATTGCTCACTACGGCATACAACTTCGAAGAGCGCAAGATGGACTACATGTGCCTCAAACCTGTTGTCGATACGCGCGAAGGTCGCAATGTAATCCGTTCGCGAATAGGTATCGAGCGCGAGTGTGTGTGGATTTATTCGGGCACCAACCTCTATGAGTTCGCAAAAAACCTATATAAGGAAAACGGCCGCGTGGTAGACTGGTTTCTGGTTGACGAAGCCCAGTTCCTGACCGAGGCGCAGGTAGACCAGCTATCCCGCGTTGTAGACGATTTTGGCAGCAACGTGATATGCTACGGACTGCGAACTGATTTCAAAAGTCACCTCTTTGAGGGTTCCCGACGCCTTTTCGAGATTGCCGATACGATAGACGAGATAAAATCGACATGCAACTGCGGTCATAAGACCATCATAAATGCCCGTATCGATTCCGACGGTAATATAGTGGAGCAGGGCGCGCAAGTTGAGATTGGCGGCGATGACCGCTATGTGGCCGTCTGTCGCCGCTGTTGGCGCAACAAGCGTATCGAGCAAGCTCAGCGCTCTGTGTTGCCATTGGAATTTGAAGATGAGTGAAAACCTCTTGATATGATACTTTGTGATATAAATGAAGCCGGGCGCTATGCCGCCATATCTGCGGCCATGGCAATCGCCATAGACTGGCTGGCTGCACATCTTTCCAATCCTTTCGAACCCGGAGTGAAGACAATAGGGCAGTCGGCCGGCGGTAATGATATATTTGTAAAATACGAAGAGCCTGCACTCCTGCCACGAGAAAAGGTGCAGCTTGAGGCTCATAGACGTTATATTGATATTCAAATGCCCCTGAAAGGCGCCGAAAAGATGGGTTGGTGTGCACTGCGGGATCTTAAACTGCCGCGCGGACCATATGACACCGACCGCGACGTGGTTTTCTTTGGCGATGCAGCAACGACCCTTGTCACCGTCAAGCCTGGTCAGATGGCAATCTTTTTTCCTGAAGACGCTCACGCGCCGAATATAGGCCTGGGCAATCACCGAAAACTGATAATTAAGGTTCCTGTCGAATAGACAAGGATTGAACCAAAGTAGCACGATGGCCGTTACTAAAAGGTATCGGGCAGATATTGATAAACGCCATCAGAACAAGTACACTCCAAAAACATCACCTACTATGCGACGATTTCTACTCACGACAACTGGTATTATACTATTGGCTGCTTCTTTGGGAGCCGCTACATTCCAGCCCGAAAGCCTGCATTATAAAGTGATGTTCAAATGGGGCCTTATCAACAAAAAAGCCGGAACGGCCACTCTGACGCTCCGGTACGCTCCACAGCATTATGTAGCTCAGCTCACAGCCGCTTCCGAGCCTTGGGCCGACAAAATATATCAGGTGCGCGACACACTCAACGGGCACATGGCCTATACCGGCATGACGCCCTTGTTCTATGAAAAAATCGCCAACGAAGGCAACGAGCACAAACACGACATTGTGCGCTATGATTATAGCGCCAAACCGACCGTAAAGGCCGACTGCACGCGCAAAGTCTACAAAAAAGGCAGTCTTCGAATAGACGACAGCCGGCAGCTTGACGCCGAAGGCGAAGTTGTCGACATGCTTACATCGTTCTATTTCATGCGAAATCTTCCTTATCAGGACTGGCAGCAAGGGCATGTGAAAGAACTGACTATTTTTTCGGGCAAACAGAAAGAGACTTTATCGATTAAATATGAAGGTCTGGCGGACCTTGATTTCGATGGTTCATGCCATAAGACCTATCATATCAAATTCATGTTTACGTCGAAAGGCGGCCGGAAAAGTTCAGACGACATGGAGGCGTGGATAAGCGCCGACAAACGCCGCATTCCTCTGCGTCTTGAAGGAAAGCTTCCTGTGGGAAAGGTGCATTGCATATTTACGGGAGCAGATTAAACTGTCTACACAGCCAACAATACCTTATGGTTCGCCTTAAAGGCGCCGAATTTCGCCCGTCGAGAGCTACACAACTGCTTTTCGGGCGTTTTTTTTTGTTTTTGCTTAAATTATAATTACTTTTGTCGTACAAAACGCCCGATGGGCATGCCATGCCTGCGGACGTCCTTAAATCATATGCCTTAGTGCAAGATACACAATATATTATATAATATGGCAGAAAAAAATGAAAGATTGTTCGACCAGTTTCCCGAGGTGAGCTACCAGGAATGGCGCGCCAAGGTTGAAGCCGACCTCAAAGGGGCCGATTTCGACAAAAAACTGGTCTGGAGAACCAACGAAGGCTTCAACGTACAACCCGTATACCGGGCTGAAGACATCGCTGAACTCAAGACTACCGGTACTCTTCCCGGACAGTTCCCCTATGTACGCGGCACCCGCACAGACAATGACTGGCTTTCGCGTCAGGACATCGTTGCCGACAGCGCTGAAGAGGCAAACAAGATTGCTCTCGACGTACTGAACAAGGGCATCAATTCTCTTGGATTCAAGGTTCAGAACCCTGAAGACGTAAAAGTGCTGCTCAATGGCATTCATCTTCCTGCAGTAGAGATTAACCTCAGCTGCTGCCCCGGAAAAGCTGTTGCTGTTGCTGAAGCCCTCGTGGCTTGTGTGAAAGAGCAGGGCGCCGAGACCAGCTTCCGCGGTTCTATCGACTACAACCCTCTTCGTCGCCAGTTCAAGCATGGCGTAGAAGGTGTCGACACCCCCGCTATCGTTGCCGATGCAGTGAAGCTTCTTGATGTAGTGGCACCTGTGCCTGCACTCCGTTGCCTTGCTGTAGACTCTCTGATTCTGGCCAACAGCGGCGCGTATATCTATCAGGAACTCGGCTATGCTCTTGCTTGGGGTACCGCATGGATGAACGCCCTCACCGACGCCGGCCGCAAAGCCTGCGAAGTGGCATCGCGCATCAAATTCAATATGTGCGTTTCCTCGAATTTCTTCATGGAAATCGCCAAATTCCGCGCAGCCCGTATGCTTTGGGCTCAGATAGTAGAGCAGTACCAGCCCGGTTGCACCGATTGCGCCAAGATGATGGTATGCGCCTCGACTTCGCGCTTCAACCAGACAATCTACGACGCACACGTGAACCTTCTCCGTAGCCAGACCGAGACATTCTCTGCCTGCGTAGCCGGTGTTGATTCTATAGTCGTAACACCTTTCGACGCACCTTACAAGAAACCCGACGCATTCTCCGAACGCATTGCCCGCAACCAGCAGTTCCTGCTTAAGGAAGAGAGTCATATGGACAAGGTTGTCGACCCCGCCGGCGGCAGCTACTATGTAGAGACTCTCACCGTAGCTATTGCCAAAGAGGCATGGAAGCTTTTCCTCGAAGTAGAGGAAAAAGGCGGTTTCTTCGCCCTCGTAGCCGATGGCACAGTGCAGAAGGCTGTAAACGAATCGTGTGTGAAGCGTCACTCTGATGTAGCCCGTCGCAAAGAAATCCTTCTCGGCTCCAACCAGTATCCTAATGTCAACGAGACCGCTGCCGGCAAGATTGAGACCACAGGCACATGCTCCTGCGGTTGCTCGGTAGAAAAAGGCCCCAACGCCCTCTGCGGCAAACGTGCGGCCACTGACTTTGAAGAACTCCGACTCGCTACCGAAGCTGCAAACAAACGTCCGAAAGTGTTTATGCTCACTATCGGTAATCTTGCAATGCGTCTTGCCCGCGCACAGTTCTCGACCAACTTCTTCGGTTGCGCCGGTTATGAAATCATCGACAATCTCGGCTTCAATACGGTTGAAGAAGGCGTTGACGCCGCTCTCGCCAAAGACGCCGATGTAATCGTTCTCTGCTCGAGCGACGACGAATATGCCGAACTCGCACCCGCAGCATTCAAGTATCTCGACGGTCGCGCCGAATTCGTTGTTGCCGGTGCTCCCGCCTGCATGGAAGAACTTCAGGCAGCCGGCATCAAGGACTATGTTCACGTGCGCTGCAACGTTCTCGATACTCTCCGTGACTTCAACAACCGTCTTCTCAACAAATAAACCGTCTCAGCAACTATGAAACCCGATTTTAAAAATATCGACATCGTGGCCGGGACGGCCGGCCCCGCACCCGCTGCAGCCAATACAGAAAACTGGACTACTCCGGAACTTATACCCGTAAAACCCGTCTATACCAAAGATGACCTCGAAGGCCTCGAGCATCTCAATTACATGTCGGGTATTCCTCCATTCCTCCGTGGCCCGTACAGCGCCATGTATCCTCTTCGCCCCTGGACTATCCGCCAGTATGCAGGCTTCTCGACAGCCGCAGAATCGAATGCCTTCTATCGCCGCAACCTCGCGTCCGGCCAGAAGGGTCTTTCGGTGGCTTTCGACCTCGCTACACACCGCGGCTATGACGCCGATCACGAGCGTGTTGTAGGCGACGTAGGTAAAGCCGGCGTATCTATCTGTACTCTCGACGACATGAAAGTGCTCTTCGACGGTATTCCTCTGAACAAGATGTCTGTGTCTATGACTATGAACGGCGCCGTACTTCCCGTACTCGCATTCTACATCAACGCAGGCCTTGAGCAGGGTGCCAAACTCGAAGAAATGGCAGGTACTATCCAGAACGATATCCTTAAGGAATTCATGGTGCGTAACACCTATATCTACCCGCCGGAATTCTCTATGCGAATCATCGCCGACATCTTCGAATACACATCGAAGAACATGCCTAAGTTCAACTCTATCTCGATTTCCGGCTACCACATGCAGGAAGCCGGCGCTACTTGCGACATCGAGCTGGCATATACTCTTGCCGACGGTCTCGAGTACCTTCGTGCAGGTGTTAACGCAGGTATGGATATCGACTCTTTCGCACCCCGTCTGTCGTTCTTCTGGGCTATCGGCATGAACTACTTCATGGAAGTAGCCAAGATGCGTGCAGCCCGTATGCTCTGGGCCAAGATTGTGAAGCAGTTCAACCCCAAGAACCCCAAATCTCTCGCACTGCGTACACACTCGCAGACTTCGGGTTGGTCGCTTACAGAACAGGACCCCTTCAACAACGTAGGACGTACCTGTATCGAAGCCATGGGCGCCGCTCTCGGCCACACTCAGAGTTTGCACACTAATGCTCTTGACGAAGCCATCGCCCTTCCGACTGACTTCTCGGCACGTATTGCCCGTAATACCCAGATTTACATTCAGGAGGAAACTCAGGTTACCCGCGCAATCGACCCCTGGGGCGGTTCGTACTATATCGAAGCTCTTACCAATGAGATTGCACACCGTGCCTGGGAGCATATTCAGGAAATCGAGAAGCTCGGCGGCATGGCCAAGGCTATCGAAACCGGTCTTCCCAAACTCCGCATTGAAGAGGCTTCGGCCCGCACACAGGCCCGTATCGACTCCGGCCGTCAGACTATCGTAGGTATCAACAAATACCGTCTCGACCACGAAGATCCTATCGACATTCTCGAAATCGACAATACAGAGGTTCGTCGCGAGCAGATTGAGCGTCTTAACGACGTCAAGGCTCATCGCGACGAGGCCAAGGTTAAAGAAGCTCTTGCCGCTATTACAGAGTGCGTACGCACTAAAGAAGGCAATCTCCTCGACCTTGCTGTAAAGGCTGCCGGTCTCCGTGCCACCCTTGGTGAAATTTCCGACGCCTGCGAAGATGTCGTAGGACGTTATAAAGCTGTCATCAGAACTATCTCAGGAGTGTATTCAAGCGAAACCAAACAGGACGCCGATTTCCAGCGCGCCCAGGAAATGACCGCCGAATTCGCAAAGCGCGAAGGTCGTCAGCCCCGTATCATGATTGCAAAAATGGGCCAGGACGGTCACGACCGTGGCGCCAAGGTTGTAGCTACCGGTTATGCCGACTGTGGCTTTGACGTCGACATGGGTCCGCTCTTCCAGACTCCTGCAGAAGCTGCCCGTATGGCTGTTGAAAACGACGTTCACATCCTTGGTGTTTCTTCGCTTGCCGCCGGCCACAAAACACTCATTCCTCAGGTAATTGAAGAACTCAAGAAACTGGGTCGTGAGGACATCATGGTAACAGCTGGCGGTGTTATCCCCGCTCAGGATTACGATTTCCTTTACAAAGCCGGTGTGGCTGCAATCTTTGGTCCTGGTACACGTATTCCTGTATCAGCGATAAAGATGCTCGAAATCCTCAACGGAGAACAGGAATAATACTAAAATCTTCCCCCGAGCCTTAATTAGGCTCAATATTACCCCCGGAACGGCGCGTGTCGCGATGACATGCGCCGTTCTTTATGATTTCCCATTTCAGACATACAGCGCTCGTCAGAGAACCATATAAAGGCGCTTATCATGTCTTTTTATTGCAGCATATAAAATGACCGGCAAAATATACTTGCCGGTCATTTTTTAGATTTCAGGTTTGTCTGGCGAAAAGACTTCAAAACTACTGTCGGTATAGAATATTATTATTGATTTGATTTTTTTACCGCCCGTAGGAGGGTAGCTCTTCTGTACATCCATATCTTCTCTATCGGGCTCGGCAAACTTATTGGTAAAAGCCCCGAAACTACCAAAATCTGGGTTTTCAGCTTCAAAAATCTCTTTTACTTGTTCTGTAGGGTTGGCTATTGCCGTGGAAAATAAGTCGCTAGTCTCATCTATTTCAGCGTTTTGGAAGCTGTTTAGAGACGTTTTTGGGCTGTTTTGAGGCTCTGAGAATTGAATATTTGATTCTTTCAACATACTGCCCACGCCAAAAAGCAACCAGGAGATGTCAAGGGCTGGAAAATTCTCATGGAGTTTACGAAGCAATAAATCGTTGACAGATTTATTACGACCGTGTATCAATTGGGAAAGGGTAGGGCGGGGAATACCAGCTCTATCTGCAAATTGAGAATTAGACAATCCACAATACTCTATAAATGTCTTCAAACGTGTAATTACAGTTCCTTCTTCAAGTTTTTCCATGACACAATTGTAAATTTTACCACCGCAAATTTATAAATAATTATTTGTAATTGCAAATTGCGAATTGTGAATTATGTTTTACGATTGCAAATAGCGTTATTCTCATTTCTAAATAATGCCGAATCTGTTAGGTTGCTGTCATTGTAAATTACACGCATCTGAGTTAAAGTGAAGCAATAGATATTGCACCATATTATCAAGACTAAAAGCTAATTACACATGTTTTAAAGACGATAGCATCGCGATGTTCGTTGTTTCGGTAGATATTTAAATAAATAGATTACATTTTCCTGCTTTTGACTTGGATATTAGTCCAATGTCCGTTTTGTTAAAAAATGTTACACACAATAAGGGCTATGTTATTTGGCATTGTCAATAGTTTACATTGCGCAACTACGACTATTGTAAGAATGTCAGATTGCTCTTGAAATTGTGTTTGCAGTTGAATACCTTGGTTGCGATTGTCACTTTCTCAAGTCTTCTCAGTTTGTTTTCAATTGTAAAATCGACTCGCTGGACAATAAATTCAGCTATGTAATTTGTCAGAATTAAAAATTTACGAATGTTTATTCGAGTATTTATAAATATAACATTCTCAGAGCCTCTAAGTTTCGCTATTAACTCATTTTTAACTTAGCATAAATAGGTTAAATACAATGTGTTGATTTATTCCAAACCATAGCTAAGTTGTAATAAATACACTTATTCCGCGGACAACAAAATAGCTCTTGTTTGGAGATAAAATTGGCTGCAAAGCAGCATCCCTAAGCCCAAACCGCTTACAACTCATATCTGATAGAGTCTCCAGACATGGACAACTTCAGCCGCTTATTAAGATCCGTCTTTCTCTTGTTTGATAATTACTATTATGTTAAATAGTGTATTTGGAGATTTAAGCTTTTACTCTCTTCAGGCAGGTTTAATCGGAGGTTTGCACTTATTTGTCATTAGAGGTCTGAATACGTCTTTGCTGGTATTCAGATTTTATGTATTTTTGCGAAGCTAATCTTATGAACGCATGAATCGAATTATTGAGAAATCATATTTTTCGGAAAAAGTTGTAAAACTAATTGTTGAAGCCCCTGCTGTTGCCAAAGCCCGAAAACCGGGGCATTTTGTGATTGTACGCACCGGCGAAGGCGGCGAACGAATACCGCTGACAATAGCCTCTGCAGACCCTGTTGCAGGCACTATTATGCTTGTTGTCCAGGCCGTCGGCGAATCAACCCGTAAAATATGCGCACTGGAAGCCGGAGATTGTCTCACAGACCTTGTCGGACCTCTTGGACGTGCAACCGACATAAAGAAGCATGAAGGAACGGTTGTATGCTGCGCCGGAGGCGTCGGCATAGCTCCTCTGTTGCCGATTGTAGAAGCAATGAAGAAGGCCGGAAACCGTGTCGTGAGTGTCATTGCGGCAAGATCGGCAGACCTTATTATATTAGAAGACGAAATCCGCAAATGGTCAGATGAAGTTATCGTTATGACAGATGACGGAAGTGCCGGACGCAAGGGTCTTGTGACAGCTGGCGTCGAGGAAATATTGCTGCGCGAAAAAGTCTCAGAAGTGGTAGCCATAGGCCCGGCAGTGATGATGAAATTTGTGGCTTTGCTAACAAAAAAATATGAAGTCCCTACTATTTGCTCATTAAATACTATAATGGTCGATGGAACCGGAATGTGTGGCGCCTGTCGTGTGAATGTCGGCGGCAAAATGCGTTTTGTATGTGTAGATGGTCCAGAATTCGACGCTCATCAGGTAGATTTCGATGAAATGATAATGCGTATGCGTGCATACGATCTTTGAAAATAATAATAGCAATGGAAGATATAAAAACAGGTCGCGACGCAGCTTGGCGAGAAGAACTCCGCAAGGCGCTCTCTGCAAAAGAACGAGCTTCAATCCCAAGAGCCAAGATGCCACAGCTTGACGCAGCATACCGTATCTGTAATAACGAAGAGGTAAACCAGGGGCTAAGTGACGAAGAGGCCGTTCTTGAGGCGAGCAGATGTCTTGACTGCCCTACTCCGACATGCGTCGAAGGCTGTCCGGTCGGTATCGATATCCCCGGATTCATTAAAAATGTGCAGCGGGGCGATATAAAAACGGCTGCCGCTGTTCTCGGCAGAACAAGCGCATTGCCTGCCGTCTGTGGACGTGTTTGCCCGCAGGAACGTCAATGTGAAAGCCGTTGTATATATAACAAGATGAAGAAAGAGCCTGTCGCCATCGGCTATCTTGAGCGCTTTGCGGCCGATAAGGCTCGTGAGAATAATCTCTCGCCTGAAGATGCCGTCGCAGCTCCGAAGGGCATAAAAATCGCAGTGGTAGGTTCCGGACCTGCCGGGCTGTCGTTTGCAGGCGATATGTCGCGCCGCGGATTCGAGGTCCACGTTTTTGAGGCATTGCACGAAATCGGCGGAGTGCTTAAATATGGCATACCTGCCTTCCGACTTCCTAATGCTATTGTCGATGCCGAACTTGACAATCTGCGCCGCCGTGGAGTGCAGTTCCATGCCGATACAGTAATCGGACGAACTTTCGGCTATGAGGATATTCTTCAGATGGGATTCAAAGGTATGTTTGTCGCTTCTGGCGCCGGACTGCCGCGGTTCATGAATATTCCGGGCGAAAATCTCATCGGAGTAATGTCAAGCAACGAATACCTCACACGTATCAATCTTATGGGGGCCGGAACAGCCGGACATGACACTCCTGCACCAAAGGGTAAGCGTGTCGCTGTTGTCGGAGGCGGAAATACTGCGATGGACAGCGTACGCACGGCACGACGCATGGGTGCCGAAGCCATGATAATATATCGCAGAAGTGAAGCTGAAATGCCGGCACGCTTAGAGGAAGTGATTCATGCCAAAGAAGAGGGAGTGCAGTTCATGACCCTCTGCAATCCTATAGAATATAAAGGAGATGAAAAAGGCCGTGTCAAATCAGTAATCGTGCAGCGAATGGAGCTTGGAGAGCCAGATGCGTCGGGACGCCGTAGTCCGGTGCCTATCGAAGGCGCTGTGGAGGAAATACCCGTCGATTTGGTGATTGTGAGTGTCGGAGTCTCTCCGAATCCGCTCATACCCTCTTCGATAGAGGGCCTTGAAGTGACAAAGCGCGGCACTCTCGCGGTTGATGAAACGCTACAGACATCTATTCCGGTTATATATGCCGGAGGCGATATCGTCCGCGGCGGTGCTACAGTGATTCTTGCAATGGGCGACGGCCGTCAGGCTGCTGCATCTATGTCGAAAAAGCTTCTTGAAAATGAATAAAGCCAACATAGGCTGTATTTCTTTAATATCGGGGTTGGCATTGGCTGCCTGCTCTGTGAATAACGGCGATACAGCCGAAAGGCCGACTATAACAGTAAGTATCGAGCCACAGCGACAAATCCTCGAACAGCTCGCCGGCGACCGCTTTGATGTCGTCACATTACTTGCCCGCGGCAGCGATCCTGAAACATTTGACCCGTCGCTGAGCATACGACGCCAGGCAGATAACTCAAAAGCATATTTTGCTATTGGGGCATTTCCTTTTGAGAATAATCTGAAAAGTTCTTTACCTGAAGAGGTCTCATTTGTCGATGTGACAAAGGGGATACTACCTCTGTATGGTACTCATGGGCACCATGGACATACTCATGCAGAAAACCATGGAGCTTGTGATGAGACCGCAGATCCTCACGTATGGACTTCGGTATCCAATATGAAACTGATTGCCTCTAATATGGCCGCAGCTTTATGCCAGATAGATTCTGCCGGAGCTCAAGAATATGACAGACGTCTGGATAAAATCATTGCGCATCTGGATTCCTTAGACCAATCTCTTGCCTCGAAAGTAAGCGGGCAAAAATCGTTTGCCATATGGCATCCGTCGCTTAGCTACTTCGCGCATGATTATGGCCTCGGGCAGATTGCCGTCGGACATGAGAGCAAAGAAATGCCGGCCAAGAGACTCAAAGAGGTCATAGACTCTGCGAAGAACAACAACGTAAAAGTCCTTTTCTTTCAAAAAGAATACGACAATCGTCAGGCCGCGAGCCTCAACAAAGCCATCGGCTCGCGGCTGGTGGAGATAGATCCGTTGGCTTACGAATGGGAAAACGAATTAATAAGAATTGCCGATGAACTTGCCCGGCCATAGCGAACATTGCCGTTGCTGCACTTGCAGTCATTCCGCCGACTCAAGTCGGCCACCTCTCCTTCATTTGTGCGATGTGTCGTTTATGCGCGAAAAACGTGTCATTCTCTCTGATGTCAATTTCACTGTCGACAAAGGCGACTTCATTGCAATAACAGGTCCAAACGGCGGAGGAAAGACTACCCTCCTCCGCCTTATTCTCGGTCTGCTCAAGCCCACAGAAGGGAGCATCGTTTTCTGTGATGAAAGCGGCAAAGCGTGTCAGCCTCCGGCTATAGGCTATCTGCCTCAGAAAAACAGCGTGGACTCACACTTCCCAATTACCGTTCGCGAAGTGGTGTCATCAGGTCTGCTTGCTCAGAAAGGCATGGATAAAAGTCTGGTAAAAGAACGGGTAGACGAATTACTCGAGGCTGTCGGTCTAACCGAACTTGTGTCGCGACCTATCGGAGCTCTTTCCGGCGGCCAATTGCAGCGTGCATTGTTTGCGCGCGCGATAGCCCGTCGTCCGCAGCTTCTTGTGCTTGACGAACCATTGTCGTACCTTGACAAAACATTCGAGAAAAGACTATACAAGATAGTTGCTGAAATAGCCAAAAACACAACAATCCTTCTTGTAAGTCATGAAATGAGCGAAATCGGAGGCATGGCCAACCGTCACATCATCATCGACCGTAGGCTCGAAGAATGCACGGCACGTCATCACTATGTGCCGAGAGAATGTTAGAGTGTGTCGAGCCAATCGATTATACTGAAGATGCAATCCGCTGAGATATCGCCGTCGAGGTCCTTGTATTCCTGAATGCGCCCTGTGCCGCCTTTTTGGAACAGATGGTTATGTCCTTCGAGAAGTACAGTGTCTACGTTCGGATTAAGCTTCTTGAATGTCTCAAGATTTTCAGGGAGCACTTGCATATCCAAAGAGCCGTTAACAGCCAGCCATGGCTTTGAGACTTTTTTAATATCATCAGCAGGGTCATAACACAGAAGCTGACGATAATGTTCTGATGTCATGACATCGACAGTCGCCGAAAGCTGCTTCTGAACGGCAGGCATAGCTGCCGCATCTCCATATTCGGCACTGAGAGCAAGATATAGTTGAGTCTTGATAATACTTTCCGGAACGGGCATCATGCAGATATCCAATAATTTTCTCTGAGTCTTCTCCTTATCCCATCGGCCCGTCTGAGCAACTGCAATAGCCCGTGACTGCGACATTATGAGAGAGTCGCCCTTCCATGCCGGACCTGCGAGAGTGATAATGAAATCACATGATGGACTTGCGGCAGCCTGTATTGCTGTCCAGCCGCCTTCACTGTGTCCGAGAACACCCGTCCGCATATTACTGAATATTGAATCGGAGCAGGCCAGCATACATTTCAGGTCTGAAAGATAAGTATCGGCTGTGGCAGTTTTAAAATCGCCACCCGACTCGCCGGCACCTCGGTCATCATAGCGGAATGATGCATAGCCATGTGCTGCGAGACTGTCGGCAATCGTCCGAAATGGCTTTTTGTCGAATATGGTTTCGTCGCGGTCCTGACAACCGCTGCCTGTGACCAATATCAGTACTCCCTTGGGATTCCTGTCTACAGGTTGTGTGAGGGTACCGGCCAGCACGACGCCATCTGCCGGATTGATTATTTTAATATCTTCGTCTACCGTCTTGGCCGGTGCAAGGAGAACCGATGACAAGCTTAATGCAAAAAATATCTGTCTCATAAAAAAAGTTTTTTTGCAAAAATAGCACATTTAAGAATTCCCGTGTGTAATAAACCTGAAATATTTACGTCATATAGCATATGAGAAAAACAGATGAGAAAGAAAGCCAATTCATAGAGCTTACCGACCGATATAAAGATGTTATCGGCCGTGTGTGCTGCACCTATATGTCGGCGTCTGCCTCATTCGACGACCTCTATCAAGAGGTCCTCATAAATATATGGCAGGGAATGGACGGATTCCGAGGCGAGGCCAAGATTTCAACATGGATATACCGCACGGCCATCAATACATGTATTACCTGGCATAGAAAAAACAAGAAACACTCTTCATCGAACATAAGCCGCATCGAAGACCTTGTCAACGACCCTATAGACCCCGCTGCCGACAATACCCTTGCGGAGCAACTGCAATATCTCCGCAATCTCATTTCTCAGCTCGGAGCCATCGACCGTGCCATTGTCACCATGTGGCTCGATGAATGCCCTTATGATGAAATTGCCGCTGTCACCGGCCTTTCCCAGACTAATGTCGGTGTGAGGCTGCACCGTATCAAGCAGCGGCTTGCCCAAATGACTGAATGAAACTATGGATATAGAACAGCTAAAATCTACCTGGCGCCAGATGGGCCAACGCATCGACAATCTCGAGCGCGAAAACCGCCGTATGGCCGAACGTCTTGCGGCCGGCAATGCTACAACGGCACAGCGCCGACTTGCCAAAACAGCTTTGCGAGGTGTCTTCTGCGGGCTTCTGTTGCCAATACTGGCCCCTCTGCTTTATTACTATCTCGGATTTCAGCCCTGGATAGCGGCGCTATATGGTTTCTTCGGAGTAGTCATGAGTATCGCAAACATATTGTTCTACAAATCCATAGTAAAGTGCGACTATATGTCGTTGCCGCTTGTAAATGCAATGATGAGTGCGGTCAGGATACGTTCGAACCTGCGGAATCTCAGAATTTTGGGAATCAGTATGGGTTTTAGTATTATTTTTTCTCTTATTTTTGACACCATAGAAAGATATGAGATGTCGATACTGGCTGGCATGATGATAGGTTTCATCTGCGGCCTGATCATAGGTCTGAAGAAATGGAGAGAACAAACAGCTCTGAGCAAGGCGATAATACAAGAACTCAAAGCTGCGATGCATGAACCGGACAGCGATTGCGATATACCAGCAGGTACAGATTTAAAATGATTGTTCTGAAATTATAGGCGGTGTCGATTGGATATTCAAAGCATTATTTGTAAATTTGCACAGTCCAACCAAAGCCAATTCAGGACACATGAAAACCCAAAGTCTTGTCTCAATCGACGACATCACAAAAGAGGAGATGCTCCAGCTTCTGGAGCGGGCGCGCTATTTTGAGGCCAACCCAAACAGTAAGCTCCTCGACGGCAAAGTAGTAGCAACGCTTTTCTTTGAACCGTCAACCCGTACCAGACTCAGTTTTGAAACAGCCGTGAACCGCCTCGGCGGACGTGTAATCGGATTTTCCGATGCCTCCACGTCGAGCACATCTAAGGGCGAGACACTCAAGGATACCATAAAAATGGTGTCTAATTATGCCGATCTTATCGTGATGCGGCATTTTCTTGAGGGAGCCGCGCGATATGCCTCGGAAATCACGGACATTCCTATCGTCAATGCCGGCGACGGAGCCAATCAGCATCCTTCGCAGACAATGCTCGATCTCTACTCTATCCTCAAGACACAGGGCCGTCTTGACAATCTGACCATCACCATGGTCGGAGACCTCAAATACGGGCGTACTGTGCATTCTCTTCTGATGGCCCTTCGTTTCTTTAAACCGGTATTCAATTTCGTATCGTCGAAAGAACTCGCAATGCCGGCAGAGTATCTTGAGGTATGCCGACGGGAGGGTATCGAATTTCATGAGTACCGCGATTTCTCACAAGAAGTAATCGATTCGAGCGACATCATATATATGACCCGAGTGCAGCGCGAACGCTTCTCCGATGTCATGGAATATGAAAAGGTGAAAAATCTGTACACCCTGCACAACGCAATGCTCGCTACATCGAAACCGAATCTAAAGATTCTGCATCCCCTACCCCGTGTCAACGAAATCAATATTGATGTCGACGACAATCCAAAGGCATATTATTTCGAGCAGGCACGCAATGGCGTCTTTGCCCGTCAGGCAATCATAACCAAGGCTCTCGGCCTCCAAATTCCACCAAAATGACAGGAAACAAGAAAGAACTTGCCGTCGCAGCCCTTAAAAACGGCACGGTAATCGACCATATTCCTTCGGAAGCTCTTTTCGCCGCCGTCAGGATTCTCGGAATCGAAAACATGGGCAAAAGCGTTACTATTGGGAATAACCTCCATAGCAACCGCCTGGGAACCAAGGGTATTATAAAAGTTGCCGATACGGAATTCGAACAGTGTGTACTCGACCGCATCGCCATCATAGCCCCTACAGCTGTGGTAAATATAATCCGCGACTATTCCGTGGTGGAAAAAAGGCCGGTGACATTGCCGGACACACTCACCGGCATAGTGCGCTGCCCCAACCCTAAATGTATCTCTAACAATGAGCCTATGGCAAGCCGTTTCGAAGTGGTAGACCGCAACGATGTAGACCTCTGCTGTCACTATTGCGGGCATCATGTTGCCGGAGGCGAGGCTGCTTCGCTGCTATGAAACAAGTGTGGAAAGGAGGCACTCTGCTCTATCCTCTGCCTGCGGTAATTGTAAGTTGTGGAAATTCTGAAGTTTCCAATCTTATAACCGTGGCTTGGACAGGCATTGTATGCACTAATCCGCCAATGCTTTATATCTCGGTCCGCCCTGAGCGCCATTCCCATGCCATGATTATGGCAAATATGCAGTTTACAGTCAATCTCACCACATCGGCTATGGCTCGGGCCACGGATCTGTGCGGTGTGAAATCCGGCCGCGACTGCGATAAATGGGAAATCTCAGGCCTACATAAATCCCCGGGAGTAGCCGTTGAATGTCCGTCAATCGAAGAATCACCTCTGTCTCTGGAGTGCCGTGTGAGCAGTGTGTCGCATCTTGGCAGTCACGACATGATTGTGGCCCATATAGTCGACGCTCTTGCCGACGACAGATATCTTGATGCCGAAAGCGGCCGTTTCAGCCTCGAAAACTCTGGTCTTATGTGCTATAGTCACGGAGGCTATTATTCCTTGGGGGAAATATTGGGAACTTTCGGGTTCTCTGTCAAAAAGAACAAAAACAAACGTTAGATATTTATCTCACTATGCTTAAAGACACCGCTGTGTTCTCCCTTATTGAGGCAGAACACCGCCGTCAGAAAGACGGTATCGAACTGATCGCTTCCGAAAACTATGTAAGCGACGATGTGATGCGCGCCATGGGCTCGTGCCTGACCAACAAGTATGCCGAGGGCTATCCCGGCCGTCGCTATTATGGCGGCTGTCAGGTTGTCGATCAGGTTGAATCCCTTGCCATCGAACGTGTGAAACAGCTCTTCGGTGCCGAATATGCCAACGTTCAGCCGCATTCAGGCGCGCAGGCCAATATGGCAGTTTTCATGGCGTGCATGAACCCCGGCGATAAGTTCATCGGCCTCAATCTCAGCCACGGAGGTCATCTTAGTCATGGCAGTCCTGTGAATTTCTCGGGCCTTGTATATCATGCACTCGAATATAATGTAGATGCTGAGACCGGTATGGTCGATTACGACAAAATGGAAGAAGTGTGTCGTCGAGAACGCCCGAAACTCATCATCGGAGGTGCGAGCGCTTATTCCCGCGAGTGGGACTATGCACGCATGCGCGCTATTGCCGATGAAATCGGAGCGATTTTCATGGTCGACATGGCTCACCCGGCCGGTCTTATTGCAGCCGGTCTGCTCGACAATCCTGTAAAGTACGCCCATATCGTTACATCGACAACACACAAGACTCTTCGCGGCCCGCGTGGCGGTATAATCCTCATGGGCAAAGACTTCGTCAATCCTTGGGGCAAAAAATCGCCCAAAGGCGAAGACCGCATGATGTCGCAGCTTCTTGACTCAGCCGTGTTCCCTGGAGCACAGGGCGGTCCACTCGAACATGTCATCGCCGCCAAGGCAGTCGCATTCCATGAAGCACTCCAGCCTGAATTCCGCGAATATCAGCTTCAGGTGAAGAAAAATGCAGCCGCACTTGCCAAGGCTCTTTCCGACCTGGGCTATAAGATTGTGTCTGGTGGTACTGACAACCACTGCATCCTCATCGATTTGCGCACTAAATTCCCTGACCTTACAGGCAAGGTTGCCGAACGCGTACTTGTAGAGGCCGATATCACTGCAAATAAAAACATGGTGCCCTACGACAGCCGTTCACCATTCCAGACATCGGGTATCCGACTCGGCACACCGGCCATCACAACCCGAGGCCTTAAGGAAGACTCGATGCAGACTATCGCTGAAATGATAGACACTGTTCTTTCCGCACCCGAAGACCACGAAGGAATCGCTGCTGTTCGCAAAGCCGTCAACGAAATGATGGCCAACTACCCCATTTTCGCCTATTGATGTCTTCGCTAAAGAAGATATATTTCATAATTGTCGCCGCCGGGGGCGGAACACGCTTCGGCGGCGACATTCCCAAACAATTCCGCCAGTTAGCCGGAAAGACTGTAGTATGTCATAGCATTGACACTTTCTACCGCTATTGTGAAAAACATGGCATTGACGGAACTGTCATTCTTGTGCTGTCGCCGGCCGGAAAAGACTTTTGGAATGCGAAAGACGCCTGCACCTATCCTCATATCATGATTGCTGATGGAGGAGACACACGTGCAGAATCGGTTTCGAATGCTCTGAAACTTATATCGTCGGCCGATGCGGAAAGTATTATTATGGTTCATGACGGAGCCAGACCACTGATGTCGGAGCCCCTCCTTGAAAGACTGACGAACGCAGTTGCGGAAGGCCATACAGCAGTCGTGCCTGCAATAGCACCCACCGATTCTCTTATGGAAAAGGGAGCCGGAGAAGGAGCCTGTCCAGTATGCCGGTCAAATTATATTGCCGTCCAGACGCCACAGGCATTCGAGGCTTCATGCATTATGGAAGCGTATCGAAAACAAAGCGGTGATATTGCCCGTATGACAGATGATGCTTCAGTTGTATATGCCGCCACACAGACGCCGATAAGCTATGTGGAAGGCGAAACAAGGAATATAAAGATAACCAATCCGGCCGACCTTCCATTAGCCGAAATTCTACTTGCGCAATGCTCTCTCTGAGGCATGCAGACATAAAATATGTGAAGGGCATCGGTCCGCACAGGGCCGATTTGCTTGCTGCGGAAGTTGGCATAAGAAGTGTCTACGATTTGCTCCGCCATTTTCCGACAGCGTATATAGACCGCTCCAGGATTTACTCAATCCGCAGTCTTTGCATGGCCGACGGCGAACAGCCTTCTGTTCAGGTCAAAGGGCGTTTTGTGAGTTTCAATGTACTTGGAGAGGGGGCTAAACAAAGGCTTGTAGGATTGTTCACCGACGGAACTGCAACTATGGAATGCGTGTGGTTCAAAGGTGTACGCAATATACGGAAGAAACTGGTAACCGCAAACGAATATATAGTTTTCGGAAAGCCGGGCCGTTTCAATTCTGTCCTCCAGATGTCGCATCCTGAAGTCGATATTCCCGGAACGGTCGGGGCCTCGCAGGGGCTCAGAGGCATTTATCCTCTCACCGAACGTCTGCGCACCGACAATTTCGGCAGCAAGGCGTTTTTTGCTTCTATATCGTCTTACCTTGCCGGACATGCCACGCCTTTTGTCGATCCACTCCCTTCTTCTGTAATAAAAGATAACGGTCTGATTGGGTTTGATGAGGCTATACGCACAATCCACGTTCCGCAAGACGTAAAAATGCTTCAGGCGGCAAAACTCCGGTTGAAGTTCGAAGAACTTTTCTTTATTCAGGTAGACATGCTGCGTCGGTCAAGAAAACGCAGAAGTTCAACCGAAGGATATTATATGCCACGCGTGGGCCGATGGTTCAACGACTTTTACTCGCAGTGTCTGCCTTTTGAGTTGACCGGTGCTCAGAAACGGGTAATCAAAGAAATCCGAAACGATATCATCAGTTTCAAGCAGATGAACCGGCTTGTTCAGGGCGATGTCGGCAGCGGGAAAACCCTGGTAGCTCTAATCAGCATGCTTTTTGCCATCGATAACGGCTATCAGGCATGTCTGATGGCTCCCACTGAGATTTTAGCTACGCAGCATTTTGAGACTATTTCGGAAATGTGTTCCAAAATAGGTCTTAATGTAAAACTTCTGACAGGCTCCACCCGCACAGCGGCGCGACGCGAGATTTCCGAAGGTCTCATCGACGGCTCCATACATATCCTTGTAGGCACCCATGCCGTGATAGAAGACACCGTCCAATTCCATCGGCTTGGATTTGTCGTTATCGACGAACAGCATCGGTTCGGTGTAGCTCAGCGCGCGAAGTTATGGGCTAAAAGCGATATTCCGCCACATGTGCTCGTAATGACTGCGACTCCGATTCCTCGAACTCTGGCTATGACGGTATATGGCGATCTCGACATATCTGTCATTGATGAACTTCCGCCCGGACGAAAACCTGTAGCCACCGCCCTCAGATATGACGAGCAGCGGGAACGAGTCGACAAAGCCGTTCTGGGTGAACTTGAGGCCGGGCGTCAGGTATATATAGTATATCCTCTTATTGAGGAGAATGAAAAGCTTGACCTCAAAAGTGCGACCGAAGGCTACGAACGCGCAAAGAGGATTTTCGGTAAATATGGGGTCGCTTTCGTGCATGGTCGCATGAAGCCGGCAGAGAAAGAGGCTCAGATGTCACTTTTTTCCTCCGGAAAAGCGGCTGTACTCGTTTCGACAACAGTCATCGAAGTTGGTGTGAACGTGCCTAACGCCACGACAATGATTATTGAGAACGCCGAACGGTTCGGGTTGTCGCAGTTGCATCAGCTAAGGGGTCGTGTCGGTCGTGGAGCCGATAAAAGCTATTGTATCCTTATGACAAAGTATAAAATAGCCGCTGAGACAAGAAAACGCCTTGAACTCATGACCTCGACCACCGACGGTTTTGTGATTGCAGAGGCCGACATGCAGATGCGTGGCCCCGGCGACATCGAGGGCACCATGCAAAGCGGCTTACCTTTTGACCTGCATATAGCAAATCTTGCCCAGGACGGACGTATCATACAGATGGCCCGCGAAGCCGCTGAAAAGTTGCTCGACGCCGACCCGGACCTTTCTAAAACAGAAAACCTATATTTTTCACGTGCAATGCAGGAAATTGCACACAGAAATACAGACTGGAGTCGCATTTCTTAAATTTTTTCTTACCTTTGCCACGTAAAAAACACGATTATGCCTGCAAACACAATTAATTTCTGGCGCTCAACGCGCGACTATATTTTTATTACACTCGGCATGGCTATGTATGCCTTGGGATTTTGTGCCTTTATCCTTCCCCAGAAGGTCGTTATCGGCGGTGTGGCAGGTTTAGGAACCATTATATATTTTCTTACAGGAATCCCTGTGGCCGTAGCCCAGTACGCTCTGAATCTCATTCTGCTTGCCATCGCCTATAAGGTAGTCGGTAAGAAGTTTGTATTAGGCACAATATTCGGAGCTACCATGATTTCTGTATGGGTAGGTATTTTCCAGCCTCTGTTCCAGGACATACGGATAACCGACGAGCCTTTTATGAATATCGTGCTTGGCGGCATTCTCGCCGGAATTGGCGTCGGCATGGCTTTTACCCATAATGGTTCGAGCGGTGGCACCGACATCATTGCCGCCATGGTCTCGAAGCACACAAATGTCAGTGTCGGTCGCACGATGCTTTATGTAGACTTTTTTATAATTTCTTCATCATATTTTCTGTTTCACAAGCTCGACCTTGTCGTATATGGTTTTATAGTGCTGGCTCTGACATCGTTTACCGCCGACATGATTATAAACACCAACCGACAGGCTGTTCAGTTTACGATTTTTTCAAAAAAATGGCAGGAAATTGCCACTGCAATCAACAATGAGGCAAAACGCGGCTGCACCGTCCTTTCCGGTATGGGCTGGTATTCGAAGCAGGAAGTGAAGGTCCTCCTTGTGATGTGCCGTAAGATTGAGGCTGTCACAATATCCAGAATCATAAAGAGCATCGACCCTGAGGCATTTACCACACAGGCAAACGTAAACGGTGTCTACGGAAAAGGATTTGATGAACTGAAGGTGAAGATGAAAGCACCTTCACACCCGCACCACGAGCCAAAATAAAAAGGGGCACACCATAAGGTGTGCCCCTCCTTGGCGGCGAGAAGAGAGGAGAATGGTTAATCTTCACTATACACCGCTTTATGAACTTTTGGCTCGATGACTTCATTGGCGGCTCTGGACGGATAATCTCCTTCGGTCGATATAAAGACCCAGTCAATATCATCGAGACGGCGCATGTCGCTTACGAAAAATGCCTGAGAATCGGGCGAACCGACAATAATTACGCGTTTCACATCGGCCTCGCGGGTTGCATGAAGTGTGTCTACAAAATAACGGAGAGTGAGGTCGTTGGTATAAACGTCCTGTAAATTATCGTTATATGTCAAGACAGCCGTATCATATCCGCGCAATCCTTCAATAACCTTGTCGTGCTCTGCAACAGGAAGGTGATTTATTGTCAGGCGAGTGTCGCCGACCATCACTTTCTCTGGATAGTCCACCATCGCCTTGACTCCAAGTCCTTTCTTCAGGAGAGCACTCAGAACGTTGCCGAATACATGGCATGTCGTGCCGGTCAATACAATTTCTTTCATAGCTGAAGTAGTTTTTTATCTATGCTTAGAACACTCGGAAGGCCTCCAAGGTTCATGCATAAAAAACTTTTTTCAGCGTCTGGGGAGTATTATTCTTTCTCCAAGGACTTTTACAAGCTCCCGCTGCATGTTCTGCAACTCGGCTATTTTCATGATTATCTCCTGTGCCCTTTCAATATGAGAGGCATCCAGAGTGGCAAGTTCAGCCGATAAATCACGCAGACGAGCCGACAGAATCGCATTCTGGAGCTCATAGATAGCCCTGGGGACCAATTCAGGAAGCTGATTCTCCTCGCTCTCGATATTCTCCTGTTTGGTATATATTCGAGAAAGGGTATATCTCTCCACAAGAAGTGCATTGGCAGTATTGCGCACCACATCGTCGGGAGAATTAGCGAGGTGGTCCTGGCAATATTTTGCGTCGAATTCGTTTATTCTTTCCGATCTGTATTTCTCAATTTCATCACGGGTCCTCTGCTCCATCGCTTCAATCTGAGCAATATTCTCTGCTTTCTGCCTTATTTCTTCGTAGGCGTTGGCCATGCGTTCGCTGCATTCGCTTTCGAGCGCCTGAAGGAAGGTTGTCCTGTCTGCCTGCCAGTTGCCGTTCCGAAGTTCTTTTACGGCTTCATAAGTGCGTCTGAACGGAGGATATGTCATCGAGTAACCGTCGATGCCTAATTCGCCATCAATCAGGTCAAACACTGTTCCCGGAGCAAAACTGCCGTCGGAACGTGCTATATCCATGATGTACAGAAGACCATACCGCACAATATAACGCATCAGCATCTCCTCGTAGGGTCTGAGACTGTTGGCGTCGAGATTGAGAAGCGGGGCCTCCGGCACAGAGGATTGCGCGTCATTCACATCAATGTCAGAGGCCGGTTCTGGCGAAACGGCAGATTCTGCTGATTCCCGGGCACGGCGACGCGCGGCTTCTTTAGCGGCTTCCTCCAGCCGACGAGTTCGAAGCACCCTCAGCTGACCGGCAAGCACTTGTTCGGGCACTGACAGTCGTCTTGAGCATTGTGCGATATATTCCTGAGTTGTCACAGGGTCGTCGACAAACGCAACCGAATATAATATGCCGTTTATCGCCTTTGCTTTTGCCGTGGGGTCATTGTCGGGAACATCTTTCAACAGCATGTCTGCCATAAAGGCGATTATATCTACTTCATGTTCGGCAAGATATGCCTCAACCTCCGTTGAACTGTGACTTTGGGCGAATGAATCAGGGTCGTCTCCGGGAGGAAGACTGAGCACTTTTACGTTAAGCCCTTCCCCCAAAAGCATGTTGATACCTCTGAGCGAAGCTTTTATTCCGGCAGCATCGGCATCATAAATGAGAGTCACATTATTGGAGAAGCGGCGCAATGCCCTTATCTGACCTTCGGTAAGAGATGTGCCGGAAGACGCGACTACATTCTCCACTCCTGCCTGATGCATGGATATCACATCGAGATAGCCTTCGACGAGTATGCATTTATCCTTTTTAGCGATAGCACTTTTAGCCTGATACAGACCGTAGAGTTCGAGATTCTTGTGGTAAATGGACGACTCCGGAGAATTGACATATTTCGCTATCGTCTTATCGGAGCGCATAGTTCGCCCTCCGAAAGCTATTACACGACCGGATATGCTGTGGACGGGAAATATCACACGGCTTCGGAAACGGTCGTAGAGCGACTTGTCGTCTCGTTCTATCGCAAGACCGGTATCAACGAGATATTTGGTGTTGAAACCCGACGATTTGGCTGCATCTATCAGTTCGCGGCTTTTGTCAATGGCATAGCCAAGATGGAATCGTGCAATCATTGCATCGTTAATGCCACGGTGACGGAGATATGCCAGGGCCGTATCGCGTCCTTCATCGCTTTCAAGCAGATTCTTTTTGAAATGAGCGAGCGCGAACTCGTTGACGGCCAACATAGCCTCGCGGGTATTCATAGCTTCGCGTTCCTGGTCGCTCAACTCTTTTTCGACTATCTCTATGTTGTATTTTCTGGCAAGATAGCGGAGGGCTTCCTGATAGCTCAGCTGTTCATGCTCCATGATGAAATTAACAGGAGAGCCACCTTTTCCGCAACTGAAACATTTACATATATTGCGGGCGCGGTTTACGGAAAAGGAGGGCGTACGCTCGTTGTGAAACGGACACAATCCCTTGAAGTTGGCGCCGCTGCGACGCAACTTCACAAAATCGCTGACAACGTCTACTATATCTGCCGTGTCAAGGATTTTATTAACCGTTTCCTGATCTATTCTGGGCATGAGAGTGAATTTTCAATCACAAAATTAGCGAAAAAAAACTACATAAACTATATCGGCGACGCCTCACGGTGCCGCCGATATAGATAAACCAATCATTATCACATTTCTTGCAATGGAAAAAGTAATTTTCGCTTTGTATAAATAAAACATCGGTGTCTGAAAAAAGTTCAGAGGCACCGATGTTTTTTTCGGCACCTCTGATTTTTTACCACATCGGAGTAAAGCCTTCAGACTTTTTAAGATATTTGTTGGCACACCCGTAGAGATCGATGTGCTTGCTTGTGTCAAGTTTTAGAATCGGGGAGCCAGGTGCCATGGACAGGCGGCCGAGATCGACCCAGAAATCGCCGTATGAGTCGGTAAATTTAAAATAATACTTTCCGCCTGTAATATCGGCTATACTGCGCCATTGTGTCGATGAGACATTAGGCTCTCCTACAATTTCGTATCCGTAAGGAACACTTACCGTCCCCATTATGCTCGAAAGGCTGCCCCAAGCCGAGTTATAGTCAACATCGGTAGGTACATGGTGAATAAAGAAATCGGCACGAACAAAACGGTCTGGGCTCTTTACTCCGCCAGGAAGCATATTGACTCCACCGACACCTTCCCAGAATTTATTGATTGCCAGCATTTCCGGATAGGGAGGGTCATTTGTGAGCACTTGCAGTTCACGGCCCTTATAAAGATTCAGTTTTCCGTCTACATACTCCATGAGAAGAGTTGTGCCGCTTTTATCGGTAAGTGCCCAATGCAGCAGCGACACTGTGCCGCCATCGAAAGTTTTGCCGCTGATTCCGAAATCATTTGTGTTCAGCCATTGCTCTACTTCATCGACAGTCGCAAAATTATCAAGGAAGTAGCTTACAAAAACCGACAGACTCATCACGGCAGTTCCGTCTGTGCCGTCCGCTTCATGATATGCAGCAGTCTTGCAGAAAAGCCCGGCCATCTGCAGTCCTTTCTCGTTCATGCCTTCGGTGACGCCTCCGTCATATCCAACAGCAAGTACCGATCCATATCTGGAAACCCACTCGAGCCGGGGACCCGAGGGCATGCTGGTTTTGGAAATTCCGGCGGGATAAACATAGAGATTTGTAGGAATCGGAGTACGCCAGTCCAGAGTTCGTCCGGCAAGGACGGTGCCGTCATCACCAAGATATACCACTCGAGAGCAAGCATAAGTAATGACACCTGCTGCCATCAGCAGAAGTGCCGTGAGGATGAATTTCAGATTTTTCATTGTCTGCGAGTTAAATTTGTTACATGTTTACAACAACCCGCAGCAAGTCAATGTTCAATATTGCAGATAGATAAACGGAACGAGATCGCTCTGCCTGGTCTGTACCACAAGGAACAGAATAGCTGCAAGCAACACTGCCTGCCATGTTGCTGAAAGACCTACATACATTCTTGAGGCCCCGTCGGTCCATGCTTTAGGAGAAAGATGAGCTGCAAGTCCGAAGCCCATAGCAAGAACAATCAGCATATATCCTTCTATAAATTGCATCGCCACATCACAATGGAAATTGGTGGCAATCTGCGAGAAAATCTCTCCTACTGTCTCAAGCGAAGGAGCCCGGAAAAAAGTGAAACCGACAATCACCAGACCGAATGTAATTGCCATATTGACAAGCCGGACTTCTGGACGGCCTACGAGCCACTGCGGTAACTTCCAGACCTTGCGCAGGCTCTTGTGTATGGCAAGCAATGCACCATGATATGCGCCCCATATAAGATACATCCAAGATGCTCCATGCCATAATCCTCCTATGACCATGGTCAGAAACTGGTTGAGATATGCACGCCGTTTTCCCTTCCGGTTGCCTCCGAGGGGTATGTACAGGTAATCGCGAAGCCACGTTGACAACGAAATATGCCATCGATGCCAGAATTCCGTAGGGCTTTGCGCCTTGAACGGAGCCATGAAATTGTCTTTGAAGCGATAACCCAGAAGGAGAGCCAGTCCGATTGCCATGTCGGAATATCCTGAAAAATCGCAATATAGCTGAATAGTGAATCCGATACAGCCCATAAGGTTTTCGAAGCCGGAATATAGCGCAGGATTGTCAAATATACGGTCTACAAAATTACCGCTTATATAATCGGCTATGACAACTTTCTTGACAAGGCCGGTCATTATAAGGAACAAACCTTCCGAACACATCTCCTTGGACGCTCTCGGGCGAGCAGCAATCTGCGGAAGCATATCCTTGGCACGCACTACAGGTCCGGCAAGCAATGGCGGGAAAAAAGTCAGAAAGAAAGTATAGTCAAGAATACTGCGGCATGCTTTAAGTTCACGGCGGTATATGTCGACCATGTAGCTTATGGAGCGAAATGTAAAAAACGAAATGCCGGCAGGCAATATGATGTCAAGCGGATCAAAATCAACCGAAACAATCGATGCAAATGCGTCTGCAAGCATATTGAAATATTTGAACCATACAAGCATTCCTACATTGACGGCTACATTGACTGCCACAACGGCTTTGCGCGCCCAGTCGCTCTCAAGTTTATCAAGCAATAGCCCGAGAAAAAAGTCGAAAACACAGACTCCAAGAAGTATGAATACACATTCCGCACTTGATTTATAATAAAAATATACTGAAAACAGTATTGCTGCCACCATCTTGAGACGAGGAAAGCGATGAAGGCTATTATATATAAGCAGAAATATAATGAACAACACCAGAAACAGGCCGGTGTTGAATAACAGAGGGCTCGCAGGGTCATATGCAAGCAGATTCAAGATTCTATCTGATATTTCGTTCATAATGCGGGGAAAAGTAGCATATTAAAATGTGAAATGCAAGGCAACCCGAAGCCCACTGCGATCTATTGCATATGGTGTATGGCGGTACGACAGACGCCACACATAGTCCAGGCGTAAGATGCGCAATATATTGTCGAGTCCGGCCGATATTTCCATGTATGGTCCGTCGGGCATGCCATAGCCTGCATTTTCAGGGAACATAAGAAGCTCGGGCCGACTGTCAGACGGAATACTGCGACTGGATAGGTGACCGTAAAGGCCTCTGAATCCTACAATCTCCCGCAATCCGAGTTTCCTGAAGCCGGGTATGAGATTGAACAGTGCGCCTCTTGGCTGATAACAAATATCCCACGATACATAGCTCGAGTTGACAAATTCCATCGGGTTCATCAGAGCAAAACTCTGTGGTTGTATTGTGTAAGATATATTTGCATTGGGAATAAGGAGCTCCGGGAACGGCGCGCTGCTCCACACATGTCCTCCACCGACCATTATATCAATCGACCCGAGAAAAGACATCCAGAACCGTTTGCCTAAGTTTATTTCTGTCTTGTTTATGGAATATTTCGAGCCGAGGAATCCTTTAGGCGCAAATTTATGTTCGATAACAAATGTCGGGGCATCTTCATTTACAGGAATTCTATATGATTTGGTCTGCATAAACTTTTCGCCTGGGGCATAGCGCAGTCTTACTCCAAGTATATTTTCCGTATAATGGCTCAGCTTGCGCCCGGAGAACTCGGTAAAATCCACATATCTTGACGTTTCGAGTCTCACATTTTCAATCGTTACTCCAAAAGAAAGGTTATTGCCAAGCTCAAGAGTGTATTCAATAGCCGAACGACGTTTATAAACATCATTATGATTGGACATGCGCCTCAGCGAGAGTACAAAATTATCTGAATTTGTAAACAGATAGTGCGAACCAAGGTGGTCCACATCGTAGCTATGAGTGAAGCGCAGTGAATGTATTGGGAATTCCCGGGAATGGTAATGCTTCTCATTGAATGAATATTCAGCTTCCGCAGAATATTTCCATTTGTGATCGCGAAAGCCATATGCAGCATAAGCGCGGCCGAACCAATGAGGGCTAAGATTCGCAGTCGTAATACCACCGGCACGAAGTCTAAGACCTTCGAGCGAATTATAACTTGCAAGAGTGTTGACCGGCCCGAAATCGAATTTGCTGTTTTTGCCGGTCGAGATATAGCCGGTAAACATTATACGCAGAATTTTTTCGCCCCAGTAGAACAAAGGCACGTTCCTTAGTTTTTCCGATAGATTGTCAATCTGATTCTCTCCTTGCCGGGCGGGCAACGAAGCCGTATTAACCCAAAAATCATCGTCCCGGATCAATGCGTCGGGGCGTTCAAGAGTCTCTCCCAGCATTTCGAAAGAAGCACTGTCGGGAGGAATATCATAGCTATGGTTCTTATAGCGGATTTTGCGAGAGATGTATAATGGCGCTGTTCCCGGCAGCAATGAGGCATCGAGCACAATGTCATCGCTTTCTTTCCAGCGGCTACCGTCGGAGGCTCGTTCATAATTCTGTGAAAGAATCATCGAACGTATAAAATTGAGATTTATTTCATCGGCAACATGCATTTCAATTCTATGGATAAACATGGAACTGTCTCCGGCCTCGACGAAAACATGTCCGCTGAATCCGTTCGATGATTTATTGCGTGGATAAAACGCAAGGACAGTGCAATCAACGCCGTCTATCTTTGTGGTATCTACCAGATAGAAGCGGTAAAAGTCGGGAGCGATTGCAGAAAGAGGACTGACGAACGAGTTCTTCAACAGCTTTACATCGCTTTGATACAAATCAACTTCCCTAAGCATGTCGTCGAGAAGCGTCTGCAGATTGCGTGTATCCATCATTTCGTCGACTCCCCTGCTCCGGCGTCCTTTTACTATCTCTTTTAAACTCTCAGGATTCTTGCGATAGATTGTGCTTGTTGCTTTTTCTTCAATCGACAGATTGAGCACCGGCATTCCGTTTATTTCTGACGTATCGGTATGCTCGGCAAGAAACGGGAATCGTCTTATCAAAGCCGATGTACTGTCGGTATTGAAATCGCCGATACCTACCGAAGTACGTCTATATGCGTCGTAACTATAATAGTCATTGCGGCGCGGATCTGTAAGAGGCGCACTTTTCCGAAGCCGCTCGGCAAACTCTACGGCAGGATTATTTCGCTTGCTATATTTGCCCCGTTTTACAACGACTTCCTTCAACTCCTCATTCTGCGGTGCAAGATAAATGTCATACAGATTGAGGCTGCTTTGCTTCAAAAATATTTTTTTGCTGCCATAACCCTGATAAGCCGCTGTAATATATCTGTTTTCAGGGGCTACAACAACTTCAAAAATGCCTCTTTCATCTGCGACCGTGCCTTTTTGCGTTCCATCAATCGTAATGGAGGCATACGGCAGTCCTTCGGTGGTTAGGGAATCGCGTACTATTCCTTTTATGACAATTCTGTCGCCGGCACTTGCACATAGACAGCTTGCCGCAAGCAATATGCTTGCGACCGTCCCTTTGAGAAAAAGGAATAATTCTGTATTTTTGCAAAAACGTAACACTTATGTCAAAAGAAATAGAACGTAAATATCTTGTCTGTAGTTCTTCATACCGGCATCTTGCAATTCAAAAGAAAGAAATGATGCAGGGCTATCTCTCGCTCGATCCTGATGCCACCGTAAGAGTCCGGATTGTCGGCAATAAGGCTTTTATAACAGTCAAAAGCCGCAATATCGGAGCGGTAAGGAATGAGTGGGAGTATCCTGTGCCGGTAGAAGAAGCTGAAGAAATGCTACGTTCATGCTGCAAAAGCCGCCTGATAGAGAAAACCCGCTATATCGTTGAAGCCCCGCACAATCTGAAATGGGAAATCGACGAATTTCACGGGTCTCTCGACGGCCTTGTCATCGCTGAGATAGAGTTGCCCTCCGAAGACTTCGCAGTGAAACTGCCCGACTTCGTGGGCGAAGAAGTGACAGGAGATACCCGCTACTACAACTCTTCGCTGGCCTCGCTCTGAGGCTTGTCGCGGCGCACAAGCCGCACCACATTCTCAACGTGCTGTGTGTGGGGGAACATATCTACCGGCTGCACGGCCTCAACACCATACTTGCCGTCGAGCAATGCCAGATCGCGAGCTTGTGTCGCAGGGTTACAGCTGACATAAACTATCGCTTTTGGCTCTGCTCTCAATATTGTCTCTACCACATCAGTATGCATGCCGGCGCGGGGTGGGTCTACTATCATTACATCTGGTCGGCCGTGACAGGCTATGAAATCATCATTGAGCACATCTTTCATGTCGCCGGCAAAGAACTCGACGTTATCGATTCCGTTTACAGAGGCGTTAATTCGGGCATCTGCGACGGCATCTTCCACATATTCGATACCTATAACCTTACGAGCCTGCCGACTTATAAAGTTGGCAATCGTACCGGTGCCGGTATAAAGGTCATACACGAGTTCATCGCCAGAAAGCTGTGCAAAATCTCTTGCAACTTTATACAGCTCATATGCCTGCAGAGAGTTTGTCTGATAAAAAGACTTCGGTCCGACGCGGAATTTTAGTCCTTCCATCTCTTCCTCGATATAAGGTTTGCCTTTATATGCAATTATATCGATATCGCCCAAAGTATCGTTGACTTTGGTATTTACCGCATACATGAGAGAGCTTATTTCAGGAAACTCATCAGCAACAGCTTTCATCAGTCCTTCAATTTCATTCGGGCGATCTTCTCCGACAACCATAACGGCCATCACTTCGCCGGTAGAGGCTATGCGAATCATCAGTGTACGGAGAAATCCGTTCTGAGCCTTCAGATCGTAAAAGCTAAGCTGATGCTCTTTGCCATATTTTTTTATGAAGAGGCGGATTCTATTGCCAAGGTCATCCTGCAGATGGCATTTATGTATATCAAGAACTTTGTCGAAAGCTCCGGGAATATGGAATCCGGCCGCATCTCGGTCGGGGAACTCTTCTCCGCTCTCAAGCTGCTCGAAAGTCAGCCAGCAACGGTTGGAAAATGTGTATTCCATCTTATTGCGATACTCCCAGATATTTTCGCTGCCAAGAGCAGGAGCAATCTCGGGCAAATCAACTTTGGCAATGCGCTCCAAGGCGTCAACTACCTGCTGTCGCTTGGTCTGAAGCTGTACTTCATAGGGAAGATGTTGCCAACGGCAACCTCCGCAGACAGTAAAATGTTCGCATCTTGGCTCTACACGGCAATCGCTTTTATGGCGGAAAGCTACTATTCGGCCATTGGCATAGCTTTTCTTTTTCTTTTCGAGTTTGACATCGACAACGTCGCCAGGGGCGCCGAAGGGAACAAACACAACCATATCGCCGTGACGGCCCAAGGCATTTCCTTCGGCCGCAAGGGCGCTTATTTCCAAACTCTCTATGACAGGGAGCGGCTTTCTTTTTCTTGACACTTGCTATATTTTTGATTTAACATACAAAGTTAGCAAAAATAGAGCATATGGCCTATGTTTGTCACACAGGAATTACAAGCATCGGAATATCTGTATGCATAAGGAGCTTATGTGCGAGGCCAGGATTGAACAGACGGCTAAAAGCGTTGCGACGATGATTCGGTATCACAATGAGGTCAAAATCATATTTTTTATTCAAATTGTCGAATTCCGAATCATAGTTGTTTTCCTGCAACGGTATTGTCACAAAGTGGTATCTTTTAAAATTATCACGACAATAATCGCTAAGTCGGCCGAGGGCTTTACTTGCCGAAAGATGGGAATATCGCTTTCTGCCGGGCATATGCACAATGGTGACGTTTGCCTGCCATGAGCCAAACAAACGGTACAAAGTATCCATAGCAAGAATGTCGTCCTGGTCAATATTGCTGAAAAACAAAATATTGGTCGGCCTGAGAACCCTCTCGAGATTGAATGGTTCAGGCACTGTCAGGACAGTAAAACGTCCTTCGTCGAGCACTTCGGCGGTAACACTGCCTATCATGTCGCGCTCTTTTTTTGAAGAGCCTCGGGTACCCATTACAATCAGCCCCGGCAGTTTTCTTTTGGCAAAATCCACAATGGCATCTTCAGGTACGCCCTCGCACACATGGCTGCCGTATTTTACCACAGGCACATCACCTCGCTTCATCGCAGATCTGAAGCGGTCGCAGAAATTTGTCATCAATCGGGCCGCATTGTCGCCAAGGGCCTGGCGGGCTCCGGGTTCTCCGACATCATAGCTGAACGAATTTGTCAGCTGTATATTACCTGCTATATAGGGGTCGATGTAACTGTACAGAAACTGTAGCGACTCCCCGCGGTTAGCGCCAATATTTGCTGCAACAACAGCCGCCTTGAATGAGTTTTCGCTGAAATCGACAGGCACAAGTATTTTATGTTCTACAGGTGCCTCGCTTCCCGGCTGGGCAAACAGTTCCTGATTCTCTATTATACGCAATGCCAAGGGCAGATCCTCTTCGGGAATTCTGACACGAACCCCTGATGAAAATCCGGGCACTTCGAGATTCACATTATGCAGCTCGACCTTGATTCCTTCGTTTTCAAGTAGAGAACGTAGCGACAAGGCCTTCTCATATGTATGTATGGCAATTGTTATATAGCGCATGATTGTCGGGGAATAAACAAAACCGGAGCATCAGGCATGCTTTGCGCTACCCTGCTCCGGTTCCATTTTTTCGATTGTTGTTTTACCGATTATTGTTCTTCTTGGCTCTGGAGGATTTCAACGGCCATGTCGTAAATTGTGCTGTCATCAAGCACTACGATGCCGCCGTCAGGACCCGGTTCAATGTGGACACCACAGTTCTTGCCGAAATCATAGTTACTTCCACCGAAATAGTTGCGTACGGTCTGAACAGTGGTGTTGAGCCTGTCTGCAATCTGATGCATCGATCCGTCGGGAAGGCGGTCTTTGAGACGACGGAGTTCGTTGAAGGTGATTGTCTTGGTCATATTCGGGTATGTTAGGGTTAGTATCTGTTTTTTGTCTTTGATGATTGCTAAATTAATGTCATTTTTCCAATTAAACAAACAAAAAAGGGAAATATATATATGTTTTACAACATATTATTGCCAAATCAAGCTTTAAAGAGCTAATCTACAAGCTTTAGACGTGTATTAAATTCTTTCTACGTCCGACGCTCGCAACCATGCCTTGGTGCTGTTGTTGATTTTGACGTTATACCACTTCGGAGAGACCGGATCGTCTGGTGTGGCAATGGAGTCTATTATTTCCACCTTCGTTCCTTCATGAATAGTCACAACTTTGTCGGTTGAACTGCGGGCTGCGCGGGGGGCGGAGCTGAGTTGGGTAGACGGAGCCGTGACAACAGCCTCTTCGTGTGAATTTGCATACGAGTAACTCTCCCATGCAATGTAGAGCGAGTACCCGAACAAAAACACAAGAACAATACCACTGAAGAAACCTGTTTTTCTCATCACAACCCGGCTCGAAAATATATATAACGCCGAAGCAGACAACAACAGCAAGAACATAGCAAATGCCGTCCATGCCCAGGCGTTAGACGTCATTGAGCCGAGAAGAGAATTGTGCAGGTTGGCAAGAAACGCCGAGTCGTCTTCCGGACGGTCCTGGATACGTGAACGCACGAACTCAAGATTTGCACGCGCATCGCCATCTGTAGGGTCGAGTTTCAAAGCTCGTTCATAGCAGACTACGGCCAGACCGGTCTTATCGCTGCGATAGTAGGCGTTACCAAGATTATAGTAAACGTCAGCGCTCACACCGTCTCGGCTGAGTGATTGCTGATATAATTCTATAGCCAGACGGTAGTCATCCTTATTATAGGCGCTGTCGGCCTGTTCGGCCAATGTCATCGCCTTGGCGCCGAAAGCGGCAAAAAGAAGTATTATGAACAATATCTTTCTCATTTCTTTACGTCTTCAATGCTTTTAATAGCGCTTTCCGCTTTTGAATAAATATCTGAGGCTTCCGTATCGGAGTCATTTGGCGTGAAGCGAGCCATCTCGCAACGGTCAAGAACATCGAGCACTTCGGCGGTAGCTTCTTTGCCAAGACCATAAGCAGCCAGTTTGTCGGCAACATTGTCGCGGGTAAGCTGCGAGGGGGCGATTGACAGTTTGTCGCTTATATATCCCCAGAGGGCTTTGGCAAGAGCGGCATAGAACAAATCGTTCTTGCGGCTATCAAGATATGTCTTTGATTCTTTAAGACGTTTTGATGCTACCCGACCGGCTTTGGCAAGACGACGCCCAGCGACATCGGCCTCAAGACGGATATTGCGGCGATAAACAAAAAGAATGCCAACCAATGCGACTAAAGCCAATATATATAGCGACCAATACACCGGTGAACGGAACGTGTAGTGTATTTCGGCAGCCTGACGGGAGGCATCTGAACGTCGTATATGAAGGATATCGTCGATTGTTTCATCGATATCAGTCTGAGATACGGCGGGAGCATTACCATTGCCTCGAAGCACTTTAATTGGCATGTCGGATACCTCGGCTGTTTTGTACGCCCCGCTTTCTATGTCGAAATATACAAACGGAACACCTTTTATCACAAAATTGCCTACTTCCTGAGGCACAATAGTATAATCGGTTCTGAAAGTACCGCTCATGTTGGTGCCGCCACCAATCAGGCTGGCAGAAATATCGGTTTTGGGCGTATATGTATCAATTCCGGCAGGAAATTCTACAGTGGGAGGGGTAAGGAACTTTATATTGCCGGTTCCTTTCACGATGTATGAATATGTTGAGGCCTCGTTGGTTCGCATGAGTTCCGGTTCAAGCATGGTCTGAACCGAGAATGAGCCTACAGCACCGCAGAAATTCGCAGGCTGAGGTTGTGGCAGGGCTTTCACCTGCAGAGTCGCGGCATTAGATGATGTCGTCACATTCCGTTCTATCGGACGGCTTGCAGTGCCGAAAAAGCCCATATTGACTTGCTCATACTGCACAATGGTAACATCGTATTTTCCTGAATTTACAGAAAGTGTACCTGCTTTCTGAGGATAAAGCAACAGACGCTTAAGCACTGCTGTATGATAGTTCTGACCATTATAGTGCTCTATCGAAGTTTCAAGATTGACAGGCAGCTCTTCTGTCAGAAATCCCTCGAAGACCGGCTGGGTTGTCACCATGAACGAACTTATGTCGTATTTGGTATAAACCTTTATGGTTGCCACGACAGGCTCCTGTTCATAAACGGAGTTTTTTGAGAAAAACACTCTGACAAGCAGGTCGTCGGCCGAAATCTGCGCCGATGTTCCTGCCGGAGTCACATCATCTGGCTGCCGATGACCGCCACTCTGTGGCGAGGAATTACGGTCAGGGGGCAGTATCTGGAATGTAGCCGCGCGCGAACTAAGCGCTTTGCCGTTACACTGCACCGTTACTGTCGGCACAGAGACGGTGCCGGCCTTGTCCGCACGATAGGTGAATGAATAGTCTATCGATGACGACGAACTCATACGGCCATTGACTATCTGTGTGCTCTGCATTGTAGATGTAGCCGGACCATAAAGCAGCGTACAACCATCGAGTTCGGGCGCGGAGGGAGGATTGGCCTCACCGTCGCTCAGGCGAAAAGTTAGTCTGAAATTACGGCCTTCAACAACATTGCGCGGCTGAACAAGCGAAAAAGACGGTTGTTGGGCCACAACAGAGAATGCTGTGGCGATTAGCAGTAGTATAAATAGGAAACGTTTTTGCATAGTCAAGACTTTTTATTACCAGGGTTTTTCCGGCTGTGGACGTCCTGTTGCGGGCTCTTCCTTAGCCTGGACTTTCTTTCTGGTTGCATTTTCCTTATTCTGCATTGTCTGCAGTATCTGTTGGGCAGAGTTTGTCATCGGTTTCTGCTCCTGTTGCTGAGGTTGCTGTTCTTCCTGATTCTGTTGTTGCTGCTGTTGTTGCTGCTCTTCTTGTTGTTGTTCTTCCTCCTGCTGGTCCTGATTGCCTTTGTCCTGCTCTTGCTCCTGTTTTTTGAGCTGGGCAAGTCTTAGGTTCTCACGGGCCTCCATGTTGTCAGGGTTTATACGTAGAGCGCTCTTATAGCATTCAATGCTTTGGTCATATTGAGCATCATTGAACGCCATATTGCCAAGATTGTAATACGAAAGTTCGGCGATATCCTTATCGAATTGTTTTGCGTCGGAAAGAAGTTCGTTGAAAATACCGGCCGCCTGAACACGCGGGTCTGCGGATGTGCCTTTGTTATCTTCGTTCTGCAACTGAAGAAGGGTTACAGCTTTGTTATATCTGCCACGGATTGAACTTCCGTTTTCTTTAAGAGCATCATCATAAGCTTCCAGAGCCTCATAAAACTTATCCTCCTTAAAAAACTTATTGCCTCGGCGAATACTGTTTCGTTCGGCCTTATAGGATTTGGACGGCGTATAATAACGAGACTGAACCGCCTCCTCTGCCTGAGGCGCAGAAATGCTGTCGGCCGAAGCTGGCTCTTGCAAAGCAGCGTCGGGCATTGCAAGCTGAGCCGACATTGAAAATGCCAGACCAGCCATAATGCATACAGATACTATCGTCTTTTTCATTTCGTATCCTCCTTCGTAAAGAAATTAATGCCACGCAACCAGCTGATTTTGCGGTCAACTACAAATATATCAATCAGAAGGAATATCAATGCGATTGCTGCGAAAGTGGGAAACTGCTCTGCTCCGGCCTTATATGATACCGAACGGAATTCCGATTTCTGCAACTTATCAAGCTGGTCGCTGAGGTCCGACAACGCCGAAGGCGAGGCTCCGTTGACGTAAATGCCATCGCCAGCCTCCGCAATTTTATTGGCGAGTTCCTCGTTCAGTTTTGTTACAACTTGACGGCCCTCATTGTCGGCAAAGCCAGGCAAAATGTTACCGCCGGGTGTTCCGAGTCCAATCACATCAATCTGAATATCATTTTCGGCTGCAAGTTTTGCAGTCTCAATAGCCTCGCCTTCATGGTCTTCGGCGTCGGTAATAAGGATTATTGCCTTATGCATGTCCTCTGCCGGAGAAAAACCGTTCATAGCCATTTTGATAGCACTCGAAATAGAGGTGCCCTGATATGAAATCTGATTGGGCGAAAGCTCGTTGAGATACATTTTGGCAGTATAGAAATCGCTTGTAAGAGGGAGCTGCATTTTAGACTGACCGGCGAAAACTACGAGCCCGACCTTGTCATTGTCAAGACGGTCTACTAATTTTTCGAGTAATAAACGAGCTCGGTCAAGACGCGAAACGCCATCCGGTCGGTCGGTAGATGATGCAAGCATTGAATTGGAAACGTCAAAAGCAATCATCACCTCAATGCCTGCAGAAACTTCTTGCTGCTCCTTTGCTCCGGCTCTCGGGCGGGCAAGTACAATTACAAGTGCTGCAAGGGCTATCATCTGTAGTGTCAGTTTCACTGCAGGTGTATAACGCGATGTATCGGGCATCAGATGCTCAATCGACGCCATACGGCCAAATCGGCGCAGTTTTGCGCGGCGAGATGCGCGTGCCGCCATAAAAAGCAACACTGCCACGGGCACCGAAGCCAGCAAATAAAGATATGTAGGATTTGCGAAATCAAACATGAGTATATCCTAAGGAATTGAACGAAGAACTGTATAGCGGAGCAAAAGCTCTAAAGCAAAGAAGCCGAAAGCCAGCCACGCCCACAATATGTAGTTGTCTTCAGTATGCGAAAAATGACGCACGTCCATCTGCGTCTTCTCAAGTGCATCGATTTCTGAGAAAACCTCTTCAAGCACACGGTTGCCGGTAGCACGGAAATATTTGCCGCCGGTACTCTCTGCCACGGTTCGGAGGGTGGCCTCGTCGATTACAACCGGCTGAGGCTGGAATTCGATACGGCCGGTCAGAGTCTGGACCGGGTACGGGGCATTCCCGTTTGTTCCGATACCTATTGTATAGATTTTGACACCCAACTCTTTGGCTACCTCCGACGCAGTCACAGGCGCTATTACACCGGTATTATTCGAACCGTCTGTAAGCAGAATTATGCTCTTGCTTTTGGCCTTTCCCTCTTTGAGGCGGTTGAGTGCCGTCGCGATACCGTCGCCAATGGCAGTTCCGTCTTCGAGTATGTTCATGCTCAGATTCTGCAGATAAGACAGCAGTTGGGCGCGGTCGACAGTCATGGGAACGCCCGTTAGACTCTCTCCTGCAAAAACCACGACGCCGATATTGTCGGCCTCGCGTCCGGAAATAAATCTGGCAGCCACCTCTTTGGCGGCGCCGAAACGATCCGGTTCAAAATCGCGTGCGAGCATTGATGAAGATACGTCGAGTGCCAGAACTATATCAGTACCCTCCGTAGAAGTCGTACGCCAACTGTCGCGGGTCTGAGGGCGGGCGAGCACGATGATTACACATGCTACCGTAGCGAGTCTAAGCAAGAAGAGAAGATGCCTAAGATATTGTTTCCATGTGCGAGGCAAAGCCTTGAATGCCGATGCCGACGACAAAGCCATTGTCGCATGAAGATTCCGCTGTTTCAACACATACCACACTGTCAGCGGTATAAGAAGCAGCAAAAGCCAAAGGATATGAGGATGTGCAAAATGCATTTGTATTGTTATTTGCTTGTTTTATCGGTGGGTTTAGCCGGCATATCTGAAGCCGTCTCCGGATCTGGTTCTGGTGCGGGCTTTGTCGAATCGACAAAATTGGTGGCACGGTTGAACGCTTTCACATTGTCATCGGGCAAAGGCCTTACTTTAGCGAACTTCACAAAGTCTGCGACAGAAAGTACACCTCGCATTTCGTCGGCTGTCATGCGTGTCTCCGGATTTGAACGCAGTGCACGCACAATCTGCGACGAGGTCATTTCCATAGCATTGATGCCAAAACGGCCCTGAAGATACTGACGGAGAATATCGACCAATTCGGTATAATATTCTTTTTCATGACCGCTTTCAGCAAGATTGCGCGAACGAAGCTTCTCAAGACGGAGTTTTGCCAAATCATAAGGCGGCACAGGAACAGACTTGCTTTCTTCTATCGCTATCTTGCGCTTTCTCAACAAAATGAAAGCCGCCACTCCGGCCGCAACCAGAACAAGGGCGAGGAAAGTCCAGAGCAGCCAGTCGGGTATGTAATCATACCATTTGACAGCCGGATTAGCAATGCTCGCCATCGGATTGATTGTCTCAAGAGAATCAACATCGACCGGAGCCACCTTGAGCGCTATGACAGTTGATTTTACGGTGTCAGCTCCCTGAGCCGGAACAACAGCAAAAGGAGGAATGCTGATTGTGCCCGGGTCGAATGCCTGAATCGTAAAGTCGAAATCATAGCGTACACCGGTCTCGGTCCTTGTAGTTGTGCTGTCGGAGGCTACAACATCAACACCATGAAATGGAATATACTCGGCACCGGGTGTGAGTACGGGGAAATCCACCAGTTGCACCGACGATTCCAATTGAGAGGGAACATCAACACATACGGTTATATGCGCGCGGTCGCCCATGACTAGGTCGATACTGTCGACTGCGGCTTTTACAGAAACCTGCTGAGCCTGAACGGCGATACTACCTAAACCAAGAACGGCCGCTGCAAAACATTTCAGATGGAGTTTCATACTGTTGATCTATTTTTGAACAGGCCCATCAAGGCTCTGACATAATCTTCGTCGGTTGCCACAGAGACATAATCGACGCGGTTGCTTCGCAATGCTTCCGACATTGACTGTTGTCGCTTATACCACCATTTTCCATATGCCTTCCGAGTCGCCGCCGACCCTGTATCAATCCACTGAGTGTGGCCGGTTTCAAGGTCGCGTATTCTCATAAGGCCGACATTGGGCAATTCGCTGTCGCGTTTGTCATAGACCTGAATAGCCATCACATCATGACGGTTGACTGCGACAGTGAGCGGTTTCCGATAGTCCGATTCATCAATAAAATCTGAAATCAGAAACATTGTGCATCTTCTTTTCAAGGCATCGCTGAAGTAACGGACGGCTTCTGCGATATTCGTTCCCTGATGGTCGGGCTTGAAATCGAGCAGTTCGCGAATCAGGAAAAGGATGTGTTTGCGTCCCTTTTTCGGCGTGATGAACTTTTCGACTCTGTCACTAAAGAAGATAGCACCAATCTTATCGTTGTTCTGTATAGCCGAGAAAGCGATTGTAGCGGCAATCTCAGCTATCATTTCGCGTTTCTCGACACCGACTGCGCCAAATTCACGGCTTGCAGAAACATCGACAAGCAGCATTACGGTAAGCTCGCGTTCTTCTTCGTAGACCTTTACATATGGATGGTTATGTCGAGCGGTGACATTCCAGTCTATATCGCGGATATCATCGCCATACTGGTACTCACGCACCTCCGAGAACATCATTCCTCGGCCTTTAAAGGCCGAGTGATATTCGCCCGCAAAAATATTTTGCGACAGTCCGCGAGTCTTAATCTCTATTTTGCGAACTTTTTTTATAAGTTCATTAGAATCCATACTTTATCAGGGAACCTGGACTTTATCAAGGATTTCGGTTATAATCTGGTCGGTTGTATAGTTGTTTGCCTCGGCTTCGTATGTAAGACCGATACGATGACGGAGAACGTCGTGACATACTGAAATTACATCTTCAGGAATCACATAGCCTCGCTGATGCAGGAAAGCATATGCACGGGCGGCGCGGGCCAGAGATATGGAGGCACGCGGCGATGCTCCGAATGAAATATATGAGGCGAGATCTTCGAGACCGTATTCAGAGGGGGTACGGGTCGCGAATACGATATCGACAATGTATCGTTCAATTTTTTCGTCGACATAAATCTGCTCAACAACTTTCTGGGCCTCTATAACTTCTTCTGGGCGGAGAAGAGGCACGACGGGACGCTGTTCTCGAGCGATATTCATACGTATAATCTCACGTTCTTCGTCTTTCGACGGATATCCGATAACGACCTTCATAAGGAATCGGTCGACCTGAGCTTCGGGAAGAGGATATGTTCCCTCCTGCTCTACCGGATTTTGTGTAGCCATTACAAGGAAAGGCTTATCAAGGGGGAATGTATTGTCACCGATTGTTACCTGACGCTCCTGCATAGCTTCGAGAAGGGCGCTCTGCACTTTTGCAGGAGCACGGTTTATTTCATCGGCAAGTACGAAGTTAGCGAAAACAGGGCCTTTTTTAACCTGGAATGTTTCGTTCTTAACGCTATATATCATCGTACCGATGACGTCGGCCGGAAGGAGGTCCGGAGTGAACTGGATTCGGCTGTATTTTGCATCGATGAGCTGAGCAAGAGTCTTGATTGCAAGAGTCTTGGCAAGACCGGGAACACCTTCGAGAAGCACGTGGCCGTTAGCCAGCATGGCAATGAGAAGACTCTCCACAAGATGTTTCTGACCGACAATGGTCTGATCCATGCCTCGGGTTATAAGTGCTGTAAAATCACTCTTGGAAGCTACCAACTCATTGAGTTGTCGAATATTTACGCTTTCGCTCATAATAAATTATATGTTTGCAAACTTTAGATGCATTAATGATTCTATTTAGTAACGCAAAATTAATATTCTAACAAATAATCAGCCGTGTTTGAATGTTAAATTTATTTACTTTCTCTTTAACGTTCTAAACATTTAAGCATTTTTAGATATTACAGTTGCCTGCATAGCGGATAATGCGCCGCCACTATCTTTTCATCTGAACGGACATGGCAAACTCGTCGCATAAAGCATTAACATGCGCAAAAAGTAGCTGTATAACATAATTGTTCAACATTTTTTTATAGTTTGAAAATAAATTAGTATTTTTGCATTTAAGAATTCGCTATTTCTTGCTTTTGCATTTTGGTTGACAACCACATATATGCCTGCCAACTGCATATATAGCGTTTGAATATCTCCATAAATGACAAATCACGTAGAAAAGCAAAGTCTAACGAATCGTTTGATTTTCTTATGATTAAAGCCGCACTCGAGAAGGTCATCAATGAAGACATGGCCGACATCTGGTCAATTCTGTCATCAGAAGAAAAGCGTCTGGTGGCTGACAATCTCGTCATTCATACGTTCAAAAAGAATCAGGTCATATATGCAGAAGGAGATGACCCCGAATTTTTATGGTGTCTCTTTAAAGGTAAGGTAAAGAAGACAAAAGAGGGAGTCGGCGGACGAGTTCAGATTCTACGCCTTATACGCCCGGTGCAGTATTTCGGCTACAGAGCTTTTTTCGCAGAGGAAAAATATGTATCGAGTTCAACCGCTATCGAGCCTTCTATCATAGGAGCTCTGCCAATGACCCTTGTTCGCGAAATCATTCACAACAATATAGAACTCGCATGGTTCTTTATCCGCGAATTATCCCATAATCTTGGCGGTTCTGACACAAAAATCGTAAATCTTACACAGAAGCATATCCGAGGACGCTTGGCCGAAGCCATAATGGTTCTTTTGGACAATTATGGTTATGAAGACGATAATTCGACTTTGAAAATATATATGGCACGAGAAGACCTTGCCAATCTGTCGAATATGACTACGTCCAACGCCATTCGAACTCTTTCGACATTCGTAAATGAGAAAATACTTGTGGTCGATGGAAGACGAATCAAGATTATAAATGAGCCAATGCTTCGTAAAATCAGTAAATTCGGATAAAACGTATTGAAATATCAATCATAAAATAATCGCCGGTTTTCAATAGCAAAACCGGCGATTATTATGATTTATACGGTTGTTTTATCACACAGACTATGGAATTTGTGGGATTTTTCAGCGTATGGCCGACATAAATTCCGCCCGCAAAGCCGGGTCGGAATCAAACACCCCATTGTAATGTACTGTTGTCGTAGCCGAATGCTGCTTTTCTACTCCGCGCATTTTCATGCAAAGGTGCTCTCCTTCGCATACAACAATAACACCTGCTGCATTCAGCGTATTTCTTACTGCCTCACATATCTGAGATGTAAATCGTTCTTGAACCTGAAGACGCCGGGCAAACGCATTTACAATCCTGGCGAGCTTGCTCAAGCCCACGATTTTTCCGGAAGGAACATATCCGATGCTCACTTTTCCGAAAAACGGCAATATATGATGTTCACACATAGAATAGAATTCTATGTCTTTTACTATTATGATTTGCGACCCTTCATGTTCGAAAAGGGCCTGCTGCATTAAAGCTTCAGGATTTGTCCTATATCCGGACGTCAGAAACCATAATGCCTTTGCAGCCCGCAGAGGTGTCTTCTTAAGCCCCTCTCGGTTGCAATCTTCTCCAAGAAGATTTATTATACTTTCTATATGTTGCGAGATTTGCGATACTCGCTCCTCGTCGGTGAGCCGGTTCATAGGCATCAATCGAAAATATTTATTCTGTCGCGCACAATGCGCAAATAAGCACCGAGCTGAGGGAAAGCATCTCTGAAATCAGCCATCGCGGCTTCTGCTTCACCTCTGGTGCGGAAATCGCCGACCTTTACGCGCCAATACGGCGAGTTAAACGACACATACGTCTTGTATTGCGGAAAAGCTGCTTCCATCTGGCGCCCACGGGCTTTAGCCTGTGCGGCTGCTGTGCGGGGATTGTTGTCGTCAAAGACCTGTATGCGGTATCCCGAACGGGAATTAGCCTGACGGTGTTCGTGCAGGTTTTCGTCTTCGGCTATATTTTCCTCAACGCGCTTCATAAGCAATATCTCAAGCGCGGAGGGCTGCTTGACAACAATATTACCGGAAGCATTAATCCCGGTCACAATAGATGCAACAGTGTCGGCAGAATGCAATGCAGGCTCCTGCGCCGGCATGGTGAATGCCGGCACAAGAACTGCGATTGCTATATAAGGTCTGAATTTCATTTACAGCTTCCCGAATCAGAAAGCGTTTACGATACCCATGAAATCGGCGCACTTGAGTGCAGCACCGCCGATAAGACCGCCGTCAACGTTAGGCTTGGCGAAGAGTTCTGCGGCATTCGAGGGCTTGCAGCTGCCACCATAAAGGATAGAAGTGTTATCAGCCACTTCCTTGCCATATTTTTCAGCGATGACCGCGCGGATATGAGCGTGCATGTCTTCAGCCTGTTCTGCGGTAGCTGTCTTGCCTGTACCGATAGCCCATACAGGTTCGTAAGCGAGCACGAGCTTACCGAAGTCCTCTGCCGAAAGATTGAAGAGAGCGTCGACAATCTGAGCTTTGACAACTTCGTTGTAAGTTCCGTTTTCACGTTCTTCGAGAACTTCGCCTATGCAGAAAATGGGGGTGAGGCCGTTTTCAAGAGCAAGAGCTACTTTCTCACGGAGGGTCTCAGCTGTTTCACCGTAGTACTGGCGACGTTCGCTGTGGCCGAGAATAACGTATTTAGCGCCAGTTGAAGCAACCATAGGTGCAGAAACTTCACCTGTGTAAGCACCGCTCTTATGGTCTGCGCAGTTTTCAGCACCGAGACCGAGCACATTCTGGTCGATAACGTCAGCAACAGATACAAGATGAGTGAAAGGCACGCAAATCACTACATCGCATTTCTTGTCAGCACCCTTGAGGGCTTCGTTAACTTCCTTGGCAAGAGCGACACCTTCAGGAACAGTGGTGTTCATTTTCCAGTTGCCGGCAACTATATTCTTTCTCATTGTTTATGTATAAATTGGATTGTGTTATGTATTTTCAGACTGCAAATATACTCATTTTTTATGGTTCGGCAATAACTTTGGCGATTGCCCGAGAAGATAAACCGTAAGTATAACGACAAGATAAATGCCGCAAGCCCATAAATGCTGTCGGCCGTCATCGACAGGGGTCAATGTTTCAAGAACATTTCCTTCTATATGCGATTCGAGAACAGATGTATCGACTGATGCCAGAGTGCGCTTCCATACAATCCGCCCTTCTCTCGTAAAGACAAGCGCGGCAGTACCACGAGCGAGCATTTTCAAAGAAGTGTCTTCTGCCGTATAAACAGGAAAACGCGGGCGCACCAATGCTTCCCACTCCGCAAGCGCATCACCGTCAACTCCAACAATCCCGATAAGCGGACAATCGTGGTTGCGTCCGTACTCGGCAAGCTCATTGACAAATCTTGCCCGGCTAATAAACTGCAGGTCTGGATTGGCGACTATAAGATATAAATAGTCGCTGCCATCTTCGGAAAACTGGCGTGCTATGTCATTTCCATTCACATCAAAAACTGATATGGCCGGCTGTTCTGAATCGGCATTGATTTCAACGGCATCGACAAATGTCCATGTGCTGTCGGGAAGCTCGTCGAGAGCGAATTGCCTTTCTTCTCCATTTTTCTCATAAATATACTCCATCTCCCCGATTTCTTCTGAAGGAGTGAAAATCGTAGTCCCCGTCTTGAATGGCCTGAAGTCGACCAGAGGCTGTATGTTGTAGCCTACAAAGGAAAGATAAAGAGGGAAAGCAAACGAAGCCGCCATAGCTATCCATTGTATAGGCACAGGAAGAAGTCCGGGGACAGCCCTGTTTCTGACAATCAGATATGCAATTGCAGCACTGATTACGATATTCTTAAAAAAAGTCGCCCAATTGGAAATGACCAGGAAATCGCCGAAACAACCACAGTCGTCCACGGGATTCGCCAATGCTATATACGCCGTTAGAGGCAGCATAAATACCATAAAAGTGGCGGCAGTCCACACTGCCCAGCGCTTAAAAGCTCCAAGGAGAATCATGGCGCCAGTACAGAACTCTACACAGGCGATTCCCACACATGCAGCAACAATAAGCTCGTGAGGCAACGACCACCCCCAGGCAGCAAGATACTCTCCAACCTTTATGACAAAGCCCCACGGGTCTATAGCCTTTGCCCAGCCTGCAACCAGAAATGTTGCACCGACCACAATGCGACATATGACAACCAGCGCGAGTCGAATCCGCATTTTTGCACTAATCCCCAGCTTCATCTGTCAGTTTTATAATGCCGAAAACCGAATAGTTTATCATGTCGAAATAGTTAGCATCTATCCCTTCCGAGACCTTAACATTTCCGTTGTGATCTTCGATTTCCTTTGTCCTTTCAATTTTTGTCAATATGAGATCGACATAAGATAAAACCCTCATTCCTCGCCATGCTTCGTCGTAATCATGATTCTTGGCAATCATGAGTTTCATGGCCTCTGCGGCTACCTCGTCGTATAGCTGAAGGGCTTTTTCAGTTGTTATATCCTTGCTGTCGGCAAATCCGAGACGCAGTTGTATTATTCCGACAATGCCATAGTTGACAATTGCTACAAACTCAGGCAATATACCCTCCCCTACGGCTGACACACCTTTGATCTGAAGCGAACGAATGCGCTTCGCTTTTATAAAAAGTTGATCGGTGATGGCCTCCGGGCGCATTATGCGCCACGACGGGCCGTAGTCGCCAAGTTTGGCGGCAAACACAGCCCGGCAGCGATCAAGAGCTTCTCTGAACTGCTGATTGGTATTTTCCATATCAATAAAGAAAAAGGGGCCGGACCATCAGGCCCGGCCCCTCGTATTATTTGGATGAAATATTATATTAATAAGTCATACGCTTGCGTACGTCATTGAGCTTAGCTTCGTCACCGAGGTTATAATATACATTCTCAAGATATTTGAGGACGTCGATATTGTCGGGGTCGATATTATAAGCATTTTCAAGGACGTCTACAGCTTCTTTGAAGAGAGGCATGATTTTTGCTTCCTTGTATTCTTCGTATTCCTTCTGGCTTGTAGGAGCTGCGTCGTTGAGAGCATAGGCAGATTCGCAGAGCTGACGGCCATAGTTATACAGAGCCTGTGCGTTATTGGGATCAAGTTCAGTGGCTTTCTTGTAAGCTGCGATTGCTTCAGGACGCTTTTCAACGTTTTCGTAAAGAACTCCCTGAATGTTATAATACTGGGCGTTGCCCGGTTCTTTCTCGATAGCCTTGTTGATGATTTCGAAAGCTTTGTCGAAGTCCTTGTTCTGCAGATAGTAGTTTACTACCTGGCCAAGATACATCGGGTCTTGATCGCCGTAAATACCAAGAGCCTCTTCGGAAAGAGCAAGGACAGCATCGCGATTCTTGGCGCCGTCGGCAACTGCTATAGCATAGTCATACAGCTGCTTTTTGTTGTAGCCTTTCGACTTGGCGAAAAGGAAAGCATTGAGAGCATCCTCGAAGTGATTACCCTGCCATGCTGCCAGCGCCTGATTGAATGCGATTTCGCCAAGAATTGTATCGGCGGGAACGTTGGTGAGCTTCTCGCGGAGAGTCGGATTCTGAGGTATTTCGTTGAAAATAGCCCATGCACGGTATGCGCCGTCAAAATCCTTGCTATTATAGAGATCAGCACCAGCGTTTGTGTAGTCTGTGAAATGACCGGCGATGGTGCTTATCATTTCTTTAGAATACTTGGGTTTGATTTTACCTTTTTCATTTGGCACTGAGTCGAGGGGAAGAGCCTTCATGAACATATCATAGCCCTGAATGAGCAGTTTGCCCATTTTGGCGTTGTCTTCTTCCTTGGTTTTGCCGAACTGTTTCAGACCGAGCAGTTTGTCGTATTCGTTATACGATGCCTTGCCGGGAATGTAGTAGGTCTGCGCAAGACCCTGTGTCTCGGCGTTGGTAAATGCCGGAGTGACGATGCTCACCACCTTGGCAGCTTCCTGACCGCCTTTCATGGCCTGTTCGGCTTCTTTAAGTACGCTTGTCTGGGCACCAGCGGTGGCGCATACAGCAAGACCAAGAGCCAAAATGCTGATTTTTTTCATCTTAAGGTATTTTTAATGGATTAATGTGTTATTCTTCACTTTCTTTGATTTCCTCCGAGTCGTCTTCCAAAACTTCCTCTTCAACTTCTGCTTCTGCGGTGAGTTCGGGAAGTTCCTCGGCGTCGGCAGCTATGGTTTCCACCTCTTCTTCGGGGTCTGCGTCGACACAGCATACAGAGGCAATCGCATCTCCTCGCTTCTCAAGATTAATGATGCGCACACCCTGGGTTGCTCGGCCCATTACCCGTATATCGGCAACATGAATTCTGATAGCAACACCACTCTTGTTTATAATAACAAGGTCGTTATCATCATTCACGCTCTTGAATGCAACCAACAAACCGGTTTTGTCAGTTATATTCATCGTCTTGACACCTTTGGCGCCACGGCGAGTCATTCGATATACATCGAGCAGAGAACGTTTGCCGAAACCATTCTGCGACAATGTTAGAACAGTATTCTCGGTATTTTCGTTCATGGCGATAAGGCCAATTACTGCGTCTTGACCATCTTCGTCGATTCTCATACCGCGCACGCCGGTTGACACACGACCCATGGGTCTGAGTTCTTTCTCGTGGAAGCGGATTGTGCGGCCATTACGGTTGGACATCAGAATCTCGCTGTTTCCGTCCGTAAGCTCAACGCCGACAAGTTTGTCGCCTTCACGAATAATAAGAGCCTTCTTGCCCTTGGCAAGAACTCGGGCATATTCCGACAATGCGGTCTTCTTGATCAGACCGTTCTGAGTTGCGAAAACAAGATAATGTGTAGAAGTATAGTCGGCATCGCCAAGATTACGGCATGCGATGTATGCGTTCACGCTATCGCCCTGCTCAATGTTGAGAAGGTTCTGGAGCGCGCGGCCTTTGCTGCTCTTGGTTCCTTCGGGCAGTTCATATACACGCATTTTATACACGAGTCCGCGGTCTGTGAAGAAGAGCATGGTATCATGCATGGATGCAGTGTAAATATGCTCGATAAAGTCGCTGTCGCGTGTATCCGAACCCTTGGCTCCGACTCCGCCGCGATTCTGTGCGCGGAAGTCGGCCAACGGAGTGCGTTTGATATATCCCATGTGCGAAATGGTGATAATCATATCGTCATCGGCATAGAAATCCTCCGCATTGAAAGTGCCTGCTGTATAGTCGATAGCGGTGCGGCGACCTTCTCCGAACCTGTCGCTGACTTCACGAAGCTCCTTCTCAATAAGATTTCGAAGCACAATAGGATCGTTGAGGATAAGCTCGAGTTCAGCTATGCGGCGATGAATATCGTCGAGGTCTCGCTGAAGTTCCTCGATTGCCAGACCGGTAAGGGCGCGAAGGCGCATATCAACGATAGCCTGGGTCTGAGGATCGGTCAAATCAAACCTGGCCGACAGCGTCGTGCGGGCTTCCTCGGTGGTCTTCGATGACTTGATTATGGCGATTACTTCGTCGATATTGCGCACGGCAATCATGAGGCCTTCGAGAATATGTGCTCGTTCACGAGCCTTGCGCAGTTCGTATTGTGTGCGGCGGGTAACCACTACATAACGATGGTCTATAAACGCCTGAAGGATTTCCTTGAGATTAAGCGTCTTCGGGCGGCCATTGACAAGCGCGACATTATTTACGCTGAACGACGACTGCATTGCCGTAAGCTTATAGAGCTTATTCAGAACCACATTGGCGTTAGCGTCAGACTTAAGGGTGATGACGATACGCATGCCGTCGCGGTCGCTCTCATCGTTGATATTCGATATGCCGTCGATTCGTTTTTCGACCACGAGGTCGGCGATATTCTTAATAAGTTCGGCTCGGTTTACTCCATAGGGGATTTCAGACACAACGATAAGCTCATGGTCTGCCTTCTGTTCAATCTCTGCTTTGGCTCGAATGAGAATACGGCCTCGACCGGTCTCGTAAGCTTCGCGGACACCGTCATAACCATATATTATACCTCCGGTGGGGAAGTCGGGAGCTGTAATAATCTTCGACAGCTCGGAGATTTCCATCTCGGGATTCTCCAGAAGAGCTATACATGCATTGATAGACTCTGTGAGGTTGTGCGTAGGCATATTGGTAGCCATACCTACAGCGATACCGGATGCTCCGTTGACAAGCAGATTCGGGAAGCGAGTGGGGAGCACTACTGGCTCTTTGCGGGAGTTATCGTAATTGGGCTGAAAATCAACAGTATCAGCCTCAATGTCACGCAACATTTCTTCGCCAAGCGGGTCGAGACGAACCTCGGTATAACGCATGGCTGCAGGCGAATCGCCGTCGATAGAGCCAAAGTTTCCATGGCCGTCGATAAGAGTGTGGCGCATAGACCACCACTGTGCCATACGCGCAACGGTGCCATAGATAGACGAGTCTCCATGAGGGTGATATTTACCCATCACCTCGCCGACACAGTTTGCCGATTTCTTATGAGGCTTATTACTATTGTTGCCCATTTCGTTCATACCGAAAAGCACGCGACGATGAACGGGTTTCATACCGTCGCGCACATCGGGCAGCGCTCGCGACACAATCACCGACATAGAATAGTCGATGTATGCCGTCTTCATTTCGCTTTCGATATTGATTTTAAAGATGCGGTCTTCTTCCAACATGCGATAAAAAGATGTAAGTTAAGCGTTTCAGAAAAGCGTAGAAACAGCGTCATGCGTAGCTGCGCCTTTCACGCCATATTATCACACAAAGGTACTCATTTTTTTTGAAACAGCAAAGTTTTTTGACACGCGCACATTTGAGGATTGTATATATCGAGTAGGTCGGGAAACGAAAGTTTTCTGACCTACTTTCGTTTCCTTTCCTCT
>CAMNRO010000002.1 GCA_946553045.1 uncultured Porphyromonadaceae bacterium | reverse complement strand
CTGATTGCGGGTGCAAAGTTACGCCCTTTTTCTATTCCCACCAAATATTTTCATGAAAAAGTTCACTCTAAAACATGTTTTTAACCTTTGTTCACAATTGCAAGATACCCCATTTTTAGTCAATAATCTGAAAAACAGCCGAAAAGACCATTTCGCCCGATTCAAGCGATTTCGCTGTTTTTTGGAGTCTGCTGTGGCGAAACTGACTCATATTTTTTTCAAGGTGCCTTATTTCTTTTTTTGCCATTATTTATATAATTAATGTGTACAAAAAAACAAGGTAATTGTCGTGTGGAGTTTTTTTTGTAATTTTGGAAAGTTTTTCTCCAAATAATTATGTCATCATTCGTACATCTACACGTCCATTCCCATTATTCTCTGCTCGACGGCCTGTCGAGTCTGCCTGATCTTATAAAGAAAGCTGTGGCAGACGGCATGCCGGCCCTGGCGTTGACGGATCATGGCAATATGTTCGGTATCAAAGAGTTTACCAACAGCATAAAGAAACACAACAAGAAAGTAAAAGAGAGCGTAGGCTCCGCCCAGAAAGCATTGGAAGAAGCGACCGCCTCCGGAGACGCCTCTGCAATAGCAGCGGCAGAGGCCGACCTTGCCAAAGCAAAAGCCAAACATCTCAAGCCCATCATCGGCTGCGAGATGTATGTTGCAAACAACTCTCTGAAAGACAGAGGCGATAAGACCGACAAAGGCCGTCACCTCGTTGTTCTTGCCAAAAATCTTACGGGTTATAAAAACCTTATAAAACTTGTATCTCAGGCGTGGACAGAAGGCTTCTACCATCACCCGCGTACAGATAAAGCAGCTCTTGCCGCCCATCATGAAGGCCTCATAGTATGCTCGGCATGCCTTGGCGGCGAAATTCCGCGTCTATTGCAGGCAGGCGACTTAGAAAAAGCCGATGCAAGCGTGGCCTGGTTCAAGCAGACATTCGGCGACGACTATTATATAGAGCTCCAACGCCACAAAGCAACCGCAGTCCGCGCAAGCCGCGATGTCTACGAACGCCAGATGGAAATAGAGCCTCACCTCATAGCCCTGGCGCGCAAATATGGCATAAAACTTGTTGCTACGAACGACGCCCACTTTGTCGACGAAGCCGATGCAGAGGCGCACGACAGACTTATCTGTCTGGCTACCAACCACTATCTGAGCGACGAAAACCGCATGGTCTACACCAAACAGGAGTGGCTGAAAACGACGAACGAGATGAGCACCCTCTTCGCAGACATTCCTGAAGCCATAGAGACTACGCTTGAAATAGCCGGAAAGATTGAGGAATACAGCATAGACCATGCCCCTATCATGCCGAACTTCGCTATACCCGAAGACTTCGGTACGGAGGAAGAATACCGCTCACGCATAACGGAGCAGGAGCTATACGAAGAGTTCACGCGCAATGAGCACGGCGAAGTCGTGATGGACGACGCCGCAGGCAAAAAGCAAATCGAACGCCTCGGGGGTTACGATAAACTCTACAGAATAAAATTTGAAGCCGATTATCTGAAAAAGATAACCTACGAAGGCGCGGCCAAGCGCTACGGCACACCGCTCGACGATGAAGTCAACAACCGCATCCTCTTCGAGCTGCACGTGATGAAGACCATGGGTTTCCCCGGATACTTCCTTATTGTGCAGGATTTTATCCGCGCAGGCCGAGACCTTGGCGTGAGCATTGGTCCCGGCCGTGGTTCGGCCGCAGGCTCTGTTGTGGCCTACTGTCTCGGCATAACCCAGATCGACCCTCTGAAATACGACCTCCTTTTCGAACGATTCCTTAACCCGGACCGTATTTCGCTCCCTGATATCGACGTCGACTTCGACGACGACGGCCGCGAGATAGTGCTCAACTATGTGACACAGCGCTACGGCGCCCCGAACGTAGCCCATATCATCACCTACGGTACGATGGCGGCCAAAACGGCCATCAAAGACGTAGCGCGCGTGATGAAATATCCTGTCGCGACCGCCAACAACCTCACAAAGATGATTCCGGCGCACATGCCGATAGACCCGCGCGACCCCAACCACGAAAAGGAACTCAAGCCGACGGTGGCCAACTGCGTGAATTATCTGAATGACTTTCAGACAGAAATGGAGAAAAACAGCGATGTGCGCGATATTCTCCACTATGCCGACAAACTCGAGGGAACAGTCCGCAACACCGGCGTACACGCTTGCGGCGTAATCATATGCCGCGATGACGTGACCGACTGGGTGCCAGTCAGCACTGCCGCCGACAAAAACGGCGACAGAATTCTTGTGACACAGTATGAAGGCTCTGTCATCGAAGACACCGGCCTCATCAAGATGGACTTCCTTGGTCTTAAGACTCTGTCGATCATACGCGATGCCGTGACGAACATCAAGCGTTCGCGAGGTATCGACGTCGATATAGACAACATACCTATCGACGACCCCAAGACATACGAACTGTATAGCCGCGGCTCGACCGTCGGAACATTCCAGTTCGAATCGCCCGGCATGCAGCGCTATCTTCGAGAACTCAAGCCGAGTGTGTTCGAAGACCTAATTGCCATGAACGCCCTCTACCGTCCGGGCCCGATGGAAAAGATTCCCGACTTCATCGCCCGTAAGCACGGACAGGAACCGATTGTCTACGATATCCCGGAAATGGAAATGTATCTCAAAGATACATACGGCATTACGGTGTACCAGGAACAGGTCATGCTTCTGTCGCGACTCCTTGCGAACTTCACGCGAGGTCAGAGCGACACCCTGCGAAAAGCCATGGGTAAGAAGCTCATCGAGAAAATGAACGAGCTAAAGGGCCTCTTCCTCGAAGGCGGCCAGAAGAACGGCCATTCACCCGATGTCCTGTCGAAGATTTGGGGCGAATGGGAAAAATTCGCTTCCTACGCATTCAACAAAAGCCACGCCACATGCTACAGCTGGGTGGCGTTCCAGACCGGCTATCTCAAAGCCAACTATCCGGCCGAATACATGGCAGCGGTCCTTAGCCGAAACCTCTCGGATATAACAAAACTCAGCTTCTACATGGACGAATGCAAAGCCATGGGGCTGAGCGTAAAAGGACCAGACATCAACGAATCATACGCAACGTTCAGCGTCACAGGAAGCGACGTTATCCGCTTCGGCCTCTCCGCCATCAAGGGCGTGGGCAACGACGTTGTGCGCAACATCGTCGAGACCCGCGAAAAAGGCGGCCCGTTCAAAGACATCTACGACTTCGTCGAGCGTGTACCGGCCGGCACTCTCAACCGGCGAGTGTTCGACAACCTGGTGATTGCCGGCGCTTTCGACTGCTTCGAAGGCATAAAACGCGAAGACCTTGTGGCCGAAGCGGGCAAACGCGGCGAAACCGTCGCCGAACTCCTGCTCCGCTATGGCTCGCAGCGCCAAAGCGAAGAAAAAATGCAGGCATCATCGCTGTTCAGTTTCGACGACGACGATTTCAAGGCTCAGACACGCCCAGCGATACCGAGCTCGCCGTCGTGGGACAATCTGACACGCCTCAACAAAGAGCGCGAGCTGGTGGGCATGTATCTTTCAGCCCACCCGCTCGACCCCTATTGGCTCGACATAAACTATGGCGTTCCCTATACTGCTGTTGAAAAGAATGAAATCAGCCAGCCGACACCAACGCCGGTGTCATTTGCCGGCATGGTGACCGCTCTCGAAGAAAAACAGACATTCAACGGCGGAAGCATGCTGATTGTCAAGGTCGAAGACTTCTCCGGCGTAACCGACTTCACAATGTTTGAAAAACAGCGGGCAGAATTCGGCCACCTGTGCACGCCCGGCTCGGCGATATATGTGACCGGAACATTCCGCGCAATCCGCAACAAGACTACCGGCGCCACCAATGTCCGCTTCGGCGTAGACAAAGTGCTGCCGCTCGACGGTCTTCACGGAAAACTCGTGACCGGCATGGAAATTTCGAGCACCACAAGCCAGTTAAAGCAGCTCGACGGATTGCTCCAGGACATAGGTCAGCACGAAGACTCCGACGCAGTACCTTTGACCCTAAGTATTTTCGACCCCGAAATAGGCCGAAAGCTTCATTTCAGCTCGGGCCTGCGGATAAAACCCGACAAAACACTTATCGATACTCTCTCAAGCCTCGAATTCGAATTCAAGATTGAGCGTAAAAACCTGAATTAGACAACAGATTATAAACATTTTAAATACCATTTATCATGAGCATGACATTCACCGACGAAAACATACGCGAAATCATAGCCTCCGGTCAGCCTGTTGTAGTAGACTTCTGGGCAACATGGTGCGGTCCCTGCAAGGCGCTCGCCCCCACAATCGACGCTCTCGCCGAAGAATATGAAGGCCGCGTCGCCATCGGCAAATACAACACCGAGGACAACACCGAATTCTGCACCGAAAACCGTGTCATGGGCATTCCCCTGCTCCTTTTCTTCAAAGACGGCAAAAAAGCTCCCTTCCGTCTATCGGGCGCTGTAAAAGCCGAAGCCATACGCGAAAAAATCGAAGAACTCCTTAAAATGTGAAAACGGTATATTCACCGGAAGAAATAGAACGGATACTCGAGGCAACAATAGGCCCGGCCCGCGAGCCCGAAGACCTCGACGCAGACCAAAAACGTGAGCGCCGCCGGCGGCGCTCGCATTTCATCGGCCTTGTCGGAGAGCAATCGGCTGCAGAAGTCCTCGGAGTCCACGGCGAACGCCCCGGCGAAATTGTAATTTTCGCCGGCGATGACCTGTGCGGAGCCTACGCGCTGGCAACGGCAAGCGCAATATACCAGTCCGGCCGCCATGCCAGGGTATGCCTCTTCAACATAGGGGGCAATATGCTGAGCGACGACTGCCGGGCCGAGCGCGACCGTTTCGTACAGACCGCCGGCGCTGAATGGCTCAACGAAGTCACCGACCCGGGGGCCAGCTTCACCATGCCCGAACTCGACGCAGGTATGACTGTGGTCGACGGCCTGTTCGGCATTGACTATCAGAAGCCTCTGCGAGGTGGCTATCAGGCCGTCGCCCGCTATATCAATGAAAGTCCGTCGACGCCGAAAGTGGTTTCGCTCGATATTCCGTCGGGCATGAACCTCAACCTGTCGGTCGGCATGGTAAACCGCAATATAATACACGCCGACCTCACCCTTGCCATCGTAGGGCCCACCCCGGCATTCTTCATGCCGGAAAACGCACAGCTCATAGGGCGCTGGAAGACACTCCGCCTGCCACTCGACAAAAGCAGCGTGCGACACCCGCAGTGCCGCATAGTCGACGCAAAAGCCATACGCGCGGTTCTCCCCTCACGCGACCCCTTCGCCGACAAGAACGACCTCGGCACAGCACTGATATTCGCCGGTTCATACGGCATGCTCGGCGCCGCGGTTCTTGCCACACGGGCCGCCACACGCTCCGGCTGCGGCAAAGTGATATGCCATGGCCCCCGCTGCGGCTTCTATGTGCTCCAGAGCTCCGTTCCGGCCGCGATGTTCGAGACAGACGGCGCCGACTTCGATATCCAGCGCTTCGAAAGCCAGCACGAGGCCGACGCCATTGCCGTCGGGCCTGGCCTCGGACACTCCGACTCCACCGTCTACGGCCTCGAGCGCTTCCTCAAGACATGCCAGGCACAGGGCAGGAGCGTAATCATCGACGCCGACGCCCTCAACTGCATGGCGCGCCGCCCGAGCATGCTCGATTTCCTTGCTCCGGGCTCGATTCTCACACCCCATGCCCGCGAATTCGACCGCCTCTTCGGCCCCCAGAGCAGCCACTCCACCCGCCTGCTCAAAGCTATAGAGATGGCTGCCAGATATAAGATAATCATAGTGCTCAAGGGCCATTACACCTTCACGGTATGGCCCGACGGCGAAGTCCTCGTAAATGCCTCGGGCACCGATGCCCTTGCCACCGCCGGCAGCGGCGACGTGCTCACCGGCCTTATCACAGGCCTTGTGGCGCAACATCTCGCACCGGAAATTGCAGCCGTGGCCGGAGTCTATCTCCACGGCATAGCGGGCAAACTGTCGGCAGCCCGCAACGGCGTGCGCGGAACCACAGCCGAAGACATCGCCGACAACGTAGGGCTCGCCATCGAAAGTATCTGCAATCCACCCACCAAATGACATATCAATGAAAAGAAACATAATGCTGATTGCGGCGGCCGCTATCCTGGCACTCCCCTGCTCCGCCCAGACAAGCCAGAAGCTGACAGCAGGCAAGGCAAACGAATACGGCCTTGTCTACACCCTGCCCGCCACTGCCCTCGACATCTATCTCGAAGCAGAAATTTCAGAGGAACATCCGGGCGAATTTCACAACTATGCCCGTCGGCACCTCGGCATTGGCGATGCCGTGACTGCCGACAGCCGCAAGGCCGAACTGAAATCGGTGACAATAATACCCAGAGGCGTCTCCAACCCTGACAGCCGCTGGCTTGCCCAGTTTAAAGCCGGCACAACTCCATATATGCTTCTTACGGCCGACAATCTCCCTCTCTCGGTCAATACCGAAGACGTCATCGACATTGAAGCGCCCGCAATACCGGCGCCTAAAGAGGCCGCTCCGACCCCGCTGGAAACGCCCGCGGCAGCTCAGGCCGTGACAGCCGAAATGGCCCGCAGCTCCTCGACCTCAAAACGCGCCGAACTGGCCGCCCAGCGCATATTCGAACTTCGCGAAACCCGCTCCGACATTCTCTCCGGGCAGGCCGACAATCCACCCGCCGACGGACAGGCAATGCAGCTTGTGCTCGACAACCTGTCGGCTCAGGAAGCCGCTCTCACGGCAATGTTCGCAGGCACACGAAGCTCACGCACCGAAGTAGAGCGCATAAGCATACGCCCCGACAGCACCGGGCTTGCCGAAACCGTTCTTGCCCGCATTTCGGCCGTCGACGGCATTGTTGACTCCGACAATCTTGCCGGCGCACCGGTGACTGTCGCCGTGAAAATCATAGAACAGGGCATACTGCCTGTCACCGAGACCGGCGCGACAAAAACATTCCCTAAAGGCGGCATAGCCTACAACATTCCCGGCCGCGCTCTCGTGACAGTAAGCTACGGCGGCAACGAAATTGCCGAAGAAGAAGTGCCCCTCGCCCAGGCCGGCGTTGTTTTCGGACTCGACCCCAAACTCTTCACCGATAAAAAAGCGCCTTCAAAAGCACTCTTCGACCCGACAACCGGCGCCCTCGTAGAAATCGGGCCAGCTAACTGATGCCCGACGGAGACAGCCGAAAACTATCGCCCGAAGATATCGAACAACTGCTCGCCGAGGCCGACCGCCTCTGTGAACTCGGGCACTACGCCGCCTTCGCCCTCGACATGAGAGCGGCAGAAGGCGGCGACGCCCGTGCCCGGACCCATCTGGGCTGGTATTACGAAAACGGCCTTGGCACCGATCAGAATCCCGACAAAGCATTCTACTGGTACTCCCTCGCAGCCGCTCAGGGCCACGCCGAGGCACAGTACTTACTCGCCGGATTTTACGACCATGGCAGCGACGACTACCACCGCCTGCTGCGCGCTGCCGCCATAAACGGCTCGCCCGCCGCCATGACAGATTATGGCCTCAGCGTGGCCGAAACAAACCCTACCGAAGCTTTTGTGTGGTTCCTGCGGGCCACAGACCACGACTATGCGCGGGCCGAATTCTATCTCGCGCACGCTTTCGAAAAAGGCAAAGGCACAGAGAGCGATTCCGACGCCGCTTTCACACACTTCAGAAAAGCCTATGACGCCGATTACCCACATGCTGCCGTAGACCTCGCCCTGCACTACGAGCAAGGAGCCGGTACTGCTGCCGACGAAGCTGAAGCCGTGCGCATAATGAGCCTCGCGGCTGAAAACGGCGACAGCACAGCGCAGTTCCACCTCGGCCGTATGATAGAAAACGGCGTCGGAGGCCTCGACGCAGACCTGCAGGATGCCATTGCCTGGTACCGCCGCAGCGCCGATAACGGAAACACCACAGCCATGACCACTCTTGCCGCCAAACTCATCGTCGGTGACGAGATAGAAGAGAATATTCCGGCCGGAATAGCACTCCTCGAAAAAGCAGTGGATGCCGGAGGCACAGAGGCAATGATAAAACTCGGCGAATGTTTCGAAAACGGCACCGGGGTTCGCATAAACCCCAAAAAAGCCCTTGCGCTATATGGCATGGCAGCCGAAAAAGGCAATCCTGCCGCCTTTGCCTATATCGGAGTCTGCCTCGAATACGGCATTGCAGCGAGCAAAGACCTTCGCAAAGCCGCAGCAATGTATCGTCGCGGAGCCGAACAGAATGACCCTTGCGCCCTCTACCGCCTCGCTCTGCTCTACGAGCGCGGCGCAGGCATGCGCGACGATGAGACCGAAGCATTCCGTCTTATGAGCCGTTCGGCCGAACTCGGAAACGAAGAAGCCATATTTAGCCTCGCAGGATACTACGAAGACGGGGTAGGCACACGAATTGATTCCCGCAAAGCATTCGCGCTCTACGAACAGGCCGTAGACCTCGGCAAACCCGAAGCCTATGCATACCTCGGCTACTACTATGAAAACGGAATCGTCGTGCCTCAAGACCTCGACATGGCAATAGACCTTTACCGCGCCGGGCTTGAAAACGAAGACACCTACGCCGCCCGACGTCTCGGCGACATGCTCGTGAAAGGCCGAGGCATAGCACAGGACACCGACGAAGGCCTCCGTCTGCTCCGCATTGCCGCCGACGATGGCGACGACATGGCAATGCTCATTCTCGGCGACATATATTACCACGGCCAGCACCTCCCAGCCGACCGTACCGAAGCAAAAAAATGGTACCGTCTCGCCGCCCACGCCGGCAACGAAGACGCCGAAGACCGCCTCGAAGAACTCTGACAGAAAAAGGCCGGGCGACACACCAATCCCGGCGTATCACCCAGCCACCTTAACATATAAATTGTGCTCACTGAGCCTTGAGGATGCCGCTGTCGATGTTGCGGTCGACGTTGCGGGTGTCGTGTTTGGTTTTCTTGCCGAAATCTACCGACCATACCACTTTCACGTATGCCGAACTGCGGTTCAGAGGTGAATATGAATTCTTATCGAAGCGGTAAATATCTGTATCGAGGGCTGTTCGATACAGAGGTCTGCGAAGGAACGGATTGTCGGCTCCGGCTTCTATCTGCAGAGCTTTGCGGCTCCATGATAGCGAGATTCCGTAGAGCCATGGCGTTCTGGTGACAGTAAGGTCGTAGGCGGCGAATTTGCGCGGTGTCTCGAAGCGTACGTTGCATGCGAAATCACCGAAATAATAGGCAGCCTGGCCGCTTGCCTTCCAGCACGCGCCCGACAGACGCGCATCTTTGAAATAGCCGTTGTAATAATATCCGCCAGTCAGCTGAATATTGAATTTAGATGTCGGAGCCCATGTGGCCGACACATATGCGTCTAACTGGCGCCAGTCGGCATTGGGCTTATATGACTGCACAAGCATATTGTCTTCTATATAATAGCACGCTATGGGCAAACGCCAGGCACCGTTGAATATACCGACAGCCTGAAGATTCACTTTGCCTATCCCAAGACCGTAGACAGCTGTGGCCTGAGCTATCCGGGTATGTTTCAGGTCGGGATTTCCACGGCGCTGCTGTATGAGGTCTACTTGCTGAACTGCGCCGGTCATCATGCTGAGCTGCGGATATGAGTTGCCATACACTAATTGCAGCTGAAAGGACTGATTGCGCGCCGGCTGCATGGCGAAGACAGTCTGCAGACGTGGCCCGATGAAACTTGTAAGTTTCTCGCCATGCAGGCGGTAGAACTGTGCGGAGAAGCCCGGGGCCACTTGTACGGAAGCTTTTCCCCAGAGTGGATGCGAATATTGTGCGAAGCATAAGGTTTCCGAAGACCATAGATGCTGCCAGGAGTTGTTGGCTCCGGAATAATTGGCGGAACTTACATTGTGAAATTCGCTGACTTTAAAGACAAGCGAATTGCCGCGCTCGAATTTCATGCCATAGAGCACATTTGCTGAAAGGTTATAATAATCCTCGCCTGTGTCGGAGTTAACCGGGCTGTCGTTTTCCTCATAATCATAAGAGTAGTGGTTTCGACTCGCCGTTGCGCTTGCCGAGACGTCCATATAATGACCTTTCGCGAACTCGAATGTTCCGCTCAAGCCCAGACTATACTTGAAATTGCGCGATTTCGAGCACTTATCGGCATTTACCGTAAGCGGAGTCTCCAGGCCGGTATATGAAAGATATGAAGAACTGTAATCTTCGGGCGAAGCGCTCCTGACGAAATTGAATGTCGCGCGGAGTGTGCGTCGCTCATTCTTGTTGCGCACTCTGAACCAGGCGTATTGTGAGTTGCTGACGGTTTTGGAATCGTTCGTCGCAAACTCACGTCCGATTGTTGACTTGGGAAACATAATTTTCTCATCTCCTGTCAATGCCGCGCCATGGATACTCTTGTAATCGGTACCTGAAAAAAGGGTGTATTGCGTCTTGCCGCTATAGAGTTTTGCAGACAGGTTGTAATCTCCGGCCATATAGCCAATGCGCTGCAGAGCGTCGACGCCGACATACCCGCCTGAATCCCTTTTCTTTAAAATGAAATTGATTGCGGTGCGGTCGCCGGCATAGCGGCCTGTCGGCGTTTCCATATATTGGATTCTGGCGACATCGGCAGGACGCAACTGCCGCACTTCGCGGGCCTCGGCCGGCTGTCCGTCGATATACAGAGCGACGGCTCCGCCGAGAGCGTCGACCTTGCCCTCGGCGGCATTGACGCTTACTCCGGGAATCATGAGATTGCGCACAAGGTCATAGCCCGAAGCGGAATGCCTGGTCTGCTCGCGGTCGGGTATGAGTATCATTCCGTCGGGAGTTCTGATTACACTTTTAGCCTTTACCGTCACTTCGTTAAGCTCAATAGCAGACTGTCCGTAAGCAGAAAGGCCAGACAGCGATAAAAGAATTATCAAAGCGATATTTTTCATAATCCATTGGTTTTCGTTGTGTTGCAAATTTAGACGCACTTATCTTAACCAGTCCTTATCTTGTCTTATTTTTTCTTATTTTTTGGCAAGGCAGAAATGCCGGTTTGTCGCAATTGCTTATCTTTGGGCATGAAAAATTTCAGAAAGGTCACAATAATAATATTAACTGTCATAACCGTTTTGTTCGCAGGAAATATATTTTTCCTTCACTCGCTGTATTCATCTGTAAAAGAGCAGTATCTCGTCATAGCCCGCGATTGTCTGAGCAACGCCGACATCATCGAAATCATGAAACGGTTAAAAGACCGCTACAACTATCCCGACAGCAATATCTCGGTTGTTTTCGACATCAACCACCGCATGACGGAAAGCGGCCGTATCATAGATTCCTTTGGACAAGACGAGTCTGATGACTCCGAGACCGACGAAAAACTCTTAGGCCTGTCCGAAGCATTCAACACAACCATGGCATACAATCTCCGTACCAAAAGCGCCGCATTTTCAGGTCCGGCAGACTTAAAAATGCTCGACAGTCTGTTTTTAGCCGAAATGAGCCAGGCTGGTCTTCATCCCAGACACGCTTTCATACTTCCGGCCGACTCCGTGCCGCCGGAGATTCCGAAAGGCATGTGGACTTTCGACTATTCGCTTTTTAAAGGCCACGCCCCAATATACCGCGGCTATATATCATATCCCCTCAGCGATTTGCTCAACAGCACGGGCGGAATAATAGCGACGACAGCACTTATAGTGGCAGCCCTGGCTTTTGCATTTTTCTATCTCATACATAACGTGATGAGACTGCGCTCGCTCGATGAAATGAAAGAAGATTTCATCAACAACATGACGCACGAACTCAAGACACCTATCGCCGCGGCCTATTCCGCCAACGACACGCTCCTGAACTACGGAAAACATCATGATTCAGAAAAACGAGAACGCTACCTCCGCCTCGCCATCGAGCAGCTTACGCGCCTTAGCGAGCTGGTAGAAAACATCTTGTCTATGAGCATGGAACGCCGCAAGAATTTCACTCTCGCACGCGACAGAATAGCCGTAAAGCCCTTGTTCTCAGAAATTGCATGCATACAGAAGCTCAAAGCAAACAAGCCGGCTGAAATCGATGTGGACGTCGTTCCCGAAAATCTCGAAATAGACTGCGACCCGGTTCATTTCGGCAATGTAATAAACAATCTTCTCGACAATGCCATTAAATATTCAGGCGACTCTGTGCATATAAGGGTGCGGGCCGATTCACGCTCCATAAGTGTGAGCGACAACGGCATCGGAATATCACAGAAAGCGCTGCCGCTGATTTTCAATAAATTCTATCGTGTCCCAACAGGCAAGCGGCAGGACGTGCGCGGCTACGGAATCGGACTGTACTACGTACGTTCGATTGTCGAGAAACATGGCTGGAGCATATCGGCGGCATCTTCGCCCGGCAAAGGCACCATATTTACTATCAGACTGAACGACGATGAAAAATAGGATATTGCTCGTGGAGGACGAATCCACCCTATCGACAATCATATCGGAAACCCTTGCCGACGAAGGCTATGAGCTTGCCACAGCTGCCGACGGCTCCGAAGGTCTCGAATATTTCCGCACACACGGCGCAGACATAGTCCTTGCCGACGTGATGATGCCCCGCATGGACGGATTCGAGATGGCTCGTCGCATTCGCAGCCTCGACCCTGATGTGCCGCTGATTTTTCTGACTGCACGCTCGGGAATCGACGACGTTGTTGAAGGATTCGACATCGGGGCAAACGACTACATTCGCAAACCATTTAAAATGCGCGAGTTATCAGTGCGTATCGCCGCTTTGCTGAAGCGGAGGCGCAAAGAGACCGTGCCCGACAAGCCGATAGAGATTGGAGCCTACAGCTTCGACACCGTCGCCAACCGCCTCACCATCGGCGAACGCACAATCGACCTCACCAACATCGAGGCCAAGATTCTCGCATATTTCGCGGCCCGCATAAACGAGACCGTAGAATCATCGGAACTAATGGAACTGGTGTGGAAACACGACGATTACTACAACCGCAACTCTCTTCATGGCTTTATCCACAAACTACGCCGCCATCTGCGCCACGACCCAGCGATAAACATTCTCAACCTGCGCGGAATTGGCTACAGGCTCGTCGTGAAATCCGAACAGAAGACAGATGCATAATCGGGCGGCGTTTCAAAAGATGTCAACATCTTCCAAGTTATCAACATCGGTGCTTTTTTATAATTGGCAGTATTGCATGAACGGTAATTTTTGGCGAATTTTGCGGGGAAAATCAACCGACCATGTCACAATCGAAAACATACAGCTACGAGGAGGCTTATGAGGCCTCGCTCAAATACTTCGGCGGCGACGAACTGGCCGCTCAGGTATGGGTGAACAAATACGCCCTCAAAGACTCTTACGGCAACATATACGAGCAAAGCCCCGATGATATGCATCGACGCATAGCCCGCGAACTGGCACGCATCGAAGCCAGCTACCCCGCCGGAATGAGCGAGGACGAAATCTACGAACTCCTGCGAGATTTCCGCTACTCCGTGCCCCAGGGCAGCCCCATGGCCGGAATCGGAAACAATTTCCAGGTAGGCTCTCTGTCCAACTGCTTTGTCATCGGCCTCGACGGCAAGCCCGACAGCTACGGTGGCATCATCAGCATAGACCAGGAGCAGGTTCAGCTCATGAAACGCCGCGGAGGCGTCGGCCACGACCTGAGCCATCTCCGCCCGAAAGGCACACCCGTGAAAAACTCGGCGCTGACCTCCACCGGCCTCGTGCCCTTCATGGAGCGATACTCCAACTCGACCCGCGAGGTTGCCCAGGACGGCCGTCGCGGAGCCCTGATGATGACAGTATCGATAAAGCACCCTGATTCTGAAGCGTTCATCGACGCCAAGATGACACCGGGCAAAGTCACCGGCGCCAACGTGAGCGTGCGCATCGACGACGACTTCATGCGCTGCGTCGAAAACGGCGAACCCTACCGCCAGCAATTCCCCGTAAACAGCGACACGCCCGAGACCGTGCAGGAAATCGACGCAACCGCCCTCTGGCAGAAAATTGTAGGCAACGCCTGGAAATCTGCCGAGCCCGGAGTATTGTTCTGGGATACTATCCGTCGCGAATCTGTGCCCGACTGCTACGCCGACCTCGGTTTCGAGACAATATCGACCAACCCGTGCGGAGAAATCCCTCTCTGCCCCTACGACAGCTGTCGTCTGCTGGCTATCAACCTTTTCTCCTTCGTCGAGAATCCATTCACTCCCGAGGCCCGTTTCAATTTCGACAAACTCGCCGAAGTCACTGCCAAGTCACAGCGCATGCTCGACGACATCATCGACCTGGAGATGGAGAAAATCGACACCATACTCGGCAAAATCGACACTGACCCCGAGCCTGAAGAAGTGAAAGCGCCCGAGCGCAACCTCTGGCTCAAGATAAAGGCCAAGACACTGCGCGGACGCCGCACCGGCCTCGGCACAACCGCCGAAGGCGACATGATTGCGGCGATGGGCTTCCGATATGGCACTCCCGAAGCGACCGACTTCTCCGTGCAGGTGCACCGCGCCGTAGCGCTGGCTGCCTATGGCGAATCAGTGAAAATGGCCGGCGAACGCGGCGCCTTCGAAGTCTACGATGCCGCCCGCGAGGCAAACAATCCCTACATACAGCGACTTGCCGAAGCCGACCCCGCACTCTACGAGCGCATGAAAGCCATCGGCCGACGAAACATCGCCTGCCTCACCATAGCCCCGACAGGCACAACGAGCCTCATGACACGCACCTCGAGCGGCATTGAGCCCGTATTCATGCCCGTCTACAAACGCCGCCGCAAAGTCAATGCCGCCGACCCGGCCGCACGCATTGACTATATCGACGACAGCGGCGACGCATTCGAGGAATATATCGTCTACCACCCCAAATTCCTCGACTGGATGAAGACAAAAGGCATAGAACCCCGACGCGACTTCACCCAGACCGAACTCGACGAACTTGTGGCAGCATCGCCTTATGCGGGCGCCACAGCCAACGAGATTGACTGGCACGAAAAAGTGACCATGCAGGGCAAAATCCAGAAATGGGTGGACCACAGCATATCCGTCACCATCAACCTGCCCGCCGACATATCGGTCGAAGCCGTCGAAAGCCTCTACCGCCAGGCCTGGCACGCAGGCTGCAAGGGCTGCACCGTATATCGCGACGGCTCCCGTTCGGGTGTGCTCGTGGCTATCGAAAAGAAAAAAGAGCAAGCCCACGAACACACGCCCCTTCTGGCCAAACGCCCCAACGAGCTCGAAGCCGATGTAGTGCGCTTCCAGAACAACAAAGAAAAATGGATTGCTTTTGTAGGCCTCGTAGACGGTCGCCCCTACGAGATTTTCACCGGTCTTGCCGACGATGAAGACGGTATCTTCATTCCTAAATCGGTGAACCACGGCAAAATCATCAAGGCTACCGACGAAAACGGAAACAAGCGCTACGACTTCCAGTTCATCAACAAGCGCGGCCACAAGACAACCATCGAAGGCCTCAGCGACAAATTCAACCCCGAATTCTGGAACTACGCCAAACTCATTTCGGGCGTACTGCGCTATGGCATGCCAATCGACCAGGTGCTCAAACTCGTCGGAGGTCTTGAGCTCGACTCCCAGTCGATCAACACCTGGAAGATGGGCGTAGAGCGCGCTCTCAAGAAATACCTGCCCAACGGCACCACTGCCAAAGGCCAGCGCTGCCCCAACTGCGGCCAGGAAACCCTTGTCTACCAGGAAGGATGCCTCATCTGCACCGCCTGCGGCACCTCAAAATGCGGCTGACGGAGACATTCTGAAAATCTTTTTATAAACCGACACGGGGCTGTGCGCACGACACAGCCCCGTGCTTTTTTGCTAAAATTTCTTAAATCGCAGTTTATCGCAAGGATTTTTAGCTACATTTGTTATTCGAATATTCAATTTGCATTTGCAGTTCAGAAATTATATCATACCTACATACACCCATGAAACTTATATTCCATATTGATTACCGTGCAAACTGGGGCGAATCGCTCTATGTAAGCGCCGATATTCCGGCTTTGGGCGGAGGCGAGCATGCCAAAGCTCTGAAGATGGACATCGACGGCGACCGCGAATGGCATGCCGAGCTTGAACTTCCCGACGGAGTCCGGGCGTTCCGATACCAGTATATCGTGCGCAACGAAAGCGGCGACGTGAAGCACGAATGGGGCGATAGCCATCTCTTCGAGCCAGTTGCCGGAGTGCATGAATACGATTTGTTCGACCGCTGGCACGAACAGCCCTACGACAAGCCATTCTACTCGCGAGCTTTCACTGATTGTATTTTCCGACACGACGAAAGCAAATGCTCTCATGTGCTCCCCGACGCAGGAAAACTCGTGTTCCATGTCACGGCGCCGACCGTACCGTCAGACTGCGTGCTTGCACTCTGCGGCGCGACAGATTCAATGGGTGCATGGAATCCGGAAAAAGCACTCCGCCTGAGCTGCGCCGATTTTCCAGTATGGAAAATAGCGTTGCCGGCAGCCGGTCTGACGGCCGATACGGAATATAAATTCCTGATATTAAAAGAATCGGACAACACCGTTTTCGAATGGGAACAGGGCGCCAACCGACGCCTCGGCTTCACACCGCGCAAAGATTGCGCCACAACCGTGGCCGGCCTGCGCTATCTGAGCAACGAACGCCCATGGAAAGGAGCCGGCACGGCCATTCCCGTATTCTCCCTCAGAAGCGACGACGACTTCGGCGTAGGCGACTTCTTCGATTTGATGCCTATGGTCGACTGGGCTGTAGCCACAGGCCAGACCTTTATCCAGATTCTGCCTATCAACGACACAACCATGACAGGCACCTGGACCGATTCCTACCCCTACAACGCAAATTCGACCTTCGCTCTCCACCCGATGTTTCTGCGTCTCGAAGAACTCGGCACTCTCGCCGACCCAGCCCGACGCGAATACTTCGACAATATACGCAAGGAGCTCAACGCACTGCCCGAAATAGACTATGAGCGCGTCAACAACGCCAAAATAGAATATTTCCGCGAAATTTTCGCCCAGAACGGCAAAGCGACTATGGAAAGCGACGAGTTCAAAGCCTTCATGGCTAAAAACGCATACTGGCTCGAACCTTACGCCGCATTCTGCACCCTTCGCGACAAATTCGGCACACCCGACTTCTCCCGCTGGGGCGAATATGCCGACTACTCCGAAAAAGTTCTGAAAAAAGTGAAATCCGAGGCGCAAGCCCAAATGGACTATGTGTACTACCTCCAGTACCATCTCGACAGCCAGATGAGGCGCGTACACGACTACGCCAACAGCCACGGCATAGCCCTCAAGGGCGATATACCCATCGGCATATCGCGCACCAGCGCCGATGCCTGGACCGACACCCGCCTGTTCAACATGGACTGCCAGGCCGGTGCTCCGCCCGATGATTTCTCTGTCCTCGGCCAGAACTGGGGATTCCCGACATACAATTGGGAAGAAATGAGCAAAGACGGATTCGCATGGTGGAAATCGCGCTTCCGCAAAATGGCAGAATATTTCGACGCATACCGCATAGACCACGTGCTGGGCTTTTTCCGCATATGGCAGATTCCGATGGATGCCGTCCACGGACTGCTCGGATACTTCAATCCGGCCCTGCCCTTCTCGGAAAGCGAACTGCGCTATAACTACGACTTCTGGATCGACCCCGACCGGCAGACCACTCCTTATATAATGGACTACTTCGCTGAAGACTTCTTCGGGCCATATACAAAAGAAGCCCTCGACGAATACTGCTTCAGTGTCGGTGGAGGCCGCTACAAACTCAAAGCCGAATACGACACCCAGCGGAAAGTGGCCGACCACTTCGCCGCTTTACCCAAAAACGAGAAAAACACCCGCATCTGCGAGGGTCTCCTCGGGCTTATAGACCAGGTTCTGTTTATCGAAGACCCTGTAGAAAAAGGCAAATACCACCCCAGAATCTCGGCTCAGTACACATATATATATCGTTCGCTCAACGACTATGAGCGCTGGTGCTTCAACCGTCTATACAACGACTTTTTCTACCATCGCCACAATGAATTCTGGTACGACAAGGCAATGTGGAAACTGCCCCCGCTCATCGACTCGACCGACATGCTTGTCTGCGCCGAAGACCTCGGCATGATTCCGGCCTGCGTTCCCGCCGTAATGCACCGCCTCGAAATCCTGTCGCTCGAAATACAACGCATGCCCAAGGACCCGACCACAGCCTTCGGCGACACATGGCGCTATCCATACTACTCGGTATGCACAACTTCTACCCACGACATGGGCGGTATCCGCCAGTGGTGGGAAGAAGACCGCGCCAAATCGCAGCAGTTCTTCAACGAAGTGCTCCACGAACATGGTGCCGCGCCCTACTTTGCCGAACCGTGGGTATGCGACAGAATAATAGACCTCCATCTCGCATCGCCCTCCATGCTGTGCATACTTCCTCTTCAGGACTGGCTCAGTATCGACGGCAAGCTCCGGCGCGAAAAACCAGAAGAAGAACAGATTAACGTGCCCGCAAATCCGCGCCACTACTGGCGCTACCGCATGCACATGACAATCGGAGAGCTCATCGGGCACACCGAATTCTCCGAAATGCTGCACGACAAGATTTCCGGCTCAGGCCGTTAGAAACAACTTTTCACCGACTCCGGTAGGGGCACGCGTCAGGCGTCGCCCCTACTGTTTTTTATATACATCTGACAAGAGCACGCCCCAGGCAGACCATTAGCACACCGAGAGCGACACTTCCTCCGAGATAGAGCGCAAGCATACCCCAGTTGCCACGGTCGGCCAGCACCCACATATCATTTGCAAACGTCGAGAAAGTGGTAAACCCGCCGCACAGCCCGGTGACAAGCAGCAGATTTTCCTCAGGAGTCAGCGCCCGCGACCTTTCCGACAAACCCATAAAAACACCAATCAGCAGACACCCTGCGACATTGACAGCAAAAGTGCCAAGCGGAAAAGCATTGTGCCACAGAAGACCGCACATCTTTCCGGCCAGAAAACGCCCGCAAGCGCCCAGAAAACCACCACACCCGACAAGCAACAATTCTTTTATCATAATCCGGTATTGTTTGCCTGCGAAAATAGCACATATTCCTTATTCCTCAAAATCCATATCCCTCCTCATAGCCTAAATTGAGCTTAACTATACTTTTTTGTGTTCTAATTTGATATGGAAGAGGTGTTCTTTCAACAGTTTTTTGTAACTTTGCACAAATATTACCAATCGTAATCATGAAAGAAGTGACATACGAGGGCCTCACATTCGAGCCCTATATCACCAAAAACCAGATAGATGCCCGCGTAGCCGAGCTGGGCAAGGAGATAGTGCGCGACTGCAATGGCAAGACACCGCTGTTCGTATGTGTTCTAAACGGGGCATTCCCCTTTGCCAGCGACCTTTTCCGGGCTGTCGAAAGCATCGATGCCGAAATCACTTTTATCCGCCTCAAAAGCTATGAAGGCACAGAGAGCTCCGGTGCGGTCAAGGAAGTGATAGGACTCCACGAAGACATCAAAGACCGGACAGTGATTGTTGTCGAAGACATTGTTGATACCGGCAACACTATTCATCGCCTCGTGAAAGACCTTGAGAAGAAGGAGCCGGCCGAAATCAGAATAGCTACCCTTCTGTTCAAGCCCGATGCCCTCGTACGCCCCGTAAAACCCGATTATGTCGGATTCAATATCCCGACAAAATTCATAATCGGATACGGCCTCGACCTCAACGGCAAAGCGCGAAATCTCAACGACATATACATTCTTAAAGAAGAATAACCCGACCTCAGCGGCGACTCCGTGACCGACGGCGTCGCCGTGTCAACTTTTAGGGCTGCGCGCTTGTTTGTATCTTATGCGCCGCAAGCCCCGGCAACATAGACACATATTATGAACTTAGTGATTTTCGGTGCCCCCGGCAGCGGCAAAGGCACTCAGAGCGAAAAACTCATTGAAGAGTATAATCTTCACCATATATCAACCGGCGAATTGCTTCGCGACCACATTGCACGTGGAACCGAGCTGGGCAAACTTGCAAACACCTATATTTCGAACGGCCTCCTCATTCCCGACGAGCTTATGATTGAGGTGCTCGACGAGATTTTCAAGAACGACCCCGAAAAGGTGGCCAAAGGTGTGATTTTCGATGGCTTCCCCCGCACTGTGGCTCAGGCCGAGGCTCTGTCTGAAATGCTCAAGGAATACGGTTCGGAGATTCACGCCGTAGTTGGCCTCGAAGTAGAAGAAGACGAACTCATACGCCGCATGCTCGAACGCGGCAAGCAAAGCGGCCGCAGCGACGACAACCTCGAGACCATCAAAAAGCGCCTCAACGTCTACCACCGCCAGACATCGCCCCTACGCGACTACTATATGGAAAAAGGCAAGTACCATTCCATTGACGGCAACGGCACTGTCGACGGCATTTTCGGCCTCATCAAAAAAGCGCTCGACGAGGAAACCGCATAGCAGGCGGCAACCGCAGGCTGGCGCTAATTTAACACACAATTATCCGACTATGAAGATGTATCAATTCGAAGAGCCATATAACAGTGCGCCTTTCAACGATTTGCTGGCTATATACCAGACGAGTTTCGCCGACAATTTCTCTCTGCCGGCCCTCACGGACTATGCAACGGGAAAGACAAGCACGTATGGCGATGTTGCCCGCCGTATAGCGCGGCTGCATCTGTTCTTCGAACTCACGGGCGTGCGTCCGGGCGACAAAGTCGCTCTGCTGGGGCGCAACACGCCCAACTGGGTGATAACCTTCATGGCCACGATAACATATGGCGCTGTCATAGTGCCAGTGCTGAACGATTTCAGCGGCGCCGACGCCCAGAACATCATCAACCACTCCGACGCAGTGATGCTCTTCGCGGCCGACTCGCTCTTTGCGGCGCTCGACTTCGACGCAATGCCGCAGATACGGGCGGTGATTTCGCTCGATACACGCACGGTCATCGCCGAGCGCAAGCTTCAGGGCAACCTCCGGGCCGGAAGCACACACAGCTCGGTTGTAAGCGGCCTCACACGACGGTTCAAAAAACTATATCCCGATGGATTCAAGGCCAACGACATTCGCTACAAGCACTTCGACGGCGACTCGACAGCAATAATCAACTACACGTCGGGCACCACCGGCTTCTCGAAAGGCGTCATGCTGTCGCTCGACAATCTGCGGGGCAATGTCGTATTCGGCATTCGCTCGAATCTGCACTATCAGGGCTCGCGGGCGCTGTCGTTCCTGCCGCTGGCACATGCCTACGGTTGCGCTTTCGACATGCTCGTGCCCCTTGCGGCCGGCACACATGTGACGCTGCTGGGCAAGACGCCTACACCGGCGCTGCTCCTTAAGGCGATGAAACAGGTTCGCCCCTCGCTTGTGGTATGTGTTCCTCTCATTCTCGAAAAAATATACCGCAAGCTTATAGTGCCGATGATTACCAAGCAGTCGATGCGCTGGGTGCTGGCCTTGCCGATGCTCGACAAGGCCGTCTATGCCATCATACGCGCAAAGCTTGTAGAGGCATTCGGAGGCGCGTTCGAAGAAGTGATTGTGGGAGGCGCTCCGCTCAACCGCGAAGTCGAAGAGTTTCTGCACCGCATCAAATTCCCCTTCACAGTCGGCTATGGCATGACCGAATGCGGCCCGCTGATAAGCTACTCGCCATGGCGACGCTTTGCTCAGAGTTCGGCCGGACGCACCCTCAAAGGCATAATGGAAGCCCGAATTCTATCGGACAATACCCTGCCCGACAGCGAAGGGCACCGTCAGGGCGAAATTATGGTACGCGGTCTGAACGTGATGAAGGGATACTACAAGAACCCCGACGCGACAAGCGCGGCTCTAGAAGAAGACGGCTGGCTCCACACCGGCGACATGGGCTTTATCGGAGACGACAACCGCACCATATATATACGCGGGCGCTATAAAACCATGATTCTAACAGCCAACGGGCAGAACATCTACCCCGAGGAGATCGAATCCAAGCTAAGCAACATGCCCTATGTGAACGAATGCCTCGTCGTTGACCGCGGCGGCCACCTCGTGGCTCTCTGCCACCCCGACAATGAGCAGGTGGAGCGCGACGGGCTCGACACTGCCGGGCTCGAGGCCGCAATGGAAAGCAACCGCGAGAGCCTCAACAAGATTGTAGGCCCTTACGAGCAGATTCAGAAGATAGAAATCATGCCGGAAGAATTTGAAAAGACCCCTAAGCGCTCCATCCGGCGATTCCTCTATAAATAGATAAATCATGTCTCATTTCCCGATACAGAAATTCAGAAATCTCCGCACTCCTTTCTACTATTACGACGCCGACTTGCTGTCGGCAACACTCGCAGCCCTGAAGGAAGCTGCTCCAGAAAAAGAATTCTGTGTGCACTATGCGATAAAAGCAAACACCAACCCCAGGATTCTCAAAATCATTGCCGACAACGGATTCGGCGCAGACTGCGTGAGCGAAGGGGAAATCAGAGTAGCCCTCGACGCCGGCTTCGAGCCTGCGAAAATCGCATTTGCCGGTGTCGGAAAGAGCGATGAGGAAATTGAATACGCCATCGAATGCGGAATCGGCTGCTTCAATGTCGAGTCTGTTCCAGAGCTCGAACTGATAAATGAAATAGCGACGAAGAAAGACAAGACCATCGACATCGCCCTTCGCGTCAACCCAAATATCGAGGCTCACACCCACCACTACATCACAACGGGGCTGAAAGAAAACAAATTCGGCATCGCACTCGAAATGCTCGACGATGCAATTGCATACTGCACCGGTCAGCCGAGGCTGCGCCTTACCGGCCTGCACTTCCACATCGGGTCGCAGATAACGACAAACAAACCGTTCGCCCTGCTTTGCGAAAAAATCAACGAAATTACTGCTCAATACTCCGCCCGAGGCATAGACTTCAGCTCTATCAACGTCGGCGGAGGTCTGGGTATCGACTATAAAAATCCGGATGCCAATCCGATTCCTGACTTTGCCTCTTATTTCGACACATTCCGCAAAAACCTGAAGATTCAGCCGGGCCAGACCGTGCATTTTGAGCTCGGGCGGTCTATCGTGGCTCAATGCGGCTCCCTGATAACGAGAGTTTTATATGTAAAAAGCGGATTAGAAAAAAAGTTTGTCATTCTGGATGCCGGAATGACCGACCTTATCCGCCCGGCTTTATATCAGGCACATCACCATATCCAGAACCTGACATCGACCTCGACAGAAACCGACACTTATGATGTGGTCGGACCGATATGCGAATCGTCCGACTGTTTCGGCACCGACGAGATACTCCCGATTACCGTCCGTGGCGACTTATTCGCCATTCGCTCAGCCGGTGCATATGGCGAAATAATGGCCTCGCAGTACAACTGCCGGAAACTGCCGGGATCAATCATCTCATAAATTACGTCTGAAAGGCCTATAGCTACGAAATACCAGTTTTTATTATTTTTTTTCGAAAATATATTGCATAATTGAAAGCCGATGCTTACATTTGCAAAGCAGAACGAAACGCAATCGAAATCACAGAAATATATCAATTGATAATAGACCTTAAATTACTAACCTAAACCAAAAATCTATGAAGAAAACTCTACTCACAATTATCGCAGCCGCTGCCGGCCTGTCGCTGGCCGCACAGGAAACCATCTACTTCCAGGAAGACTTCGAATGGCTCGAACCGTGGACCTCACAAAAACCTGCCGGAAACACCATTGCCGACAACAACGCTGATGCCACCGCACAGCAACTCGGCACAAACAAGGTAACCATTGACGAGCAAGAAGTATCAACTTACGATGCTCTTCTGTTCAAAGGATACGAATTCCCTGTAATTTGCGCTCCAAACAAAGACCCTCGTAAGCCAGCCGCTCAAACGTATCTCCAGCGTAATTACCTGAAATTCGGCCTTACAGATTATTTTACAGGAATAACACTTCCTAAATTGGAGAAAGTTCCTGCTAAAGGCGAAGAACTCACATTGTCATTCGACTGGTGTTCTCAACGCAGAGGCAATACAGAAACAGCAGCATGGGATCCCACTGCGCTGGTCGTGATTGTAAAAAATGGCGATATTGAAAAACAATATCTCGCACCTACCCATAAATTCGAAGCTGGCAGCGCTTACGAATGGATAAATGCAGTTGTTTCACTCAAAGACGCTGAAATCAATGGAGAAACTCGTATAACTATCCGCAACATAGACGAACAGTGGCCTGGAAACAAAGCAGACAACACGGACAAAAGCAGATGGTTTATAGACAATATCAAACTATCGTCTTCCAATTCTTCCGGCGTAGAAGGCATCATTGCCGATAACGAAGCTCCCGTTGAATATTTTAACCTTCAGGGTATGCGTGTCGCCAATCCTGGCACAGGCCTCTATATCCGCCGTCAGGGCAATGACGTGAAGAAAGTATTCATGCACAACTAATCGGCTATATCAGCCAACGCATAAACGCCTCTGTTCCGGTCGGAACAGAGGCGTTGTTTCATTCGGCCGGAGCGGCCAATGCATCAGAATATGCGGCGTTTGCGCTTACCCTCGCTGAAATGGCATGCCACATGCGCAGCCAGCGACAGCACAAGCAGACCGCTGAGGCCGCCGATAAGAAAACGATGAATCTTTTCGCGGCGTTCTATTTGCTTTTCGAGTTTCGAAAGAACGGCGACTTCTCGCTGGTCTTCGGTTTTGAAAACAGACATAATCGTATTATTAGGGGTTAGTATGCCTAAAAAACGTTCACACGCTCCGAAATGTTGAGGTTGAGCGAGTTCGATTGAAGTTTTTTTATTAATTTTGCAGACCAATAGCTACAACAAAATCATGTCGGAACTAAAGAAAATCAATCGCGCTCTGATATCGGTATTCAGCAAGGACGGTATCGAGCCCATCGTGCGTAAACTTCATTCGTGTGGCGTAGAACTGCTGTCGACCGGCGGTTCGCGTTCGTATATAGAATCCCTGGGTCTGCCCTGCTCGGCAGTTGAAGACCTCACAGGATATCCCTCGATTCTCGGAGGACGCGTCAAGACCCTCCACCCCAAAGTGTTCGGCGGCATTCTCGGACGTCGTTCCAACGAAAGCGATGTCACCGAGATGGAAAAATATGAAATCCCCGGCATCGACCTCATCATCGTAGACCTCTATCCCTTCGAGGCAACAGTTGCTTCCGGAGCGAGCGAAGCCGATATCATCGAAAAGATTGACATAGGCGGTATCTCGCTTATCCGCGCCGCCGCCAAGAACTTTGCCGACACCGCCATCGTGGCCTCGTCGCAGTTCTATGCATATCTCCAGGGCATACTCGACACCCAGGGTGCGGCCACTACCGAGGAGCAGCGCCGCTTCCTCGCCCGCGAGGCTTTCGCCGTTTCGAGCGGCTACGACTCAGCTATCTACAACTGGTTTGCCGGCACTACACCCCTCGCACCGGGCAAAGACTCCGCGCTCCGCGTGGCCGTCGACGGCGCCATGGGTCTCCGCTACGGCGAGAATCCCCACCAGGAAGCTTGCTACTACGGCAATTTCGACGCTCTCTTCGACAAACTCCACGGCAAAGAAATCAGCTACAACAACCTGCTCGATATCGACGCCGCCTGCTCGCTGATCGACGAATTCGACACAACGACCGTCGCTATCCTCAAGCACAACAACGCCTGCGGCCTCGCAAGCCGACCCCTCGTAACCGACGCATGGGCTGCGGCTCTTGCCGGCGACCCCGTATCGGCATTCGGCGGTATCATCATCTGCAACTCAAAGATTGAGGCCGAGGCAGCTGCCGAAATCGGCAAAATATTCTTCGAGGTAATCATAGCGCCCGAGTATTCCGACGACGCTCTCACAATCCTCATGCAGAAGAAAAACCGCATTGTGCTCCGCCGCAAGGCTATCGCCGCAGGCAAGCAGCGCATGCGCACAATCCTTGGCGGCGTACTCGTGCAGGACGCCGACAGCAAAGTCGAGACTGCCGACGACCTCAAGCTCGTTTCGGGCGATAATCTCACCGACAGCCTCGTGGCCGATCTCCTCTTCGCAAACAAGATTGTGAAGCACTCCAAGAGCAACGCCATCGTTCTTGCCCGCAACGGTCAGCTAATCGCCTCGGGCGTAGGCCAGACCTCGCGCGTCGACGCCCTCCGTCACGCCATCGAGAAAGCCGGCAGCTTCGGCTTCGACCTCAAAGGCGCCGTCATGGCCTCCGACGCATTCTTCCCCTTCGCAGACTGCGTGGAGATTGCCCACCAGGCCGGTGTCGACGCCGTTATCCAGCCCGGCGGCTCTATCCGCGACACCGACTCGGTAGCCTTCTGCCGCGACCACGGCATGACAATGGTCATGACCGGCTTCCGCCACTTCCGCCACTAATCACTCTGTAAATTTAGAATTAAGAATTAAGAATTTATAATTAAGAATTATTAGTTCGCCCTACTAATGGATTCCAACCCACTCCGCGATAAAAGCAAGGCATTTGCACTAAAGTGCATCTGCCTTTGCCGGGAGTTGGCGGACATGCGAAAAGAATACATAATGTCGAAACAGCTCTTTAGGAGCGCGACATCTATTGGCGCCAATATCAGAGAAGGGCTCTACGCACAGTCTAAGGCAGACTTCATTTTTAAGCTTTCAATATCACTTAAAGAAGCCGCAGAAGCTCAATATTGGTTAGAACTTCTATTCGAATCGAACTATATGGACTCTCATGAGTTTGATTGTTATAACAAAGATTGTGAAGAACTGATACGCTTACTCACTTCAATACTTAAAACATCACGTTCAACAATCTGAGTCATAAATTCTTAAATTCATTCAATTATACATTATTAATTATACATTATTAATTATTTAAAGTGAAGTTGTTTTCTCTGACCAAGGAGATTGCCATCGACCTTGGTACTGCAAATACCATCATAATTCACAATGACAAAATTGTGATCAACGAGCCCTCTATCGTGGCGCTCGACACCCGCACCGACAAGCTTATCGCCGTCGGCAAGGAGGCCCACCAGATGGAAGGCAAAGGCCACCCCGGCATACGCACCGTGCGCCCACTGCGCAAGGGTGTGATTGCCGACTTCAACGCCGCCGAACTCATGATTCGCGGTCTTGTGAAGAAGGCCAGCACTAAAAACAACTGGTTCTCGCCCTCGCTCCGCATGGTTGTGGGCATTCCCTCGGGCTCGACCGAAGTCGAGGTCCGCGCCGTGCGCGACTCGTCGGAACACGCCGACGGCCGCGACGTCTACATGATTCACGAACCGATGGCAGCAGCCCTCGGTATCGGTCTCGACGTCGAAGCCCCTGAAGGCAACATGATTGTCGACATAGGCGGCGGTACGACAGAAATCGCCGTAATCTCTCTCGGCGGCATCGTGAGCAACAAGAGTATCCAGATTGCCGGAGACGACCTCACCGACGATATTCTCAACCACATGCGCCGCGCCCACAATATCAAGGTCGGTGTCCGCACCGCCGAGCAGATTAAAATGCATGTCGGCTCAGCCCTTACCGAACTCGAGAATCCGCCGGAAGACTATGTTGTACACGGCCCGAACCTAATGACCGCCCTGCCTCTCGAAGTGCCCGTGAGCTACCAGGAAATATGCCACTGCATTGAGAAGACAATATCGAAAATCGAAGCAGCCGTGCTCAGCGCCCTCGAGCAGACTCCGCCCGAACTCTATGCCGACATCGTGCGCAACGGTATCTACCTCGCCGGTGGCGGCGCCATGCTGCGCGGTCTCGACAAGCGCCTCATCGACAAAATCGGCATTCAGTTCCACGTTGCGGAAGACCCTCTGCTCTGCGTAGCCAAGGGTACGGGCGTAGCTCTGAAGAATATTCACAAATTCTCGTTCCTTATCCGATAAGGACAGCCGACGGTGAACGAGCTTTTCGGCTTCATACTACGACATAGCAAGTGGCTGGTCTTCACGTTCTACGTGGTGATCGGCTGCATGCTCTTGTTCAACGGCGACCCATACCGGCAGCATGTGTTCATGACAAGTGCCGGTCGTATGGCGGCCACGGTCTACAAAGGCGCCAACAATGTGACCTCCTATTTCGACCTGCGCGAAATAAACGGCGACCTCAACCGACGCAACGCCGAGCTGCAGGCCGAAATTGTACGTCTGCAGGAGACCATCGACGCCATGCAGGAGGCGAACTTCACCGATACCCTCGCTCTCGACAGCGGTGTGCGACATTTCGACTTCATCGTAGCACACGTAATCAACAACAGCATATCGCACCCGTTCAACTACCTTACCATCAACAAAGGCAGCAACGACGGCGTGAAACCTGAGCTCGGTGTGATAGACCGCAACGGCGTTGTCGGCATTGTGAGCACCACAGGCGCGCACAGCGCCCGCGTGATATCGCTGCTCAACCCGCACTTCCGCCTGTCGTGCAAAATCAAACGAAGCGACTATTTCGGCTCCCTCGTATGGGATGGCGTCAATCCGACAGAAGCCCTTCTCGAAGAGCTGCCCCGACATACAATCTATGAACCGGGCGACACCATCGTCACCAGCGGCTATTCGGCCGTCTTCCCGGCCGGTCTACCGGTTGGAACGGTGATGGAAGCCGAAAGCGACAAGAACCAGAATTTCTTCACCCTGCGCATCAAGCTCCTGGCCGATTTCACAACCCTGGGCAACGTGCAGGTGGTTGTCAACAACCAGGCCGAAGAGCTCCGCGCCCTCACCGCCGGCGAAGAAAACGACTCAAAAAAGAAACCATTCGGCAACTGATGATTTAGAATTAATAATTGATAATGTATAATTAATAATTTCCTCTACAATAGTCCACGCATACAATTATTAATTTTACATTATTAATTATACATTAAAAAAGATGAAGACGGCGATATCGATAGTTTTGGCATTCCTGCTGCTTGTGCCGGCCCAGGCGGTGATATTCAACCATCTGGCCCTGTTCAACGTGGCATTGCCGATAGTATTCATTTATATCGTCATAATGCTTCCGGTGACCCTGGGCACAAACTGGTCTACGACAATCGGATTCCTGGCCGGCCTCACTGTCGACATGTTCTGCGACACCGCCGGAGTCAACGCCCTTGCCTGCACCGTGCTCGCATTTTGCCGCAAACCGGTCTTCCACCTCTATGTGTCGATCGACGACGACCTGGCTGGCCGGAGTCCGTCGACCCGAAGCATGGGTCACGGTGCCTTCATGAAGTTCCTCGTCACCATGGTACTCATCTACTGCGCCATGGTGTTTACCATCGAAGCATTCCAGTTCTTCAATTTCCGACTGCTGGTGCTCCGCATAATAGCCTCTACAATCTACTCTTTCATTCTCCTCTATGCTCTCGACTGCGCCGTATCGCGCGGTCGCGAAGCAGTATAAACACCCCAAGGCTTGAGAAAAAACTACGATCTTGAGAAACGCAAATATGTGATTGGCGGCTTTATCGTTCTGATAGCCGCCATATTCCTCGTACGCCTCTTCGACCTCCAGATCAACGACGAGAAGTACAAACGTTCCGCCGACTCCAATGCGTTTCTGAAAAAAACAGTCTACCCTTCGCGCGGACTTATCTACGACCGCAACGGCGAACTCGTCGTCTTCAATCAGCCGGCCTACGACGTCATGCTCATACCTCGCGACGTGCAGCCATTCGACACCCTCGACTTCTGCTCTACACTGAACATCACAAAAGAGCAGTTCGACAAGCGCATGGCCGACATGAAGGACAAACGCCTCAATCCGGGCTATTCCTCCTATACGCCCCAGCGGCTCATGACCCAGCTGTCGGCCCAGGACTACGGCCGTCTTCAGGAAAAACTCTACCGCTTCCCCGGTTTCTTCATACAGAAGCGCATATTGCGCCAGTACAAGCACGCTACAGCTGCAAATGTGCTCGGAAATATCCGCGAAGTCTCCGCCGACGACATCAAGCGCGACGATTATTACTCGCCCGGCGACTATACCGGCGACCTTGGCATTGAAAAGAGCTACGAATCGTATCTGCGCGGTGTAAAAGGCGTTGAAATCCTCATACGCGATGCCCGCGGCCGAATCCAGGGCCGATATGAAGACGGCGCAGCCGATATCGAGCCGATTTCCGGTCGCGACCTCCGCCTCAGCCTCGACATCAAGCTCCAGCAGTATGCCGAGTCGCTGATGGTAGGCAAGCGCGGCGCCGTCGTAGCCATCGAACCGGCTACAGGCGAAGTGCTCTGCATGGTATCGATGCCAAACTACGACCCGACGCTGCTTGTCGGACGCCAGCGTGGCGAAAACTACCGCAAACTCGTAAACGACGATTCCTGGCCGCTTTTCGACCGCTCTATCATGGGCGCTTACCCCCCCGGCTCGACCTTCAAGCCCACCCAGGGCCTCATTTTCCTCCAGGAAGGGATAATAGACCTGAACACCACATATCCGTGCGCCCACGGATATATCAACGGCGGACTGCGTGTGGGCTGTCACGCTCATGGCTCGCCCCTCCCGCTGAAACCCGCGCTACAGACGTCGTGCAACGCCTTCTTCTGCTGGGGTTTCAAGGCCATGATCGACAGGCGGAGCAAATACGGCTCTTCGGCCAACGCCTTCGAGATATGGAAAAAGCACCTCGTCTCCATGGGCTACGGCTATAGGCTCGGTGTCGATTTGCCCGGCGAGCAGCGCGGCTTCATTCCGAACGAAGAATTCTACAACCGCTTCTACAAGGCAGGCCGCTGGAGTGCCAACACCATCATATCTGTCTCCATCGGCCAGGGCGAAATCCTGTCCACACCCCTGCAGATTGCCAATCTCGGCGCAACGATTGCCAACCGCGGCTGGTTTATAACCCCTCATGTGGTAAAAGAAATCCAGGACACCGTCATGCCCGAAGACATACTCAACCGACGATACCCGACCATAGAGCGTAAGCACTACGACGCCGTGGCCGAAGGTATGCGCATGGCCGTGACCGGCGGCACATGCCGACGGGCTGCAATCCCGGGTATCGAGGTCTGCGGCAAGACGGGAACCGCGCAGAATCCGCATGGCAAAGACCACTCCGCATTCATGGGCTTCGCTCCATACAACGAACCCAAGATTGCCGTGGCCGTATATGTCGAAAACGGAGGCTGGGGCGCTACATACGGCGTGCCTATAGGCAGTCTGGTGATGGAAAAATACCTCACCGGCACTATTTCGCCAGAAAGAAAATATATGGAAGACCAAATGATGCACTCATCTATATTCTATGCCGCTCCCAAGAAGAAATGACCCCTCGTCGACGTTCCGCAACCTCGACTGGCCAACAATCATAATATATCTGATAATGGTGCTTGCCGGAATGGTGAGCATCTATGCCGCAAGCTACGATTTCGACAATGCCAGCATGCTGTCGTACGACGAGTTCTCCGGCAAGCAGCTACGCTGGATAGGGCTGTCGCTATGTCTCGGTGTGGTTCTGCTGCTCATAGACTCGCGAATGTACGAGACCTACGCCTTCCCTATCTACATTGCAGTCGTCGTGCTGCTGGCCGTGACGCCCTTCCTCGCCCACGACATCAAGGGCTCCCGCTCGTGGCTCTCGCTCGGCCCGATGAGCCTCCAGCCGGCCGAGTTCGCCAAATTTGCCACCGCGCTGGCCCTTGCCAAGCTATTCAGCACATATCACTTCTCGCTCAATGCCAAATTCGGTAACTACGTCAAGGCGCTGTCTATCATCTTCATACCAATCGTGCTCATTCTGCTGCAGAACGAAACCGGTTCCGCCCTCACTTTCATGGCACTGTTCTTCGTGCTATACCGCGAGGGTATGAGCGGCCTTGTGCTGTTTACGGCCCTGCTCTCGGTAGTGATATTCGTTGTCGGCATTAAATATGTGGAAAACACCATTATCGGCATCCCGACGGGCGAATTCATAGTCATGATAATGGTAATGATTATCATGGTAGCCATGACGGCTGTCTACTCACGCCGTCTTGAGGTTGCCCGCAACCTCCTCTTCTGGTTCGCCGGAACCGGCATTGTTGAGTATATTCTGGACTTATGCGGAATCGAAATACCGGGATTGCCCGTCACTATCGGCGTAATAGCGGTAGCCTGCATCTATGTGGTTATCGAGGCAATCAAACTACGACGCCCTAAGCTCTACGTCACTGTCGCTACCGCCATATTCTCGCTCGGTTTCCTCTTTTCGGTCGGTGCGGCCTTCAACCACCTTCAACCGCACCAGCAAATGCGCGTGAAAGTGGCGCTCGGCATGGTCGAAGACCTGCGCGGCGCCGGCTACAACGTCAACCAGAGCACCATCGCCATCGGCTCGGGCGGATTCTTCGGCAAAGGCTTCCTCAACGGCACCCAGACCAAGCTGAAATATGTGCCCGAACAGCACACCGACTTCATTTTCTGCACCATAGGCGAAGAAGAAGGCTTTGTCGGAACAATGTTTGTCACCCTGCTCTTCCTGGGGCTGATTCTGAGAGTAATAAAAATCGGCGAACGCCAGCCGACAACCTTCGGGCGCGTCTATGCCTACTGCGTGGCTTCCTATTTCATATTCCACTTCTGCATAAACATAGGCATGGTGATAGGCCTGTGCCCTGTCATCGGCATTCCCCTACCATTCTTCAGCTACGGAGGCTCATCGCTCTGGGGATTCACAATCCTCCTGTTCATACTCCTCAAAATCGACGCAACCCGCAAAAACATACTTGCATACTGACACACAACAGGCGCGACCCACTGGCCGCGCCTGTTACATCTATTGCTCTATTTCTATTGGCGAAGAGGAGTGATTTCAGCTCGTCGGTCAGCGGCATCACTTCCGAACTGGTGCGTGGGACCCATCGGGTGTATGATTACCTTTGCCGACGGCATGCCATGTGCCACCAGATAGTCGGCTATAGCCTTGGCCCGGCGTTCGCTCAGACGCCTGTTGTAGGCCACGCGGCCATGCTCGTCGGTATATGCCTTGACATCGAGGGCAACACCGGCCTTCGCGGCCCTGTTTGCCACGTTGGTCAAAGCCGCCGTTTCGGGTATTTTAGATGAATCATACTGGAAAAGATATACTACCACCGGTATATCGGCAGCCGCCACCATAGCGTCGTCGGCATCCGGCACCGCTGCGACTTCAGAAGTCACCACCTGGGGCACCTGAGTATAAGCGGTGGTCTCGAACGGCGACGGAATCTCTGCGTCGGAGTAGTATATGGCATAATCGTTGTCGCTGTTGAAATAGTCGTAATTGGCCGCCCGCGAAGCGATGGGACCCTCGGGATTCTGCGGCTTCGACGGGAACCCGCCGTCATACCATATGTAGCAGCCCAGGCCGAAAGCAAGACCGAGCAGGACTGCGGCACCATATTTTATGAATTTCGGAGTTTCGTCGACATCGGCAGTCACTGCCGGAACAATTTCCTCGTCTTCCTTATAGGCTTCGAGCTGTGCCGGTTCCGGATGTGCGGCAAGCCTCTCGGGTTCATTATGCGCCTTGAGGCTCCTGGAGCCGTCCTTAGGTGCTTTATTGTCGTTCGTTGCCATGATTGTTGAATTTTGGTAGTTGTAACGTCGTTTTAATATACAAACATTCTCGCAGAGAGCGAGGTTTCCCAAAGAGTGTTAATCACCATTGTTAAAAATGCTGAACCACAGAAGCCTCTGCCGTGTTATATGATAAAATCAACAACAAACACAACAATGAAAAAATACGGTATTTTCTATGCTTCAAATACCGGCACTACTGCCGGCGTTGCCAATCGTCTCGCAAAAATAATGGGTATCCCCGCCGAAGACATACACAATGTGGCCGACACAGCCCCCTCTGCCCTGGGCGACTACGAAACCCTGATTATAGGAAGCTCGACATGGAGAGGCGGAAATCTAGAAGAAGACATGTTCGACTTTATCGACGGCGCACAGGCTCTCGACCTCCGGGGCCACAGAATCGCCATCTTCGGGTGCGGCGACGAAAAGATGAAAGACACCTTCTGCGACGCCGTTGGCAAAATCTACTTCAGCCTCAAAGATACCGGCGCGGAAATGATAGGCGAATATCCGGCCGACGGCTACACCTTCCGCCACTCCGAGGCAAGCGACGGCGACACAATGCGCGGCCTCGTCCTCGACCTCGTCAACCACCCCGAATACACCGACCGCCGCCTCCAGGCCTGGGCCGCCCTCCTCGCCTGACCCACCACCACCAAAAAAGACAAAGGCGTCATCTCGACCGGAGATGACGTCTTTGTCTTTCTATAGCTTTAGGAGGTTATTGGCGGAAGCGGGTGAGGTAGCCGTCGTCGAAGTAGAGGTAGACGCCGTCGGAGTATTGCCAGTTTTCGCGCATGCCGCCGTAGGTGGGTATGCGCCGCAGGGTTGTCGGTGCTCCGAGGGCCAGGCGGCATTCCTCGCGTGTCATGCCCTCTTTCACGCGCGAGCGCACAATCAGTTCCCAGATATCGTCTTTTATGCCCGGATATATTTCGCGCGGGTCGCGGAAAGAGAAGAGTATATCGAAGTTGCGCGTTGCGGCACGGCTACGGCCAACGGTCATGTAGACCATACGTGTGCAGGCTTTGCCCGAAGGCTCGAGCACACGGGCCTGTTTTTCGTTTTCGAGCGTGAAGATGATTCCGAGAGGATAGTTGGAGTCTCCGGCAATGACACTGTCGACGATTACAGGCACATGACGCAGCCCCGCTACAGCCGTGTGGCTTCCCGCGGGGCTATACCACTGAGGAGTGCGGATAAAAAGGCGTCGTCCGCGCATAAGGCTGTCGACACGCTCCACGAGGTCCATATCTACGGTAAACGGCACCTGAAGGGCCTCCAGCGTATCGAGGTCGGCCATATCTACAGATACACGGTAGAAATATTCGGCTCGTCCGCCGGGAAGGTCGGCATGAAATGCGACTTCGACGGCGTCTGTGCCGGTGAGCGACACTGCGGGTGAAAAGCCGTCGAATATGAGGTCGCGCCCGGGCAGACTGTCGGCAGAGGCCGAAGCGGAAGTCAGCGCGAGAGCTATTTTGGCGTCGTCGACACGCAGCCTATGCCCCGGCTGCCACTGCGAAGGCGGCGTCGGGGCGAGTCCGGCCAAAAATCGCTGTTCGTCGGTAACGGTTGCGGCCTGCTGTTTCTTCACGTCGTTGAGGCTGATACGCGGAGTGCTTTCCACTCCCGTAAAACAGCTCTGCAACGACGTGAGAGTCATGCACGACAACAGTAATATGACTGCGGCGCGGGCTTTCATTCGGCCGAAGCAGGCTCGCGGCCTATGTTCTCGAAGATAAACGAATAGATGTCGGTGTACTCGTCGATAACCTTGGCAACCGGTTTGCCGGCGCCGTGGCCGGCCTTGGAGTCGATACGGATAAGCTTGGGAGCATCGCCGGTATCGGAGGCCTGGAGCGTTGCGGCATATTTGAAGGAGTGTGCGGGCACTACGCGGTCGTCATGGTCGGCTGTGGTAACCATGATAGCGGGATACTTGGTGCCGTCGTTGCTGATGTTGTGGATTGGCGAATAGCCGAGAAGATATTCGGCCATTTCGGCAGAATCGTCGGCTGTGCCATAGTCATGAGCCCAGTTCCAGCCGATGGTAAAGAGATGGTAGCGCATCATATCCATAACGCCCACACGGGGAATGGCGACGCGGAAGAGGTCGGGGCGCATGTTGACGGTTGCGCCGACGAGCAGACCGCCGTTGCTGCCACCTTCGATGGTGATGAGGTCTTTGTCGGTCCAGCCCTCGTCAATCATATATTCTGCAGCGGCGATGAAATCGTTGAACACATTGAGTTTTTCCATCTTCGTGCCTGCCTCATGCCATTTTTCGCCATATTCCGAGCCACCACGGAGGTTTGCCTGGGCATAAATGCCTCCGTTTTCAAGCCATATGAGACGGTTGGCATTGAAACCGGGGTTGAGAGTGACTCCGAAACCGCCGTAGCCATAGAGGTAAACGGGGTTAGAACCGTCTGGCTTCACATCTTTATGACGCACGGTGAACATAGGCACCTTGGTACCGTCGGCCGAAGTATAGAAAATCTGCTCCGTAATGTAGTCGGCCGGATTGAAACCTTCTATTTCTGTCGATTTGTAGGGAACTGATGTATTGTCGGCCGGATTATACTCAAAGATTGCCGAAGGATACACAAAGCTCGAGAAAGAATAGAAAACCTTGTCGGCAGAGCGGCCGGCTGAGAAGGCGGCGGTGCCGTAAGTGGGGAATTCGATTTCAGAGACTGCCTTTCCGCCCTCGAGGGGGAAAACATAGGCGTGGTTGGAAGCGTCGCGGTCGAAAACAGCAATGATTCTGTCGGGTCCGGCGAAATCTACCGATGTGAGCACACCGCCGTCGGGGTCTTCGGGTATTACATCAACCCACTTGTCGACAGCCGGATTTGCCATATCAACGCGCACCAGGCGGTTGCGTTCAGCACCGAGCGAGGTGAAGAGATATAGCTGGCCGTCGATTACATCGACAGGTTCCACGGTGTAGTCCTGACCCTTGACAATCTGCTTCCATTTAGCGCCTGGAGTCTTGAGGTCGAGCGCATAGAGTTCGTCGCCGTGACCCTGGCCGCCGACCATCACGAAGAGTGTGCTCTCGTCGTGCGAAGTAGCGGCAGTGTGGAAATATAGAGGCTGCTCGCGGTTTTCGAACACGACCTTGTCTTCGCTCTGCGGAGTGCCGAGCTTATGGAAATATACACGATGGTATTCGTTGGCGTTCGAAAATTCCTTGCCGGCCTCGGGGCGATCGTAGGCGCTGTAGTAGAAACCGTCGCCATTCCATGCAGCACCGGTAAATTTGGCCCACTCGATGTGGTCGGGGAGCAGTTCGCCGGTAGCTGTATCGAGCACGAATATTTCGGTCCAGTCGCTGCCGGAACGCGACACCGTATAGGCGGTATATTTGCCGTCGCGGCTCTGGAATACCCCGGTGAGGGCAACTGTGCCGTCCTCAGAAAGAGTGTTGGGGTCTATGAAGACTTCCGGCTCTGCGCCGATAGAATCCATGCGATATAGAACGCTCTGATTCTTCGTTCCGTCGTTCTCATAGAAATAGTACTTCCCGTCGTTCTCTTTCGAGGGAAGGCCGCTGCGCTTGTAGTTGTTGAGCTGTTTAAGACGCGCACGGATTTTCTCGCGGAACGGAATCCGTGCGAGATAGTCCTGCGTAAGCTTGTTCTCGGCCTCGACCCATGCAAGAGTCTCGGCTGCGGTATCGTTTTCGAGTGGACGGAAGGTATCGATGACTTCCATTCCGAAAACTTCATAGACTGTGCTGTCGGCTGGAGCCGCGGGATATTCCTGCGAGCCCTGCTTGCCGCATGCTGTCATAAGAAGAGCCATTGCACAAAGCTGATAAGGTTTCATTTATGTCGGTTTATGATGAATGTTCTTTAGTTGAGAGGGGCGAGGGTCAGTCGGTGTTTTTAGGATTGAGGTGAACATCGAGCTGAGGGAAGGGGAAGTTCACACCGGCTTCAGGCAGCTCTGCGAGTATCTTTTCGTTGACATCGTAGAACAAGCCCCAGTAATTGTCGGTAAACGTCCAGGCTGTGACTTTAAGGTCGACCGAGCTAGAGGCAAGTGCTGCCACACGCACCGAAGGCGAACGGTCCACTTCTTTTTTCTCGAAAGCATAGGTGATTTCGCTGTCGTCTTCGAGTTTCTTGATAGCCTCTTCGCGTTTTCGGCTGAAAAAACGGCGCCAGCCTTTCATCGGCTTTTTCTCTTCGGCCACAGACGACTCAGCAGCCTCGGTTTCTTCCTGTTTTTTCTCAAGGGCCTCGGCACGCCGGCGCGAACGGTCGTCTTCTATATACTTGTCGACCACACGGCTGTCGGCTTTCAGAATTTCGAGAATCTTGGTACGGGCAGCTTCAACCGAATCGCCATACGATATGCTCACCGTCCAGTCGACCCGGCGGTAGTCGAGCTTCGAGTAGTTGTTTATCGAGCCCGTGCTCAGGCCGCCGTTGGGTATAATTATCGACTTGTTGTCGGGCGTGGTGATGACAGTGTGGAATATCTGGATTTCGCGAACGGTGCCCGCATAACCCTGAGCCTCCACATAATCGCCTACTTTATAGGGCTTGAGCAGCAATATGAGCACGCCGCCGGCGAAATTCTGCAATGTTCCGCTGAGAGCCATACCGATAGCGACGCCGGCAGAGGCGAAGATGGCAAGGAACGACGATGTCTCGATTCCCAGAATACCGACAACGGTTACTATCAGAATAAAATAAAGCAGTATCCTTACAAGACTGAGTATAAACGAGGCGAGAGAATCGTCGACATCACGACGCAGAAAAACGCCGTTGACAACCTTATATATCTTTTTGATAATCAGCTGCCCGACATAGAACACCAGTATAGCAATGGCCAGATTGACGGCAAAGTTCACCATCGACGATATGAGGCGCTGCATCAGTTCGTCGAACGGAAGCGATTTGAGCATCTCGATTTCCTGATGGCGGCTCGGAACGGAATCGGGCACCGCTGAGGGTGTATTAAAAATCTGAAATAATATCATTTATTCAAATTTAATGGCCGAGGCAACATCTGCATACCAGGAGAGCTGGTTGTAGTTGCCCGTAGATATGGAGCTTGCATCTCTTAGAATGTATGTAGAGATTCCGTTGTGCCTGTCGAGATCGAGAGAGTTCCACAGGCGGGGAGTAGCCGCCGAATACAGCACGACATCATCGAAAGCCTTGTCGAAAGCTTCGGCGAGGTCGGCGCGGCCGTCACGCGCACACAGTTCGTGCATATAATCCTTGAAATCGAAGTACTTGCACGCTGCCACAGAGATATAGCTGAATCGCTGCGGTTCGTAGCCTTCCGGAAGACCGCCTCCGCAAGCCTCGTATATGGCTCTGGCAGCTTCAGCGAGCGAGGCTATGCCACCGGTGTTCACAACACTCATGGTGCAGGTCCGGTCTATACCGCTATACGAGTCGTATGTCTCATACGTATTTGTTGCCGCACCGACGATATCGGCATTCGGCGTAGCGAAAAAGCGCGCCACATTCAGGTCGTAAGGCATGCCCGGCGACGGCAGTTCGGTTGCGCTGCCCGCTATCAGGGGCACGGCATTGCGCAGTTCGTAGAGACATTCAATGCTCATCATATAGCAGCAGTCGAAATAAAGGAAGCTGAAATCAATCGGTGCTTCCGTTATAACAGCGGCCAATGTAGAGGTGTTCATCTTTTTGCCGTTTTCCTCGCCGAAAGACTTCTGGCGGAAGCCGGTCTCTATGCCGTCGTGAATCCAGCCGGTGCCATGACTCCAGAGAACAAGGCCGTAGTCGGCTGCCGGCGCAAGCTTCTCGACATCGGCAAAAACCTCGGCCATGCGGGCGGCCTCTACCGACATCGTATTCCGGTCATAAACCTTTAATGTATCTATGGCGTCCTTCCTGACATCGAGCATCAGCGGAGCCTTGTTATAGGGAGCCTGGTACACCAGCAGACGGCCGGTACCGATATGGCCTTTGGCAGCCGCTGTCTGCATTTCGGCTATATCCATAGCGTCGAAACGGTTGCTTCCAAGGTTATTGTTTGCAGCCATATATACAAGCACGGTACGCGATGCCTCTGTGGGCGACGGCGGCGTCGGTGGCGTCGGCTCGTCCTTACGACATGACATGAGCGATACCAACACCACACTTACAAAAATCAATGATAGACGGAATTTATTCATAACCTACAAAGTTACAAAATAATCCGTGCCCCGCTCTACTCCCTTTGCCTAAAAAACTTTAACGCAAACAAAAGCGATGCAACAGGTGTCACACCGCCGCGGTGGTGACTGAGCCATGTCACTGGAAGAGGCGCTGGAATAGCTGGGCGTCGATATACGATGAACCGCGGCGCACCCACGAGCGGAGACGTCCGCACGTGCTGAAGCCACAGGCCGCGAATAGAGCCCGCGAAGCGGCATTGTCGGCAGCGACCGACGCTGCCAGAGAATGGACTCCTATGGTAGTCGAGGCATACTCGCACAGCAGCGAAAGCGCAGCCTTGCCGAAGCCCTGGCGCCTGTAGCCGCTGTCGATGGCAATGCCGACGAAGGCACGGCGGTCGCGGGGGCTGAAATCGCAGAGGTCAATGGCTCCGACGGCATTTCGCGTAGCGTTATCTACAATCACAAGCCGCAGTTCGCCGCTCGCAAAAATATCGGCCGAATAGCTGTTGATATAGCTCCACATCTGCTGGCGACTGACAGGAGCTGTTGCAAGGCCATTTTCGGCTGCTTCAGAATCGTTTTCGAGAAGAAAAAGAAAATCGAGATCAGACGGCTCGGGAGCACGTAATGATACTTTTTCGTTGGAGAGAGTCATACAGTGAAGGGTGTTCTGTCGACAAGCGAGCGGGCAAGCGTCGCCTCGTCGGTATATTCAATTTCGTTGCCGACGGCTACACCGCGGGCAAGCTGGGTCACCTTGACATCGCTGCCGCTGCGGCGAATCAGGCGGTAGATATAGAAATCGGTAGTATCCGCTTCGACAGTAGCGCCGGTGGCAAGGATTATTTCATCGATTCCGCCCTCTTTAATGCGGTCGATAAGCGAAGCAATCTCAAGCGAATCCGGGCCAAGACCGTCGATAGGCGATATAAGGCCGCCCAACACATGGTAAACACCGTCGTAGCGCCCCGTAGCCTCGATGCTCATCACATCGCGCACATTTTCGACCACACAGACCAACGAGCGACGCCGCTTCGGCGACGAACATATAGGACATACCGTTTCCTCGCTGATATTATGGCACACCGAACAATAGCGTATGCCCTTGCGCAGATTTATGATAGCCTCGCCAATGCCCACAGCCTCGCACTCTTCGCGACGCAGCAGATGGAGAGCAAAACGCAGCGCCGTCTTTCGCCCCACTCCGGGCAGACGCGACAACGACGACACCGCATTCTCAAGCAATACAGATGAAAATTCCTGTTCCATACTGCAAAATTAACAATCACCAGCCACAAACGCGCCACCCCGCCCCGCTTTTTCATTCATTTAACAATACACTCCAGTATTTAAATGTACGATAGAGGCTTCAGTACGCAAAATTCACCACACCCGTATTAATAGGTGATAAACCACATTTACAAATATAAATCTCTGTTTTACAAAATAGTATATATGCCGAATTTATAAACGATATAATAACGCAATATTAAATAATTGTTTTATTCGTAATTTTCTAATTGTTTTATTTGCCAATTGAATTTTTATTAATAATTTTGCAGCACATAATCGTCACAGGAACCTCTAAAAAGCTTATATGTTAAGGAACAGAAAATTAAAGGAATTCATAGAGACAGAGTTTCTGTCTTCCGCTAGAATTATTGACCTCAAGACAGTCGAAGTAATCGCTCCTGATGGTGAAATATTCCTTATAATTTCCCAGATAGGAACTTATCTTAATGAAGAGACCCGCAAGCTCCAGCTCCACCAATTGGAGTACATCTTTGACAAATGCCACTCCGATGACAAAGAAGAAATGATGAACAACATATGGCGTGAAGCGATACTAAATGGCCTCTCTATTCTTGGCATTAGTCCTGGCAACCGACAGCAGGAGCGAGTACGCATAGGTACAAGGATACGCGAAATCAGAGAGGAAAGAGGTATCGAAGCTCGAGAGCTTGCCAAATTAGCCGGAATCGACGCTGCGAACCTAAGTAGAATCGAAAACGGAAAACTATCAGTCGGATTAGATGTCCTATCTAAAATTGCCGCCTCACTTGGAAAAAAAATCGATATCGTAGACATATAATAAATAATAAATCATTCTATTACCTACACAATATATGAAAAGGCTTTTACTTATCTTAATGCTGATTCCGATATGGCTCATCGGCTCAGCACAAAACGACTCCATCCAATCGACTGATGATGATTCAATTGCGCTCACTAAATCCAGCACTCAAATTATTGCACACCTTGACACAATTGTCTCCGAAATCGATGAGCTTGTCTACGATGCTGTAAGATTACGCATCAAAGAATCGCGAAACAGCTATAAGATGTATCAGACAGAAAACATGTATAATCTCCTTAAACTTGATACACAGACCGGTAAAATCGAGCAAGTTCAATGGTCCTTAAATGAAAATGAAGAATTTTCCATATCCATAAATAGCGATGACTTATCTTTATGGAACAGTGTAAACTCATTTGAACTTTACCCGACAAAAAATATGTATCAGTTCATCCTACTGGATAAATATTCCGGCCGAACATGGCACGTCCAGTGGGGCCTCTCCTCAAATAAACGATGGATAAAACGCATATATTAAGGCAATAATATCAGTACAGCTAAAACATTATAACATCGATTAACCTTCAATCAAAATATAATAACAAAATGAATTCTGTAACTCCTGTCGATTATGAATATGGCTCTTTAAAAGTCATATTCAGCCAAAAGCTAAACGACTCTGAAAAGGGTATATATATCTATCTCCAAGACATATGTGGTGACGGAGAACTATTCTTTAACGTTGAATACAACGTTGAATATAGCGATGGCTTTTCTGAAAATGGAAACGCCTATACATCGATAAGCAATGTACTTAACGCATATGGATTCGAAAACTATGAAAATTTCTCCGATTATTTAATAAACAAATACGGAAATGATACGACCTCCTTCAATAAGATAGTAAAGGAAATGCAAAACAAGGGTATCACATTACATGTCGACGAATCAGAAACATACCAAGGCCCAAACTTTATCTGCGGATGGTGTTAAGCAATATACTCTATTACTAGACAATAACGACAAAATAAACAGCGAGGACGTGTCCGAGTGGGCACGTCCTCGCTGTTTTGGATATTTCAGACCTGGAGGATTAGTCCTGGTTGAGGTTTACGCGTTTGAAGCTTGCTACAACGAGACCTTTCTGGCTCTGTTCGAGGTACTGAGCAATAGTAAGGTTACCGTCTTTCACGAATTCCTGCTCCATGAGGCAAGATTCCTTGAAGAACTTGTTGAGACGGCCGTTGGCAATGTTCTGAATCATCTGCTCGGGGAGGTTGGCAGCCTTGGCGGCAGCAGTCTCGGCGATGATTACACGAGCCTTGGCAGCTTCGTCTTCAGTGAGCCAGCCCTTGGCGATGTTGCTGGAGATATGGTCTTCGCTGTCAACGAGGTTGGGGTTGATGCCGGCTTTCTTGAGAGCTGCTTCAACAGCTTTCTTAACCTGCTCTTCCTTGGTCTTTTCAACAGCTACGTTGTATTCAGATGTCTTGATGTCCTCGGCAACGCTGTCGCGGTCAACAGCAACGGGGTTCATCGAGGCAATCTGCATGGCAACGTCGCGGCCAACCTGGTAGTCAACACCTTCGAGGTTGAAACCTGCGATAGTGGAGAGGTGGTTGCCGAGGTGGTTGTATGAAGTGGTCGAGGGAGCTTCGAGATATTCGTAGCGGCCGAGTTCGATTTTTTCGCCGGTCTTGGCGGTTTCGTCGGTGATGTGGTCGGCTACAGAACGGCCGTCGAGGCTCATCTCCTTGAGTTCGTCGAGCGACTTAACGCGGTTGGCGATAGCAGCGTCGAGGATAGTCTGGGTGAGAGCTACGAAGCTTGCGTTCTTGGCAACGAAGTCGGTCTCGCAGCAAAGAGCGACGATAGCGGCGAAGTCGCCTTCGTTCTTTGCGAGGACGCAACCTTCAGCTGCCTCGCGGTCTTCACGCTTGGCGGCGATAGCCTGACCTTTTTTGCGGAGCACTTCAACAGCGGCGTCCATGTCGCCGTTAGACTCGATGAGGGCTTTTTTGCAGTCCATCATGCCGGCGCCGGTGAGGCCGCGCAGCTTGGTGATTTCTGCCAATGTTACTGCCATATATTCAGTATATTTTAATTCGTAGATGTTTCTAAAAAATCAAGTTCTCAAGCCCTTTTCGGAGCTTGAGAAACCTGAGTATTCAATTATTCAGCTGCTTCGGCTGCTTCTTCGGCTGCGGGAGCTGCTTCTTCAGCGGCAGCTTCTGCCTTGGGCTCTTCGCGACGTACGCGACGGCGTTCGCGGCGGGGAGCGGCAGCTGCTTCAGCCTGGGCTTCGGCGGCTTCGTTGTCGAGTTTCTCGGCCTTGCGCTCTTCGAGACCTTCTGCCATTGCGGCAACGAGAGTGCCGGCGATGAGCTCGATGCTCTTGGAAGCGTCGTCGTTGGCGGGGATTACGTAGTCAACGAGCGAGGGGTCGGAGTTGGTGTCGACCATAGCGAATACGGGAATGCCGAGACGGTTTGCTTCGGCAACGGCGATGTGCTCTTTCATCACGTCGACAACGAAGAGTGCCGAGGGAAGACGGTTGAGGTCGGCGATAGAGCCGAGGGTCTTCTCGAGTTTGGCACGCTGACGCGAAATCTGAAGACGTTCGCGCTTCGAGAGGTTGTCGAAAGTACCGTCCTTGCTCATCTTGTCGATGGTAGTCATCTTGCGGACAGCCTTGCGGATTGTGGGGAAGTTGGTGAGCATACCGCCGGGCCAGCGTTCGATAACGTAGGGCATGCCTACCGAAGAGGCGAGGTCGGCGATGACCTGCTTGGCCTGCTTTTTGGTAGCGACGAAGAGAACCTTCTTGCCGCTCTTTGCCATGCCGCGGAGTACGTTTGCGGCTTCGGCAAGCTTGGCCTCGGTCTTATAGAGGTCGATTATGTGGATACCGTTGCGCTCCATGAAGATGTAGGGGGCCATTGCGGGGTTCCATTTACGTTTGAGGTGGCCGAAGTGGCAACCGGCTTCAAGGAGCTGTTCGAATGTGGGATTAGCCATTTTCTTTTTAAGTTAGGTTTACGTTCTTTGTTTTCAGGCAACCGCGGGGTAGGGAACGCAGGTCCATCGCCGCGATTTAGATACTAAACACATATTTTGTCCGGCCTTGTGGCCGCCGGACTGTAGCGGAATATTAACGCTTGGAGAACTGGAAGCGCTTGCGGGCTTTGGGCTGACCGGGCTTTTTGCGTTCTACGGCGCGCGGGTCGCGGGTCATGAAGCCATGCTTGCGGAGAATCGACTTGTCGTCGGGGTTGATTTTCACCAGAGCGCGGGCGATACCGAGGCGGAGAGCTTCGGCCTGGCCTTTGTAACCGCCGCCATCAAGGTTTACATTGATGTCGTATTTTTCGGCTACTTCAAGAGTGGTGAGGGGCTGCTTAACGATGTACTGAAGAATCGAAGAAGGGAAGTACACGTCGAGGGGGCGTTTGTTGATGGTGATAACGCCGGTACCTTCTTTAACGATAACGCGGGCGACGGCGGCTTTGCGGCGGCCTACTGCATTTACTGTTTCCATACTAGCGATTATTTCAGTTTATTGATGTCGATAACGGTGGGGTTCTGTGCTTCGTGGGGGTGGTTAGGACCGTTGTACACGTGCATATTCTCGATGAGGCGACGACCGAGACGGTTCTTGGGGAGCATACCCTTCATAACCTGCATGAACAGGGGGTGCATACCCTTTTCCTGATTGTGCTGCTTGAACGATTTCTTCATGAGCACTTCGGGTGTGGTCTCGCGCTGGCCGCCGGGGTAGCCGGTGTAGCTGAGATATACACGGTCGGTCATCTTCTTGCCGGTGAGAACAATCTTGTCGGCGTTGATGATGATTACGTTGTCGCCGCACTCCATGTTGGGAGAGTAGCTGGGTTTGTATTTGCCGCGAAGCAGCTTTGCCACTTTAGCGCACAGACGGCCGAGAACCTGATCGGTGGCGTCGATAACCACCCACTGGTGCTCTACCTGCTGAGCGTTGGGGAATTCGGTGCGATAGCTAATGGTATCCACAGTTTAATTTCTTGATTAATAGTTACATAATTTGACCGTCGTGGAGAAGCTTGCTTGGCCAAAAGCGCGCCGCACGACTGTCGGTATTAGTGTTGGACATAATCGGTGCCGCAAAGGTACGACTTTTTTTTTACCCGACAATAAATAATCTGCAATTTTTGAGATATTTATTCGTTGAACCCATTTTAAAACGCAGACACCAACCAAACAAAAAACGGCGATGTGAAAATCCAAGCTCACATCGCCGTTTATCATCAGTTTTAGAAATTATCTCTTCACCACCTTTTTACCTCCTATAATATACACCCCAGGCTCTAGACGCATTATATCATCTTTAACAGCGTCTTTCTTAACACAGACGCCTGAAATTGTATAAATCTCAATCGGTTTATTTTCATTTGGAATAATACCTTCAACCGCAGTGGTGACGTCCTCCATGAAAAAAAACTCCTTCCATTGCGGAGCAGAGGAATAGGCATTTTTACTTTCCTCAGGAACATATAGGGTGCACTCCCACTTATTAATGTCGTCTAAAGCTTGACTTCCACAAGCAGGAGGAACAGCTGAATAAGAATAAAGCTTTGTCAGACCAACACAGTCAGAGAAGGCTTCTTCACCTATCGACTCCACATGAGTTCCTACTGAGAAATAGTCAAGTGAGGAGCAGCCTGAAAAAGCATATTTCCCAATTTCCGTTACGCCATCTCCTATCTTTACACTTTTTAAGCTTGAACAACCATAGAATTCAGAAACGTATATCTCCGTCTCCCTATCCGATATTTCTACATATTGTAGGTGTTTATTATTACAAAAAGGCGAAAAGTATTTTTCATAAGCAAGAGCTACTCGATAATAAAGTGCTCTACCTATGTAAACTTTCTCCAATGGACAATCATTAAAAAGAGGATTATCTCCATTAGATCCCAGAAATAATAGTTTATCTGAATCTTCAAAAACAACATTTGTCAGCGACCTACAGTTCTCAAACGCATAATCGTTTACACCGACAACATTACCTGGTACATTTATAGATTCAAGACCAGTACAACCCGAAAACAGACGGTATCCTAAACTTGTCACACCTTTGCCTATATAAACATTTACAAGACTTGTGCAACCCAAAAAAACGGACCAACCCAGAGATGTAGTATTGTCAGGGATTTCGACGACATGAATAGAAGAGCAGCCTTCAAATGCCGAATTATCTATAAACGTGCATGATTTTAAATTTAAATTATCAATATATTCATTGCCATAAAATGAATATGTATTAATACCATCTACTTTTAATTCTATTCCCTTATTTACAACAACGCTATCTACTACACAATCGCTATATTCAGGAGAATAAATACAATCTACTATTTCGCATGTTCTTTCCGACGGACTTGTAAGTACATAAGTAATACCATCAACTGTGAATCTCGAACTTAGAAATGGAAGTACTTTTTGATTATCAAACTTAAATTTGTCATTAGAGACATAATTAACACGAGCCGAAACATAACTATCTGGAGGTGTGTTACCCAACCAGAAAATCTTGGCAATTGAACAATTGCTAAAAGCACCACTTGAAATTTGTGTTATTCCACTACCCATTATTAACGACTTTAATTTCTTGCAGTTTTTAAATGCACTTTCTCCAATTGAAGTTACTGAATTCGGAATTATCAATTGTTCAATCAGACTACCATCACTAAGCAAAAAGGGTGGTATCTTTTTAACCTTATTTCCTATTATAAGATTTTTTACAGATGTAGGAAATGCTCCACTTGACTCACATTCAACCGCATTGAATTCAATAGTCTCAAGCATTTTACAACCATTGAATGCTTCCTTACCAATTTCCGTGACATTATCTGGAATAAGAATATTATTAAACTGACTGCAATTCCGGAATGCGCCTTCACCTATTTTATTAATCATATCAGGCAGAATGATATTACCAAGAGAAGTGCAACCACTAAATGCTTCCAATGAAATTTCAGAAACATTTGCTGGCAGTTGAACTTCTACAAGCGAACTACAGTTTTCAAATGCTCTGTCTCTAATTATAGTAATCTTATTCGGAATATCAATACTCACAAGCGAAGTACAGCCCTTAAATAGCTGGGAAGATATTTCAGACAAATTTTTAGGGAGAGAAACACTCTTAAGAGAAACACAATCTGAAAAAGCACTAGAACCTATAGAAATAATGTCGTCATGCAATACAATATTTTCAAGAGCGGTACACCCACTAAACACACTATAGCCCATTGTCTTTATAGTCATGGGTAGAGTTATAGAGACCAAAGACTCACAACCTTCAAAGACATTGTTTTCCAGATTTTCAAGAGATTCAGGCATAGCAACTTTAGAAAGCGATTTACAAAGCGAAAACGCGCCTTCACCAATGGAAGTAACTGAATTTGGGATAACCACTTCTGCGAAGCCACCATTCCAAAATGCATAAGCTCCAATTGTTGTAACTGAATTTCCCATTTCTAATTCCTTAAGCAAATCAGCCCCACTAAAAGCATATTCTTCAATCGTAGTGACGGAATTAGGTATTTTCAATTTAACAATCTCACTTCCTCTAATGAATCTTAGAGGTATTTTTTTTACGGTTTCTCCGATTGTTAGATTCGAAACAGAGGAAGGAAATAAACTGTCATACTCCCAAAATCTCAAATTCTCACAGTTCTCAGCGTTAAAAACAAGTGTTTGCAAATTATCGCAACAATAAAAAGGATGATGCCCCAGCCCTGTCACACTCTTCGGTATTGTTATGCTGGAAAGAATGTCACAATATGAAAAAGCGCTGTCTCCTATAATGCCAAGAGAGTCAGATAGCTTCACACTAGCCAACTTTGAACAACCACTAAAAGCATAATCTCCTATCTCTACAACCGAATTGGGAATAACTACATCTTCCAACTTGCTATTCTCCATTAAGAAATAATCAGGTATGATCTTTACATTTTCCCCGATAACCACTTCCGATAATCCAGACGGAAACGCATGATAATCATAATCTCCGCAAACAGTGCATTTTTCAGCATTAAAAAAAAGTCGAGTGAGTCCACTGTTAGCAAATGCACTGTTACCAATTGAGACTACCGAATTAGGTATAGTAACACTTTTAAGTCCACCACAACGTCTAAACGCACTGCTGCGGATTATAGATATAGTCTCAGGCAATATCAATTCTGTCAAGGTAGCGCAAGCCTTAAAAGCATTGTCATTAATAACAGTCACAGGATAGGTCGCTCCATCTATCTCAACTTCAGGAACAATATTCGCCGAAGTCAGGCCAGCAACAAAACCAACAACCTCGGCATGATTGTCAACATTATTGTATCGTATACTATCAATTTCGATAGTCGATGCATTCAACGTAGCTGGCAGAAGGCCGACAATCAAAGCCAAGAGCCACGAAATAATTACATTTTTTATCATAATTAACGCCTATTTTTAGATTCATCAAGGAAGAATTCATTAATCAGACTCTTGAACGAATGATATTCGAAAGAACCAATCATTGTCACATATTGCATTTTGACCTTAGTCCGATTTGCTCCCTCATCATTTATAGCAGACCAATCGAGTATCTGACATTCACCACTTTCCATTATTATATTAAGATGCGCAAAAGCATTCCGGCAATGCTTGATGAAACATTTATTAAATTGATTCGAGGTTTGAAATATATGTATTGTGTTTTTAGTATTCAGCCTCGACAATCCCTTACATACTGACTTATGGAATTTAATTGTTATACCATATCTCTCCGCAATAACATCGATACGTTCACGATTTTCAATGTCCGATTGAGTCTTTCCAAGAAAATTTCCATAGAAAAACAAAACATCATCATCTTCAAGAACTGCAGGCTTCTTGAAATTACTTAGACTCAATCTATCCATGATTTATCAATGGGATATTCGCAACAGCGGCTTCCGGCATAATTTTGAGAAATGCGAAACCTTCTCCTGTAATGGTATTTTCTTTACAACCAATTTCCCAAAGCTGGGCCTCCTCAATGAAAGAACACGATTCTGATTGCAGTTTCTGTAATTCAACTGCATGAACAGCAGCCTCTCTCAGCCAAGAATCAAGCGAACTTTTAGTATAATCGGTGAAATCATGCTCATAGACATGAACATTCCATTTCTCATTATACCTGAATAAGACAAGACAAAACCTCATTAGCAATCTACATTGCATCTGTTGACTCACTATACAGATACCTATAAAACAATAGCGTGAGAGCCAATACTGTTGCTCGTTCCACGCCTGGAGGCTCTGGTATGCCCATCACTGTCGAACGAGCAAACATGCAGAAGCCTCACGCAGAATATATGTAAATCTATCAATTGTTTGCGCTCACGCGCTTTCAACCGACATAATATACATATCCACAAGGCATCTACCGTTTGCTACAATCTTGACAGTGAACGAAATTTACCAGATTTCCAAGCGTCAAGAAAGAGCGCCGAGTAAACGCTTTTCCCTAATTTCCACGAACCCACCCGCAAAGCCCTTGACCGGGCCTCTGCTTGCAGTCCGTATCGCAAAATTATATATTAAATTTATATTAACAAAATTGTTATAAGAATTTATCATATAGTGATAATGAAATATCTGGACCAATAACCCTGAACTCATACCATGGTCACTCAATGTTTGGATAATTCATGAGCCGTAATTCATATTTTTTGCATACCTTTGCGGTCGGAAAAAAACAATATATACCTATATATTATTATAACTAATACAACATATACCTATATAATATAATGAGTAAGATTCAAGTAAACGTGACCGGCGCAGAGTCATTCATCAGCGCAAACGGTCTCGAAGCCCTCAGACCCGACGGCAAGGCCGCCTTCGAAAAACTGACAGACGGCACCGGCCTCGGCAACGATTTTCTGGGCTGGGTAAAACTCCCAAGTGAGACAAGCAACGAACTTCTTGACGACATCAACGCCACTGCAGCCCGTCTGCGCGAGCTCTGCGACGTAGTCGTAGCCATCGGCATCGGCGGCAGCTACCTCGGCGCAAAAGCCGTAATCGAAGCTCTCTCGGGCGCTTTCGATTCATACAAGCCCAACACAGGCACAAAGGTGCTCTTCGCAGGCCAGAACATCGGCGAAGACTATCTCGCCGAACTCCAGGACTTCCTGAAAGACAAGAAATTCGGTATCATCGTGATATCGAAATCGGGAACAACCACCGAACCCGCCATCGCATTCCGCATTCTCCGCGAACAGCTCGAAAACCAGCTCGGACGCGAGGAAGCCGGCAAGCGCATCGTGGCCGTGACCGACGCCAAGCGCGGCGCCCTCCGCACTCTTGCCAATACCGAAGGCTACAAGACATATGTGATTGAAGACAACGTAGGCGGACGCTTCTCCGTGCTCACTCCCGTTGGTCTTCTGCCTATCGCCGTGGCCGGATTCGATATCCACGCCCTCGTCGAAGGCGCCCGCGAAATGGAAAAGGGCACTCTGGCCGGCACCGATACTTCGGCAATGACATATGCCCTCTACCGCAACGCCCTCTACCGCTCCGGCAAAAAGATTGAAATCCTCGTAAACTACAACCCCAAACTCCACTTCTTCGGAGAATGGTGGAAGCAGCTCTACGGCGAAAGCGAAGGCAAGGACAACAAGGGTATCTTCCCCGCCGCTGTCGACAACACCACCGACCTCCACTCGATGGGCCAGTGGATTCAGGAAGGCGAGCGCATTATCTTTGAAACCGTTGTATCCGTAGCCACTGCCGACCGTGAACTCCGCATTCCTTTCGACGAATCGAACCTCGACGGCCTCAACTATATCGCCGGCAAGCGCGTCGATGAAGTCAACAAGATGGCCGAACTCGGCACCCGCATAGCCCACATCGACGGCGGTGTGCCCAACATGCAGGTTGTGATTCCGGCTCTCAACGCCAACACACTCGGCTCGCTCATCTACTTCTTCGAGGCTGCATGCGGCATCAGCGGCTATATCCTCGGCGTGAATCCCTTCAACCAGCCCGGCGTAGAGGCTTACAAGAAAAACATGTTCGCCCTCCTCGAAAAACCCGGCTACGAAGCTGAAACCGCCGCCATCAAAGCCAAACTCTAAGAAATTATGAATTTAGGATATTAGGAAGTTATGAATTTAGGAAATTCTAATTTCAACTAATCTTAATCTCCTAACATCATAATATCTTAACCTCCTAAACGAATGTCACCGATAGGCGTTTTCGACTCCGGTTTCGGAGGCCTTACCATACTCAGAAATCTGCGCCGGGCACTCCCCGGTGCAGATTTCCTATATCTCGGCGACAACGCCCGGGCTCCTTACGGCACGCGCTCTTTCGAGCTCGTCTACCGCTTCACTCTCGAGGCGGTGAAATATCTCTTCGCCCAGGGCTGCCCGCTGGTGATACTGGCCTGCAACACGGCCTCGGCCAAGGCTCTGCGCAGCATACAGCAGCGCGACCTTGCCGGCATTGATCCAACGCGCCGCGTGCTCGGAGTGATACGTCCGACGGTCGAAGCCATCGCCGGAGCCACTCAGACCGGCTCTGTCGGCCTTTTCGCTACTCCGGGAACAGTCGCCTCTCAATCGTACGACATCGAAATCGCCAAACATGCTCCTGGCGTCACTGTCCACAGCCATGCATGCCCCATGTGGGTGCCTCTGGTTGAATACCGCGAGGCCGACGGCGACGGAGCCGACTATTTCGTCAAAAAAGACATAGATGCCCTTTTCGGGCCGAATCACGACATCGACACATTGATTCTCGGCTGCACGCACTACCCTATCCTTCTCGATAAAATAAAAAAATATGTGCCGTCAGGCGTCAGGATTCTCTCGCAAGGCGAAATCGTGGTGACTTCCCTTCTCGACTATCTGCGCCGCCACCCCGATATGGATGCACGCATAAGCCGAGGCGCCTCAGTGCGCTATCTCACAACTGAATCGCCCGAAAAATTCGACAGCCTCGCTTCCGAATTCATGCAGGCGAGTGTGCAGTCAACAACAGTACGCCTCGGATAACCCGGACCCGTATCAAAAACTGATTTGACGATTTTTGCAAATTTTATTTTGCACTGAAAAGGATTTTGTGTACTTTTGCAGCAGAAACCGACAAAATTATGAAATACGCATACACCAACACAGCCACGAAGCCCATGCCTGCAGGTATGGAAATGATGGCTATGGTCATGTGCATGATGGAATTTCCACCGTGTCGGTAACGCATATGCCTTAACCCAGCAACATAAATAACAGCGAACCGACACCTCAAAAGGGCGTCGGTTCTTTTTTTAACGTAATCAAACAAAAAAACACTCATATGGACTACAGCAAACTCGGATTCGAAACCCGCCAGATTCACGCCGGCCTCAACCGCGACGACGCCACATGCTCGCGCGGAAACGCCATCTATCCCACAGCCGCCTACCGCTTCCCCACATGCGAGTATGCAGCCGACCTCTTCGAGCTCAGCCAGCCCGGAAACATCTACACACGACTGCAGAATCCCACTAACTCGGCCTACGAAGAACGCGTGGCAGCACTCTACGGCGGAGTCGGCGCCGTGGCGACATCTTCCGGCATGGCAGCAACTCTCGTAGCCGTGACCATGCTCGCGTCCAAGGGCGACAACATAGTAGCATCGCCGTTCCTCTACGGAGGCACCTACAACCTCTTCCGCCACACTCTGCCCCGCCTGGGTGTAGAAGTGAAAATAGCCGCCGAAGCCTCTGCCGAAGCCATCGGTGCACTTATCGACGACCGTACACGCGCCGTTTTCGCCGAAAGCATGGGCAACCCCACCTGCGCCGTGCCCGACCTCGCCGCAATAGCAGCCGCGGCAGCCGGAAAGGGCGTTCCATTCATCGTCGACAACACCTTCGGCGCCTGCGGCTACCTCTGCAACCCCTTTGAATGGGGCGCCAACATAATAGTAGACTCCGCAACCAAATGGATCAACGGCCACGGCACAGCCATGGGAGGAATAATTGTCGACGGAGGAAACTTCAACTGGCGCAACGGACGATTCCCTGAAATCGACGGCCCGTCGGAAGGCTACCACGGCCTGAATCTGTGCGACGCCTTCGGAAACGCCGCCTTCATCGCCAAATGCCGTGTCGACGGCCTGCGCGACCTCGGCACATGCCCCTCGGCCTTCGACAGCTATCTGATGATGATAGGCCTCGAGACACTCTCGCTGCGCGTGCGCCATCAGGTAGAGGCCACACGCCGTCTTGCCGAATTCCTGCGCGACAGCGAGGCTGTCGAGCGCGTGGCATATGTCGGCTTCGAAGACCACCCCTGGCACGCCAATGCCGAAAAATACTTCCGCTTCGGCGGGGGCGCCGTGCTCAACGCCGAACTCAAGGGCTCGCTCGAAAGCACCGTCAAATTCGTCGAAGCGCTGAAACTTGCCGCCCATATGACCATGATAGGCGATTCAATAACCGTCGTGACACACCCGGCCTCGACCACACACAAGCAGCTCTCCGCAGCCGACCTCGAGAAAGCCGGAGTGACCCCGACACTCCTGCGCATATCGGCCGGACTCGAAGACCCCGCCGATATTATCGCCGATTTCCAACAAGCCTTCCACGCTGCCGGACTATGCTGAAAACATACCGATACGAAGGCGACTTCCACCTCGAAAGCGGGGGCGTGCTCCACGGACTCGAAATAGCCTACCACACATTCGGCACGCACCGCCCCGAAGCCGACAACGCCGTCTGGGTCTGCCATGCACTGACAGCCAACAGCGACGTTGCCGACTGGTGGCCCGGCACGGTCGTCGATGGCGGTTTTCTCGACCCCGCGCACTATTTCACCGTCTGCGCCAACATAATCGGCTCATGCTACGGCTCCACCGGCCCGGCAAGCATAAATCCCGAGACCGGCGAGCCATACTACGCCGACTTCCCCGACCTTACTATCCGCGACATGGCCAGGGCACACTCTCTTCTGGCAGACCATCTCGGCCTCGGGCACATAGACACCCTCGTCGGCAGTTCCGTAGGCGGCTTCCAGGCTATCGAGTGGGCTGTCGAAGAGCCGGAGCGCTTCGGGCGCCTCGTGCTGATAGCGACAGCCGCAAAAGCCTCGCCATGGTGCATAGCCGTCGACGAGACCCAGCGCATGGCAATATTCGCCGACCGCACCTACGGCGAACGCCGCCCCGATGCCGCCTCGGCAGGACTCGAGGCAGCCAGGGCGATAGGCCTGCTCACATACCGCGGCCCCGAGGGCTACAACCGCACCCAGCAGACGCCCGACGCCGATGACGACGCACCCGTGCGTTCTCACCGCGCATGCTCCTATCAGCGCTACCAGGGCTCTAAACTTAGCCGCCGGTTCAACGTTTACTCTTATGTGAAGATTCTCGACGCCTTCGACACACACGACGCAGGCCGAGGACGCGGCGGCCTGCGGACAGCCCTCGGCCGCCTCGACATGCCAGCGCTCGTCGTAGGCATCAGCACCGACATTGTCTTCACACCGCCCGAAATGCAGGCTCTCGCCGAAATGCTGCCAAACGCCGAATACCGCGAAATAGAATCTGCTTTCGGCCACGACGGTTTCCTTGTCGAGCACGACCAGCTCAATGCAATCCTTGCAAACCCTGTAAAATAAAAATTATGAAAGAACTCAACATAGGCCTTTTCGGATTCGGCACAGTCGGAACAGGCATCTACAAAGTACTCGGGAGCGCCCGCAACGCACACGCCGCAATACGACGCATATGTGTGCACTCGCTCGCAAAAAAACGTGCGATAGAGCTCCCTGAAGGCATGCTCACCGACAAAGCCGCCGACATTCTCGACGACCCCTGCATAGACCTCATTGTCGAAGTAGTAGACAATGCCGAAGCCTCATATGCCATCGTCACAGAAGCCCTGCGCCGCGGGATACCGGTCGTAAGCGGCAACAAGGCCATGATAGCGCGCCACCTGCCCGAACTGATAGAACTCCAGCGCGCCAACAACACCGCCCTCCTCTACGACGCCTCGGCATGCGGCTCGATTCCTGTGATTCGCAACCTCGAGGAATATTACGACAACGACCTCCTGCTCGAAGTGAAAGGCATACTCAACGGCTCGTCGAACTATATCCTCTCGCGCGTCTTCGACCACGGCGAGAACTATGCCGACGCTCTCGCCAAAGCCCAGCGCCTCGGTTTTGCAGAAGCCGACCCCAGCTTCGACATCAAAGGTTTCGACTCGCTCTTCAAACTTGTCATAATCACCATACACGCCCTTGGCGTCTATGTGAAGCCCGAAGACGTCTTCGCCTATGGAATCGCAACAATCTCCGACTTCGATATCCGCTATGCCCGCGAAAAAGGAGTGAAGATAAAACTCGTGGCCCAGGTGGTGAAACTCGACGAAGGACGCTTCACACTCTTTGTAATGCCCGAATTCGTAGCACCGGGAAAATACATATACAGCGTTGACGACGAATACAACGGCGTCGTAATACGCGGCGAATGCTACGACCGCCAGTTCATGTTCGGCAAAGGCGCCGGAAGCCTGCCGACAGCCTCCTCAATACTCAGCGATGTCACCGCCCGGCACCACGACTACCGCTACGAATACAAAAAAATGAGCTATTCGGGGCGCCCCGTCTATACCGACGACGTCACCCTACGCGTATATCTGCGCCACCCCGGGCCCGAACTGCCCGACGGCATAAAATTCGAGAAAATAACCGAGCGCTATCTTTCGGGCGACGGCTGCTACACCGTCGGCAACATATCGCTTGCTTCCCTGAGGGCCAACAAGGCCATTCTCGACGACCCGTCGGTTTTTCTCTGCAACATACCGCGCTTCTTCCTCGACCTCGACTGATAAAATTTTTTGGGAAAATGAAAAAAAGTTTTTAACTTTGCATGTACAAACACCTGCCTTTGTCTTGGACCTTTATTTACAATGTATTTCAATATCTAAGCTTAAGGCGACCGCAATGCACCAACGTCGCGATGACAGTCGGAACGCGCGGTAAAAGGTGTGAACAAAGTAAGTAAGTATGATATAATCACTACACAGGACACCGACAAGAGCTTCCGATACTTGCTCTTTCGGATCCTACTTGAATCACAAACCGCCTAATGGCTTAGGTCTTTACACGTTGTTGAAATGCGTAAGGCCTTTTTTTATGCCCTTTTCCACACCACTTCTGCACTATTTTATGTACTTTTGCAGAACATGTCGGCGAAAAAGCACCTGTTCGCCGCCGATAAACCAACAGACTCAACATGCCAAACAATATATCGCGCTTAGCCGCCGCTTTATTTCTATTGTTTTACGCCTGCGCGGGCGCGACAGCGGCCGACATGCGGACGGCAACCGCCGACAGCCTCCTGGGCCAGCTGTCGATAGCAGCAAGCGCACACGACAGCATACAGCCGCTATATGCCCTGTTCGACATGACATATGGCCCCAGACGCAATGAAATAGCGAAGCAACTATATCATACGGCACGGCAGGCCAACGACATACCGGCCAGCCTCGACATGCTCCGCCATATCGCCAATCTTGAATGGAAGAACGACTCGACCCTGTCATATGTCAAAAACGAACTTGACAACATAAAGGATTCTCCCGAAAAAAAATCGACACAATTGTTCGTCGACATGCTCCGTATCGACAATCTGCTGTACAACGAGCAGAATGAAGACGACAACGAGCTCCTTCTGGAGTATGTGCGCCGCTTTTCAAACGAGCCCGCCTCAGACACCTACGAACGAGCCATACTTCTCTACGCCGTATGTCGCTATCTTGGCAAGGAAACCCGCGGAGAACTGCTCGAACGATACATCGAGCGCCTGAACAAGCAGATTGAAACGATGAACCTCCCCGACGGAGCCGTCAGGAGGCTGGTTTACAACAGGGCCTCGCCCATATTCTTTGAAAACGGAAACTACAAGCGAGTCTTCGAAACAGACATGCGCATGCTCCATGAACTCGACAGCCTCGAAGCAAACTATGAGGAACACGGACGACATTTCTACAACGCACCCGTATATCGCTACAGCGTGTACCGACGCATGCTGGGCTGCTATCCGATACTCAGCGACGACGAAGTCGAGAACCTTTACAGCAAAATACTGCGTCTGGCCGACATCAACCACAATATTGCCTACGACCTGGAAAAGAACGAACGGGCTGCAATTTACTACGCAATGTCCAAAGGCGACTACCAGAGGGCAAAAACGATGCTCAAAAGGCAGATAGACGAACCTATCCATGCCCCTATCAGACTTTCACTTCTGAAAATGCTCAAAGAGGCCGCTGCCAAGACCAACGACAACGAAACACTTCTGGCCACCTCGCTGAAGCTCGACGATGAATTCGACAAACGGCTTGAGCGCAAGCGGGAAGAACGGTCGCGCGAACTTAGACTCATATACGACCTCAACGACCTGCTCGAGCGCAACTCGCGTCTTCAGGCCGACAGCCACCGAATGGCACTCAAGGCAAAATCCACATTGATTGCAATCGGACTATGTGCCATCATAATCCTGACGGTGCTCTCAATAATGCTTTTCAGACAGAATCGCAGAAACCGCAAACTCGCGACTCGTCTCAGCCACTCAAACGACGCTCTCCGAAAAGAACGCGACGAACTCAAGGAAATACGCGACGAACTGACCATGCTGCGCGACAAGGCACGCGCCGCCGACCGCAAAAAGACCGAATTCATCAACAACATGAGCCACGAAGTAAAGGTTCCTCTCGCTGCCATTTCGGAATATGCACAGCTCATAGCCGACTGCATTCCCGAAAGCCAGCATGCCTACCTCGACCGCTTCGCCTCTATCATCAATCTCAACGTGCGACTCGTGATGAGACTCGTAAACGACGTTCTCGACACCGACACTCTTGAAAACGGACAGATGTCGCTCGAAATCCATCCGGCCTCGATAAACGACATCTGCAGGATTGCCATCGACAGTGTTTTCGAATGCGGACGCCCCGACAAAGAGGGCATCGACTTCGTATTCAGACCCGAATGCGGCGACGAGGTGACTATCGAGACCGACGGCCAGCGCGTAGGCCAGATTCTGACCAATCTGCTCACCAACGCCGTCAAATTTTCCGACAAAGGCCTCATAAGCCTCGACTACCATTACGATGAAAACGCCGGGCAGATTTCGTTTACCGTCACCGATGAGGGCCAGGGCATTCCCGACGGACAGGAAGAAGCCATCTTCGAGCGTTTCAAGCGCCTCGACCACTCTATTTCGGGCTGCGGTCTCGGTCTCTACATATCGCGTCTTATCGCGAATCTATTCAAGGGCACACTCAAAGCCGACCCGAAATACAAGGCCGGAGCCCGCTTCGTACTCACCATTCCGACAAAAGGATAGCATGAAGGGGCAAAAATCATTATTGTTCCGGATTCTTCTGCCGCTTCTTGGTCTGGCTGTGTCCTGCAGCCCGGTCAAGCATGTGCCGCAGGGAGAGTATCTTCTCGACAAAGTCAAGATAGAGACCGTCGACACAGACGGCCAGCTCAACACCGAAGAACTCGTCAACTTCCTGCGGCAGGCCCCGAACCACAAAGTGCTCGGATTCGCCAAGCTGCAGCTGGCCACCTACAATCTTTCAGGAGCCGACACCACCCGCTGGTACAACCGCTGGCTCCGCCGCGTCGGACAAGCGCCGGTAATCTACGATTCCGAACTTACCGAAGCCTCCCGCCGTCAGCTGGAACAGGCCATTGTCAACCGTGGCTACCTCGATGCCTCCGTCTCGGCCGACACAATCCTCCGGCCTGAGAAAAAGCGCGTCGAAGTGAGATTTCTGATAGATGCAGGCAAGCCACACCGCATAAGCTCTATCGACTATAACATCGACGACCCTGCGGTGCGCCATATCGTGCTTGCCGATACTTCTGTGGCCGACATACATGCCGGAATGCCGCTCGACCGCACGATGCTCGACAATGAGCGCACCCGTATCGCCACCATACTGCGCAATGCCGGATATTTCGAGTTTAACCGCGAATTCATAAATTACACCGCCGACACTGTAGCCGGAAGCAAAGATGTAGCCCTGACTCTCAATCTGCGCTCGCCATCAGCCCGACGCTCGGAATCGGGCCAAGGCTCGCGCACCAGACTCGGAGCTCTCGCCGACAGCCTTCTTGCCGTAGACCCGGGTCATCACCGCTATGAGTTCAACAGAGTTGTCTTTCTCGTTGAAGGAGAAGGCGGCCTCGGCAATCTCAAGGACACGGTAGAATATCACGGAAAGGCTTTCGTCTATGGCGACGACTGCTACCTCAGGCCTCAGCTGCTCGACGACATGTGCTATATCGAACCGGGCAGCGAATACAGCGCCCGCGCCATCGAACGCACCTACGAAGCTCTCGGAAGGCTGTCGATTGTCAAATTCATCAACATCGAAATGGAAGCCGCCGGCCGCAAAGGCACCACGGGGCTCCTCGATGCCTACATACACCTGTCGCGCAACAAAAAACAAGGCATTACAGCCGAACTCGAAGGCACCAACAGCGAAGGAGACCTCGGATTCGGCCTCGGGCTGACATACCAGCACCGCAACCTCGCCCGTGGCTCTGAAACACTGACGACAAAACTGCGCGCGTCGTACGAAAGCCTGTCGGGCAACGTCGACGGCCTTGTCAACAAGCGCTATACCGAATATGCGGCCGAAGTCGGCATCACATTCCCACAGTTCGAATGCCCCTTCCTCTCGAAAAGAATAAAACAGAAATTTCTGGCTTCCACAGAATTTGCCGTGTCGTTCAACTACCAGGAACGTCCTGAGTACACCCGCATCATCGCCGGTGCCGCATGGAAATGGAAGTGGCAGCAACAGAGAGCCGACGAACTGCGCCGTCAGACATTCGACCTCATCGACATAAACTACGTGCGCCTGCCGCGCTCAACTATCAATTTCATAGACCAGATAGCACCGAGCAACCCCTTGCTGCGCTACAGCTATGAAGACCACTTCATAATGCGGCTGGGATATACCTACAGCCACACCAACCGCCGGGTTGCCACCGCAACGACAAATGCCTTCTCTATACAGCCCTATGTGACAAGCCTGCGCGTTTCGGGCGAGACCGCCGGCAATCTGCTCTACGGCATCTCGAGCCTCGTAGGCCAGAAGCGTTCCGACGGTGTCTACAAAATCCTCGGCATCCAATATGCCCAGTACGTAAAAGGCGAAATCGACTATACCTACACCCGCAACCTCAACTCCCGAAACGCCCTTTCGGCCCATGTAGGGTTCGGAATCGCCGTACCCTACGGCAACTCAAGCATGGTGCCTTTCGAGAAACGCTTCTATGCAGGCGGTGCAAACAGCGTGCGCGGCTGGGGCGTGCGCACCCTCGGACCCGGAGCTTACGACGCCCGCAACTCCGTGACCGACTTCATCAACCAGTGCGGCGACATACGCCTCGACCTGAGCCTCGAATACCGAGCCAAATTATTCTGGGTGTTCGAAGGTGCGCTCTTTATCGATGCCGGCAACATCTGGACAATACGCAACTACGAGAACCAGCCCGGAGGCGAGTTCAAATTCAACAAGTTCTACAAGCAGATAGCGGCGGCATACGGCGTAGGCCTGCGCATGGACTTCACCTACTTCCTCCTCCGCTTCGACCTCGGCTTCAAGGCCCATAACCCGGCCCAGGGCCAGGAGGCATGGCCTCTGTTCCACCCCAAATGGAGCCGCGACGCAAACTTCCACTTCGCCGTCGGCTACCCCTTCTGATCACTTTCCCTCGAAAAAGTTCTGCAAGCGTTTTCTCGAACCGAACAAGGTGATAATATCGGTTTCGCCTACAGCGAGACCGCTGTCCGCCCTCAAATCGAGAAGCACAGGCTCCGGGCGCACAATACCGAGAATATTGCGCTTCTCCCTGGTTCGCGTCGCCGCCACAAACTCGAGGCCATACCTCTGCATGAAGTCTATCTCGGCGTAAGGAAGCCCCAGAAGAAAGGCCGGCGCCTTAAAGCTGGCCACCACATTGTCCTCGTCGACACCAAGCGTGCGTATTTCAGACCCAAGCTCCATTTCGTGTGTGAGGTCGGCGGCGGCTCGCTGTTCCGGGGTGATTATACGGTCTATCTCAAAACTTTCGAGGATAGACTCATGAAGTTTGTCGATGGCACGGGCGTAGATGTGCTTCACTCCGGCCTTTTTCAGCAAGGCGACGGTGCGTATGCTGGCACCGAAATTCTCGCCGATGGCAACTATCGCAAGGTCGATATTGTCGAGAGGAAGCACCGAAAGGGCGCTTTCTTCGGTACTGTCGATAATATATACGGTTGATATATAATCTTTCACGGCATCGACATGACTTTGCTTTATGTCGGCGCCAATCACTTCGTGCCCCATATCGGCGAGGTCGCGGGCGAGGTTTTCGCCATATATTCCGAGTCCTATTATAAGATAACGCATTTTTCAAATTATGAATTATGGATTATGAATTATGCCCCCACCAACCACTAACCACTAACCACTAACCACTAACCACTAACCTCAATTAATAATAATATCGTCGGTAGGCAGATACGCCGAGGGGTCGCGGTGAGTGCCTATAAATCCGCAAAGTACAGAAATTATGCCGACGCGGCCGAGGAACATGGCAGTGGCAAGTACCATCTTCGACACAGAGGTAAGTTCGGCAGTTGTGCCCAGCGACAACCCGACCGTCGTTACAGCCGAAAAACACTCGAAAAGCACCCCGAAGAAAGGCAGTTCGGGCTGTATGGTCATGATAATGGCGGCATAGAGCAGCACAGCCGCTATCGACAGTGCCACCACGGCATTGGCCCGCCTCACCGATGTCAGCGCTATATTGCGCCCCATAGCCGGCACACCCTTATAACCCATGACAATGGAGCGAAGATTGAAAAGCACGGCCATCATGGTATTCACCTTTATGCCGCCGCCCATTGACTGCGACGAACATCCGACCCACATCAGAAACATCATTATCAGAAACATGGTGTGCGACAGCGACGTCAGGGGCAGCGAGCCGAAGCCGGCCGTGCGGGGCGTTGCCGAGTTAAACAGCGACTGCACAATCTTCTTGCCAAGCGGCATACCGGCAAGAGCATGGTCGTATTCAAGCACAAAGAAAGCCACCGCCCCGCCGACAAAAAGCACCACCGTGGCTATGAGCACAAGTTTCGTATTAAGGTCGTAGATATGGCGTCGACGGTCGGCATGTCGGCGTCCCAAGACACGGCATTTCAGACGCTTCACATACTCTCCGGCTGCATCCTTGAAGTTAACCAGATTCGGAAAGCCTATGCCTCCGGCAAGTATAAGCACAGTCATCACCATGTATATCGAGCCGCCGGAATCCATCAGAGCGGGCGTCTGAAGCCCCTCGCGAAGGGTTGTGAAACCTCCGTTGCAGAAACCCGACACCGAATGGAACACAGCAAAAAACACCTTCTGGCGCGTTTCGGCAAACATTCCTTCAGGAATGGTAAAATACAGCGCCACCGCACCAATCGCCTCCACGACAAGAGTGAAAACGAGGATATAAAGAAGCACAGGCGCCAGCCGGCTCATGCTCTTCGAATAGACGAAATCGCGAATCAGCAGCTGGTTGTATATACTCGCACGCCCGCTGAAGAATATGGCGAAGAAGCTTGTGAAAGTAAGCACCCCGAGCGCGCCTATTTGCATCAAGACCGCTATCACGAGCCAGCCAAGCGGAGTGTATGCCGTAGCAAGGTCTACGGTAGTAAGCCCGGTCATGCTCACGGCACTCGCTGCCATGAACAAAGAATCGACATAAGACACCGATTCCACAGTGCACCTCGGCATTGCAAGCACAAAAGAGCCTATAAAGATGAAAAACAGGAAACTGCCCGACAGTATCAGCGAAGGATTCGTACGCCGCGCCAGAAGCGCCATTATTCCATAACAGATTTCGGCCATCGAATAGACTCCCAGTACTATATAAACGAAGTAACGGCTGTGCAGAAATTGCAGCAACGATTCCACCGGGCCCGACCCGTGCGGCCATATGAGAGGCACAACAGTCAGCAGCATAGCCACATCGGCCACCCGCTTTATAATGTGACTTGCCCTGAAAGCCTCCTTGAAGCGAAACACCATATTGAAGATTATGGCCGCAAGAAAAACCGCCTGCGAGCCGCCGAGTATGCGTCTCAGCACAGTGCGGCTCACCGCGCCGCTGTCGAAGCCTCCATAGATTATAAGGGCCGCGAGCGCTGCCACCGCCGCCACAAACACAAGCACCGACAGAACGGCACCGATGCCGCGCGTAAACTTCCCGAAACGATACGACAGCCGTCGCCGGTCGGCCCGATGCCAACCGAACCACGCACGCAGGCGCCGACTTCGGAAAAATCCCTCGCTCATTGCGATAAAATAATAGTTGTAAAAAATATCTGCATCTAATAACACCTCCGGAGCGCCCCTCGTTCATATATTATTTAACTCCGGGCCGGGTTGCAGTTGTTTTCAATAAAAATTCGCTATATTTGCCATCAGAAGTTAGCTCCAAGTGTGTAAATCAACTTCATTTTTTCGTTGCAGCAGGCGAAGCTAATACACATATCACCTTAGAAACCGTTTAAAAAGTCCATGGAAAAATTTATTCTTTCACTCGATCAGGGTACAACGAGCAGCCGTGCCATCGTCTTCGACCACGACGGAAACATACGCTCGATGGCCCAGCATGAATTTCCGCAGATTTTCCCGAAACCGGGCTGGGTTGAGCACGACCCCTTCCAGATATGGGGCTCGCAGGCGTCTGTAATAGCCGAGGCCATATCCAGAATAGGAATCAACGGGCACAACATAGCCGCCATAGGCATAACCAACCAGCGCGAGACCACGATAGTGTGGGATGCCGAAACCGGCGAACCGGTCTACAATGCAATCGTATGGCAGGACCGCCGCACATCGGAATACTGCGACTCTCTGCGCGAAGCAGGTCATGCCGAAATGATAAAAGCCAAGACTGGCCTGATAATTGACGCCTACTTCTCGGCAACGAAAATAAAATGGATTCTGGACAACGTTCCTGGAGCGCGCAAGCGTGCCGAAGCCGGAAAACTGAAGTTCGGTACGGTCGACACATGGCTCATCTCGTGCCTCACCCGCAATACCGTGCATGTTACCGATGTGACAAACGCCTCACGCACCATGCTCTTCAACATTCATACCCTTGAATGGGATAAAGAGCTGCTCGAACTCTTCGACATTCCGGCCTCAATGCTCCCGGACGTGAAACCGAGCAGTTGCGTGATGGGCTATACCACTACTACGATTTTTGCACATCAAGTGCCTATCGCAGGTGTGGCCGGAGACCAGCAGGCAGCCCTCTTCGGCCAGATGTGCATCAAACCGGGTGCCGTAAAAAACACTTATGGCACCGGTTGCTTTCTGCTCATGAACTCGGGCTCGAAGCCAATCGTATCGAAAAACCGTCTCCTCTCTACAATCGCATGGAAAATCGGCGACGAAGTGACATACGCCCTCGAAGGCTCTGTGTTTGTCGGCGGTTCTGTGGTACAATGGTTGCGCGACAGCCTGCGCTGCATATCCTCTTCATCTGAAGTGGAGGCACTTGCAGAATCCGTTCCCGATTCCGGCGGAGTCTATTTCGTGCCGGCTCTCACAGGCCTCGGTGCGCCATACTGGGACCAGTATGCCCGCGGAATCATTTCGGGCATATCGCGCGGCACCACATCGGCTCATATAGCCCGAGCCGCCCTCGAAGGAATCGCATATCAGATCTACGACATCGTAAAGGCCATGGAGCTGGACTCGGGGCTGAATATCGTCGAACTGAAAGTAGACGGAGGTGCCTCGCGCAACAATCTGCTCATGCAGTTCCAGAGCAATATCCTCGACACCGAAGTTTTACGGCCACACATCACCGAGACCACAGCTCTCGGCGCGGCATATTTCGCCGGACTGGCCGTAGGCTACTGGGAGAGCATCGACCATATCAACTCGCAATGGCGCGTAGAGCGCAGATTCCGGCCTGAGGCCGAAGCCGAACAGGTCGCCGCATGCCTCGACGGCTGGCACGATGCCGTGCGCCGCTGCCTTTCTTAAAGGCTGTTTGATAACCTCTTAATTTCTACACTTATGGAAAATCCTGAAACATCGTTTATACTCCAGTGCTTCTTTGAGTTTCTGGGAACGTTCGTCATGATATTGCTTGGCTGCGGCGTTGTAGCATGCACCACTCTCGAAAAGTCGAAAGGCAAAGGAGCCGGGTGGATAGTAGTGACCGTAGCCTGGGGTCTGGCCGTGATGTGCGGTGTATTCATCGCCGGGCCATATACTGGAGCTCATCTCAACCCCGCTGTCAGCCTTGGCCTCGCCATAGCCGGAAAATTCGAATGGACTATGGTCGCGCCATACATCGTTTCGCAGTTCATCGGCGCGTTTCTCGGAGGCGCCACTGTATATCTGTTCTATAAAGACCACTTCGACGCCACAGAAGGCCACGACACCAAGCTCGGTGTGTTCGCCACCATTCCGGCCATCAAAAACGGTTTCCGCAATTTCATATCCGAAGTCATCGGCACCTTCATACTGATTCTCGTCATACTCTTCCTTGCCGAAAAGGGGAATACTGCCGAAGTCGGCCTCGGCTCTATCGGAGCGCTCCCGGTCGCCCTCCTCGTTGTGGTGATAGGCATGTCTCTTGGAGGCACCACGGGCTATGCCATAAATCCGGCCCGCGACCTCGGCCCGCGCCTCGCCCACACCCTCCTGCCAATCAGAGGCAAAGGCAACAGCGGCTGGGCCTACGCCTGGATACCCCTCCTCGGCCCCATCGCCGGCGCCACCCTCGCCGCCCTCGTCTACACCCTCTACATCGCCCTCCGCTGACAGCTCATAATTATATTGGATTTGGCAAAAAATGATTAAAAAAATTGTCATATTTGTTTTTTTATCTTAAATTTGCCGAATCACATAAAATAATCTAAGCTATGAAAAAGCTAATCTCTCTATTCCTGCTAATGTCGATGATTATAATCACCGCATGCAATGACGGTGAATTAAATTCCAGACCATTACCACCTCCACCACCGGATACAACCGAATCCGAACCTTCCGGCAATATAAGCCAGGAAGAAGCTATTGCCATGGCCGAAAAAATTGCCGCTGACATCAACACATCCGGTTACAGCAGAGCAGCATCTCGAATGGTTGACCGCACAAACATTAGCGTAATAAGCACTCCTAATTCCAGAAGTGGATTAAACGACACGCTGATATACCTCATCAACTACACCGACAACCAAGGCTTTGCCGCAATTTCAGCTGTAAAATGCGAGTCTCCGATATTGGCAGTAATTGACGAAAGCAACTATCAGGCTGTAAAAGACGCCGATAATCCGGGATTTAACATGTTCATGGATATGGCAACAGAATTTATAATACATAAGCGCGAAGAACATTCTCAACCGGAAAGTCGTAGTTATGATATACCTGCCATCATCACCCCTATGCTCGAACAAAAAATAGAGATAGATACTACATATAAATCTATACAGACTCCTAAATTAGGAAATAGGAATTGGGGGCAAAATGGTATAGAAGGCAGTCTGTGTCCTAATAAATTAGCCGGTTGCGGGCCGGTGGCTATCGCTATGGTTTTAAGTTATTACAAAATCCCGTCATGGATAGGCTATACATATCCAAATGCAGACATCGCAGGGGAAGATTTAGATTGGGATCTTATAAATAACCATTTGCCATATTCTGATGGAAACTGCTATAATTGTTCTTATTACACCCATAGCACCATAGCCAGAATACTACGAGAAATAGGTCATAGAGCTGATACTAAATATAAAACAGGACCGACAAAACAAGACACAACTTCGTCTACTTCTGAAAGCAATACAAAAAAAATTCTTCAAAAATACTTGCCAATGAAAAAAGTTGGCGGTTACTCAGATTTCAATGAGACTGGTGTAAAAAGTGCCATAACAGACGGTTTAGCACTGATAGCAGCTAAGAGTGGCACATATTCATACTCAAAATTCGAAGAAGATGGAGGTGGCCATGGCTGGGTGGCAGATGGCTATCGTTTTATTACAAGAAATCTTCGCTACTATGAAAAAAGAGCTGATGAATCTACATGGACCTTTATAAAAAATGAAACACAATCAGAGCGATTATTTCATTTCAATTGGGGATGGCATGGATTGGGTAACGGTTATTACTCTGGTTCAGTATTCTGTGTCATTTATAATGTAAAAAATCCCGATACAGGAAAGACAGAAACCAAACGAGATTATTATTCCAATGCCAAATATCTCTCCATACTATGAAGATTATGAAATCAAAAATTCTATTATTACTATCGCTGATATTTATAATAACAGCTTGCGACTCCGGTCCAGACAAATACCAACCCACAAAACCACAGCGAGATCAGATAAGTGAATGGCGCAAAAAAGGCTATTTCGTAATAGATGCATACGAAGAGACTGACCCCAAAAGACCTCTTTCTGATAATAAAGCAATTATAGTCTACGACATTCCGGCTGACGGTGACGAAATGGAATTGGATTACCGCATATATTCAGGCATGGGTCGCATCTTTTCTTTCAGCTTTAATGACGAAAGCGAAAAATCCGCTTACGAGAGAGTTGTGTACAATAAAATCGGACGCTATAATTCTGAAATTTCTGAAAGCATTCATGGCATATGGATTTTCGAACCAAGATCATTTGATGACGGCAACTTCTGCGTCGATATGACTGATCCATATAAAGCCCTGATTAAAATAGGCAAAAATGAATCAGCGAAAAACCGATATCTTTTTCTCACTATCGGATGGAGTTTCTGGTGCAATCATATTGGCAAATACAACTATACCAAATTTCAGAATAATGAGAATCCTGAAAGCCGTGCACTTCCTTCGGAGTTCATATCTTTGTTTAACAGGGTAATAATACGTCAACACGGAACCTCAGATAACGATGAGAGCGACCTCTTTGAAGAATTGATTGCAGATCCGAATTTTCCTTGAGCCATACAGCCTCCGCTCATACATTTTCCCTCCGCGATTTCCGAATGCAAAAAAGATTTGGAAATGTGGAGGGAAAATTGTACCTATCTTTCGTCGACAAATACAAGCAATCACCACTACATTAGATAATACAGACAATGCAACAGAGTCAATAGCACAAAAGCATTGTTAAATAACTACAATTAATCTAATAATGTCATAAATTGTATTTATCTTTGCAAAGATTCTCATTTCCAAAATGAAAAATACATCGATACATCTTTTGTATCCATTCCAACAAGTTAATCCTTCGAAAAGACATCACTATAACTTATATTCAAGAGTTAGATATTTTATTGTCAAAAAAAACTAATACAGAATGAAAAGTATTCTTCCGATTATAATAGCTGCCGGATTGTTCGTATCTTGTTCGAATGATGAACCAAACGTTATTAATCCAGACAACCAGGATAATAGTGTTTCAACTGTTGTAGAATTTACACCGCAGGAAAAGTCAGCGGCGAAGTCGATGAGCGACTTCAACACCAAATTCCTCCATGCTGTTTGCAAAAGTAATCAGAAAGGGAATGTGGTGGCATCTCCGGCGAGCGCTGCAATCCTTCTGTCGATGCTCTCTAACGCCGCCGAACCTGAAGTCAGCACAGAAATCGCAAAAGTTCTCGGGCACTCTGATATGGAAACTCTTAACAGCTATTGCTCGAAAGTTCTCAGCATATTCCCTTCTGCCGACAAAAGCACAGAGGTGACATTCGCCAACTCTGTATGGCACAGAGATATTTATACAATCAATCCGGTTTTCGGCAAAACTATTACCGATATTTACAACGCACCATGTTTTGCGCGTGATTTCACACAAAGCACGCTAGTCGGTGAGATAAACGGCTGGGTGAAAGACAACACAAAAGGCTGGATTGACGAAATCATCGAGGTTATTCCTGAAGAAACAGCCGCCATAATTATTAACACTCTTCATTTCAAAGGTCTTTGGGCCAACCAATTCGACGCCAAAGAGACAACAAAAGCTATATTCAACGGCAAATCCGGGAAAAGTTCTGTCGACATGATGCATAATTCCAACATGCAACACTACACAGATGGTAAAAACTATCAGGCTGTAAAAATGGAATTTGGAAAAGGCGCCTACGAGGCTATTCTAATTCTCCCTGACAAGAATATTGACCCCATAGAACTCCTCACACCCGAGACAATCGACAACATAGGCAAACCAAGATATACTGACTGCAAAGTAAATCTCTATTATCCTAAATTCAAACTCGACCGCCAGCCTAAAACCGACCTAAGGATACCACTCGAATCGCTCGGTATAACCAAAATTTTCGAGACGAATGAATATTCAATATTCACCGAAAAAATTTCGTCCGAAAATAGAATATTTCAGAAAAACGCAATTGAATTTACTGAAGCCGGCGCTGAAGGAGCGGCTGTAACATGGAGTCAGGAAGTAACACTTCCCGGTCCAGGTGCCGAAGAAACTCCAGAAATGAAATTCGACCGCCCGTTCATATTTCTTATCCGACATGCCGAAACCGGAGCATGCCTCTTCGGTGGTCTTATCAACGAACTATAAACGAATGTTTAACAAGTCTCTAAAGGCCCGCCGGACAGGACATCGGCAGCGGGAAACGTCCCTTACAGGCAAACGCTTCATCTACGAGACATGATGTGCGATTCTTGACTTTTATTATTGATTTACAACTGTCAAAGCATAAACTTTTCCCTCCGCGATTTCCGAATGCAAAAAAGATTTGGAAATGTGGAGGGAAAATTGTACCTTTGCGCCGCTAAACAGTACAAAACCATATTACAAACAAATTTCAATGGCAACAAAAATTAGATTACAACGTCATGGTCGCAAGAACTATGCGTTCTATCCTATTGTCATCGCCGATAGCAGGGCACCACGAGATGGTAGATTTATTGAAAGGATAGGTTCCTATAATCCGAACACTAATCCTGCTACAATTACTCTTAACTTCGAACGGGCTTTGTATTGGGTGACTGTTGGTGCTGAACCCACCGACACCGTACGCGCTATCCTCAGCAATGAAGGCGTACTTCTGATGAAGCACCTCATGGGTGGCGTAGCCAAGGGCGCATTCGACCAGGCAGAAGCTGAGCGTCGTTTCGCAGCCTGGAAGGCTAACAAAGATGCGAAGGTAGCTTCGCAGAAGAGCAGCATGGCAACCAAGGCTCAGGAAGCCGCTAAAGAACGTCTCGAAGCCGAAACTGCCAAGAACAAGGCTAAGGCAGAAGCCGTAGCCAAGAAGAAAGCCGAAGCAGCAGCTGCAGCCGCAGCCGCCGAAGCTCCCGCCGAAGGCGAGGGCGAAGCCGAAGCACCTGCAGCAGAATAATATCTGCCCCGCAAAAATACCCGAAGGGTGTGTCCGCCGATTGTGGCCGGCACACCCTTTGCGGTTTAAAATCCCAATCCTTGCCCGGTCAGTGGCTTAAGGCTGAAGGTTTAATAGTTTAGCTATCCAACAGTCTCTCCTTTAATCATATTGTCAATCATTTTCGCGAAATGAAAAAATTTAAAGAATATACATCGTTCAACCTCTCGGACATCAACAAGGAAATGCTCGAGCGCTGGCGCGAAGCCGACCTCTTCGGCCGCAGCCTCGCCTTGCGTGAAGGCGCGCCTTCCTTCGTATTCTTCGAGGGGCCGCCGTCGGCAAACGGCATGCCGGGCATCCACCATGTGATGGCCCGCACCATCAAAGACCTCTTCTGCCGCTACAAGACAATGAAAGGCTTCCACGTGAAGCGCAAAGCCGGCTGGGATACACACGGTCTGCCCGTCGAACTCGGTGTGGAGCGCTCGCTCGGCATCACCAAGGAAGACATCGGCAAGACTATCAGCGTCGACGAATACAACGCCGCCTGCCGCCGCGAGGTAATGAAGTACACCCGCGAGTGGGAATCGCTCACCGACATGATGGGCTACTGGGTGGACATGAACGACCCCTATATCACCTACGACAACCGCTACATCGAGAGCGTATGGTGGCTTCTCGCCCAGATTTACAACAAAGGGCTGCTCTACAAGGGCTACACTATCCAGCCCTACTCGCCCGCAGCAGGCACAGGCCTCAGCTCACACGAGCTCAACCAGCCCGGCTGCTACCGCGATGTGAAAGACACCACTTGCACCGCCCAGTTCACTCTCAAGGATACTATCCCCGCAATGGAAGGCTGGGGCAAGGCATGCATGCTCGCCTGGACAACCACACCCTGGACACTGCCCTCGAACACTGCGCTCTGCGTAGGCCCCTCGATACGCTACGCAATCGTACGCACATATAACCCCTACTCGGGCGAACCAATCACCGTGACCGTGGCAGAGGCTCTGCTCGGCTCCATATTCAACGCCAAGGCCAAAGACATCGCCCTCGAAGACTACAAAGCAGGCGACAAGCTGGTGCCCTGGCAGGTTGTAGCCACCGTCGACGGCAGCGAACTCGTCGGCCTGCACTACGAACAACTCATTCCCTGGGTTAACCCCGGCGAAGGCGCTTTCCGCGTTATCCCCGGCGACTATGTGACAACCGAAGACGGTACCGGCATCGTGCACATCGCAGGCACATTCGGCGCCGACGACCTTCGTGTTTCCAAGCAGAACGGCATTCCCCCGCTCCACCTCATCGACCGCGACGGCAACCTCCGCCCGATGGTAGACCTCACAGGCCGCTTCTACCGCATAGAAGACCTCGACCCCGCTTTTGTGGCCGAGCGCGTGAGCGCCGACTATGCCGAATGGGCCGGCAAATATGTGAAAAACGCATATAACGCCGAAGCCAAGGAAGGCGACGAAACACTCGACGTGGAAATCTGCATGTACCTCAAACAGGCCGGCAAGGTTTTCCGCATCGAAAAGCACACCCACAACTATCCCCACTGCTGGCGCACCGACAAGCCCGTGCTCTACTATCCGCTCGACAGCTGGTTTATCCGCTCGACAGAAGCCCGCGAACGCATGATAGCCCTCAACGAGACCATACAGTGGAAGCCCGCTGCAACCGGCAGCGGCCGCTTCGGCAAATGGCTCGAAAATCTTCAGGACTGGAATCTCTCGCGCAGCCGCTTCTGGGGCACCCCGCTGCCCATCTGGCGCACAGAGAACGGCGCCGAAGAGATATGCATCGACAGCGTCGAGACTCTCTACAACGAAATAGAGAAATCGGTAGCCGCAGGTATCATGAAGTCCAATCCGTTCAAGGACAAAGGCTTCGTTCCCGGCGACTATTCGAAGGAAAACTACGATAAAATCGACCTCCACCGCCCCTACGTGGACGACATCGTGCTCGTATCGGCTTCGGGAGCTCCAATGCACCGCGAGACCGACCTCATCGACGTATGGTTCGACAGCGGCTCGATGCCTTACGCCCAGATGCACTACCCCTTCGAAAACAAGGAGATAGTGGAAAACGGCGCCGTATTCCCCGCCGACTTCATCGCCGAGGGCGTCGACCAGACACGCGGCTGGTTCTTCACCCTCCATGCCATCGGCACGATGGTGTTCGACCACGTTGCGTTCAAGACCGTGATTTCCAACGGCCTCGTACTCGATAAAAACGGCGAAAAGATGTCGAAGCGCAAAGGCAACGCCGTCGACCCCTTCGAAGCAATCGATAAATTCGGCTCCGACCCCCTGCGCTGGTACATGATTGCCACCACCGCTCCATGGATTGACCTCAAATACGACTCCGACGGCGTTGTCGAAGTTGCACGCAAGTTCTTCGCAACCCTCTCGAGCACATACAATTTCTTCGCCATGTATGCCAACGTCGACGGCTTCACCGGCGAAGAGCCTCAGGTGCCCGTGGCCGAGCGCCATGAACTCGACCGCTGGATTCTTTCGGTGCTCAACACCCTGGTGAAGAACGTCACCGACGCATTCGACGCCTACGAGCCCACCAACGCCGCCCGCGCCATCAGCGACTTCGTGCAGTCCGACCTTTCGAACTGGTACGTACGTCTGAGCCGCAAGCGTTTCTGGGGCGGAAACTTCGACACCGACAAGATTGCCGCATACCAGACACTCTACACATGTCTCGACACTGTGGCACGTCTGATGGCTCCTGTCGCACCGTTCTTCGCCGACCGTCTATTCCGCGACCTCAACGAAACGCCCGAATCCGTCCACCTCGCCGACTTCCCCGTCTACAACGAAGCCGACGTCGACGCCGCCCTCGAGCACCGCATGGACGTAGCCCAGCGCCTGACCTCGCTCGTACTCAGCCTCCGCAAGAAGGCCAACATCAAGGTTCGCCAGCCGCTCGCCAAGATGCTCGTGCCTGCTGTCGACGCCGAAGCCGCCGCCATCATCGAGGCCGTGGCCGACATCGTCAAGACAGAAGTCAATGTGAAGGAGCTCCAGGTCGTAGCGCCCGACAACGAAGTGTTTGTGAAGCGTGTAGACCCCGACTTCAAGAAACTCGGCCCGAAATTCGGCAAACTCATGAAGCAGGCCGCAGCCCTCATCAAGGCATTCTCGGCCGAGCAGATCCGCACACTCGAGCGCGAAGGCGGCATCGACCTCGAAATCGACGGTGTAAGCACCCGTGTTGACCTCGCCGATGTCAAAGTCATTTCCGAAGACATTCCCGGCTGGCTCGTTGCCAACGAGGGCGCGCTCACCGTGGCCCTCGACATCGAAATCAGCCCCGAACTCTTCCGCGAAGGCCTCTCGCGCGACATCATCAACCGCGTACAGCGCTACCGCAAGGAGCAGAACTTCGACATCACCGACCATATCAACATACAATTCATGCACTGCCCCGAACTCGACGATGTTCTTTCGGTCTACTCCGACTATATCGCAGAGCAGGTTCTTGCCGATTCAATCACTGTAGGCGATGTCAACGACGACAAAAACCTTGTGATTTTCGACATCGACGACCTAAAAATCGGTGCCGTCATAACAATCTCCTGATTTAGGAGTTTATAAAGTAATGAGTCCAAAAAGTTAAGATAATGGCGCTGCTCGAAAGAGCCATTATCTTAACTTCTTAAACTCAATACTTTTCAAACCCTCTAAAACCATAAAACTATGAGTGACCAGCTACGGTATTCCGACGAGGAACTTGAAGAATTCCGCCAGATAATACTCGCCAAAATCGAGAAAGCCACAGCCCTCTACGAAGAGCTGTGCCAGAGCCTGCGCAACACCGACGGCAACGACACCGCCGACACTTCGCCCACTTTCAAAACCCTCGAAGAAGGCGCCAATGTGCTCGAACGCGAGGCCAACGCTCGTCTTGCCGAGCGCCAGCGCCAGTTCATCAACCATCTGCGCGGCGCGCTTGTGCGTATCGACAACAAAACCTACGGAATCTGCCGCGCTACCGGCAAACTGATACCCAAGGAACGCCTCCGGGCAGTTCCTCACGCCACTCTCTGCGTAGAGGCAAAAAATAACCCCGACCATTGATGGAAGGTTCTAAGACAAGGCGCCTGGCACTGCTCGGCGCCCTCACTGCCGCGATTATAATAATAGTCGACCAGGTGGTGAAATGCTATGTGAAAACTCATTTCTACCTCGGCGAAGACGTCGAGGTGCTTCCGTTCTTTCACCTCCGCTTTATCCAGAACAACGGCATGGCATTCGGTATCGAGCTGGGCAGCAAGCTGTTCCTTACCTCATTCCGCATCATTCTTGTCGGCTTTCTCGCCTGGTACCTTGTCCGCATAGCCAAAGTGGCAAAGGTCTCGGCCGGCTACATGACAGCAGTTTCGCTTGTTGCGGCAGGCGCGTTCGGCAACATCATAGACTGCGTATTCTACGGCGAGATATTCACCAATCCCTATCCGCCGATGACAGCCTCGTTCGTTCCCTGGGGCGAAGGATACGGAGGCGTTTTCCACGGGCTCGTCGTCGACATGCTCTACTTCCCCCTCTTCGCTTTCAACTGGCCCGAATGGCTGCCGGTCATCGGAGGCCAGGAATTTTCGTTCTTCGACCCGGTATTCAACATCGCCGATGCCGCCATCACAGTAGGCATGGCTATGATTATATTCTTCTACACCAAATATCTAAGTTCGGACTACGCCCGCTATGACGTCGAGGTCAAGAATAAAAAGTGAACTGGTGGCCATAGCGTTCGGCCTCCTCGCCTGCGCCTGCTCAAAGGTGCCGGGAGGAGTCATTCCGCCCGACCGTATGGCCGAGCTCCTTGCCGACTTCCATACCGGCGAGGCTGTGGTCGACATGAACCGTGGCGATTTTTACAACGATTCACTCAGACAGCTGTTCAAGCAGAGCGTCTATGCTCGCCATAACGTCACCCCCGAAGAAGTAGACAGCTCATTCTCCTGGTACGGACGTCACATGGCGCAGTATATGGAGGTCTACGACAAGACAATAGAAATACTCGACCACCGTCTTATCGAGACCGGCAACCGCATAGCCGCCGAGGCTGCCCTCTCAATAGCCGGCGACTCGGTAGACGTATGGCCGAACGCCCGTTTCATCACCTTCAACGACCTCATGCCGTCGCGGACGGCCACATTCTCGTTCTCCAACGATGAAAACTGGGAGCGCGGCGACAGCTATACCTGGCGCGCCAAGTTCTTCAACAACACAGAGAACCTCTGCTTCACAATGGTGGCCGAATATACCGACGGAACCGTCGAGATAGCAACAAAAAACTTCTCGGCCGACGGCTGGAACGAAATCGTGTTCAATACCGACTCAACCCTCACGGCCAACCGCATATTCGGCTTCATCGACGGTCTGAGCCGCCCGGGAGTCTCGCTGCGGACCGACAGCATGGAAATGATTCGTAAACGCGTGGACCACAATAATCCGCCGGGACGATACAATATCCGCACATATAAGAATCTCGGCGAAGTCATAGAATCGCCCGTGCCTTCAGAACAGAAGGCTGCCGAACCCGACTCGATAGCCTCATGAACACAATCCGTATGCTCGGCCGACGCGTCGAATACCTCGGAAAAATCTACCCGCTCTCATTAATCGAAGCCATGCCCGACGCCGATGGCATCTGGCACGTCGCAATCACGCCATTCGAGCGCGAAACGGCTTCCACACCCTACCACGGAGGCACCGTCCGCATATCCTTCCCCAACGGGCATTCCAACTCTCCGGAGCTTAAGCTGCTGCCTTAGGCAATTTTTTGGCTGAGCGCTCGTTATTTAAGATATAATGAAGCGATATACCATCTTTATCATCATATTTCTGCTCGGAGTTTTCACAATGGCTGCCAAAGGCCCCGTGAAAATCAGCGGCACTGTCACCGACGACCAGAACGAAGGCCTCGAATTCGTCACCGTTAAAATTCAGGGCACCGCCATCGGCACCATCACCGGCGCCGGCGGCAAATACACGCTTACCGCCCCTGAAGCCGATACCATACGCGTGGTTTTCACCTGCATAGGCTTCGAAGAAAGCAAGCGCCGACTCATAGATGCCTCGGGCGATGTGACAGTAAACGTCAAGATGAGCCCGGCAAGCTATGCCCTCGGGGCAGTCGAGGTCACCGACTACCAGAAACAGACCTCGGGCATGCAGAAAATCGACAACGGCAACTACCGCCTCGCACCCGACGTGACCGGCGGCAGTGTAGAGGCCCTTATCAGCACAATGGCCGGTGTAAGTTCAAGCAACGAAATGAGCAGCCAGTACAGCGTGCGCGGCGGTTCTTACGACGAGAACAGCGTGTATATCAACGGCATCGAGGTCTACCGTCCGCAGCTCATATCATCGGGCCAGCAGGAAGGCCTAAGTATTGTCAACCCCGATATGGTCGGCGCAATCGGCTTCTCCACAGGCGGATTCACGGCCCAGTATGCCGACCGCATGAGTTCCGTACTCGATATCACCTACCGCCAGCCCGAAGCCTTCGAAGGCTCTGTATCGGCCTCACTCATGGGCGCTTCTGCGGCAATAGGAAGCAGTTCGAAAGTATTCTCGCAGCTCCACGGCCTCCGCTACAAGCAGAACTCCTCGCTCCTGGGCTCTCTCGACGACAAAGGTGAATACGACCCGCGCTTCTTCGACTACCAGACGAGCATGACTCTGAAACTCGGCGAAAAATGGTCTGTTTCGGCTCTCGGAAACATTGCCGTCAACAACTACAAATTCATTCCTCATAACAGAAGCACGAAGTTCGGCACATCGACCGATGCACGAGAATTTACAGTATATTTCGACGGACAGGAAAAAGACCGCTTCGAAACATATTTCGGCGCCGCTACCATCAACTTCAAACCGTCTAAAAAAGCCGAATTTGCATTACAGGCTGGCGGCTTCTTTACAAATGAGCTCGTAAGCTACGACATTTCAGGCGAATACTGGCTCGACCAGGCAGGAACTTCCGGCTCTGACGGCAACGAAGGCATCGGCGGCGAGCTCGGTGTCGGACGCTACCATGAGCACGCACGCAACCGCTTCAAGGCCTCCGTTTTCAACATAGCCCTCAAAGGCGCTACAGGCCTCCGACGACACAATCTGAACTACGGCATCGACTTCAAGCACGAAACGCTCTACGACCGTTCGCGCGAATGGGAATTGCGCGACTCGGCCGAATTCTCGCTCCCCGCCGACCCCGACGCAGTGAAAGTCATCTATAATCTTAGCTCGAACAACGACTTATCCACCAACCGCTTTGCCGCCTACATCAACGACACCTACCGTCTCGAGACCGGTGCCGGATATTTCAATATCAACGCCGGCCTGCGCCTTTCCTACTGGGATTTCAATAAAGAAACACTCGTAAGCCCGCGTGCAAGTGTCGGATTCGTGCCCTCGCGCAATCCCCGCCTCGCACTCCGCCTTGCCACAGGCCTTTACTACCAGACTCCATTCTTCAAGGAATTCCGCCTGCCCGAGACCGACGCCGACGGCAATGTCGTAATCGGTCTCAACTCCGACATCAAGTCGCAGCGCTCGTTCCAGCTTATTTTCGGCGCCGACTACACCTTCCGCGCCTTCAACCGCCCGTTCAAAATATCGGGCGAGGCATACTACAAGGCCCTGAGCAACCTCATACCCTACGAAGTCGACAATCTCAAGCTCGTCTACGCAGGCCGAAACCTCACCAGTGGCTATGCTACCGGCATAGATTTCAAGCTATTCGGCCAGTTCGTGCCCGGCACCGACTCCTGGATAAGCTTCTCGCTCATGAAATCGAGCGAAAAACTCAACGGCGTGAACGTGCCGCGCCCCAACGACCGCCGCTACAGCTTTGCCCTCTTCTTCACCGACTATTTTCCGAAATTCCCCAAACTGAAATTCAACCTCCGCGGCATACTCAACGACGGGCTGCCCTTCGCCGCTCCACGCGGCAGTTTCGACAAGGGCTACTTCCGCGCTCCGGCCTATAAACGTGTAGACATAGGCCTGCAGTACGCCCTGCTCTCGCCCCGCGCCGAGGGCGAACCCCGCACTGGCGCCCTGCGTCACTTCAAGAGCATCTGGCTCGGGCTCGACGTTTTCAATCTCCTCGACATCAGCAATGTCAGCAGCTACTACTGGGTCACCGACATAAACGATATCCAATACGCCGTGCCCAACTATCTAACCCGCCGCCAGTTCAACGTCCGCCTATCCCTCGAATTCTAATGAAACAATCCATATTTCTCCTCCTTGCAGTTCTGCTGTCATTTTCTGTTAATGCCAGGCAGCCCGAACGCGGCTACCGCGGATTCGTAGACTGCAGCACAACATTCAACCTCGACATAAACACCGGTGGTGCTTCCGACTCCTATATATGGCTCGGCGGCTCAACCTCACACGGCTATCAGTTCAACCGATGGCTATACGTTGGCGGCGGCATAGGCTATGAAACCGTGCTGGCACCAGGCGACAGACGCCCTAAACGCATATTTCCCGTCTTTGCCGATACACGCGCAGACCTTCAATTCGGCAGATTCACGCCGTTCGCCGATATCAAACTGGGCGTCAATTTCACGCGAGGAGCCGGATTATACTTCTCGCCAACAATCGGCTACCGTTTCAACGTGTGCAGAAGCACAGCAATAAACTTCGCCATCGGCGCAACTTTTTTTGGCAGCCGCTACACCGTCTACGAACACATCATGCATCCTGAAGGCGGCATAGACATAGGCAATGCCACCGGCAGCTACCATGGAGTCGAAATAAAACCCACCCTCCGCCTCGGCCTCGAATTCTAAACCCTCTACAGTCTCTATTGCTTAGCCGTATAAAGCTTTTTGCACAGACTATTGGTATTAATCCCAAAATGTTCTATCTTTGCAAAGAAATGGGATAAACCCATCATAAATATTGGAAAATAAGAAGCGTTATGCTTATCTTGTAGTTTGGAAACGTAGGAAATTTTCAAAACGAATACAAGGATTAGCATAGTGGTTCTCACGCTACGGCGTGGGCTGCTATTACTACATCTGTATTCAAGGTTTCCTACGACCTCCAAACTACGACGTGGCATTGCAGTTCCACGCTTCGTGTTTAAAGGTGCATCTTTGGCAACTGGGATGCTTAATTTGCTTTAATATGAGACTCTTAATAGCGAGTTTTCTATCTATCTTTATTACTATAGGCTTAAATGCTCAGATTGATGTAACACAATTTCTAGGAATTCCTGTTGACGGAAGTAAATCTGAAGTCATCTCCAAATTAAAATCAAAAGGATTTCGAACAAATTCGCTAAACAACGATATGCTCGAAGGAGAGTTTAATGGAGCCAATGTATTTGTCAACGTTATTACAAACGGCAATAAAGTTTGCCGCATTGCGGTGACTGATATAGCATCTGAAGATGAACGTTCGATTCAAATTAGATTCAACAATTTACTCCGTCAATTTGAAAACAACTCTAAATATCTACCCATTAGTGATAATAATCAACTAAGCGATTCTGAAGATTTGTCATATGAGATTAACGTAAATAAAAAGCGCTATGAAGCTAATTTCTATCAGCGCCCAGTGACGATGGCTGATAAAGAAAAATGGCAAAATACCGTAATGGCAAGAATGATAGAAATGTTTGCGACAACAATAGCAGAGAAGTACACAGAAGAGGAGCTGGCAAATCCTACAAAGGAATTAATCGATGACTATGACAATATGATGGTTAGAGCTGCCATAGATATAATTTCAAAAAAGCATGTATGGTTCATGATTTCCAACTATGCAGGAAAGTATTATATATCTATGTTCTACGACAATGAATACAACCGAGCAGACGGAGAGGACCTATAAATTAACATATCAACTAAAATCTATGAAACACGCATTTATTCTATTAATGTCAGCTGTCTTTAGCATGCTACTTACAGCATGTGAAAACAGCCACCAAGATGAACCGCAAAATCCGGGGGAATCGAATGAAAATTCTAAAATAGAATATTATATTAAATACGAACTCAAAACAACCTCCAAATCAGCGTTTAGTACAGTTGACGCAACTTTTCTAACGGAAAAAGGCTATGTGACGAAAACTATACCGCGTGATTGGGAGGGCACTTTCGGACCGTTCAATAAGCTTGAGGTAGCTTCATTTCAAGTCCAGTTCAACAATTCAATCTGGACAAGATTTTATGGTAGGATTTCGACGTGCCGTGGCAACCAGCCATATATCCTAAAGGCTGAAAAAAGCAGTTTCAGCAGTTCCCTCAATATGTCATACGCCATAACTGAAGACGATTTAAAATAATAAATCTATCCATGAAATAAATCAAGAAACTCAATAAATTTCCGTCATCATTTTTGTACTATGGTAATAAAAAAGCAGCAAGTTATTTCTTGGCTTCTAAATCCGGACATCAATGAATACGATAACTACCAATGGGTTCCGTCATTGGATAATCGTAAAAGCTATGATTTCTTAAAAGAAGGAATTGATTTTCTAAAAACAATTCGAAACCTAAAACCGAATTGGGGCATGCCAGAACTCGTAACAAGGTCTTTCATTGAAATTATGAAAGAATGTTCTCCGTCCTTTGTCAAAATAGCTTATGAATTATTTGAAGAATTTTGCAAGGAAGAAGAATGTGGTATTCTTATTACAAAAGAATATGGCACTATTGTCTACGGATTTGGAGATGAAGGTTTATATATATGGTTATTTTCGTTTTACCATGGGGTCAGCCGTATTAGATGGTATCTTAACGTAACCGTCGACACTAATAATATAATCACAAGCCACACAAGTACTGCCTTAGCAGATGAAAAACAATTGTTTGTTCGTGACATAGAACGACAGTCAATTTGTGGGTGGCTATCTACATTTATCATCAATTACCTTGCTGTAAAAAAACATGGTAAAGTTGAAACCATCATTGCTCCGATAGACACCATAACCAAATTAGATGATACTCTTCTTAATTGCAAAGGGCAAGATCTTAAAGTAAAAAACGATAGTGGACAAGAGGTTATCATCATGGATTCACGATGGCTTCGTCGAATCATCAACGACAACGACATTTTTGTACGAGGATATTTTAGACTTCAACACAAGAAAAATGCACAGAAAGAGTGGTATAAAGAACTAATCTATATTGCTCCTACTGTACGACCTGGATATCATCGAGAAGCAAAAAAAGAGGTCCAAGAATCCTGATTACAAGAATCTAATTTCGGTATTATGAATAAGTGCAACTCCTCTGGAGTTGACTTTTGAAAAAATTATCTGGCCCGGATTGCCTACGCCTAACAGCGTGTGCACCCGGGCCTTATATTTTTCACCACTATGTGGCGTTATAATTTTTGGGTGGTGATTTCGAGGGTGGAGCCGGTGGTGATGGCGGCGTGGTCGAGGGTGAGGCTTTTGTGGGGTTTGCCGTTGAGTTTCATTGATTTGACGCTGAAATCATCGGGTGAGCGGCGCTTCACTTTTATTGTGAAGGTCTTGCCGTTGTCCTGAGCTATCTCCACGCGGTCGAAGAGGGGTAGGCCGAGCGAATACTCTGTCGTGCCGGGGCATACGGGATAGAAGCCGAGGGCGGCAAAGACATACCAGGCCGACATCTGGCCGGCGTCGTCGTTGCCCGACAGACCGCCCGGCACGGCATGATATTCATTATCCATAATCGCGCGCACGTAGCGGCGGGTCTTCTCGGGCTCGCTGGCGTCGTTGAGCATCCACGCCACCTGGTGACAGGGCTCGTTGCCATGCCAGTATCGCCCGGCTGTAAACATCGAATCGAGTTTGGCAGCGAATACTTCGCGGCCTCCCATAGCGTCGATAAGGCCTCGGCGGTCGTGAGGCACATACCACGTATAGTGGCACGGCGCGCCTTCGGTTATGGCCTTGTTGAAGGTAAATGGATTGAAATTCTCCTGCCATGAGCCGTCGGCATAGCGGCCGCGTGCGTAGCCGGTCGCCGGGTCTATTACGTTGCGATAGTTCTGCGAGCGTGCACGGAGAGCCTTGGCGTCGTCCTTATGGCCGAGAGCCTCGGCAAGGACAGACAGCGCATAGTCGTCGTAGGCATACTCGAGCGTGCGCGAAACCTGCTCGCGCTTGTGATAGGCATAGGGCACGGTGTCTTCGAGCGGCAGATAGCCATACTTCAGATACGACTCAAGAGCGCGCCGCCCTTTGCCGTCGCGGTAATCGGCAGGGTCGGCGGGCGACTCGAACGCATTCTGCCGCAGACCCCGATAAGCCTTGGCGACATCGAAGCCGCGCACACCTTTCACATAGGCATCGGCAACCACAGACGCCACATGGTCGCCAATCATAGCGGCCGTATAGCTGTTCCAGCAAGGGAAAATAGGCATCCAGCCGCCCTGTTCGTACTTGTCGGCGAGCGACTGCATCATATCGGCCGACTTCTCGGGCTCAAGGATAAGCAGCAGCGGGTGAAGCGCACGATAAGTATCCCACAGGCTGAAATCATCGTAGTAGTGATGCCCCGGCGCAGCCTTCATGAGCTCTCTTCCGCCAGCAAAGGACGGATAGGCTCCATCGACATCGTCTGTGGCGCGCGGAAGGAAAGAACAGCGGTATAACGCGCTGTAGAATTTAATCTTATCTGTATCGGAGCCGCCCTCGACACGGATTTTGCCGAGATGGCCCTCCCAGACATCTGTCAGGCGTCGGCGTGCGCCGTCGAAATCCCACGACGGCATTTCGGCACGCAGATTTGCCATAGCTCCGTCGAGAGAGGTAAAAGAAGAGGCCGCGCGGACCGCGACAGTCTCTCCGGCAGCTACATCGAACTCTATATAAGCGCCGAGTCCGGCTACCGAGTCAGCCGAGGCCACACCCGGACAGACGCTGTCGCCCCTGAAAACGCCAAATGCGGTAACATTGACACCTTCTGGCCATTCGAGCACATAGTATCCGGCAAAACCAGCCTCCTCGCCTTTACCCTGATAGATGCGATGTACAGGGTTCCGGGCGGTGATACGCCTCGCCTCAACATCGACAGAGACAGAACCCTGAGCCTCGTCGCTGTTAGGATTCACGACTATGAAGCCTTTTCCGGCCCGGTCGTAGGTGAAGCGGAAAATGGCCGAGCGCGAAGTCGCTGTCATTTCCGTCTTTATCCGCTCATCAGGCAGATATACGGAGTAATAATCGGGGCGCGACACCTCCGTGGTCCGGTCCATGCGCGAGGCACGGGCCGCCGGCGATGTCCGCAGGGTCTCGCCGAGAGCCATTACTGTCACAGAGCCGTAATCCTGTGTACAGCCGCCGTTTATCCAGTGCGAATTGCGGAATCCCTGCAGCATGTCATCATAGTAATAATATGGCGCCACACACTTGCGCTCGGTATCGCGTGTCTGCGGCGTCCAGAAATTCATGCCGTTTGGCTCAAGGACCGCCGGAATGACCTGACCGAGCTCTTCGGTTCCCTTGCCGAACATACCGGCTGTGGCCGAAGCACTATAGTCTGTGCCGATACGCGGCTCAACATAGTCGAGAGGCGACACAGCAGCCACTGAGCCCCATAATGAAAGCGAAAATATGATTGCAAGCGTTTTTTTCATGATAACTATCATAGGTTTGAGACGCAAAAATACGCAAATATCACCGATATTTCGTACATTTGTCCGATAAATCAGATAGAATCAAGTATATGGCAGGAAATTTTTCGAATATCATGGACAGCAAGTACAGCCTTGTGGCATGGCTCACCATAATATGCTGTCTCATCATCATCGCCGGCACGTCGGCAGGCGAACATTGCGGACTCCACTTCGTGTCATTTGCCGCAATCGTTATCGACGCAGCCGTCTTTCTTGCATGGCTCATATGGGTTATTACCGTCAGTTTCAAAAAAATTCCTGTAAAGCCGATGAACCCCGAGCCAAGAAACTTCATAAACATCGTATCGTTCATGCTGTTCGTTTACTGGATTCTGACAGGCTTTTTCGAGGCAATATGCGGACCTTGGATCGTGATTCCGACAATTGTCGTATATATCGCGACAATAATCATCACATTCACAATGAAAGCCCGACGATGAGACTCCTGCTGTTTATCGCATTGACATGCATTGCGCTGTCGGCCAGCGCACGCAACATTACGGTGCTCGACGCCGACGACAACTCGCCTGTTGCCGCAGCATCGGTGTTCGGCCGGGGAGGAAATATCATAGGCATGACAGGAAAAGACGGCGACATTTCCGGCATTTCCGCCGCCGACCTCCCTCTCACCGTCCGCTGCCTCGGATACGAGCCGCTGACAGTTGTGGAAATAGCCGACCGCCTCTATATGACTCCTGGCAGCTTCGAACTCGGAGAATTTGTCGTGACCCCGCAGGACCGCCCTATCCTGCGCATTGTATGCTACATACGCGAATACTCCGGAGGTGTCACATCGACCGACACCATTCAGTCCTTTGCCGAACACATGGGCGATTTCTACATACCTACCGCCAAAGTCAAAAAGTTCAAGGGCAACACCAGCCCGCGCATACTGAAATCGCTGCTCTACGAGCGCCATGCCTCAAAAGACGGCACCGACAGCGTGTGCAGGCCCGATTACCGCCGCGACGACATATCGTGGCTTGACCTCGTGACGATTCCAAAAGAAACAGAGACCGAGACCGAAGCCATAGCCGGAGGCGCCAGTGCCGATTCCGTGGCCGGCAAACATGGACTTAAGTCGCTAATACGCAAGACCGACGGCGTATATGTAACCAAATCCGACTACCTCGCCGACAAGAAAGACCACTCATGGTCTCCGACATTCTTCAAGCTGCTCGGCTTCACCATCGATATAAAAAACATGGTCGGGTCATGGGCTTACCGCGCCAACGAAGCAGGCCAATACCGCCCCGCCGACCTTCTCTACGGCACTTTCGCCCTCGACATCGCCGGCAGAGGCAAATGGATCAAAAAAGCATTCAAATCCGACGCCCCCGTGCAGATGAATGGCCTCTTCGAGATATACCCCGTGAAATTCGAGCATCTCACCGTCGAGGAAGCCCGGGAACAGCTCCACCACAAAGCGCCCCCGACAAAATTCGAACGCAGTCCGCTTGCGACACCGCTACCGCCGTCGGTGCGCTCGCTTGTGGAGCGCGTCAGAGCAATTGAGGCAAAATAGCTGCTGGATATTTTGACAAATAAGTTGCGGCATTTGTAAAAGATTGCTAAATTTGCACTTTAGAAATTGCAAGGAAAAACACAAACAATTCATAAATCAAACAAAATCAATCATCTTATGTGGTTAACAAGCTCATCTATAGGACGTAAGTTCGTGATGGCCATTACCGGCGCATGTCTCGTCCTATTCGTAACTTTTCACTGTTTGATGAACTCAGTCGCACTCTTCTGGCCGGCCGCCTACAACGTGGTCTGCGAATTTCTGGGTGCCAACTGGTATGCGCTGGTGGCTTCGGCCGGTCTTGCCGCGCTCTTCATCATTCACATCATCTACGCTCTGTGGCTCACCGTGCAGAACCGTCGTGCCCGCGGTAACGACCGTTACGACATCAACGGCAAGGCTCCTCACGTAGAATGGTCCTCGAAGAACATGCTCGTTCTCGGTATCGTAGTTCTCGCTTTCCTTGCAGTTCACATGATTCAGTTCTGGGCTAAAATGCAGCTTCAGGAACTCATCTCGCACGACCTCGACGCTCTTCCCCTTGTAGGCGAAGCTCCCGCATCGCCCGCCATGGGTACTCTTTACCTCCAGCTCGCTTTCGAGCAGTGGTGGACTCCCGTTGTATATATCATCGGCTTCGTAGCCCTCTGGTTTCACATGAACCACGGTTTCTGGTCGATGTTCCACACCGTAGGCTGGGATAACAACATCTGGCTCGGCCGTCTCAAGAGCATCGCATGCTGGTGGACTTCTATCGTGGTAATTCTCTTCGTTGCCCAGGCTGTACTCTTCACAATCCAGGCTAACAACAAGTTCTTCCTCACCGACGAAACTCTTCAGGAACAGTACGCCGAATTCTGGAGCGACAAGGCCGAAGCACTCATCAGCGAATTCCAGGCTGAAACTGCAGCTCTCGACCCCCAGAACATGGACGACCAGATCAACTTCTTCGTAGAAAAAGGCGAAAGCTATGCCGAACGCGCCGAAGCTATCGCAAAATATGCCGAAGTACAGGCTCCCGCAGTGAAAACAAGCCAGCTCCAGCAGCTGGGCCAGTTCGCGTCGTTCATACGCAACCAGGCACAGCGCGCCCAGAGCATGAAACCCACTAATAACGAAAACAACTAATAACTCAGAGATATGGCACAGAAACTCAACATTGAGGGCATGATTGATTCAACCCCCATCATGCAGGATTTCGCCGACATCGAATCCGGCAACATGCCTGAGTACACCATCGACTCCAAGATCCCCGAAGGTCCTATCGCTGAGAAATGGACCAACTACAAAGCCCACCAGCACCTGGTGAACCCCGCCAACAAGCGCAACCTCGACATCATCGTTGTCGGTACCGGCCTCGCAGGCGCTTCAGCTGCCTCGACCCTTGGCGAAATGGGCTTCAACGTATATAACTTCTGCATTCAGGACAGCCCCCGCCGCGCTCACTCTATCGCAGCGCAGGGCGGTATCAACGCTGCCAAGAACTATCAGAACGACGGCGACTCGGTTTACCGTCTGTTCTACGACACAGTGAAAGGCGGCGACTTCCGCTCGCGCGAAGCCAACGTTTACCGTCTCGCCGAAGTGTCGAACAACATCATCGACCAGTGCGTGCAGCAGGGTGTGCCCTTCGCCCGTGAATACGGCGGCCTCCTCGCAAACCGTTCGTTCGGCGGCGCTCAGGTTAGCCGTACATTCTACGCCAAAGGCCAGACCGGCCAGCAGCTCCTCCTCGGCGCCTACAGCTCGCTCAACCGTCAGATTCAGAAAGGCACCGTGCGCTCGTTCAACCGCCGCGAAATGCTCGACGTCGTTATCATCGACGGCCGCGCCCGCGGTATCATCGTGCGCAACCTCGTGACAGGCGAAATCGAACGCTACGCCGCACACGCTGTCGTTCTCGCAACCGGCGGCTACGGCCGTGCATTCTTCCTTTCGACAAACGCCATGGGCTGCAACGGCTCTGCCGCAATCCAGGCTTTCAAGAAAGGCGCATACCTGGCCAACCTCGCCTTCACTCAGATTCACCCCACCTGTATCCCCGTTCACGGCGAAGACCAGAGCAAGCTCACCCTCATGAGCGAATCGCTCCGTAACGACGGCCGTATCTGGGTTCCCGCAAAGAAAGAAGACGCCGAAGCAATCCGCGCAGGCAAGAAAAAACCCACCGATATCCCCGACGAAGACCGCGACTTCTACCTCGAACGCCGCTATCCTGCCTTCGGTAACCTCTGCCCCCGCGACATCGCCAGCCGTGCCGCCAAGGAACGCTGCGACGCAGGCTACGGCGTAGGCACAGGCAACGCCGTTTACCTCGACTTCAAGTACGCTATCGAACGCCTCGGCGAGGACGTTGTCCGCGACCGCTACGGCAACCTCTTCGATATGTACCAGATGATCAGCGATGACAACCCCTACGAGACTCCGATGATGATCTTCCCCGCCAGCCACTACACCATGGGCGGTATCTGGGTAGACTACGAGCTCCAGACCTCTGTCAAGGGCCTCTTCGCTATCGGCGAATGTAACTTCTCCGACCACGGCGCAAACCGTCTCGGCGCATCGGCCCTCATGCAGGGTCTCGCCGACGGCTACTTCGTGCTTCCCTACACCATGCAGAACTACCTGAGCGACCAGATCAAGGTGCCCCACTTCACCACCGACGCTCCCGAGTTCGACAAGGCCGAAGCCGACGTTCGCTCGCGTATCGAGAAGCTCATGAACATCAAGGGCACAAAGAGCCCCGACGAAATCCACAAGCGCCTCGGCCATGTAATGTGGAACCTCGTCGGCATGGGCCGTACACTCCAGAGCCTCGTCAAGGCAACTGAGGAAATCGAAGAAGTTCGCAAGGAATTCTACACCGACCTCCGCATCGTAGGCCGCGCCGACGACCTCAACACCGAGCTCGAAAAAGCTCTCCGCCTCGAGGACTTCCTCGTTATGGCCAAGATGATGGCTATCGACGCCCTCAACCGTAACGAATCGTGCGGCGCTCACTTCCGCGAAGAGTATCAGACTCCCGACGGCGAAGCCGCCCGTCGCGACGACCTCTACATGTATGTATCTTGCTGGAAGTACACCGGCGACGATGCTAAACCGATTCTCATCAAGGAACCCCTCAAATACGAGGCAATCCAGGTGCAGACCCGCAACTACAAGTCCTAATCGATAACCACGCACGGACCGTGCCGCCACCAGCGCGGCGGCGGCAGGGTCCTACCAAATACATTACATATCAAAATGGAACATACAATCAGCGTAAATCTGAAAATTTGGCGTCAACGTGGTCCCAAAGAGAAAGGACAGTTCGTCAACTATCACCTCGACAACGTCTCCACCGGCAGCAGCTTCCTCGAAATGCTCGACATGCTCAACCAGCAGCTCGTAGAGAAAGGCGAGGAGCCCGTTGTATTCGACAACGACTGCCGCGAAGGCATCTGCGGCATGTGCTCGCTCTATATCAACGGCCATCCCCACGGCCCCGTGCAGGGCATCACAACCTGCCAGCTCCACATGCGTAAATTCAACGACGGCGACACCATCACCATCGAGCCCTGGCGCTCGGCCGCATTCCCCGTGATTCGCGACCTCATGGTAGACCGCAACGCATTCGACAAAATCCAGCAGGCCGGCGGCTACGTGTCGTTCAACTGCGGCGGCGCACAGGATGCCAACAACCTTCCCATCAGCAAGGAAGTGGCCGACACCGCCATGGACTCCGCCACATGCATCGGCTGCGGCGCATGTGTGGCTGCCTGCAAGAACGGCTCCGCAATGCTCTTCGTATCGGCCAAGGTAAGCCAGTTCGCACTCCTGCCCCAGGGCCAGGTAGAGCGCAAGCGTCGTGCCCGCGCCATGGTTGCCAAGATGGACGAACTCGGCTTCGGCAACTGCACCAACACCGGAGCCTGCGCCGCCGAATGCCCCAAGAACATTCCGCTCAGCAATATCGCCCGCCTCAACCGCGAGTTTATTGCAGCCAAATGCTCCGAATAAGCCCTCAAAGCCTATATAGCCTATAATCGGGCGCCTGCCACTCGGCAGGCGCTCTTTTTTTGTTTTTTTAAGATTTAATGCGTACCTTTGCAGCGTTTTTTAGGTTTTTAATATTTATATATCAGGTACGTATCCAAATCATTATGGATTCCAACACAAAGACCGCAGCCAGAATCGGCGCGGCAATCGATTTCCACCCCAAACTATTTTCATCACTCAGACACTATAGCGCAGACCGCCTCAAAGCCGACATCATCGCCGGCATCGTAGTGGGCATCGTTGCACTGCCTCTTGCCATCGCATTCGGTATCGCCTCCGGTGTCAATCCGTCCATCGGCCTGATAACAGCTATCATAGGCGGCTTCATCGTATCGTTTCTCGGAGGCAGCACCGTGCAGATTGGCGGCCCCACGGGTGCATTCATCGTCATTGTATATAACATCATAGCACAGTTCGGCCTACACGGCCTCGCCATCGCCACATTCATGGCCGGCGTCATTCTCGTGCTCATGGGCCTCTTCCGTCTCGGCACCGTCATCAAGTTCATACCCTACCCTATCGTGGTCGGATTTACCGCCGGTATCGCACTGACAATCTTCTCCACACAAATCAACGACTTCTTCGGCATGGGTCTGCGCGACATTCCCGGACAGTTCATACCCAAATGGGGCATGTATCTGCGTAACTTCGGCTCAATCTCTCTGTCGGCCTTAGCTACTTCTGTCGTTTCTCTCCTTATCATAATACTCACGCCGAAAATCTCCAAGAAACTCCCCGGAGCTCTCATCGCCATCATACTCGTCACCGCCGGCACATATGTGCTCGGCATGTGCTGCGACTGGTTCCACGTCGAAACCATCGGCGACCGCTTCGGCACCATGCCCACCGACATACCCCAGCCCCACGGTTTCGCCATCAACATGGCAACCATCAACATGCTGCTCCCCTCGGCCTTCACCATCGCCGTGCTCGGCGCCATCGAGAGCCTTCTGTCGGCAACCGTAGCCGACGGTGTCACCGGTTCGCGCACCAACAGCAACACCGAGCTCATCGGCCAGGGCATAGCCAACATCACCGTGCCTTTCTTCGGCGGCATACCCGTGACAGGCGCCATTGCCCGCACCATGACAAACATCACCAACGGCGGCCGCACCCCCGTTGCCGGTATCGTGCACGCCCTTGTGCTGCTCCTCATATTCCTGTTCGCCATGCCCCTTATCAACTATGTGCCGATGGCTTGCCTTGCCGCCGTCCTCATGGTGGTAGCATATAACATGAGCGGCTGGCGCACTATCATCGGAATATTCCACGCCCCCAAAAGCGACATATCCGTTCTGATAGTCACATTCCTGCTGACCGTGATTTTCGACCTCACCATCGCAATCGAAATCGGCCTCCTTCTGGCTGTGGTTCTTTTCCTGCGCCGTGTCACCGAAAACACAGAAATCAAAGTCTACTCCGAGCAGCTCGACGTTGCCGAAGGAACCGACCTCAGCAACCACGAAGTCCTCAATGTGGCCCGCGGTGTGAGCGTCTACGAAATCGACGGCCCCTTCTTCTTCGGCGTAGCCACCAAATTCGACGAAATGATGCGCTCCACCATGGCCAACAAGCCTATTGTCCGTATCATACGCATGCGAAAGGTATCCTTTATCGACGCCACCGGCCTGCACAACCTCGAGATACTCATCAAATCGTCGCAAAAAGAGGGAATCCACGTCGTCCTCTCCGGCGTCAGAGACAATGTGCGTCAGGTGCTCGAACACGCCGGAATCGACCGCCTCATAGGCAGCGACCATATATGCGACCATATCGACAAAGCCGTCGTTATGGCAAACAATATAGCCACAGACACCCGTAATACTCTCAAAATATAAAAGCTTGTTTAATAAGCTGCGGGAAACGGCCAATTGTTAAATAATAGGCCGTTTCCCGAAAAAAAGAACCTTAAAATTTGTGAGGAAAAAAAAAACGGCTTAACTTTGTGGCGTTTTTGAAAGCAAACAATTGTTTTATTACTAAATCAAAACACAAAATGAAAAAGTTAGTATTGATGCTCGCTGTTGCATTCAGCATGTCGTTCGTAGCATGTGGCAACAAAGAAGCTGCTGTTGAAGCAGAAGAAGCTGCCGCACCCGAAGTTGTTGAAGAAGTTGCTGAAGTTGTAGCTGACTCTTGCTGCGCTGCTGCCGACAGCTGCTGCGCTGACACTGTTGTAGCTGCAGAAGTAGTTGAAGCTGCTCAGTAATAAGCACTCCCAACACAAAACAAGCGCTTAGGCGCTTTATCAGAAGAAATCAGAAGAGGTCGTTCGCCGTTGCGAATGACCCCTTTCGTTTTTAATTCCTATCTCATATACCAAAAAAAAGACTGAAGTAGCCGAACGGCAGCTTCAGTCTTTTTTTTAAGGCTATCGGCGCGAAGTGTACTCTTTGATGAGACCGTGGCGGAAGGCGACGAGGAGTTCCATCAGCTCGTTGATCTGCGACTGGAGCTCCTTGCCCTTGTCGGTGTCGCGCACCCGCATGCGGCGCTGGCTCAGTTCCACAATCTGGGTGGTGCTCACAATGTCGGTGCCGTTCAGCACGGCGTCTTCAGCCGATGTGAAAGGCTCGTGCTGCACCAGCTGAAAACCTCGGCTGTGGAACACGAGCGTATATCCGGCAATGCCGGTTGTCTTGTGATAAGCCTTCGAAAAACCGCCGTCTATCACCATCAGCTTGCCCCCGGCCTTTATAGGCGACTCTCCCTTGCCGGTCTTCACCGGCACATGACCGTTGATGATATGACGGTGTGGCCCTTCGACGCCGAAAGCATCGAGAATGCGGTCTACCACAGCCTCGTCGTCGCGCAGACGATAGTAATTGCCCTTTTCCTCGCGGTGAGTCTCATGGTCGGTCAGGAAATAACGCTCGAAAGTAGCCATCTTGCTCTTGTCGAAAAGCAGCGAATCGGGGCCACACCACAGATACCAGTAATAATCGATGGCATAGCGGCGCTCATCGTCGGGAGTATCGTCGTTGAAAGCCTCGCGCATCAGCAGCCCCGTGCGTGTAAACAATTCGCGGCCGCTGTATCGCCGGCCCAGCAGCTCAACCTCCTTGAGAGTTCCGTCGTCGTTGAGCGGAACCGAAGCGTGGAAAAGCAGATTGTTATTGTAGATACCGAACAGACAGCCGCTCGACAGAAGACAGTTCACATGTTTGCGAAGCCGCGTACTCATATGGAATGAATGCATGAGCTTATCGACAAGTTCCTGCTCTTCGGCAGTAAGCGCATAGGGGTCGGCCGGATTGAGAGTAGGGAAAAATGAATCCTTCAGCTCATATTCCCTGCCGTCCACGGCCATCACGCCACGCACGGTGTCGATATGCTCAAGCAGGCGTCTGTCGTCCATCTTCCACTCCGGGTGCCGCCCGATCATCGCACCTTCGAGCTTGAACTGCACTATACTGATAGCCTTGTGCATCCGGGCAAGCAGACGCAGCGTTTTCTCGCTATATCGCGCTTCGTCGCCTTCCTCTACCTTCGGCCCGAAATCGGTGCACGGGTCATCGCCATAAGTCTCCATGGCAAAAGTAGCCAGAGGCACCAGATTTATTCCGTAGCCGTCTTCGAGAGTCGCCATATTGCCATAGCGCAGAGACAGACGCAGCACATTTGCCATGCAGCAGGCATTTCCGGCGCAAGCTCCCATCCACAGCGCATCGTGGTTGCCCCACTGGATATCGAAAGCCCCATAGCCGCACAGCATGTTCATGATAAGGTGAGCGCCGGGGCCGCGGTCGTAGACATCGCCCAGAATATGAAGCTGGTCGATGCTCAGCTTCTGAATCACATTGCATATCGCCACAATAAACGCGTCGGCTTGCCCCGTCGTGATAATCGTATCGATGATACGGTTGAAATAATCCTGCTTGTTGTCATCGGAAGGCGACTCATGAAGCAACTCCTCTATAATATATGCGTATTCCTGTGGAAGAGTCTTGCGCACCTTCGAACGCGTGTATTTCGACGACACCGACCGGCACACCGTCGTAAGCTGGTTGAGCGTCACACGATAGAAATCGGAAAGCGAAGACTCCTCGTTTTTGATGAGCTCGAGCTTACGCTCCGGATAATAAATGAGCGAACACAGACGTCGAATCTCCGATTCACGGAGCGCATTGCCGAACGCCTCGGTCACCTTGCGGCGGATATTGCCCGAAGCATTGCGCAGAATATGGTGAAAAGCCTCGTATTCACCGTGAAGGTCGGCTACAAAGTGCTCGGTTCCTTTCGGAAGGCTGAGAATAGCCTCGAGGTTCATTATTTCGGAGCTGGCAGCCGATACATTCGGAAAAGTCTGGGCAAGAAGCTCAAGAACACGGCGGTCAGCCTCTATCTTATTTATTTCACATGAGTTTGCGGACATAGTCATAGTTGTTTGGGAATGCAAAGATAATATTTTTCCGATATTGTTTGCTGCATTGGCACAAACTCCGTACATTTGCACCGGAAAACGGTGCTTGCGTCCTGCCTCATAAAGGGCGCCTGCTTAAAAGGGAATCGGGTGAAAATCCCGGACAGTCCCGCTGCTGTAAGTTCCACAAAGGCTACCGGCACATGCCACTCGGATTAGTTTCTACCGGGGAAGGCGCCGCTCCGAGCCGGAACAAGTCAGAAGACCTGCCGTTGACCCCATCTGCCGAAAAAGCTTGCGAGGACGAGCGTCGGACAGCAACGGAGGCCATACCCTGCGGGTATTCGCTTGCCTCATGCGCCTATAACCGACATTTTTTCCTTGACGGCCTGCTCGTCAAATGGCATATACAACCATTCTTGTAAAGGAAAAAATGAAAAAAGCGCTCCTAACAGCACTTATAGCCATAATATCACTCAATTCGACGGCCGAAGAGACCGCCGACACAATATCTCTGTCGGAAGTTACCGTGCAAGGGCGCAAAGCCACTCGCCAGACCATTCCCGTACAGACACTCCGTGGCGAGGACCTGCGCCGCCTCAATAGCAACAGCGTGGCAGACGCGCTCCGATACTTCGCCGGCGTTCAGGTGAAAGACTACGGCGGCGTAGGCGGCATCAAAACCATCAACGTCCGCTCCATGGGCACAAACCATACCGGCGTAGTCTACGACGGTGTAGCCCTCGGCAACGCCCAGAACGGCCAGATAGACCTCGGCCAGTTCTCGCTCGACAACGTCGAGGCCCTGTCGCTGCACAACGGCCAGAGGAGCGCCCTCCTCCAGCCCGCGCGCGACTTCGGCAGCGCAGCGACGGTATATATGCGCACCCGAGCACCGCGTTTCAGCGAAGGCGAAACATACCACGCCCGCGGCACCGTGCGCTTCGGCTCTTTCGACCTCATAAACCCGTCGGCCCTCGTGGAAGTACGCCTATCGCCTAAAGTAAGCGCCTCGCTAAGTGCCGAATACCTCACATCGACAGGCAAATACAAATTCCGCTACCGGCGTGTGAACCCCGCAGGCGAAATAGCATACGACACCACGGCCGTGCGTCAGAACGGCGACATCAACGCACTCCGCACCGAGCTGAACCTCAACGGCACAACCACTACCGGCGACTGGCGCTTCAAAGTCTACAACTATACGTCGGAGCGCGGCGTGCCCGGAGCGATTGTAAACAACGTATGGCGCCGCGGCGAGCGCATAGGCGACAACAACACATTCGCCCAAGGCAGCTACACACACACCGCCGGACGATGGAGCACGCTTGCAAACGCCAAATACGCCTTCTACCGCACGCACTATGTGAACAACGACGACCGCCAGGTGAAAATCGACAATCTCTACCGTCAGCGCGAGCTATATTTCTCTACCGCAAACCTCTTCACCATCACCGACAAATGGTGGGCATCGGCGAGCTACGACTTCCAGTGGAACACCATGAACGCCGACATGACAGGTTTTGCCAAGCCCGACCGCTTTTCCAATCTTGTCTCGGCGGCAACGGCTCTCGACCTGGGCCGCTTCCGCGTGCAGGCCAGCGGCCTGATGACATTCATACACGACAATCTGCGCGGCCAGGAGTCTCCGGCCGACAAACACGTGTTCACACCGGCGGTCTATGTCTCGGGGCAGCCACTCCGGGCCGGCTGGCTCAATCTGAGAGCATTCTACAAAAAATCGTTCAGAATGCCGACCTTCAACGACCTCTACTACGCCGACATGGGCAACTCCAAACTCTCACCCGAACACGTGACCCAATATAACCTCGGCGCACAGCTCGCTTTCACACCATCACGCACCGTCCGGGCCGTGAACCTGAACCTCGATGCATACTACAATAAGGTAAAAGACAAGATTGTAGCCTACCCCAAAGGGCAGCAGTTCCGCTGGACAATGCTCAATCTCGGAGTCGTAGACATCAGAGGCATAGACGCCACCGCATCGGTAACCATCAACCCTGTCGACGTTCTTGAGCTGACTTTCCGCGGCCAGTACACATACCAGAAAGCCATCGACATCACCAATCCCGCCGACAACTACTATCGTCACCAGATACCCTACATACCTCATCATTCCGGCTCGGCCGTGCTCAACGCCGCATGGCGCGGCTGGGGCCTCAACTACAGCTATATGTATGTCGGGGAGCGATATAACCAGCAGGAAAACATAGCCTACAACTATACCCAGCCATGGTACACGAGCGATATATCCATCAGCCGCGACTTCCGCTTCGGACGCGTGAAAGCCCGTGCAATGGCCGAAATAAACAACCTCCTCAATCAGGACTACGACGTAATCATTAACTACCCGATGCCAAAACGCAACTACCGTTTCACCATCACCGTAGAAATCTGACACACACGATGTTTCGAACAATAACATATATTTTTCTGCCGCTCCTGCTGGTCGCCACGAGTTGTCGAGAAGACGAACTCGTGGTGCCGACGGAGTACGACATCGTCGGCGACATTCCCGCCTCCACGTCGGTGCGCGGATTTTACCTTGTCAACGAAGGGAATATGGGTTCGAACAAATGCACACTCGACTATTACGACTATCAGACAGGGCTCTACGCCCGAAATTTCTATGCCGAGCGCAATCCGTCGATAATAAAGGAACTCGGCGACGTGGGCAACGACATCGGCATCTACGGCTCCAAGCTGTATGTTGCCGTCAACTGCTCGCACAAAGTCGAGGTGATGGACGCCCGCACAGGAGTCCGCATAGGCCAGATTGACATTCCAAACTGCCGCTACGTGCGCTTCCACCGAGGCAAGGCTTACGTCAGCTCCTACGTCGGCCCGGTGATGATAGACCCGAACGCTCCCAAAGGCGCCGTCTATGAGGTCGACACCGCCTCTCTCGCCGTTACACGCAAGGTTACGGTCGGCTACCAGCCCGAAGAGATGGTAATTGCAGACGACTATATGTATGTTGCCAACTCGGGCGGCTACCGCGCTCCCAACTACGACAACACCGTATCGGTAATCGAGATGATCGACTTCAAGCAAATCCAGCAGATTCCGGTGGGCATAAACCTGCACCGCATAAAAAAAGACCGCTACGGCAAACTGTGGGTGACATCGCGCGGCGACTACCATACGCGCCCCTCGCGCCTTTATGTGCTCGAAAAAAAAAGGGGCTATAACCGCATGATTGTCAGCGACACCCTCGACATCGCATGCTCCAACATGGCATTCCGCGGCGACTCGCTCTTCTACTATGCCACCGAATGGAACAACTACACCCAGTCGAACACCATCACATATGGCATTGTCGACATCCGCACCAAAGAGCGCGTGTCCGACAATTTCATCACCGACGGCTCCGACAAAGACATAAGCATTCCTTACGGAATTGCAATACACCCCGAAACGGGAGATATTTTTGTAACCGACGCCAAAAACTATGTTTCATCGGGCACACTCTACTGCTTCGACCGCAAGGGACGCCGCAAGTGGAGCGTCCGCACCGGCGATATTCCGGCCCATATCGCTTTCCTGAATGAATAAGTATGATTGCCAGATACCTTAAATACGCCCTCATAGGCATTGCCGCAATACTTTCTGCGTGCACCGACGAAATCTCGACCGTCGGCCTCGGCCTCGAGCCCGTCTACCGCATAGCCCGCATGCAGAAGCTGCCACTGTCGCCGATGCTTACCGGCGAATCATACCGCTGGACACTCACCATGCCCGACGGCTCGCAGTCGGTAGTTTCGACGGCCAAAGACTATGTATTTATTGCGGCCGAAGAAGGAAGCTATACCCTGAGCTTCGATATCATCGACCCCGAAACACCCTATCACTTTGACCTCACTGTCAACGTGCTCCACGAAGAAGTGGAATACAGCCCCTATATATCGCGGGTCTATGAATACCGCCCCGCTCCTGGCCAGTTCATCAACGAAATGCCAAAATACGAGGAAGGCGACAGCGAGGCCGACATGGTCCGCAAGGCCGAAGAATCCATTTCGGGCAAAAACGATGTGCTCATATCTCTCGGTGGTTTCGGCGGCTACGTGACATTCGGATTCGACCATACGGTGGTGAATATCCCCGGTCAACGCGACTTCCGCATATGGGGCAACTGCTTCTACGAGCTCCTCCAGCCCGAGAAAAAAGGCGGTTCGTGCGAACCGGGAATCGTCATGGTGAGCTACGATGCCAATTGCAACGGTCTGCCCGATGACCCCTGGTATGAGCTTGCCGGAAGCGAATACAGCTCGCCTTCAACCAGACACAACTACACCATTACCTACGAGCGCCCCGCTCCCGACCACACTCCGCAGCCGGGCGCCGACGGAATGCTGACCGACATGTGCTACATTGCCTGGTCGGACTACGACGGAGAATCGGGCTTCATGCCCAAAAACGCATTTCACCCGCAGGACTATTATCCCAGGTGGATTGCCGAAAACAGCATGTCATTCACCGGCACTCTTCTGGCGCCTAATGCCGTAGACATTTCAGGCAACGGCAGCTACTATGTGCTCTACAGCTATGCGTGGGGATATGCCGACAATCACCCCAACGAGGAGGCCGACCTTAATTCATTCGACATATCATGGGCCGTAGATGCCGACGGCAATCCCGTCGGGCTGCCCGGAGCAGACTTCGTGCGAGTATATACGGGCGTCAACCAGTATTGCGGCTGGATTGGCGAAACCTCGACTGAAATATGCCGGGCCCAGGACCTCCATATACCAGAATAAATGTAAGCGTTCTAAAACATAAAAAAGCACAAAGACCACGGAATCAAGGCCTCATGCAGTACTGCAGACTGCCGGGCCACGGCTCCGACGGCCATTGTCATACCCTTATCAACGACAGACCAACACATCACAGAACATGAAAAAGACCTTACTGACCCTTGCCGCGGCAGCTTCCATAGGCTCTCTCGCCTATGCCGACGGCACAGCTCCGAAAAGCCTTCCGCGCACGGTGCAGGGCATAGACTACGCCTCTACACTGCCGGCCGCAAAGCAAGCCAAGGCACCCGCCATCGCACCGGCCTCCGACCCCGGAGACCTCGGCGTTCCCGACGGAAATTTCACATTCGACATGATTGAATCGTGGGCCGGCGAAGGAGAAAACCGCGCCGCACTCGTAATACAGTTCAACGACGAACGCGAGAAAAACGCCCTCGTATTCGGCTACCGCTGGGATGGCAAGGCTACGGGCGTAGACATGGTCAAAGCCATAGTTGAAGCCAATCCGCGCCTGTATGCGCTCCTGGAATACACCAACGTCTCATCGCCTACTGACCCCAACGGCGGCTATGTGGTCGGCGGCCTGGGCTGGGATGCCGATGACGACGGTGACATACGCCTTTCCAACGGCTCGCAGACATTCACCACCGAGACAGGATTCGTCGAACACCCCGACGGCTACAAGCCCGGACAGGGAGGAAGCCCTTCGTATGATTATGACGACTGGACAGCTCTTGACAGCGACGATTTCTGGGGCTCCGGCTGGTATCAAAGCTATTGGTCGTACTGGACCAAAGAAAGCGAAGACAAGTCTTTCAGCTATTCCAATATAGGAGTTTCGGGCCGTGTACTGAACAACAACTCATGGGACGGCTGGAACTTCTCCCGAAACATGGTATATGGCAACTGGAAGACTTTCGTAGCCGCTCCCTCAACAATCCCCGAAGGTGCCAGAACTCTGTTCAAGCACGACGGCATATACTACTCTCTTAAGAGCTACAACTCCAAGACTGTCTTGGTATGCGCGCCCGTAGAGATGGAAGGCGAGACCCTCGAAGAATACGCCGGCAACATCACCATTCCGGCTAAATTCACATTCGAAGACATCGAATATACCGTTGTCGGCATTGCCGATGCCGCCTTCGCCGCCTCGGGCATTACAGAAATCACCCTGCCCGAGACCGTAACCGAAATCGGCGACGACGCATTCTCGGCCACAGGCCTGTCGACACTGAAATTCGCAGACAAAGGCTCAGCCGACCAGCTCAAGAAAATAGGCGAACGCGCCTTCTGCTACACAGCCATCTCTGAGCCGCTTTTCTCAAAGCAGATAAGCGTGCTGGGGGCAGCCACATTCTCGGGCACAGCTATCAGCGAGGTCTCCGTGCCCGAATGGGTCACTGAAATCGGAGAAATGTGCTTCGCCGCCAACGAAGCCCTCACCGATGTAACAATCCCTGCCTCGGTAAAGACAATAGCCTCAGGCGCATTTGCCGAATGCCCCGCCCTGAGCAGTGTCAAAGTTGAAACAACAATATGCCCTGCCATTACCGACGACTGCTTCGACGCAGACACCTACGCCTCGGCCACTCTGACCGTCCCCGTTGGCTATACCGACACCTATGCCCGGGCAAACGGCTGGAAAAATTTCAGCAACATGGCCGAATACACAATGGCCGTACATGTGGGCGACCTCTTCGACATGAACGGCGCATCGTTCCGCGTCACCGCTACCGGCGACAAAAACGAAGTTGTTCTCACCTATAAACGCGTCGAGGGCAAGGCAGACCGCACATCTATAATGGCAGCCAACAAAGCAGGCTACATAGGTGCTGTATCTGTCGCTCCGACCGTACAGTATCAGAATCTGACATTCAATGTAACAGCGATGAACGACAGCACATTCTTCGGGGCCTCCGCCCTCACCGCCGTCGTGCTGCCCGAGGGAATCACATCTATTCCCAAGAACTCATTCGACAACTGCACTGCGCTTGCCGCTGTCACCATACCGTCAACCGTAGAGTCTATCGGCAATTATGCATTCGCAAATATCGGGTCGCTCGAAAGCATCGTTCTCCCCGAAGGCCTCAAGTCGCTTGGCGAGCGCGCTTTCTACTACAACAGCGCCCTCAGAAGCATAAATCTTCCGGCCGGACTTACTTCGCTGCCCAACAATCTGTTCTGCTACGCCAAATCGCTTGAATGCATAGAAATCCCGGAAAGCGTCACCTCAATAGGCGCATATGTCTTCGACAATTGCGCGGCACTCAAGAGCGTGAAACTGCCATCGCAGCTCAAGAGCATACCCAACTATACTTTCAACAAATGCACTTCGCTCACCGCGATAAGCATACCCGCCAATGTGACTTCTATTGGCAACAACGCCTTCGCTTCATGCCAGAAACTCACCGAAATCAATATTCCCGAATCGGTATCGACCATAGGCTCGTCGGCATTCAGCGGTTGCACAGGTCTTTCTGAAATCCGTCTTCCCGAAGCCGTAAAGACCATCAGCGGCTCACTTTTCTATGGCTGCTCTGCCCTCAGGAAAGTGACCATGAGCCCGGACGTCAACCTGAACGGAACACAGATTTTCCGCAACTGCGCCGCACTCGAAACCATAGCCTTCATCGGCGAAGAAGATAGCGCACAGCCGGGTGTATTCAAGGTGCCGTCAAACACAGTCACTCTTCAGAACTATACCATCACCGGTTGCCCTAATCTCAAGCAAATCATTTTGCCTCAAGGACTGAAGACTCTTGGCGGATATTCTCTATACCAGACAGCAATCAGCGATATCGATATACCCGAGAGCGTCACTGCAATCCAGCAATATGCATTTGCTAATACGATAATAAACGAAATAGTGATTCCGGCTTCGGTAAGCACTCTCGGAATCTATCTGGCACAGAAAAACGCCAATGCCACATTCTACATGTGCAATCCCGAACCTATAAATATATCCGGCACGACATTCTCTTCTAGCGGCTACAACGGTCCTTACCTTCCTGTAGTGGTGCCGACCGGAACTTCCGAAGCATACATGGCAAAAAGCAGCTACTGGAAGAAATCGGCCATCACCGCGCCGGCAATCACAGTGGTAAATGCCGTCATTACCGGCGTAGAACACAGTGGCGACAGTCACATTATCACCGGCCGCGTGAATATTGGCTACGACATGGAGGCACTTCCGGCCCGCTTCGAAAGCGCAAACACAGCCTATGTGCTCAAAAACTCTGAAATCACCTTTACAATCGACGGTATATCGCGCAGCACCGCTTCCGGCGACATAAAGCCGAATGCCGACGGCACATTCAGCGTCGAAGTAGAAGGTCTGAGCGACAACAGCGAATACAGCATGTCGCTGAAGACCACCCACAACGGCAACGATTTCAACGCTGCCCCGGTAGCTTTCAACACCCCCGTCTCGACCGGTATTTCAGCTCCTGAGCTTTCAGCCGACACAACCGGCGACATCTACAGCACGAGCGGCCTGCGCATGGCCTCCGGCATATCTCTCGCCGATGCCCGTGCTTCTCTCCCGGCAGGCATATATCTGTTCCGTGCCGAGGGCAAAACATGCAAAATCATTATACGATGAAGAAACTCTTTTCGTTCGTTCTCGCTTCCTGTGCGGCTTTGGCCGTGCAGGCGGCGGGAATTGATTATACGCAAGGCGTATTTATTGTAAACGAGGACTGGTACGGACACCAGAACTCGACCGTGAACTATATACTGCCCGACGCTCCCGACGGCGATTGCTGGCACTACCGAGTGATTCAGACCGAAAATCCTGGAAAGGAACTGGGCTGCACCAACCAGTTCGGAGCCATCTGGAACGGCCGCTTCTATTTCATTGCAAAACAGGCTAAAGACGGAGGCGCTTCCATAGCAGGCGGACGCATAACAGTGGCCGACGCCTCTACGATGAAGATTATAAAGCAGCTCGAAAACATAAGCACCGACGGCTCGCAGTGCGACGGACGCGGCTTCGTCGGCATTTCGGCCTCCAAAGGCTATGTGTCGACCTCCAACGGTATCTGGGTCCTCGACCTCGACAGAATCGAAATCACCGAAAAGGTGAAAGGATCCGAAAATCCCAACGGCAGCGACGGCAAGCCCAACATCGATTCGAGCGGCTCGCTCTACAGCGGCCAGTGCGGCACAATGGTTCTTGCCGCAGGCCGTGTATTCGCGGCCCATCAGTCGGAAGGCCTGCTGGTGATAGACACCGCCACCGATGAGGTCACCGATGTCATAAGCATGGATGTGGTCGAGAAAGGCGCCGGAATAGGCTCGGTTGTGCTCGGCGCCGACGGAAACCTGTGGACAAGCATCGCCGGAGGAACCGACGGCCGTGGCTCCGCACTGCCATATCTGCTGCGGATAGACCCCGTTTCGCTCGACTACAGCGTGGTGCCGCTGCCCGAAGGTGTTTACGGCCCCTCGAACTCATGGTATGCATGGACGCCCGACGCCTTCTGCGCCTCCGAAATCGAAAACACACTCTACTGGAAAGGCGGAGCCAACACATGGTTCGACGGCAAATATGTGTTCCGCTACGATATCGACACCGACGAATGCACCCGTATAATCGACCTCGGCGAAGACCCCGACAACTGGAAGATATACGGCTGCTCCATGCGTCTGCACCCCGAGACCGACGAGATATACATGTCGGTCTACCACGATTTCCAGGACCCGACCTACGCTTTGCGCCGCTACGGCAACACGGGCACCCTCATCGCTGAATACCCGATGATATCGAACTACTGGTTTCCCTCCCTGCCGGTATTCCCGCAAAGCAAGACCACGGCGGTGAGACTGCCCACTGTCGACAACACTGGCGGTATTACAGAATACTTCGACCTCCAGGGCCGACGCATCGACAGGCAGACAGCCGCGCCCGGCATCTATATCGAACGAACAGGCAAATCCACACGCAAGATAATGATAAAATAGCTTAGAGAGTGTCTGTTTCCTCTGCCGGCCCGAAGTCCTCGTGACTCCGGGCCGGTTCTTTTTACAGATTTGGCAAACGCGAAAACTTCTGCCGCTCCTATTTTTATTATTTTTGCAAAAAATAAGCAAAAATGAAACAACGAATCGTATTTCTTGACTTTGTGCGTGTTTTCGCATGTTTTCTCGTCATACTGGTCCATGCCAGTGAAAACTACTACGGCGCACCCAACCCCGGCGAAATGGCCGGCCCGGTATCATGGCTCGCCAATGAGACCGACCGCCTGTGGGTGTCGCTCTACGACGGCTTCTCGCGCATGTCGGTGCCCCTGTTCATAATAGTATCGGCATATCTGCTTGTGCCGATGAAAGAATCGGTGTCTATGTGGGATTTCTACCGCAAACGCTTCATGCGCATTCTGCCGCCGTTCATCATCTTCATGATTCTCTACAGCACACTGCCCCTGCTCTGGGGCCAGATAGACAGCGCCACCGCAATCAACGACCTCTCGCGCATACCGCTCAACTTCCCCTCTCTGGCAGGCCATCTCTGGTTCATGTATCCTCTCATAAGCATCTACCTCTTCACTCCGATGATTTCTCCATGGCTGCGCAAGGCCACCGCGCAGGAAGAAAAATTCTTTATAGCCCTTTTCGCCATATCCACATGTATGCCATTCCTTAACCGCTGGTTCGGCGAAATATGGGGCGAATGCTTCTGGAACGGCTACCACATGCTGTGGTATTTCGCCGGCTATCTCGGCTACGTAGTGACCGCGCACTACATACGCACCCACCTCACCTGGAGCCGCGCACGCCGCATTGCCGTCGGACTGCCTATGCTCATTGCCGGCGCAGCCGCGACAATATGGTCGTTCTACGTGCAGGCTGTTCCCGAAACCCTCCTCGACACCCCGACCCTCGAAGTCGGCTGGTCGTTCTGCACCCTCAATGTCTTCGTGCTCACCACCGGCGCATTCCTCATGTTCAGCACCATCAGCATGGACAAGGCACCCGCTGCCATCACCGACCTCTCGCGACTGAGCTACGCCATCTATCTGATGCACATCTTCTGGCTCGGTTTCTGGGTCGGTATCCTCAAATTCGACATGCAGCAGCCTACGGCACTCGCCATTCCGGCCATTGCCCTGTGCACGTTCCTGTCTTGCTGGCTCACAGCACGCATACTCGCCTTCATTCCCGGCGCCCGCTGGCTCGGTATAGAACCGGCTCAGCCTGCAAAGAAAAGCGAAATGCGCCAGGCCGCAAACTGACACAATACAACATAAAAAACAGAGGAGGCACGCCACTGCATGCCTCCTCTGTTTTTTGATATCATCTTATCCCCGCGATGCCCGATAGTACAGAACAACGGCAATGACGGTATAGAGTAAATTCGGAATCCACATGGCCACGAAAGCCGACGTTATGCCGTTTATGGCAAATGTCTGCGTGATGGTCATAAACAGGATATAACTGAAACTCAACACAAGGCCTATGCCGATATTCACGCCCATGCCACCCTTGACCTTACGGGCCGACAGGCTCATTCCGATGACCGTGAGGATAAATGCAGCCGCCGTCATGGCGTAGCGACGCTCGCGTTCGACCTCGAAACTCTGTATATTCGCCACGCCGCGGCGCTTCTGCCGCTCGATATACTGGTCGAGCTCGGGCGAGGTCATCTGCTCGTGGTCGAGTTCAGAAATCAGGAAGTCGCGGGGCTCGAACGGTATTATGGTGTCAAGCGAATAGCCCTTGCGGATAATTTCGCGGTTATCGACGAAATCGCGCACCACATAGTCGCTCAGCTTCCAGCTGTAGAGTGTATCCCAGCGTATGGACTGCGCTGTAAGGCGCGATACGAGGCGCTTGTCCTCGTCGAAACTCTCGAGCTGGAAACGGTGGCCGGTCTTGCTGATATTGTCGTAGCGGCTCATATAGGCAATCTGGCCGGGAGCCACCATCAGCATGATGTTCGAGCCATAATCGACACGCTTGTTTTTCACATACGTGTTCGTGTAATTGTTCTTCTTCACATTGCCCGGCGGCACCACATAGGCGCTGAGCACGAAAGAAGCCGCCGCAATGATTGCCGCCGAAACCATATAGGGCCTCATGAGACGCTTGAAGCTCATGCCGGTCGACAGCATGGCAATTATCTCGCTGTTTCCGGCAAGTTTCGACGTGAAGAAAATCACGGCGATAAATGTAAACAGCGGCGAGAACTGATTGGCGAAATAGGGAAGGAAGTTCAGAAAATAATCGAACAGAGTGCTCTTGAGAGGCGCCTTGACAAAGGAATCCAGCTTCTCATTGATGTCGAACATCACCACAATCGCCAGAAGCAGCACGATTGCAAACACATAAGTTCCGAGAAACTTGCGGATTATATATCTGTCGAGTATCTTAAACACCGTTTATTCAATTTATAATTAATAATGTATAATTTAGAATTAACAATTCAAGACCAAACAAGAAAGCAACTTTCAATGATAATTCTTAATTATTAATTCTCAATTATTAATTATATCAAAGCCTGCGGCTGAGTTTCTGCACCATCTCAGTTTTCCAGTCGTGGAAATCGCCGGCAATGATGTGCTTGCGGGCCTCGCCCACGAGCCAGAGGTAGAACGCAAGATTGTGAATCGAAGCTATCTGCATGGCAAGCAGCTCGTTGGCAACAAAAAGATGACGTACATAAGCCTTCGAATATACACGGTCTACATACGAGGGCCCGTCGGGCTGCAGAGGCGAGAAATCGTTGGCCCACTTCTGGTTGCGCATATTCATAGTGCCTTCGGGAGTGAAAAGCATGCCGTTGCGGCCGTTGCGTGTCGGCATCACGCAGTCCATCATGTCGACACCGCGGTCTATTGCCTCGAGAATATTCACCGGCGTGCCTACACCCATGAGATAGCGCGGACGGTCTGTCGGCAGAATCTCGTTCACGACCTCTATCATGTCATACATCGTCTCGGCAGGCTCGCCGACAGCAAGGCCGCCGATTGCATATCCGTCGGCACCGCACTGCACGGCGTGCTCGGCCGCCTCGCGGCGCAGGTCGGGATATGTACAGCCCTGTACTATCGGAAAATACGACTGGTAGTGGCCGTAGAGCGGCTCAGTGTCGCAGTAATGGCGCCAGCCGCGTTCGAGCCAGCGCTTGGTGAGGTCGAGCGAACGGCGGGTGTAATGGCGGTCGGCGGTGCCGGGGGCACACTCGTCGAGAGCCATCATTATGTCGGAGCCTATAGTTCGCTGTATATCCACCACATTCTCAGGCGTAAACAGGTGCTTCGAACCATCGATATGGCTGCGGAAATGAGCACCCTCCTCGGTAAGCTTGCGGTTCTCGCTCAGAGAAAACACCTGAAAACCGCCGCTGTCGGTGAGGATAGGCTTTTCCCAGCCGTTGAAGCGGTGAAGGCCACCGGCCTGGCTGATTATGTCCATGCCCGGGCGCAGATACAGATGGTAGGTGTTTCCGAGAATAATCTGAGCCTTGATGTCGTCGCGGAGCTCATGCATATGCACGCCCTTGACGGTGCCCGCAGTACCCACGGGCATAAATATCGGAGTCTCAATATCTCCGTGGTCGGTATTTATGACGCCGGCGCGGGCCTGACAGCCCGGTGCCGTATGTTGCAAAGTAAATTTCATATCGTCTGCAAAGTTAGCGTTTTTGCCCGTAGTATGCAAAAAGTCATTTGAGCTTCACCTTGGCATAGCTTCTTATTACCACCGGACCGCAAAGACCCGACGGCAGCAGCTCGTCGGTCTTGCTCCAATGTTTCCATGTAGTGAAAGTTGTCCGTCCGGACTCTCTCGCAACATCTGAACCGAGCCAGTCGGGCCACTTGGAAATTCTGTTTCCGTTCATTTCGTAATCTTCAGGAAGACTGTCATCGCCTATCAGACGGTTGGGCCAGAGATTTGTCACATCGACTTCAAGACGGTTAATCCCCTCTTCCACATAACCGTCAATGTTCACTCTGTATGGCGCTTTCCATAGTGTCGCTATACTTTTGCCGTTGATTCTCACGTCGGCAAACACATTCACGTCGCCCAAATCGAGTTCGAGACTCACATCGGGGCTCAAAGGCCTGCGGTCGAGATTAAATTCGGTGGTATAGGTAGCCGTGCCCGAGAAATATTTCACTCTGTCGTCCGACGACTGCGGCCAGGATATAAGCTTGCTGAAAACAGTGTCGAAAGCCGCCGAACGCACGCTCCACGGGCCCGTAAGTCCAAGCTCGGACGGAACCGATTTGACCGAAACCTTTTTAGACCGGCCATCTGACGTGCGATACATCATCGCCCCCGGAGCAGGCGTATGCCAGTACACACCGCCGTCGCGCGAAAGCAGTTTTGACTCCGCACCGGCAGGACCGAAGCGGAGTATTTCTCCATCAGGAACTTCTGTCTGCCATACCTTGCCGCCAGTCCTGTACGAAATGCGCAGTCTCTTGTCGGGGCCTTCTGTCGGAGGAAAGCCAGGATTGCCTTCGCCGACCGTCAGACATTCCCGACCGTCTGAAAGCAGGTTTATCAGGCTGTCTTTGACATCTGACACGGCATATGCTTCGGGAACACCCTGTATGCCGATATCATATTTACCATACACCGCTCCGATTACTTTCAACTCGGCCTCGCCGCCTCGGTTCAGGTCGACAAGTTCATGCTCGGAGGCAGTCAGCTCATGTCTCTTTCCGTCGAGCTCATAAACCATTCTAAGTTCCTTGATGAAGCCCGGCGCCGGATCGGCGCACAGATGATTGCCGGCATGGAAACGGAGACGGCCGTTTTCAAAATGCTCCTCTATGCGCGCTTTCACGTCGGCGAGTCCGGCCGGCAGAAAATAACCGTATTCGGCCTCGAGAATTTCGAGGTCGGAAGGCAGCGGACGTTCAGCCCGGCTGAGGCTGATGTCGGCACCAACGACATGACGCGACTTAGACTGCGGTTTTCTGAAAACGACAAACACTGCTCCCTCGGGCTCAAAATCTATCGGCAAAGTGATGGTTCCGTCTTCATTGACCTGCCATACAGCAGCCTCGGCAATTTCTCCCGTGACCGCATTCCAGAACTCGGGAACTCGCCCCGCATTCCTGAAAGTGCAGACCCTTGTATGCCCGCGGGAAGCACCGTCGGCAACAAAATAGATGTCGGCCTCACCCATGCTCCTGTGCAGGAATACGACATCATTGCCGCTATCACCGTCTACCCGAAAATCGGGTATCGGGAGGAAGTCGGCCAACGCTTTTTCCAACGGAACGTCCTTGATTCGCCCCAAGCCCCACAGCCTATTGGCAAGCCGGCTCACTTCCGCATCGCATTCGGGATACTCCGACAAACTCGGCGACTTTGCTGGCCGTCGTCCGACGATGACAGCGCCGCCGGCAGCCAGTTCCGCCAACTTAGCCATCACACGTGGCGTCATACGGTCGAAATTCTGAATGTATAAAACCCGGTAGTCTCCGCCGGCCTCGGCGCGCATCCGCCCGTTCTGGCATGTCAGAGTCATGAGCTTGTCTGTGCCGATAAAATCATAGTCATATCCCAGACGTTTTATCGACGGCATATAGGACGCGTTGTTGGGCGACGATTCGCCTACATAGACAAGCACATCGGCCACACAGTGGCCCTGCTGCAGCATAAACTGCGAGCGAGCCACATAGTCAAGATACGCCTTGCCCTGATTCCACCACGTATTGAGTCGGTTGAAATCCATGCCATAATGCCCGAAGGTGAGTCCGGGAGCTTTGTTCCATGGCTGGTGCGTGTATGAATGAAAGGTAAATCTGTTTATACCCTCGGCCCAGGCCTTGTCTCCCACAGCCTTGATTGAGGCAGGATAATCGAGCCATGCACCGTAGCTGGTGAAAGCCTCGGCACCGGCAAGTGTGTTTCCGTTGAGATGGGCAATAGACGACACAAATTTGGCCGAATCAAACGCGCCGAGCACACCGCTCCAGAACTCACACATCACCATATCGGCGCGGTCGCCAACCTGCATACTGTCGAACGGCCCCCAGTATGGCTCCACATACAACTTCAGCCCGCGCTCATTACACAGAGTGCGGAAACGGCCATAATAGTTTTCAGCCATAAGGTCGCCCACGGTTCGTCTGAAATCCCATAAAAAACGCTCGGTCTGCTCCGTGCCGTCGACATAGTAACCGGCGAATGTCGGCATAAAAGGCATCAGACTGTAGCCACGCAATTCTTCGAAATGGCTGTCGAAACCCTCCGTCCAGTTGCAGGAGCCGACTTCATAGCTATCTATCACACAGTCGACAACGGTTGACCCGACGAAGTCTCCGAGCCTGTCGAGAAGAGGCTCAATGCCGTGTTTCCAGTGAAGATCGGCGGCGGCCTTGCTCATTTTGTCGCATTCGAGACCGCGGCCGCCGGCCACTGCCGGGTGGTTCTCCGTGCCGGTCGAGGTGTGGCCTATACGGAGCACCACCCATTCGCCTTCGGGAATATCCCAGTCAAGCCTGCCTGAGGGTTTCATAAATCGAGTGACATCTACGACATCGGCGCCGTTGACAACTGCGGCATCTGATACGGCTGATGTATCGGGCAGCAGATGATTCCTTGTGCGCCCCGAAAGATTCTTATAGTCCAGATTGACGATACGCTGCCGTCCGCCGGGCTTGGGGAAGGCTATCACTGCTATGTCGCGATAGAACCCGCGCACGGCACGTGGCTGCGGCAGATTCACATCGCCGGGCGCGCCTCCTGTGCAGACGGTTTCTGTCAGCACCACCTTCTGCATCGAATATTCCGGGCTTATCCACGGGCCGCCCGAATTGGCCCAGCCTGCCGAATTGTGAAATCCGAGCTCAAGACCGAGCCGCGAGGCTTCCGAGGCCGCAAAACGGACGAGTTCGAGCCACTCTTCGCCAAGGTAGACGGCCGGCCCCTCGGGGTAAGCCATATCGACACTGAATATCTGGGCGTCTTTAATACCGGCCTCTTTCATGGCTTCCAGATCGGCCGTTATGCCCTCGCGGGTAACATTTCCGTTCAGCCAGTGCCACCAGACTCGGGCTTTGGCATCGTCGGGAGGTGTTCTGAAACCATCTTCAAGGCCAATGGCAGCCACACATTGCAAGGCAAGCAGAATTATGGCCGACAATGATAAAAGTCGTCTTCTCATTTCCTGACTATCTTCACGTTTTCGGGTGCTTCAATCTCGGTCTTTATGCTGCCGTCGGCATTTCTGGTATGCTTCACGCGAATCAGGCCTCGGGGTGTAGGCACAGTGCCTTCCACAGAGCCGAGACGACCAAGATGCGGCTCTACGACCACCTCCTCGAAACCGGGCTTGACCGGACGCACGCCAAGCACATGGCGCGACAGCCATGGCGTTGGCCCGGAAGCCCAGCCGTGGCAGAAGCTGTGGCGGTGGCCCTTATAGCAGTAGTCGCCCGACGATTTGTGAATATCGAAAGCGCCTTCGGGCACAATCTCGTCGATTCGCGCGGCCTTGAGACCGTGCTCATAGTCAAGGTCTTCCCAGAAGGTTGTGGCACCGAGGTCGAGCATACGGCCCCAGTAATCCGACAGAATGTCGGTGGCCTCGGCATGCGCCCCTTCTGCCGCAAGAGCCTCAAGCATATAATAGCCGTAAAAAGTCGAGAATCCCGACGCTCCTCCGGCCAGAATGGCCTCGCGCTCGGCACGGCGGTCGCGGGCAGTGCCGGCCAGGATTGCAAGTGCCGCCGACTGCTTGGCGCCGCACGTCGGAGGGTTGTGGCGGCGGATTTTTTTCAGAAGTCTGTCGCCTTTGGCTTTCAGCCCGGCATCGCCTGTCCATTCGGCAATCTGCCCGACGGCCTCCATCGTCATCACAAGCAGCGACTGATAGCCCGAATGAATCACGTCGGGCTTGTCCGATGTGGGCCAGTCGAGCAGGCGCTGCGCCCCGCCGTAGTTCTCCTTGTCGCCGTCGAGCCCGTCGGCGAAACAGTCGACGAGACGGCCCATGTAGTCGAGCTGCTGCTTCAGATAGTCAGTATCGCCAGAATACAGGCACAGATCGCGGTGTATTATCACCCACCACATCGAGTAGGCGGCGATACCGTTCATCCAGCCAGGCAGCGGAGAAGTCTCGCGGGCAAAATCGAGGCTTTTCTTCACCACGTCGTAGTTGCCGAAGACGTTGGCAATCGTCATCACCTCAGGATGCAGGTCGCCGACCCACACGAGACGGTCGCGCTTCACGCCGTCCCACAGATAATTCTGCATGTTGAGGTGCACGGTATATGCCCCGGTGGTCCATATGTCGTTGAGACGCTTGTCGTCGCTCACAAAAGAGCCGAGATAAGGCAGGTCGCGGTAGCGCAGCACGCCACGCACGGCACGCAGAGGCAATTCGGCCTCGGGCTCGAGCAGTTCGACAAGCGCGAAGCGGAAGCCTGAATTGCCTACCTCCAGAGTACCGAGCCACGGCATATCGACAGTGAAATCGCGCAGCGAGTGCTCGTTTGTGGCAGTGGCACCCTCGGCATTGACATCGCTGAGAGCCTCGCTCACCGACTCGCCAAGGCACACTCGCACCTTCATGGCCTTCTGACTGCCACGGATAGGAGCCGCAAGCTCGATGCCGCCGCACAATTCCTTGCCGAAATCAAGCAATACGGCACCGCGGCGGCCGTCGCGGGTCGACAGCACGCACACATCGGGCGAAGAAACAGCCAGCTGACCGTCGAACGGACGCAACAGCGCCCCTGCATTGGCAACGCCACCACTCGGACCGGCAGGGAGCTCCACCAGCCTTACCGGGCTTACAAATTCCCGCTTGAGTTCATCGACCTGGTTGGATGCAAATCCTGCTACCGGCACCACTGCAAGTGCCCAGAACAATATTTTTTTCAAACTCATCTTTTCACAGCATTAGAGTATGTTTACTTTTATCAATTTTCCCACAAATTTAAGCATAAATCGCAAGATTTCCATACCGGCACAGTTTTTTGGCGGAAAAACAGCAAAAGCTGTCGAATATAGCCCATACGGCCTCATAGAGGCCCGAAGCGGGCTCGCGGTGTTGTGGATTGCGGGATTTTTTGCTATTTTTGCAACTTGGATTCGACGCAGCCTCCCAAGACTGCCGAGACAGATTCAAAACACCAGTCACTCAGCTTAATATCACAAACTTATTTCATTTAAGTCGTGCACACCAAATACATTTTTGTCACAGGCGGCGTAGTGTCGTCGCTGGGCAAAGGAATCATTTCCTCGTCGCTGGCATGTCTGCTGAAAGCCCGCGGCTTCAGGGTGACAATCCAGAAATTCGACCCGTATATCAACATCGATCCGGGTACTCTCAACCCCTATGAACATGGCGAATGCTATGTAACCGAAGACGGTCACGAGGCCGACCTCGACTTAGGGCACTACGAACGCTTCACCAACGTGCACACCACACGTGCCAACAATGTGACAAGCGGCCGTATTTTCCAGAGCGTCATCGAAAAAGAGCGCCGGGGCGACTACCTCGGCAAGACAGTGCAGATTGTGCCGCACATCACCGACGAAATAAAGCGCCGCGTGAAATTCCTCGGAAACACAGGCAACTACGACTTCATAATCACCGAAATCGGCGGTACGATAGGCGACATCGAGTCGCTTCCCTTCCTCGAGGCCGTGCGCCAGCTGCGCTGGGAAATGGGCGAAAACTGCCTGTGCGTACACCTCACATACGTGCCCTTCATCGCGGCCGCAAAAGAGCTCAAGACCAAGCCCACACAGCACTCCGTCAAGGCGCTCCAGGAGCTCGGCATACAGCCCGACGTGCTCGTGCTGCGCACCGAGAAGAATATTCCCGACGACATGCGCCGCAAGATAGCGCTGTTCTGCAACGTATCGCCCGACTCGGTGGTGCAGTCGCAGGATGTCAATTCAATCTACAAGGTGCCCCTGCGCATGCACGCCCAGCACCTCGACGAAATAGTGCTCCGCAAAATGGGCGTGCCCTTCGAAGGCGAGCCCCACATGCAGCCGTGGTTCGACTTCATCGACAAGATGGACAACGCCACGGAAACCGTCCGCATAGGCCTTGTCGGCAAATACGTCGAACTACAGGATGCCTATAAGTCTATCAGCGAAGCTCTTTTCCACGCAGCCACCTACGCCGGCCGCAAGCTCGACCTCGTGTATATCCACTCAGAGAAGCTCACCCCGGCCAACGCCGACGAGAAACTCGGCTCCATGGACGGCGTCATCATAGCCCCTGGCTTCGGACAGCGCGGAATCGAAGGCAAGTTCGTGGCCCTCAAATGGTGCCGCGAGCACGACGTGCCAACCTTCGGCATCTGCCTCGGCATGCAGTGCATGGTCATCGAGTTCGCCCGCGACGTCCTCGGCCTTGAAGACGCCAACTCGACCGAGATGAACCCACACACCCCGCACAACGTCATCGACCTCATGGAGGAGCAGAAAAACATATCGAATCTCGGAGGCACCATGCGCCTCGGAGCATTCGACTGCCGCCTGCGCCCTGGCTCGAAAGCCGCCGAGGCCTACGGCTCGGACCTCGTGCGCGAACGTCACCGCCACCGCTTCGAGTTCAACGACTCATACCGCGCCCGCTTCGAGGAAGCAGGCATGATATGCTCGGGCGAAAACCCGGGCACACACCTGGTGGAAGTGGTCGAAATGCCCTCGAAACGTTGGTTTGTCGGCACCCAGTACCACCCCGAATACAGCAGCACAGTGCTGTCGCCAAGTCCTATATTCGCAGCCTTCATCAAGGCCGCCATAACATACCGTAACGAAACACAGAAACCTACGAATGGATAAAAACACAGTCACCGGCCTCCTTCTGATGGCCGCAATCATGTTTGGCTTCCTCTACTTCATGAAGCCCTCGGAGGCCGAGATAGCCGCCGAACGCGAGCGTGCCGAAGCGGCCGCCGCCCAAGCCTCGCAGAACAGCGCTCCTGCCGCAGCCGTATTCACCCCCGCCGACAGCTCCGCCCTCGCGGCCGCCGTCCGCTCAATGGGTACGCCCGACGGCCAGGGTCGCACAGTATTCACCGACGGCACCCTCGCCCTGACCGTCGACAGCATCGCCGGCCTGTCGGGAACCGTCAATGCAGGCGGTGCCACCGCTGACATCGTCGAGCTCCTCGGCAACCGTGCCGCCCTCACCAACGCCCAGAACGCCCGCGCCGCTGCCGCCGTACGCACCGTCATCGACAACTCCGTGCGCTACGAAGGTTTCGCCCGCTACCTCGGCGGTGAAAGCAAGATAAGCACCCTCGAAAACGACGACGTGCGCCTCGACATCGACAGCCGCGGCGCAATAATATCGCGTGTGGTCCTCAAAAAGTATAAGACAGAAGTCGGCGCCGAACCGGCCGACATCGTCCTCTTCGGACACGAAACCGACAGCTACTCCTTCCGCTTCAACACCCGCGACCAGCGTATCGACACCCGCGACTTCAACTTCTCCGTAGCCGCCGAAGGCGACAGCGCCGTATTCCTGTCGATGGCTCCCGCTCCCGGCGCCGTGTGGGGCATACGCTACACCCTCGGCGAGGGCTACGTGGTGCGCATGGACGTGGTGCAGAAAGGCATGGACGCTGTAGTGCCCCCCAGCACCGTCAGCATGGAAATGGACTGGCACCAGAAAATGGCCCGCAATGAGCTCGGCCGCACTTTCGAAGAACGCAACAGCGCGATTGCATACAAATATGTCGGCGAAGGCGTCGACGAGCTCGATGCCGGCAGCGACGACCACGAAAGCCTCGCCGGACACCTGCGCTGGGTGGCATTCAAAAACCAGTTCTTCTCGAGCGTACTCATCGCCAAAGAACCCTTCACCGCCGCAGAGCTCGCCTCTGTCAAAATCAAAGACTCTGATTATCTCAAGGACATGGACATGAAAGCGACCGTGCCCTACACCACCGCCGACGGCACCGCCGCATCATTCGACTTCTACTTCGGCCCCAACGACTACACGGTCCTCTCACGTCTCGACGACACCCTCGGCCACGACGAAGACCTCTCGCTCACTCGAATCATACCGATGGGCTGGGGCATTTTCCGATGGATCAACACCATCATCGTAGTGCCCGTATTCCACTTCCTGAGCAAATTCATCAGCAACTACGGCATCATAATCCTGCTCCTCACCCTCTTTATCAAGCTCATCATCTTCCCCTTCACCTACAAGAGCTTCAAGAGCCAGGCCAAGATGCGCGTCCTCGCCCCCGAAATCAAGGAAATCAACGAAAAATACCCTGGCCAGGAAAACGCCATGAAGCGCCAGCAGGAAACAATGGCACTCTACAGCCGCGCCGGCGCCAGCCCCTTCTCGGGCTGCCTGCCAATGCTGCTCCAGATGCCCGTGCTCATCGCCATGTTCTCGTTCTTCCCCTCGGCCATTGAGCTCCGCGGCCAGTCGTTCCTCTGGGCTCACGACCTTTCCGCGCCCGACTCAATCCTCACCCTGCCCTTCTCCATACCATTCTACGGCAACCACGTGAGCCTCTTCTGTCTTCTCATGACAGTCGTAAACGTGGTCTACATGCACCTCTCGATGCAGAACCAGCCCAACTCGGGCATGCCCGGCATGAAAGCGATGCAATACTTCATGCCCGTCATGTTCCTCTTCATATTCAACGACTACGCCTCCGGCCTGAGCTACTACTACCTCGTGTCGCTGCTCATCACCATTATCCAGACATGGATTTTCCGCAAAGTCGTCGACGAAAAGAAAGTGCGCGCACAAATGCTCGAGAACGCACGCAAACCCCGCAAGAAAAGCGGCTGGATGGCGCGCCTCGAAGAAGCTCAGCGCCAGGCTCAGGCTGCCCAGCGCCAGCAGGCAAAACGACGCCGTTAATTACAAATTAGAAGTTAGGAGTTAGTAGTTAACGACTCAACTCCTAACTTCTAACTACTAATTTTTAACTATAAAAGACTACTAACTTCTAACTACTAACTAAATATGACTGTTTCCAAACGAATCCAGGCCCTCGCGGCATCTCAGACCCTGGCGATGTCGCAGAAAAGCGCCGAACTCAAGGCCCAGGGAATCGACGTAATCAACCTTTCGGTCGGCGAACCCGACTTCTTCACCCCCGACCACATCAAGGAAGCCGCCATCAAGGCCATCGAAGACAATTTCAGCTTCTATAGCCCCGTTCCCGGCTACATGAGCCTCCGCAAGGCAATCGCCGACAAACTCTCGCGCGAAAACGGCCTCTCCTTCGAGCCCGCGCAGATTGTCGTTGGCAACGGCGCCAAGCACTCCCTCTGCAACGTCGTGCTCACCGTCGTAAACCCCGGCGACGAAGTAATCATACCCACCCCCGCATGGGTAAGCTACGTCGAGATGGTAAAACTCGCCGAAGGCACCACCGTAGAAGTGCCCACCGGCATCGACCAGGACTTCAAGATGACTCCCGAGCAGCTCGAGGCCGCCATCACCCCGCGAACCAAAGCCATAATACTCTGCTCGCCCTCCAACCCCACCGGCAGCGTCTACACCCGCGCTGAGCTCCAGGCCCTCGTTGCCGTCCTCGAGCGTCACCCGCAGGTGGTTGTCATCGCCGACGAAATCTACGAACACATCAACTACACCGGCGGCAGCTTCGTGTCGCTCGCCTCGTTCCCCGAAATCGCCGACCGCACCGTCGTAATCAACGGCGTCTCCAAAGCCTACGCCATGACAGGCTGGCGTATCGGCTACTGCGCCGCCCCCCTCGCCATAGCAAAGGCCGTCACCAAACTCCAGGGCCAGTTCACCTCAGGCGCCTCATCAATTGCCCAGAAAGCAGCCGAGGCAGCCTACAACGGCCCCCAGGAATGCGTCGAAGAAATGCGCCGCGCCTTCCAGCGCCGCCGCGACCTCGTAGTCGGCCTCGCCCGCGAAATACCCGGCCTCGGCGTCAACGAGCCCCAGGGCGCATTCTACCTCTTCCCCGAAGTAAGCGCATATCTGGGCAAGACAGCCCCCGACGGCACCGCCATCGAAAGCTCCGGCGACCTCGCCATGTACCTCCTCAACGAAGGCCACGTAGCCACCGTAGACGGCGCCGCATTCTGCGCCCCGGGCTATATCCGCCTCAGCTACGCCACCTCCGACGAAAACATCGTCGAAGCCATGCGCCGCATCAAAGCAGCCCTCGGTCGCCTCGCCTGATTCCGGCCCCACACAAGGCGCGCCGCATCTCCGCGGCGCGCCTTTTTCACATTTTTCGCATGCAGAGACTCCCCCTCCATATAATCATCGTCCTCCTCGCAGCCATGCTCCTGGCAGGCAGCTGCCACCGCCACGACGCCTTCTTCCAAAGCGTCGAAGACCTCATGGACTCAGCCCCCGACTCGGCCCTCGCCCTCGCAGAGGCATTCGAGCCCTTCGGCCGTGCCGAAAAAGCACGCCGTGCACTCCTCATAGCCAAAGCCAAAAACAAAGCATACATCGACACCTCTGCCGACTCGCTCATCGAAACCGCCGTCGACCACTACCGCGGCAACAACGACTCCCTCGAAGTCCAGGCCCTCTACTACAGCGCCGCCCGACTTTACGAACGGGGCGAACACGACAAAGCACTCGCCCGTCTGCTCACAGCCGAAGAAAAAGCAGAGCAAATCAATCATAGCTTCTATCTTGCCATGATTCAACGTCTGGCATCAAGTTGCTTCAGTGATGTTTATGTATTCAATAAAGCTGAGGAATATGCAATTAAAGCCCGACAAAACTTTGACAAAGCACATAAACCAAATCATTCTTTATGGTGTGAACTAATCGTTGCCGACGCCTTATTATACAATAACAAAATAGACTCAGCAATTTCTGTCTTACAAAACAATCGGAATACATCAGATTATAATTTTGAATGTGAATGGCATATAACAATGGCTGAAGCCCAATTTAGGACAATGAACAATGTTGAGGCTATCAATAATTATGAATGGCTCAAAGCAAACACCAGAACTCTCAGCAGCCGTCAATATTCGAAATTAAGCAGATGCTATATTCACTCCAACAATTTGATTGAAGCCAGAAAAAATCTTGAAAAAGCCAAGGAATACAGTCGAGATTGGAAAGATAGCGTCTATATTCATTTCGTAGCCTCTGACATTAGCAAAATTGAAGGTGATATCAATAGTTCGTTCAACCTATATAAAAAAGCAGCTGATACTCTGACCTCTCGATACGACAATCTACTCACGCACCCTTACTACCATATCATCAACCAGACTCTGAATAATGATAAAAAGCAATATAAAGAGCAAGCGAGATCAGAAAAGAACAAACGCTTTTACATAACTACCATAGGATTGCTATGCTTGCTTATCGCTGCTTCCGTTATTGTCATTATACTAAAAGAAAACAAAGCCAAAAACTATCATATAAGACTACTAATAAGCCACGCAACAGAACTTAAAACAGAACTAAGTGCTTTTAGTGCCAATGAACAAAGAGTCAACAATGAGGCTCAAAGCATTCTAAGCAATCACATAAACTTACTAAATAATATCTGCTCCGAATGGTACCTCTTGCCTGAATCCAGAAAAACGGAAAAAATATTTAGCCGTAAAATTGAGAGCCTCCTCTCTGAAATAAATTCAGACGATTCCCTATTTCAGTTTGAAAATATGGTGAATCGATATCACAACAACCTAATCCAGGTACTATTCTCTGAGTGCCCCAAATTAACAAAAGAAAACAAACAGATAATAATATATTTAGCCCTTGGCCTGTCTTATGATTCCATATGCTTCCTTACATCTAAAAGCAAAAGCACCTTCGCTGTCTACCGCCATCGACTAAAAAAAATTATCGAAGATAGCGGCCTTGAAAACAAAGACGAAGTAATAAAGGCGCTATTTCACTAACAGCCAATCACATAGCACAATGATAACTCTATACTACTGATTGCCAGCTGGTTATAACCGCAAATGCGTTATGTAATGATTTTGTGTTTCCATGCTTAAAATACAGCCTCATTTACAGCCAGTTGCGCACTCCATAAACCGGCCATGTAATCAGATGTTATAGGCAAATTTCTTGTAATTACCACCTTTTAATACCTAATTTTGCAATGTCAAATCTAAATCAAAAGACATATGCAAAAACTAATTCCTCTTATCCTGTTTATCTTCTTTGGCATTAACATTACTTTTGCGCCAATTCAAGTGTATATAAAACCATGAAAGCATTTCTGAAGATTTTCGCCGCATTTTTAATCATCTCCACAACGGTTTTACCATCGAAAGCCGCCGAGCCGCTCCGCGTGCAGAACTTCGAAGGTGGCCTTTCATTCGGCCCGACATTCGGGCTTAAGCCTAACAACTCTTATTCAGGAAAAATCGGCGCCAATGTAGCCCTTGATTTGAGATATAATTTTCCAAACTCCAGATGGGATATCGGAGCGTCTGTCATTTTAAATGACGTGATGTGGGATAGATATAACAATGATAATGAGTTTTTAAAGGAGGAATTTAACTATAATACAGCTTTCGTAGTGACAAGCCACTATAATTTCCTTCAAGGTAAAAAGTTGAATCCATATATTGGTTTTGGATTCGGCTTGTCCGATATCTACTCAAACAATAAAGACCGCAAACTACCAAGCGTCGGGGCAATATTCTGCCCTACGGTAGGCATCGAATTGTTCTATCATGCCCGTATCAATGCCGGCTTCTACCTGTCGCGCAGCGGCTTCAACAGCTTCGCTTTGTCGGCAGGCTTCGTCATCGGCGGCCGCCCCAAGAAAGCCAAAACCAATGAATTATGACAAGACCCAATATTTTGAGAACTTTACGCTTGATATCAGTCTTGATTGTCATTTCTCTGATGACTGCCTCATGCGAATTTGAATACGACAATAAAGGATATCCTAAGATTGTCGCACTTCCCGCCGAAGGAGGCACTGTGCTGGCAAAAGGAAAAGCCCCTACACACATCTTCTGGATAAAAAGTGGAACTGATTCCGGCTATAGCGATGAGCCCAACGAGCCAGAAATCAGCGCCTCTTTGGAATGGCTTACTGTAACTTCAATCCCGGAGGAAAACACACTCGTTTTTGAAGCCACGCCCCAGAAAGAGAATGAATCAAGAACACTGGAAGTATCAGGTATTATTTCCGGAAACATAGTTTTTGAAATCAAAGTAATCAGAGAATAAATAATCAGACCCGCCAACTCAGAATTTGCGCGGGTCTGACTCACCTCATTTGCCAAATCAGCTAATTTTAATTACTTTTGCGCCAATTCAAGTGTATATAAAACCATGAAAGCATTTCTTAAGATTTTCGCAGCAATTTTTATCCTCTCCGCAACGGTTTTACCATCGAATGCCGCCGAGCCGCTCCGCGTGCAGAACTTCGAGGGCGGACTGAGCTTGTTCAGGCTTTCTCACCCAATCAATTCTATAAAGGGTAGCGAGAGCTATGTTGATTTCTGCCTCCTGCCATCGGCAGAAATTCGTTTTAATTTTCCGAATACACCTTGGGATTTAGGAGTTTTATATTCGTACATGGCTGCAAGTTATTTAGATGACACTGAGTGTAGCTGTACCTCCGGCAACGAAAGCCTGCTTATCGGTGTGTGCTCTCACTATAATCTTCGACAAGGTCGCAAAGTCAATCCATTCTTCGGTCTTGCCACTGGTGTTTCCATATTGAACAGCCACGGTTTCAGAAAGACCGGTTTTGCCATCGAACCGCGTGTAGGCGTAGAGTTTGTGCACCATATCCGTCTGAGCCTCGAGTGCCAGATTTCGCGCAAACACTACAATGCCGTCGGCCTCACCCTCGGCTTTGTCATCGGCGGCCGCCCCAAGAAAGCCAAAAAAACAGAATAACCCCGCCACCAAAAAAACTCGCCCCTCGCGCCCCGCCCCTCGCACCTGAAAAAAATTTCGTACCTTTGCAGTGGTAAAAAGAAAGGTTTTTCAATGAAATCACTGGCAATCAGGTATGTAATTTTCGTAATAGGTTTATTCTTTCTCTCCCTCGGCGTAGTTTTCATAGTCCGCTCCACCCTCGGCACAACGCCAATATCAAGTATCAACTACGTCCTGTCGCTCAACACGCCGCTCACCCTCGGCACCGCGACTTTCATCATCAACATGCTGCTTATCGCCGGCCAGTTCTGGCTCATTCGCGGCTTCGGAACCACCAAAGACCGCGCCGAGATACTGCTGCAGATACCCTTCTCGTTCATCTTTTCGGCCTTCATAGACCTCAACATGGCGCTGACGGCCACAATGGCTCCGCCCAACTACCTCTGGGCACTCGCCACACTCGCCATCGGCTGCCTCTGCCAGGCCATCGGCGTAGTGCTCGAACTTAAGCCTAATGTAGCCATAATGAGTGCCGAAGGCTTCGTGAAATACGCCTCGCGCCGCTACGGCCGCGAATTCGGCCGCCTCAAAGTCTGTTTCGACGTAAGCCTCGTCAGCCTCGCCGTCGTTTGCTCGCTCGCTTTCACCGGCCGCATCGAAGGCGTACGCGAAGGCTCAGTAGTAGCTGCCCTCGCCACCGGCTACCTCGTCACGGCCATTTCCTCATTCCTTCCCCGCGTCCGCGCCATCATCACAAAATAAAGTCTTCCCCCCCCTCAGGCAACAAGGGCCCGCAGCTGCTCGCCGCGGGCCCTTGCCGTGTAAAGTCGCCAGCTATGGCGGCTCCAAAACATCATTTTTCATAATTGACAATTAAGAATTTAGAATCATCACAGCGCGAAGGCCAATTCATAATCCATAATTAATCAATAGCGGTAGTCAGCAAAGCGCTCCTGCAGTTTCTTGCGGGCGAAGAAAATGCGGCTCTTTACGGTGCCGAGCGGAAGATTCATCTTCTCGGCGATTTCATTGTACTTGTAGCCTGCAACATGCATCGAGAAAGGAATGCGGTACTCGTCGGAAAACTCGCTGATAGCCTCTGTAATCTCGCTTGCGCCATAGGATTCCTCGGGCGACTCGAAGCCGCTCTCCTGGCTGAGGTTGAGGTGATAGAGGTTGTCGGTGGTATCCACGACTGTCGCTGCACGCACTGTGCGGCGATAGTTGTTGATGAAGATATTGCGCATTATCGTCATCACCCATGCCTTGAAATTGGTATTCTCGGCATATTTGTCCTGATTGTCGAGAGCCTTGAGGGTCGTATCCTGAAGGAGGTCGTAAGCGTCGTCGCGGTTAGATGTGAGCATGAACGCGAAATTGAGAAGATTCGACTGAAGGTTCATCAGGTTTGTCTGAAAAGTTGTCGTGGTAGCCATAATTATGATGATTTTGGAGTTAGATTTTTCGTCTTTGTTTTGTTTGACGATTCAAAATTATATCCAAAATCACCGCCTGCAAGATTTTCAATGTAAAAAATATGTTAATTTCAAAATCCACCCACCAACACCCTCTTAATCATTGATATTAAACCGATTGCAAAGATACAATTTTGTTACACAATTGTTACAACGCTATTTTGTCACATCAATGTAACCGAAAATTTGTTTTAAGCGGCGAACTTCAGTTCGCCATTCCCTCCCGTCACGCCCCTCTCCGAAAACCCGCAAAAAAAGCCCTGCGGAAACCGCAGAGCCTATAATAAATCTACCTCAGAGCCTTGGCAATCCGCGAAAGCCCCTCTTCAAGCCGGGCTCTCGGGCATGCCAGATTTATGCGGATAAAGCCCTCGCCTCCCGGACCGTAATCCGGCCCCGGGCTTACCTTCACCTTGTGCACCTCTTCGAGGCAACGGCACAGCTCGGTGGTCGCTATGCCACAGGCCGACACGTCGGCCCACAGCAGATATGTGCCCTCCAGGGGCGTAACACGGCACTGCGGCATATTCTCGGCAAAAAAGCGCCTTGCAAAGCAATAGTTATCCCACAGATAGCCCCGCAGGCTGTCGAGCCATTCCTCTCCGCTATTATAAGCGGCTATGGTGGCTGCTACTCCGAAGGGATTGACGTCGCACACCTCGTTATCGTTGATGGCCCGGTCTATTTTCGCACGCACACCCTCGTCGGCGGCAACGATATTGGCAATCTGCAGTCCGGCTATGTTGAATGCCTTGCTTGGCGACACACATATGGCCGCACGACGCAGAAAATCATCGCCAAGAGTGCCGTAGGGCGTATAGTCGTGGCCGTCGAAAGTCAGCTCGCAGTGAATCTCGTCGGAAATCACGAACACATCGTGCTGGAGACAGATAGCCGCCACCCGCTCCAGCTCGTCGCGGCGCCATACACGCCCCGACGGATTGTGCGGATTGCACAGCACCAGAACCTTCGCCGACGGGTCGGCCGCACGCCGCTCAAGGTCGTCGAAGTCTATGCTGTAGCGGCCGTCGGCGTCGCGCAGAAGCATGTTGGCCGACAGCTCGCAGCCATTGTTGCGAATCGACGAGTAGAAACAATTATAGGCCGGCGTCTGCAGTATCACCTTGTCGCCGGGCCGCGTCATGGCCTTTATGATGGCCGACACAGCCGGAACCACGCCCGAGGTATATATCACCCAATCGGCATCGAACGACCAGCCATGACGGCGCCTGAACCAGCCCGTGCATGCGCTGTAGTACTCCGCCGGCACCTTGGTATAACCGAACACCCCGTGCTCCACTCGGCGCGACAGAGCATCGATTATAGCCGGAGCCGTGTAAAAATCCATATCGGCCACCCACATCGGTATCACCTCGGGGTCGCGCGCCGTATCCCATTTATACGACCCGCTGCCGCGTCGGTCGGGCGCTTCGTCGAAACTATATCTCATCGCACAGATATTTTACAGTCGGCCGGAGCAAGCACATGCTCGTCGATTATAATCTCGCCTATTCCATCGGCCACGACAGAACCGGAGCGCGGATTCTTCACCGAAGTTATGTTGCCTCTGATGTCGGCACGCAGCTCGCTGTCCTCGAAAGCGAGGTCGCAGTCGGGCGCGAAAGTACAATTCTCGAGAATGAGCCCCTCGGCATAGCACAGAGGCTGAGTGCCCGAAATGCGGCAGTTCACAAGGCGCAGATTGCGCGAGTGCCAGCCAAGATACTCGCCCGTAAGCTCCGAATCATACACGGTCACATTGTCGGTGTTCCAGAAAGCATCTTTCGAGTCTATGCGCGCGTTGCGAATCACCACATCGCTGCAATACTGAAACGAATAATTGCCCTGCTGGCGGTAGCCGTCGATGTCGATACCGCGGCAATGCATGAAAAGATAGTCGGCATTGGCAAGCTCCACATCGCGCAGCTTTATGTCGCTGCAGTGCCAGAGAGTCTCCTGCGCGTCGGGAATCTTCACCCCCCTGAGGTCGACACCGTGCATTTCGCGGAACATCTTTGGTGCCTCCACAAGCGTATCGCGCATCACACACCCGCGCGAATACCACAGCGCGGCGCGTGCCCCAGGCGTGAATACACAATTCTCCACCCGGAAGCCGTCGGTGTGCCAGAACGGATATTTGCCTTCAAAACGGCAGTCGACGGCCTCGATATTGCGCGTGCACTTGAGAGCCGACTCACCGGCATGGACCGTCACATGCTCAAGCCGCAGGTCGCGGGCAGCAAAAAGAGGGCGTTCCCCTCCGAATTCCTTATTGCTTATAGTTTCCATAGGTTGTAAAAATGCCGGTTCAACGAGAACCGGCACTATTATCTTGACTTTTTATACTCTTAAATGTTCAAAAAAACTTTTATCTCAGCTTGATTTTCTGGCCCACCTGAAGCTTGGAAGTTGTCTTGAGGCCATTGAGACGGCAGAGGCGAGCCACGGTCGTACCGTTGCGCGAGGCAATCTTGCTCAGCGAATCGCCTTTCCTGACGCGGTATGTCGACGAGCCTGCACCCGTCTTCGAACCCGAGTTACGCACATAGGGCTTCGGCGGATTCTTCTTCAGATATTCCTTGGCATACTCGCTGTTGGCCGACGGAGAGAAGTTGCGGGCATTCTGATAGGTCGATTTCGAGAACGTATAAGTGTCGGTATGCGTGGTCTGATTGGCAAAGTCGAATATTGCGCAGGGATTGATGGCATATCCCATGTAGCGCGTCTCGAAATGGAGGTGAGGACCGGTGGAGCGGCCTGTGTTGCCGCCGAGAGCGATCGGGTCACCGGCCTTCACATACTGGTCGGGCTCGACAAGCCATTCCGAAAGATGACCGTAGACGGTTTCGAGATTATTCGTGTGGCGGATTACTATATATTTTCCGTAGCCCTTGCGAGCGCCCTGATTGCGGACTATGCGCACCTTGCCGTCGAAAGCGGCGCGGACAGTATCGCCGATGTTGAGCTTGAGGTCAACGCCTTTATGCATGCGGCGGAAACGGCGGCGATAGCCATAGGGCGAGGTGATATAGCCGGGGTGAGGCATGGCGAAGTTGGTAACGTCGATTACGGCGCTGTTGGGCACCTGCGAAGCGTTGTAGCAGTTCACGGCCTGGCTGTCCCAGCCTTCGGTATATATGTCTAATTCGGGTTCTTCCTCTTCGCTGAAGAGCTCTTCGAGGTATTTCGAGGTGTTTTCAACCGAAATACCGGCATTGCCCTGGTTGGCGAGAAGATTGTCGTGGCTTGCGGCATGACTTGCCGGCAGACGGAACTCCAGGTCTTCGGCCATAGCGCCGAAGCCACAGAGCACAACGGCTGCTGTTGCTATAATGGTTTTATTCAGGCAGGAGAGCATTATCTATATTAGCGATTGGCTTTATATGCGGTCTGACTTTGGTAATTTATGTTGTGATGATTTGTGCGAAATTATTTTTCGTCGGGAGCGTAGAGCGAATCTATAACCGAAAGCTCATAGTCGAAAATTTCCTCAGGCTTGAAGAAACGCTTGATTTCGATTTCGGCGTTCTCATGGCTGTCGGAGGCATGAACGATATTCTCCTGGCCGCTCATGCCGAAATCGCCGCGGATAGTGCCGGGGGCAGCAACACGGCTGTTGGTGGCGCCGACCATAGTACGCACCACGTTTACAGCGTCCTTACCCTTCAGAACCATCACGATGACAGGAGTAGCCATCATCGAATCAAGAATCCAGGGGAAAAACGGACGGTCAACCAGATGTGCGTAGTGTTCGCGAAGAATAGCTTCGTCGAGATTAATCATCTTCATGCCCGTGATTTGCAATCCCTTGCGCTGGAAGCGCATAAGAACGTCACCTACAAGGCCGCGGGATATAGTGGAAGGTTTGAGAATTATGAAAGTTTGCTCCATGACGGGCATTAAGGTTCTTTAAGTGTTAGTATTATCGTTCTCCAAAGATAGCGATTTTCAGCCTTTTTCCGAAGCCTTGCAAGTTTAAAAATCTTTAACAGCCCCGAGACCAGCCCAAAACCACCGCATAAAACCCTATTGCACTACTACTTACACGAAAATATGTTTAAAAACATATTTTCAAGAAAACTGCGGGCCGCATTTGTTTCCATGCGGCCCGCAGCGTTAAATTATGTAAAACAAATCCTTAGTTCTTGGGGAACAGGGGCGAGGGGTATTCGCCTTTCTCGGTGAGTTCGGCGAATTTGGCTACCACGGCGGGGCGGTCGGCGCTGTAGGTGACACCAAACCACTTCGAGTCTGTGTCGAGCACTTTCACACGGGCTTCGCCGCTGTTGATGAGAGTGTCGATACAGAGAGGAATGAAGAATTCAGCCTTGGGAGTGTTGAGGTCCTTTTCGAGGAACTTCACGAACTCGCGCTCGCTGAAGTCGAAATAGTCGGGAGTGAAGCCCCACATGTTCATCGACACCGGAGTATTGGGCTGAAGGGTCTGCACTTCGCCGTTCTCGTCGGTAAACACAATGCGGTGCTCGGGGTCGTAGCTGATAGCGGTGCGTTCTACCACCGATGTCAGATAGCCGTCCTTGTTCTCGCACACGCCGCGGGCAACAGAACCGTTCTCGGTCATGGTGTTGCCAACACGGAAACCTACCATGCAGTAATCACCCTTACCCTCGCGCTCACGCATGAGGTCTTTGGCAATCACCTCGAAGGCATCGCGGCCATAGAAGTCGTCGGCATTGATTACGGCGAAAGGCTCGTTGATAGCGCCTTTGCCCATCAGCACGGCATGATTGGTACCCCAGGGCTTGGTGCGGTCGGCCGGGCATTCGAAGCCTTCGGGAAGCTTGTCGATGCTCTGGAACACAACCTCTACGGGTACTACGCCTTCATATTTCGAAAGGATTTTTTCGCGGAAATCAGCCTCGAAATCCTTGCGGATTACAAACACGATTTTACCGAAACCGGCGCGGATAGCGTCGAAAACAGAATAATCCATTATGGTTTCGCCGTTGGGGCCGAGACCGTCGAGCTGCTTGAGACCGCCGTAACGGCTGCCCATGCCGGCTGCAAGAATGAAAAGAGTAGGTTTCATGTTTTCAGGAGTTTAGAAAGCTTGGGGTTTAATAAGTCTATGGAATATCCCTTTAACTGTTCAAACCCGGCACTTCTTCAACTTATAAAATTATTTAACTGAGAATTTGAAATTTATATGACGCTCATATTTCTGACCCGGCTCAAGAACCGTCGACGGGAACGCCGGAGTGTTGGGCGAATTGGGAAAATCCTGGCACTCAATCGCCACGCCGTCGTAGTCATCATAGCTCCGGCCGGCCTTGTTGGCAGGACTGCCCGCAAGCCAGTTGCCGGTATAGACCTGCACGCCAGGCTGGTCTGTCGACACCTCGAGCACACGGCCCGAAGTCTCCTCCGAAAGCCATGCCACAGGCTTCACGCAGCCCGGATTCCAGTCGTCAACAACCCAGCAATGGTCATAGCCCTTGCCAATTTTCAGAGCGGTGAAATCTTCTTTTATATCGCGTCCGATAGCCTTGAACTCGGTGAAATCCATCGGAGTTCCGGCCACGGCCTCGGGCTGGCCAAGAGGAATCTGCACCTCGTCGGTAGGCAGATAATTCGAGGCGGCAATACGCATGTTGTTGCCGAGCACGCTGCCCGAATTATGGCCTGCCAGATTCCAGTATGCATGGTTGGTGAGGTTTACCACCGTCTTGGCATCGGTAGAGGCCGTGAGGGTGAGTCTGAGCTCATTTTCATCGGTCCATTCATACTCGGCGCCGGCAGTAAGCTTACCGGGGAAACCGGCTTCGCCGTCGGCCGACACATATTCGAACTTCACCTTGTTGCCCTCGGCCGACACAACGGTCCAGAGCTGGTTGTTAAAGCCTTCGGGGCCGCCGTGGTTGCAGTTGGGGCCGTTGTTTATCGGCAGATGATACTCGAGACCGTCGAGGCAGAAAATGCCGCGTGCTATGCGGTTGGCATAGCGGCCGGGCACCTTGCCCGAGCAGGGGCCGTCGCCGATATAGTCGGCGGGGTCGGCATAGCCGAGGGCTACGTCGTCGAGCTTACCCTCGCGGTCGGGCACATTCACAGCCACAACGCCTGCGCCTACATTAGTAAGCACAACCGAAGCGCCCGAAGCATTAACTATAGTGAGCAGCGTAATCTCGCCGGCAGGCGAGGCCGCACAATCTTTCTTAATCATAGTAAAACGGTTAAAGGTTGCGCACCCGCTTCTCCCATTCCCACGACGAACGCAGCGTATCGTCGAGGTCGCGCTCGGCCTTCCAGCCGAGAACTTCGTTCGCAAGAGCGGTATCGGCCCAGACAGCCGGAACGTCGCCGTCGCGGCGGCCTACAATCTTATAGTTAAGCTTCAGATTGTTAGCCTTCTCGAAGCGGGTGATAAGGTCGAGCACCGACACAGGATTGCCGGTTCCGACGTTGAAAATCTCATATTTGGCATCCATCTTGTGGCCTACCATACGGTCTACAGCAGCCACGTGCGCCTTGGCGAGGTCGTTGACGTCGATATAGTCGCGCAGACATGTTCCGTCGGGGGTGTCGTAGTCGTTGCCGAACACCGACAGGCATTCGCGGATACCGGCGGCTGTCTGAGTGATGAAAGGCACGAGGTTGGCGGGCACGCCGCGGGGCAGCTCGCCGATGAGAGCCGACGGATGGGCGCCAATAGGATTGAAATAACGGAGAGCGATGCCATACATGCCTTCATAGGCGCGGCAGCAGTCGCGGAGTATATCCTCGGCTATCTGCTTGGTATTGCCATAGGGCGAAGTTGCCGGCTGGCGGGGTGTCTGTTCGGTGACGGGAAGAACCTCGGCATCGCCGTAGACAGTAGCCGACGATGAGAAAAGCACATTGGGTCGGTTGAACTCCTTCATCATCTCGAGAATGTTCATATACGACACCAGGTTGTTCTGATAGTACTTCAGAGGCTCAGACATAGACTCGCCTACGGCCTTATAGGCAGCAAAGTGAATGACAGTGTTGAACTGATGGCGTTCGAACACGCCACGAAGAGCAGTCTTGTCGCAAGTGTCAACTTCCTCGAAAGTCACCTTACGGCCTACAATCTTCTCAAGACCCTCGAGCGCAGAAGGCTCAGAGTTCGAGAAATTGTCGATTATCACAACATCGTAGCCGGCCTCGATGAGAGCCACGGCAGTGTGGGTGCCGATATATCCGGCACCGCCGGATACCAATACTGTTTCTTTCATATCGTCGTTTATATTCGGTCCAAGACCGAAGGTTAGTGGTTAATGGTTAAAGGTTAGAGTCTCTGAGAGAATAACCACTAACCTTTAACCTATGTTTCCGCGTGCGAAAACCAAATTAATGAGCAGCTTCGGCAATCTTGCGGGCGCCGTCGCTGATAATTACTTCATATATTTTGGGCTCATGGCCATACTTCTCGTTGAAACGGGCCTTGGCAGTCTCGATAAAGGAAGCGAGAAGCTCGTCCTTCACAAGGTTGATGGTGCAGCCGCCGAAACCGCCGCCCATGATACGCGAACCAGTCACGCCGCATTCCTTGGCGAGGTCGTTGAGGTAGTCGAGTTCCTCGCAGCTAACCTCGTAGTCCTTCGAGAGACCTGCATGTGTCTCATACATGCAACGGCCGACGGTAGCATAGTCGCCTGCAACGAGTGCGTCGCACACTGTGAGCACACGCTCCTTCTCTTCAATCACGAACTTGGCGCGGAAATAGTCTTCGGCAGAGATGTCGCTCTTCACAGCTTCGAGCATTTCCATTGTGGCGTCGCGGAGAGTCTCAATGCCGAGGCGCTTGGCAACGCGTTCGCACGATGCGCGGCGCTTGTTGTAGGGCGAATCAGCGAGTTCGTGCTTCACAACCGAGTCAACGAGCACCAGGCTGTAGCCCTTGGGCTCGAAGGGGAAATATTCATATTCCATCGAGCGGCAGTCGAGACGCATCAGATGGTCCTTCTTGCCGAATACGCTGGCAAACTGGTCCATGATACCGCAGTTCACGCCGCAGTAATTGTGCTCGGTGCTCTGGCCGATGCGGGCAAGCTCGAATTTATCGATAGAGTTGCCGTTGAACATATCGTTCATCGCAAAAGCGAAGCACGATTCCAGAGCGGCCGACGAGCTCAGACCGGCGCCCAGAGGCACATTGCCGGCGAAGACTGCGTCGAAGCCTTCTACCTTGCCGCCGCGTTTGAGGATTTCGCGGCATACGCCGAAGATATAGCGTGCCCACGACTGGCCGGGAGCGTCGGCTTCGGTCAGACCGAATTCGGCATAGTCGTCGATGTCGATGGAATATACACGCACCTTATCGGTGCCGTTGGCGCGGATTTCGGCCATGATGACCTTGTCAATGGCGCCCGGGAACACGAAACCGCCGTTATAGTCGGTGTGTTCGCCTATGAGGTTGATACGTCCGGCAGAGGCATAGATAGTGCCGTGACCGCCGAATTTTGCTTCGAAAGTCGAGTCAATTTTGTTCTGGAGTTCCATGGTGTTAAAATATTTTTCTTGTGTTTACTTAGTCATTTGGTCAAGTAACCTGAATCGCATACTGTGATTTTGGTTACGTTCTGCAAAGTTAACAAACCCACAACTAAAATACAAACTAAATAAGCCCGGACAGTCATTTTGCCCGAATTGTAATATTTTTTGACTCATTTGTACCCTATCGGGCGCGTTTTATACGACGCCCATGGCCGGTGTTGATAATCAGAGGAACGGTTTCCTCGGTCACCACACTCGTTTCGAGCCCCATGGCTTTCTGGTCGCTGATACCAAGACGCCGCAGCCACTGGTGCACGAGCATGAGCCGGCGGTCGCTGCGGCGGCAGTTGCTCGACGGCGAGAAAATGCGGTGTATTATCATGAAGCGGAAATCGCCCGCAATACCGCGGCTGCGCAGCGACGGATATGTACTCCTGAGGTCAAGACGCCCCTCCGCCACGAGGTCTTCAACCACCTGGCGCAGATATGCCGTCACCTTGGGCTCCACCCTGAAGCCAAGACGCATGGTTATGAAGTAGATTGCGCCAGGCTCGGGGATACTCACACGGTATTCGAGCGTATCGGGAGCGTCTGTATTCTCGATATGAATAAACCAGTAATGGTCGGCACGCTTCGGAAGCTTGTTCACTATCGAATACACGATTTTGCTCTCTATAAGCCCCATATCGGCCGAACGGCTGAAATACACCAGATTCGACGTATACTTGGATATCGTATCGTCGTCCCTGATGGCCGTTATCAGGGGCGAACACTCCTCCACCCGCCTGTATTCGATATACGACGACCGTGTCCGTGTGGCATTGCGCCATAGAATCATCACGGCGGCGAGCACGGCCGCGACCGCAATGCTGTACCAGCCCCCATGAGTGAACTTGAACAGATTGGCGACAAAAAAGATACCCTCTATCGTGCCGAATACAAGCCCGAACAGAACGCAGACAGCACGAGGCACCCCGCGCGACAACATCCAGAATACAAGCAGAACTGTCGTCATGAGCATCGTCACCGTTATGGCAAGCCCGTAGGCAGCCTCCATATGCGACGAATCGCGGAATATCAGAACCGTCACAAGACAGCCCGCAAGCAAAGCCATGTTTACAGCCGGAATATACAGCTGACCCTTCTCGCCGCTCGGATACTTGATTTTGAGCCGGGGCCAGAAGCCCAGGTTGATAGCCTCGGAGAAGATTGTGAACGAGCCGCTGAGCAGCGCCTGGCTCGCTATGACGGCAGCGCCCGCCGACATAGCCACGCCTACACCCGAAAACCACCCGGGCATGATGGCGAAAAACGGATTGACCCCGTCGGCAGCCGGACCGTGCGCGACAAGCCATGCGCCCTGGCCCAGATAGTTAAGTATCAGGCATATTTTTACAAGAATCCAGCTCACCGATATATTCTTCCGCCCGCAGTGCCCGAGGTCGGAGTAAAGAGCCTCCGCGCCGGTCGTACACAGGAACACGGCCCCCATTATGAGAAACCATTCAGGCGACGAAAACAGCAGCCTGAACGCATAGAGCGGGCTGAAGGCCTTGAAAACCGCCGGATAAGCGCCGACATTTGCCACACCCAGCGCTCCCAGCATCAAAAACCACACCAGCATGAAAGGCCCGAAAAAGCGCCCTATGGTACCCGTGCCGGCCTGCTGCAGAAGGAATATGCCGAGTATAACAGCTACCGTTATAAGCACCGTCGGAAGATTCGGGTCGAAAACCAGCAGGCCCTCCACCGCCGACGACACCGTAATCGCCGGCGTGATGACGCCGTCGGCCACAAGAGCCGCCGACCCGACCGCCGCCACAGCATAGAGCCAGTGCGGCTTCATGCGCTTCAGAAGCGCGAACAGCGCCAGAATGCCGCCCTCGCCCTTATTGTCGGCCCGCAGGGCTATCAGCACATATTTCACCGTAGTCTGAAGCGTCAGCGTCCAGATGATACACGAAATAGCCCCGACGATATAGTCGGCGTCAAAACCGGGATTGGCACCCGTGATAGCCTTCATCACATAGAGCGGCGACGTGCCTATGTCGCCGAACACTATGCCCATAGCCACTATCAGCCCCATGGCCGACAGCCGCCGCACGCCCGATGTCTGCAATGCCGATGTCTTTTTCATGCATTTGAAACACGGCATTGCAGACAAATGTTCCCTTTACTCGCTCCTCAGATGGTCTACAGGGTTGCTACGGGCCACATTGAGACTATTGAAGGCCACGACCGACAGCAGCAGCGCCAGAAGCAGTATTATGCAGAGTACCATCGACAGAGGCGAGAGCGAAACCTGCTCTGTGTACTGCGACAGCCATTCGCGCCCCGCCACCACAGCCAGCGCTCCGCCCGCGAGCAACGACGGAATGGCGATTTTAAGAATATCGAGGCAGAACAGCCGCACGATTCGCGACGCCGGCGTGCCCGTCACCTTGCGTATGGCAATTTCCTTGGCGCGGCGCTGCACCTCGTCGGCAGTATAGCCCACGAGACCTATCAGGGCTATGACAACAATGGCAATCCCCGATATTATCACCGACGTGCCGAAGCGGCGCACATCGGCAGTAAGCTGTTCCACCTGAGCCTTATAGGGAGTTATATAGATATCGCGGGCAGGATAGACGCGCGAAATTACTTCCTGCGCCTGGTGCAGATTCTCCGCCGTAAGACGGTTGAAACGCACAAACAGATTGTCGCTTACATAGCGGCTCGGGAATATGACGGCCGAACGCATGTCAGCGCTCTCCTCATCGAAGCCGCCGCGACGCATATTGCCTATCACGCCGCATATGGTGTAGTCGTTGCCTCCTTCGGAATGCCTGTGCTCGGTGATATTGAAAGTCTTGCCTACCAGATTGCGGTCGTCCACGCCTGTCAGTTTCTTCAGCACATCGGCAAAACGCTCTTCTACAATCACCTGGCGACCGGTACTGTCGGCAAGCATGTCGAATGTTCCGCCCTGCACGAACTCTATGCCCATCACATCGAAAATATCGGGATTCGCAATATAGAAATCAGCCACATTTATATTATCCGCATAATTATCGCCGACCCACACGTTATTGCCCGAAGCCGTGTAAAGGAAATTATGGTATGTTGCCGCCGCACCCTCAACGCAGCCAAGACTCTTAAGTTCCGACACAAGAGCCGAACGCGACTCGCCCGGCACACCCGACAGCGACACATAGCCTATGTTCTCATAGTCGAAACCCATATCGAGCCGCGACATCATATAGTACTGGCGCCCGACGAGCACAAGCAGACACATGAGCATACCCGAAGCGAAGAACTGCACCGCAAGCAACGCGAGCTTCCAGCCGCGCCGGCTGCGCACATTGCTGCGGAAAGCGCTCGCAACAGGCGTGCGGCAGTAAAGCCATGCAGGAACAGCACCCGTCACAAGCAGAAGACCGACACACACGGCGCCCTCAACAAGCCATACCTTACCCGTCGAGAAAAGCTCCTGCGGAGTATAGCCGAGAAGATTGCGGCACAAATCAGAGAAACAGAAAACCAGAAGCACCGCCAGACCTATCGACACAAGAAGAAAGAACAGACTTTCGCCCATCACGCGGCCGAAAATACGTCCATTGCCCGTGCCGTAGCACTTTCGCACGGCCATTTCCTTGCTGCGGTGCCCCATCTGCCCTATCACTATCAGCAGATAGTTAAGCCCGGCGCTCATCAGCAGAATCACAGCAAGCAGCGACAGCATCCAGGTCATTGTCCTCACACTTTCCTGCGATGTATAGATTCCGATAAGGGGCTTCAATCCTATGCGGAAAGCAAATGTCTCTACAAACTCGTTGTCGACATTATCTTTGAGCATTTTCATTATATTGGGCTTCAGTTCATCGGGCTTTGCGCCATCGACGAGCCTCACATAGCTGTGGTAGCGGTCGTTGCCCACCCAGTTTTCCCTTCCGTCATAAGAAAAACTACCTATCGACGGAAGACTGAGATATATCACGTTGTAGATTGTGGAATTGAGCGGAAAATCTTCGTAGACACCGCCGACAGTCACCTTATAATCTTCGGAAAACGACAGCGCACACAGCCTTTGGCCAACGACATCGCCCCCGATTTTTTCGGCCAGCGAGCGCGGAATCATGCACACGTCTTTCACGGCCAGAGCGTCGTGAGGATCGCCTGCAATAATCCGTGTCTGAAAGACATCGAAGAAACAGCTGTCGGCCAGTTTGACGCCACCGGCTGTGAAGACGCGCCCGTCGTCGGTTCGCACATCGTTCTCACCAAGCATATACGTACAGCGGGTAGCAACCTCAACCTGAGGCGCATAGCGCTTCACGCCCGGTGCGATGGCTCCGGGAGTCTGGAGATACTCGCGGTACTCGCCATTCTGAGTCACACTTTCGGTGAGGCGATATATCCTTTCGGCCTCCGGAAAGAAGCTGTCGTAGGTCTGCTCGAAGTAGATTTTTGCCACAAGAAGAAAGCCCATGGCAAGACCTATGGTAAGGCACACTATCTTGATGATATTGCGCCGTATATCTGAAGTAAAGAATCGCATTTTTTCAAGTAATAAGTAATCAAATAATCAAGTAATAAGTAATAAGGGATAAGTAATAAGGAGTAAGGGTCCTAAGTACTATTATCTTAACTCTTTTAACTTTTTTAACCCTATAAACTCTATTAAACAACCCTGCGCCTACATGCGGTCGGCAAGGTTTTCGACAATGCGGCCGTCGAAGAGATTGATTATATAGTCGGCGCAACCGGCGTCTTTCTGCGAGTGTGTCACCATCACTATTGTGGCACCATCGCGGTGAAGCTCAGTGAGCAGGTCCATCACCTCGACACCGTTGCGTGAATCGAGATTACCTGTCGGTTCGTCGGCCAGTATCAGACCCGGTTTGCCGACAATGGCTCGGGCTATGGCCACGCGCTGCTGCTGGCCGCCCGACAGCTGCGAGGGGTAGTGATTGGCGCGATGCGATATTCCCATGCGTTTCATGGCATCGTCTACCCGACGGTTTTTCTCATCACGCGAGAGTTTGAGGTTGTTGAGCGGTAGCATTATATTGTCGCGCACGTTCATTTCCTCTATCAGATTGAACGACTGGAATATGAACCCTATGCGCCCCTTGCGCCACTCTGTGCGCTGCGATTCTTTCAGATGCCCCACTTCCTCGCCGTCGAGCAGATATTCGCCCGAAGTCGGATTGTCGAGAAGACCGAGTATATTGAGCAACGTGGACTTGCCGCAGCCCGAAGGCCCCATGATTGCCACAAATTCACCGTCTTTCACCTTGAGCGATACGTTGTTGAGAGCCTGAGTCTGTACACTGTCGGTGCGGAATACCTTGCACACGTCTTTGATTTCTATATCCATGGTTTTTAGTTTTTTTGTTCAGAAAATTATTTTATCGGCATCACCGAAAGTGGTATATGAACTGGTGATTATGCGCTCGCCGGGCTCAAGACCCTCGAGAACCTCGTAGTATTTATAGTTCTGGCGCCCAATGCGCACGTCGCGGCGCTGCGCGCTCTTGCCCTCCTTGTCGAGCACATAGACCCACTGGCCTCCAGTGCTCTGGAAAAACGACCCGCGGGGTACCATCACGGCCTCTGTCGGCTCGCCAAGCTCGAGGTCGACAGGATATGTCTGCCCCACGCGGATATTGGCTGGCAATTCGCCGTCGATGGCAAGGTCGGCACGGAACTGCCCCTGCGTCACCTCCGGATAGACCTTTCGCAGAGTAAGTGCAAGTTTCTGGTTCTGCCTCTGCCCGGTAGCCCGCAGGCCCTGCGACACACGGTCGATATAATGCTCGTCGATATTGACGGTAATTTTGTAATTGTCGAGTATATTTATCTGGCCAATCTGCTGGCCCGAGGCAATATTCTGCCCCAGCTCGGCCGAGAGGCTGCCGAGCTGCCCGCTGTGCGAGGCCCGTATGTTGAGATTGTCGGCCCGCTGACGCACAAGGGTGAAGTTTTCCTGCATGTTGTGCAGACTTTCCTTCATCATCGCCACCTGCACCGAGCGGTAAAGCGAATCCTGACGCAGACGGCTCTGGAGCAGGTCGAGGGTCTCGGCAGCAAGCTCGCAGTCTTCGCGGGCCTTGAGGTACTCCTCGCGCGATGTCAGGCTCTCGGCATATAGGGCGGCCTGCTGTTCGTCCGTGCGGCGCTTGCGGTTTAACTCGGCGCGGGCCGCAAGAAGGTCCTGTTTCAGCTGCAGGCGCTCTTTCTCCATGGCAATCTCGGTGTCGCGAAGCATATTCTGCTTCTCGGCGAGCTGCGATTCCGAGTCGAGTATCTGCTGGCGCAGATTAGGGTTGCGGAGCGTGAGGATAATGTCGCCTTCGTGCACCATGGCGCCCTCCTCTACCCATTTTTTCTCGACTATGCCGGTTTCGAGAGCCGACACCTGGACGATGACACCGGTCTCGACGCGTCCGTTCAGCCTCACGTAGTCGTCGAATGAGCCGCGAGTGACATCGCCAATTACAATTGATTCGAAATCGGCCTTATAGGAGGAACTGCCGCCCGACGCTACAGCCCATACCACAGCTCCGAGCACTGCCATACCGGCAGCCGCCCACCAGCCATATTTTTTCAACAAAGGGTATTTATGTTTGATTTCAGTATCCATTTTTATCTTTTTGAGGTTTGGAGTGATTAGAGGTTAGGGGTTAGTGGTGAGTGGTTAGTGAGGTGTCAATAACGTACAAGGAATTCAGCGGAATTTAGCGGCCCACACACACACTAACCACTAACCACTAACCCATCATCTGATTAGTTTCTCGCCGTGGTAATATCCGAGGATTATTGCACTTATTATCTTCTGTATGCGCTTGCCTTCGAGGTTGGCACGGGCTGTGGCAAGCTTGGCGCTCGAGGCATATAGCTCGATGGCCGAGGCGCTTCCGAGCTCGAACTTGCGCCGCATAGCCTTGAACGCCAGCTCTTCGGCAGCAAGACGCTTCTCGGCGGCTTCGTGTTCGTCGGTAGCCGCCTTGAGGTCGAGTGCAGCCTCGGCAGTCTCTTTTTCAATCTCGTAGCGGGTCTGGTCGAGGCGTGTGCGGCTCTCCATCACCTCGATACGGGCGCGTTTGACGCGGTTGATGTTGCTCAGACCCGTAAATATAGGAATAGACACCGAAAAACCGACGTACTGCCCCATATTGTCGCGCCACTGACTGCCGAAATCGGGTGCGACGATGTCGGCCCCTATCATCTTATAATAAGAAGTCGAAACTCCGGCGCTCAGCGACACTCTCGGCGAAAAAGCACCTTTTGCGGCCCGCAAACCGTATTCGCTCTCCTTCAGTGCCATCTCGGCCTCGGCAATGCGGGGATGAACAGCCTCGAATCCGGCCGGAAGACAGTCGTCAGCCTCGGTAAGCTCGAGAGGTTCCCCGGTCATTTCCATACCCATCTCGCCACGCAGTGTCAGATAGGCCTTGGCAAGAAGATTGCGCTGGTTCGACAGCTCGTACTCGTCGGCCGCAACAAGAGCGCGCATTTCGGCCACGTCGGCACCGCTCTTCGTGCCGAGTTCCTCGCCCCGCTCGGTGGCGCGGAGGTCGGTGCTGTCGCGCTCGAGCTGGCGCTCCATTTGCCCGACCATGGCCTTGCAGTACGACACATTATAGAACGCCCGTATCACCGCCAGCGACACCTGGTCTTCCTCGGCCTGGGCCGCCTTCACCTGCCTGAGATGGGCCACACGCGCCGCCTTGAGATTATTTACGTTCACAAGACCGTCGAACACCGGCAGCGACATCTGCAGCCCGAAGCCCGTCGACAAAGTCTTCTTGTTGTCATATGTGTTGGTCTCCGGGTCGATATTTCGGCCGAAACTCATCGTTCCGCTCGACGAGAAAGAAACGTATGGCATCATATCGGCCGCCGCAAGCCTCTTGTCCATACGGGCTTTCTCAACCTCATGACGGTTGATGATGTTCCTGTGAGCATGGTCGCGGGCATAGACCAGGCAATCGTTGAGACTCATCTGTGCGCTCGCGGCCAGAGCCGCCAGCAGAAGGGATACTATGACTATCGTTCGTTTCATGTTGCAAAGTTAAGGCCTCAGTAACCCGACTGATTGTATTAAATGACCCAAACCGCTTTTTTCGCCCTCAAATTGTCTAAAAAACATACACCCTGTCTAAAAACCATACAGGGGTATCGCCAAAAAGTAGTAATTTTGCAGCCATGAACTGGATAGAGAGTCTATTTTTCGAGCATACACCGCTTCAGGCAGTAATCGTCATGTCGATAATCATAGCCGCAGGCCTCGGCCTGGGCAAAATCAAAATCGGCGGCGTAGGCCTTGGTGTGACATTCGTATTTTTCATGGGCATCCTGGCCGGACATCTGGGCTTCAGCATAGACCCGGCCATGCTTTCATATGCCGAAAGCTTCGGCCTTGTCTTATTCGTATATGAACTCGGCCTCAAGGTCGGCCCGGGCTTTTTCAGCTCGTTCCGCAGCGGTGGCATAGGGCTCAACATGCTCGGCCTGTGGGTGATTCTGCTCGGCACGGCCATGGCCATAGCCTTCTGCTACATATTCTCGATGCCGATGAGCGACATGATTGGCGTGCTCTGCGGCGCCACAACAAACACCCCCGCTCTCGGCGCGGCCCAGCAGGCACTCGAGCAGCTCGGCGTAAGCGCCCAGGGCGCGGCGCTCGGCTGCGCGGTCACCTATCCGCTCGGCGTGGTCGGCGTCATTCTGGCCCTGATTGTTGTCAGGAAGCTGTTTGTCCGCGCAGGCGATATCCGCTCGGGAGGCTCGCAGGAAGAGGCCGACCACACCTTTGTGGCCGGATTCAGCGTCGAGAACCCCGGCATCGACGGCCTCACCATACGCGAGGTTGCCTCTGCCGCCAAGGGCCGCTTCGTCATAAGCCGTCTGTGGCGCAACGGCGAAGTGACAATTCCGGCCGGCGACACGGTGCTGCTCGCCGGCGACCGCCTGCTGGTCGTGACCACCGACGACGAACTGCCCGAACTCCGCATAATATTCGGACATCAGGAAGACACCGACTACAACGCCGACGACATCGACTGGAACGCGCTCGACTCCAATGTTGTAAGCCGCCATGTGGTTGTAAGCCGCCCCGAAATAAACGGAAAGCGCCTCGGCTCGCTCCGCCTCCGCAACAGCTACGACATCAATATATCGCGTGTCACGCGCGCGGGAGTGCGCCTCCTCGCCACACCAGGCCTCATACTCCAGCTCGGCGACCGCCTGACAATCGTCGGCGACCAGAAAGCCATCGACGCCGTCTCAAAACTCCTCGGCAACACCGAGGCCAAACTTCGCGACCCCAACCTCGCCGCAATCTTCATCGGCATGGTGCTCGGACTTGTCCTTGGCTCCATTCCTATCATAATTCCCGGTATTTCAATGCCTGTGAAGCTCGGTCTGGCAGGCGGCCCGATGATAGTGGGCATTCTGCTGGGACGCTTCGGCCCGAGGTTGCATCTGGTAACATTTACCACCAGTTCGGCCAACCTCATGCTCCGGGGAATAGGCCTGAGCCTCTACCTTGCCTGTCTCGGACTCGAGGCCGGCGCCGGATTCTTCGAAACAATAATGCGGGCCGACGGACTTCTGTGGATTGGAATGGGATTTCTCATCACCATAATACCCGTACTGATTATGGCCGCATGGGCCGTGCGAAAGAGCCGCATCGACTTCGGCTCGGCCTGCGGTATGGCCTGCGGGGCAATGGCAAACCCCATGGCACTGAACTATGCCAACGAAACCCTACCCGGCGACAACGCCGCCGTTGCCTACGCCACTGTCTATCCCCTCGGCATGTTCGCGCGCGTGCTCATAGCGCAGATACTCGTCCTCGTCTTCAGTTGAATGTAGAGGGCATTACCCTCACCGGCGGCGGCGCCAGGCATACCGGTGGCGCGTCATAATTCGGCTTTCCACATCTGCATTGGCGAATGTCAGCACGCCTTCAACCTGAAAGACACACTGCTAATATACACATATACACACAAAAAAGCGCCTGCCCGAAGGGCAAGCGCTTTTTTGTGTGGTTTTATCAATTAGCCGTTGATCTTAACCATGGTAGCGATGAGATCGAGCACCTTGTTAGAGTAGCCGATTTCGTTGTCATACCAAGATACAACCTTAACGAAGGTCGGGGTCAGATATACACCGGCGTTGGCGTCGAAGATAGAAGTGCGGGCGTCGCCGAGGAAGTCGCTGGAAACGACTGCGTCTTCGGTGTAGCCGAGAACACCCTTGAGTTCGCCTTCTGCAGCTTCCTTCATGGCAGCGCAGATGTCTTCTTTCGAAGCGGGCTTGGCGAGGTTAACGGTGAGGTCAACAACAGATACGTCGAGGGTGGGGACACGCATCGAGATACCAGTGAGTTTGCCGTTGAGTTCGGGGATTACTTTACCTACAGCCTTAGCAGCGCCGGTCGACGAGGGGATGATGTTGCCGGAAGCGGCACGGCCACCACGCCAGTCTTTCATCGAAGGACCGTCAACGGTCTTCTGAGTAGCGGTGGTAGAGTGAACTGTAGTCATAAGACCTTCAACGATACCGAATTTGTCGTTGAGGACCTTTGCGATAGGAGCAAGGCAGTTGGTGGTGCAGGAAGCGTTCGATACGAACTGTGTGCCCTTCACGTAGGTGTCAGCGTTAACGCCGCATACGAACATGGGGGTGTCGTCCTTAGAGGGAGCCGACATAACCACATACTTGGCACCTGCTTCGATGTGAGCCTGAGCTTTTTCCTTGGTGAGGAAGAGACCGGTAGACTCAACTACGTATTCTGCGCCCTTTTCGCCCCATGCGATGTCAGCGGGGTTCTTGCAGGCAGAAACCTTGATTTCCTTGCCGTTTACGATAAGGAGGCTCTTTTCGAGGTCATAGTCAACGGTGCCGTCGAACTGGCCGTGCATTGTGTCGTATTTAAGCATGTAAGCCATGTAATCGACAGGAAGAAGGTCGTTGATAGCGACTACTTCGATGTCGTCGCGCTTGGTGGAAGCACGGAAGACGAAGCGACCGATGCGACCGAAACCATTGATACCAATTTTAGTCATAGTAGTATATTGAATATTGGGTTGTGTTATGTGTCGGTATATTAGTTATTTGGAGAGCTTGTTGCAAAGTAGGGCATAATCGGAAAGACAGCCTGCTTTTATTGGGCGCAAAATTAGTGAAAATTTTCGGTATTACATACATAGTTGCTGTTTTTTTATTTTCAAAACTTTTGTTAAATTTGCGCTTTGAGGCTGCAATATCCAAAATGCTCTTCGATTACACTCAACTCTAAAGCGGGTGTTGCGGTTTTATAACTGACAATAAATAAATGTAAGATATGAAAAAATTTCTCAACGAATTCAAGGAGTTCGCTATGCGCGGCAATGTTGTCGACATGGCTGTCGGTGTAATCATCGGTGCCGCTTTCGGCAAAATCGTGACATCGCTCGTCAACGACATCATCATGCCGGTTGTCGGAGTGCTCACCGGAGGCACAAACTTCACTGAATATAAATGGGTGATTAAAGAAGGCGTCACACAGGGCACCGAAATCATCACCCCGGAAGTAGCCGTAACCTGGGGCGCGTTCGTCCAGACCATAGTCGATTTCCTCATAATAGCGTTCTGTATCTTCGTGGCAATCAAGTTCATCAACAAACTTAGCCGCAAAAAAGAGCCGGAACCCGCTCCCGCAGCTCCCGCCGGACCCACTCAGGAAGAACTTCTCACCGAAATCCGCGACCTTCTCCGCAAGGACATCGAGAAGAAATAATGCCCCGTCCGCTTTTTCTGATTGGCTTCATGGCATGCGGCAAAAGCACCTTGCTGCGTGCTCTGGCTGAGCGGGTGCCCGGACGCCGCTACGTAGACCTCGACCACGAGATTGAGCGCACCGCCGGCAAAAGCATTCCGACCATATTCGCCGAAGACGGCGAAGAAGCTTTCAGGCGCCTCGAAAGCGACGTCCTCGGCGCACTGTGCCACTCCGACGCCATCGTGGCATGTGGCGGCGGCACACCCTGCCGCCCCGGAGCGATGGAAGCCATGCTTGCCGCCGGAACCGTCGTGTGGCTCAAGGCCGACATCGGCATCACAGTCAGCCGCCTCAGGCTCGCCCCGGGCCAGAGGCCCGTCATCGACGCTCTGCTCGACAGCCCCGATGCGCTCAGAGACCGTGTAGAAAGCCTCATGGCCGAACGAGAGCCTTTCTACAGCCGCGCCACAGCCGTTTTCGACAGCTCCCGCCTCGACAATGAGGCCGAAATAGAAGAAAGCGCCCGTAAATTCATCGACACATACCTATGAACGCACCTATACCCCTCGAAGAACTGCTCAGCGCCAAGACAGGCAAGCGGAGCGTTGTCATCGGCCTGCCGGCCGCGGGCGGAGTCGTCGAACACCGTTTTCCGCTGACACCCGAAGGAGCCGGCATGCTCGTAGCGCGGGGCTTCTGCGTGAAGATGGAGAAAGGTGCGGCCGAATACATACACTACAGCGATGCCGCCTACACACGCTGCGGAGTCGAAATAGTAGAGCGCGCCGAAGCCCTGGCCGCCGACATCGTGGTCTACCTGCCACCGATGGATGTCGCCGACGCCCGACGCCTCAAAAAAGGCTCGCTGCTGCTGTCGTTCATCCACAACCGCGAGACCGACCGCGAGACCGTGCGCACCCTCGTAGACCGCCATGTGATAGCACTCGCCCTCGAACTCATATGCGACGAGGCCGGACACCGCCCCTTCGCCGACATTCTCCACGAAATCGACGGACGCGCCGCCATCGCCATCGCCTCCTCGCTCCTCGCCGACGCCGTACACGGCAAAGGCATACTCCTCGGCGGTGTCGCAGGCGTAGTGCCGTGCGAGGTCATGGTCATAGGCTCCGACATGGCCGCCGTGGCCGCTGCCAAAGGCGCCATCGGCATGGGCGCAATCGTCCGTATCTTCGACGACAACATCTACCGCATGCGCGAAGCCGCCGCCATGCTCGGCCCGGGCGCCATATGCTCGTCGCTCCACCCCCGCGTGTTCGAAAACGGCCTTCGCTCGGCCGACATCGTCGTGGCAACCGACACCGCCCCACGCTGCGGCGTCGTTGGCGCCGACCTCGTCGGCACAATGAAGCGCGGCGTCATATGCTTCGACCTAACATCGGCCCCCGGCTCGGCATTCCCCTCGCTGCCGCTGGTAGACCTCGACCTGGCCTCGCCCTCCGACAATTCCGTGACCGAGCCAACGCGCCTGTGCTACATCAATGCCGGCAACGCCGTGCCCCGCACAGTCGCAATGGCCCTCAGCAACACCTTCGTAACCATGCTCGACGACCTCACCGTATGCGACGGTGTAGCCAATGCCCTCAAACTCAAGGACGGCCTCCGCAAGGCGGCCTACACCTTCCTGGGCAAGTGCGTCAATCCGGCCGTGGCCCGCATAGCAGGCCTGCGCAGCGTCGACATAAACCTCTTTCTGCAATTTTCCTGAAATGAAATACTATGTAGTATGGGAAGGGCGCGAACCAGGCGTCTACGACAGCTGGGACGAATGCCAGCAACAGGTCGACGGCTATCCCGGCGCCCGCTACAAATCATACCCGAGCGCCGAAGCCGCCGTGGCAGCATACCGCGGCAAGCCCTCCGACCAGCTCGGAATCATGAGGAGCATTCTCTCCCATACCTCAGGCAATATAGTGGCTAAGCCGACCTCCTACTCGCCCCCGGCACACCCCGGAATACGCCTCGACGCCATTGCCGTCGACGGTGCATGCTCGGTCAATCCCGGCCCGATGGAATACCGAGGCGTACGCGTCGCTACCGGCGAGGAGCTTTTCCACATCGGCGACAAGACTCCGCTGTGGGGCACCAACAACATTGCCGAGTTTCTGGCGTTGATACATGTGGCGGCACTCCTTAAAAAAGCCGGCGACACGACAACGCCCATATACACCGACTCGAAAAACGCCCTCGCATGGCTGCGACGCGGCGCCTCGCGAACCACCCTCGCCCGCGAACCACGCACCGAGGCAACCCTCGAAATGCTCCGACGCGCCGACGCATGGCTCGCCCAGAACAAGATAGTCAACCCAATCCTTAAATGGAACACCGACGAATGGGGCGAGATTCCTGCCGATTTCGGACGTAAATGAAAAACCGACACAAAAACTACTACAAAATAATTATGGCAAAACGAAAACTCAACATACTCAAAAACGACCCTTGGCTCGAGCCATACGCTCCCGCCATCGAAGGACGCCATGCCGACGTAATCCGCAAAGAGCGCGAACTTCTCGGCGAGCAGACCTCTCTGGTCGATTTTGCAAATGCGCATAAATACTTCGGGCTGCACCGTGCCAAAGACGGCAGCTGGATTTTCCGCGAATGGGCGCCGAATGCCACCGGAATAACCCTCGTGGGCGATTTCTCGGGCTGGGAAGTGCGCCCCGAATACGCGCTCCACAAAGTCGAAGGCGGAGTCGCCGGTGTATGGGAAGGTACATTCCCGGCCGACGCCATGGCCGACGGACAGCTCTATAAAATGCGCGTCACATGGCCCGGCGGCGAAGGCGAGCGTATTCCCGCATACGCCGACCGCGTAATCCAGGACCCAAATACAGCTATCTTCTCCGCTCAGATACACATGCCGGCCAGGGCCTTCCGCTGGACCGACAAGAGCTTCGTGCCCGATGTCGAGCCACTGCTCATCTACGAATGCCACATCGGCATGGCCCAGCAGACCGAAGGCGTGGGCAGCTACGACGAATTCCGCCGCAAAGTGCTTCCCCGCATAGCCGCCGACGGCTACAATGCCATTCAGATTATGGCGATACAGGAGCACCCCTACTACGGCTCCTTCGGCTACCACGTTTCGAACTTCTTCGCTGCCTCAAGCCGCTTCGGAACTCCCGAAGACCTCAAAAAACTCATCAACGAAGCGCACTCGCTCGGCATAGCCGTGATTATGGATATTGTCCACTCTCACGCCGTCAAGAACGAAAATGAAGGCATCGGCCGCCTCGACGGCACACCATACCAGTATTTCCACGCCGACCCCGCGCGCCGCGAACACCCAGCCTGGGATTCGCTCTGCTTCGACTACGGCAAGAACGAAGTGCTCCATTTCCTCCTCTCCAACTGCAAATACTGGCTCGAAGAGTATCACTTCGACGGTTTCCGCTTTGACGGCGTAACATCGATGCTCTACTACGACCACGGTCTCGGAAAAGCTTTCACAAACTATGGCGACTACTACGACGGAGGCCAGGATACCGACGCCATAGTCTACCTCACCCTCGCCAACAAGCTTATACACGAAGTAAAACCGACCGCCATAACAATAGCCGAGGAAATGAGCGGCATGCCCGGACTGGCAAACTCATTCCGCAACGGCGGCATAGGCTTCGATTACCGCATGGCGATGGGCATACCCGACTACTGGATCAAGACCCTCAAGGAGAAAAAAGACGAAGACTGGCACCCGACCTCGATATTCTGGGAACTCACCAACCGTCGAGCCGACGAAAAGACCATTTCATACGTCGAAAGCCACGACCAGGCCCTCGTAGGCGACAAAACGGTCATTTTCCGTCTCATAGACTCGAAAATGTACTGGCACATGATGGTAGGCGACACCGACAGCGACGTTGTGCGGGGAATGGCGCTCCACAAGATGATACGCCTTGTAACCCTGGCTACAATCAACGGCGGCTATCTCAATTTCATGGGCAACGAGTTCGGTCACCCAGAGTGGATCGACTTCCCCCGCGAAGGAAACGGCTGGAGCTATAAATATGCACGCCGTCAGTGGGATCTCGTTGACCGCGAAGACCTGCAGTACCGCTTCCTCAACGCCTTCGACAACGCCATGGTCGAACTCGTCAGCAAAGTACACAATTTCCAGGCCAAACCTATCCGAAAACTATGGGAGAAAGACGATGACCAGATTCTCGCCTTCATGCGCGGCGACCTCGTGTTCGTGTTCAACTTCAACCCTGTCAAGAGTTTCGAAAACTACGGCATTCTCGCGCCGGGTGGCGTCTACAGCGTCGTGTTCAGCACCGACGACACCGTTTTCGGAGGCTTCGGCAACATCGACGGCAGCGTCGAGCACTTCACCCTGCCCGACCCGCTTTATACACCCGCCGGCGTTGAGCGTCTGCCTCTCTATCTGCCCGCACGCACAGCCACCGTACTCCGCAAGCACCCGGCGCGCCGGGGCCGCAAACCGGGGGTGAAAAAGCAATAAGGGTTAAGGTTTAAGTAACAAGCAACAAGTAACAAGTAACAAATAATAAGTAATAAGTGGCAAGCAATAAGGGAGAAGCGGCTGTTGACCCTTGTTCTGCTTGTGCTATATGAGCAACGGTTCCGGTGCATCGCTGATGTCGCCGGAACCGTTTTCCTGAAGCGGGTTTTGAAAGATTCTACCTGCAAGTGCAAAATTAGGCAATAAATTTGAAGAACTCGGA
>CAMNRO010000001.1 GCA_946553045.1 uncultured Porphyromonadaceae bacterium | reverse complement strand
CAGATGTTGTGTATAAAATAGAGACTGCCTAACTTTGGTTGTTAGACAGTCTCTTCTTCATTTGAATAATCTGTTTGATAAGATATGAAAAAAACGCCCGGGGTGCCGGGCGTTTTGCTGTTTATGGGGTTGGGGCTTATTCGAATTCGATGAGGATAGCGTCGGTGCCTACAACCTCGTCGGGGCGGACGAAGACGCGCTTCACAACCTGGTCGGTCTCGGCGGTTACGTCGTTTTCCATCTTCATTGCTTCGTAGACGAGGAGTACCTGGCCTTTCTTCACGGCGTCGCCAGGGGCAACGTCTACCGAGATGATTCGGCCGCCCATCGGTGCGCGCAGTGTCGGGCCGGTGATGGGTGCGTCGTCTGCTTTCACTTCTTCCTTGACTTCTGCTGCGGCAGGAGCTTCGGTTGCTTTTTTAGCGTCGAATTCTTCGGCGCGGAGCTTACGGAGGAAGCCGTTGGCAACATTGGGAAGGAGTTCCATCAGGAGTTCTTCTTCGCGGTTTGCAGCCAGGGGTACATTGCCGTATTCGGGCAGGGTGGGGTTGGCCGGTTTCTTATAGCTGCTCACGTCGTAGGGTTTTTCGACGGGGCTTCCGGTGATTTTTTCGCGGAAAGCGGGGTCTACGGGCACCGGAGTGTGGCCGTATTCACCCTTGACGAGCGATATGAACTGGTTGGAGGCGTTGGAGTAGTCGGGATTGCCCTTCTTGCGGTCGAGAGCGACGCTCACGGCCTGCGAGCCTACAATCTGGCTGGTCGGTGTCACCAGGGGCACAAGACCTGCGTCACGGCGTACCATGGGAATCAGCTTCATGGCGTCTTCGAGCACATCTTCGGCTCCGAGAGCTTTGAGCTGTGCGACCATGTTGGAGTACATGCCGCCGGGAACTTCTGCGTTCTTGACGATTTCGTTGGGTTTGGGGAATCCGAAGTATGCTTCGATAGCATGGCAGGCGTCGAGAAGGGTGTCTTCGTCGAGAGCCTTTGCGGCAGTGATGGCGCGGTCGAACTGAGCATCGATTTCGGCAGGCAGTTTGTCGTTGAGCGGGTCGAAGTCGCGCTGCATGTGGTCTTTGTGGAGGTCGAATGCGGCAAGCGATTTGCGAGCGGCCAGGAGGTGTTTGCGGATTTCGCCGACAGCTTCCATGTTGGCTTCAACCTCGATGCCGAGTTTCTTGGCGAAGATGTAGATGAGTTCGATAGCGGGAGCTGCCGAACCACCGCCGAACCACCAGATATTGGTGTCGAGAATGTCGACGCCGTTTATCATAGCCATGAGGCTGGATGCGAGGCCGTAGCCGGGAGTGCAGTGTGTGTGGAAGTCTACGGGCACCTTGAGTGCTGCCTTGAGCTTGGAGATAATCGAGGCGGCGCGGAGGGGATTGACGAGACCGGCCATGTCTTTGAGGGTGATTATCTTGGCGCCGAGGCGTTCCATTTCGACGGCTTTCTCAACGAAGTATTCGTCGGTGAATATCTTTTCGGGTTCTTCCGCTTTCTTGCCGAAGAGGCGGGCGAAGAAACCGGGTTTGGGTCCTTCTTCAGTCTTGGGGTCGACGGTGTAGCATACGGCTCCGTCGGCGATGCCGCCGAGCTCGTTGATGAGGCGGATCGATTCGCGCACGTTGTCGATGTCGTTGAGGGCATCGAAGATACGCATCACGTTGAGACCGTTGGCGATAGCTTCTTTATAGAAACCTTCGAGCACGTAGTCGGGGTAGGGCACATAGCCGAAGAGGTTTCTGCCACGCGAGAGAGCCGAAAGCAGCGATTTTCCCTTCATGGCCTTTGATATGATGCGCAGACGGTCCCAGGGCGATTCGCCGAGATAGCGCATTACAGAGTCGGGTACTGCACCGCCCCAGACTTCCATGATGTAGAAACCGGCGTTCTCGTAGAAGGGGAGCAGTTTGTCGATTTCAGCCTGGCTCAGACGGGTTGCGAAGAGCGATTGCTGTCCGTCGCGAAGTGTCAGGTCGCGGATTTTCAGTTTGCGTTGTGCCATATTGTCTATAAAATTAAATATGTTGGCTATTTACGATTAGTTAAAGTACAAAATCGCTGCTTTAGGTAGATGTGTGCCTGCAAATATAGGTTCAATTTCTGAATTAAAGAAATAATTCCGCATTAATTTAATCAGAAAAATTAAACGGACATAAAATAAGGTGTGAAATTGTATGGTTTTCAGAACAGGATTCGTAGTGATGCTTTACTTTGTTTTTTTGATGGAGGTGATGATATGACTGATTTCACGGATTTGGGAGATAAAAATACTTGAGTAGGGTCGGTTTTATTGGTGGATTGCTGGAAAATGCTTAACTTTGCGTGTCTGTTCGCCCGAATGGTGGAATGGTAGACACGAGGGACTTAAAATCCCTTGGCCATTAGGCTGTGTGGGTTCGAGTCCCACTTCGGGTACTTTCTTAATAGAATTATGGATTATGAATTGTGTGTTCCTGATTCATAATTCTTTTTTTATTCATCAGTTATTTATGGTAGAGAAGACAGCCGACGGCGTTAAGCACGTCGATTTCACTCCCTGTGGAGTGTGCTCCAAGCGTATAAATTTCGAGATAGATGCCGAGGGCAAATTGCATAATATAGAGTTTACCGGCGGTTGCCCAGGCAATACGCACGGTGTTGCGGTGCTCTGTGAGGGTGCCGACGCCGTCGAGACCGTTGCACGCCTCCGCGGCATCGACTGTCGCGGCCGCGGCACCTCCTGCCCCGACCAGCTGGCTGTCGCCATCGCTGACGCGCTGGCTTAGGAGATTATGAGGCTAGGAGATTAGGAAATAAGGGATTATGAATTTAAGTGATTAAGGGATTTGTGAGATAGGTCGACAAGGAAAAGGGATATAATGAGATTTTATATCGTTCTTGATCTATTCGCAACTTTCAGACCTCATAAATCGCCCTCCTATCCTAACTTCCTAACAACCTAAACTCCTAAAAGGGTTTGCGGTATTTGTCGGAGCCTTCGCGGGTTTCGTCGAGTATGCTGAGGTATGAGGCATAGCGGCTTTGCGCTATGCGGTGTTCTTCGAGGGCAGCGAGGACGGCGCATCCCGGTTCGTGGGTGTGCGTGCAGTTGCCGAAACGGCATTCTTCGGATAGACGGAAGATTTCGGGAAAGTAGTGTCCGACCTCTTCGGGTTGGAATTCGACGGTGCCGAAGCCACGTACCCCGGGGGTGTCTATGATTTCGCCGCCGCCGGGGAGGTCGAACATTTCTGAGAATGTCGTGGTGTGCATGCCGGTATCGTGTGCGGCAGAGATTTCTCCTGTTCGGAGGTCGAGCCCCGGAATAAGTGCGTTGATAAGTGTGGTCTTGCCCACGCCGGAGTTGCCCGACATCAGCGATGTCTTTCCGGCAAGTATTTCACGCAGCTTGTCCATGCCTTCGCCGGTGGCGGCCGATACGCCTACGGCTTTATAGCCAATTGAGCGGTAGAGGCCAAGAACGGCGTCGAGGAGTTCGCGGTCTTCGGCGTCGGGGAGAAGGTCGATTTTATTGATGGCGAGCACAGCCGGCACGTTGTAAGCCTCGGCTGTTGCCAGAAAGCGGTCTATGAAAGTCAGCGGAGTCGCCGGGTGGGCGAGAGTAGCCACGAGGACGGCGCAGTCGATGTTGGCCGCAATTATATGTGCCGCTTTCGAGAGATTGGTCGAGCGCCTTATTATATAGTTGCGTCTCGGCAGTACTGCGGTTATGAAAGCCACACCGTCCTGGCCGGGAGCTCCTGTTTCGACGCGGTCGCCTACTGCCACCGGATTGGTGGTGCGGATACCTTTTATTCTGAAATTGCCCTTGACCTTACAGGGTAGCTCCGCACCCGAATCGAGGCGGACTATATATTGCGAGCCGGTGTTGCGGATTACAGTTCCTTCCATAGTTCTGCAAAAGTAGTGAAAGTGGCGCGATAAATACTCAGCCAAATGCAGTAAAAAACGCTGAAAGCGGCTATTTTGGTTTTTCGAGTACAAAAAATAGCATAAAAGGCTGTGATTATTTGGCGTTTTGAAAAAAAAGTCGTTACTTTGCACTCTGTTTTGTGGCCCATCCTTAAAAGGCGTCCGGAAAAAGATGCACCGGGTGCCGATATGAGAATGTGATGACGGTTGCAACCACTTGATGCATAAAAGATAAAAAAAGAACGATAAACCATTAACAGCCATGTCAAAGATTTGTCAGATCACCGGCAAAAAAGCGATTGTGGGTAATAACGTTTCGCACTCGAAGCGTCGCACCAAACGCAAATTTAATGTGAATCTCTTCACCAAGAAGTTCTACTGGGTAGAACGCGAAACATGGATCAGCCTCACCATTTCGGCTGCCGGTCTTCGCACCATCAACAAGCTCGGCCTCAATGAAGCCCTCAAGCAGGCTTGCCAGAGCGGCTACGTAAAAGAGAATGACATCTATTACCTCTAACCTCAAATAATTGACAGAAAATGGCAAAGAAAGCAAAAGGCAATCGCGTACAGGTGATTCTTGAATGCACCGAGCACAAGGCGAGCGGTATGCCCGGTACCTCGCGATACATCACAACCAAAAACCGCAAAAACACCACCGAGAGACTCGAGCTTAAGAAATACAACCCCATTCTTAAGCGTATGACCATTCACAAAGAAATCAAATAAGAATCTAAGATATGGCAAAGAAAACCGTTGCATCGCTCCAGAAAGGCGAAGGCCGTACCTACAGCAAGGTCATCAAGATGGTGAAGTCGCCCAAGACCGGCGCTTACATCTTCAAAGAAGAGATGGTTCCCAACGACGCCGTCAAGGAAGCCCTCAAATAATCATTCTTCCAAAGAATTTAAAAGCGGAGTCCGCATTGCGCCGACTCCGCTTTTGCTATTTTTCTGTGTATTATCTCTTAGAGGTTGTTTGAAAACATATGTGAAAATACAGGTTGGAGGATTTTTGCTTAAATTGCACATTACGAAGAGGGAACATAGCGGTGGCTATGTGACCGATGAGTGATGGGCAAGTTAACAAAAAGACGCCAAGACTGTACTAATGTTAAAAACGCCTCATTAAAATCTTCTTAAAAAACACTGTAAGCATGAAAACAAAGGCTTCGCCTCCAAAAATTCAGAGTGTCTTTATCTCTTCGACTCAGTCACATAGCCACCGCTATGCTCCTTCGTCTCAGATATAAATACATCTCAGACTTTTTGGCCTGTGTTTTCACATATGTTTTTAAACAACCTCTTACTTATTTTCCAGTAGATAATCATATAAAGCCACCGGTCCGAGATGCCATAGCTTAGTTTCTTCACTGGCTAACCGGCGGTAAGTCGTCGATTTATATATGAAGCTTAAGGCATCAATCAGGCTTACTTTGAATTCGCGTGAATAGCGGACTGCGATAAGGCTGATTTTGCCTGGCAAGAGCAGATATATATTTTTATCGGTTATTTCGAGGTCGCTCATGTCGTTATTTTGTGTGCCTTTATAAATCTGATGGAACTGAGACTTTTTGGAGTGTGCAGCAGAATCTGATCAACGAGTTTATAGACCCGCAGTTCTTCAATCAGACGTTTCCGGTCGTATAGGCGAGCTTCATAAAGTGCAAATGCGGCATATACGCGGTCGTTTGCAACAGGCCCTTTGACGATATCATATTCGTGGGAGAAATCAGGATTCATACGGTTGGCCATTACAAAATCCAGCCATTCTTCCGTAGGGCTTTCAAAATTCAGAATGTGAAGTTCTTTTTCGGAGAGCGGATCGTAATCATATTCGTTGACATAGCCGCATGATACTCTATTTTCATCGATTTTTCTTTTAACCCACTTTTGCGCTTGCTCATAAGATGTCGTAAGATAGAATCCCCGGCCGTAATCGAGAGTTCGGTTTGGTTCTCTGATTTCGGGAAGTTCAATTATATCCAGACCTCCGTGGTAAAGTTTCATATTTTGCTGTGCTTGATGAAATTGTCGATATCTTGCAAAATCCATTGATGGCTTTGTGTATGGATTACTTCATAGTTATCCTGAAGATATTTCAGAGTGCCGGATTGCGACAGTATATTGTAGGCCTCCTCTCCTGTAATACCATGCTTGTTACGGTAATTTTCAATGCAGAATGATAAAAAATACGCTATATCATCTGTCTTGTTTTGTTGGTAATCCATAATAAACGCAAAGATAATCAATAATTTTAATTAGCGGGGAATGAGGGGGAAGACGAGGGAGGGCTCGAAGCCGCGGGAGATTGCGTAGCGGGCTATTGATGTGCGGGCCGCATGGTCGAGTGGACGGGGATAGCTTTTGGCTTTTTTTGCAATTATAGCGCGGAGGGCGGCTGAGTAGTCGCGTTCGTTTATCTGGGCGATAGCGTCGGATACGGTGTCGGGCGATATGCGTTTGCGGCGCAACTCGATTTCGATTTTGCGTCGCCCCCAGTACTGGTTGCGGAATTTCTGACGGGCAAATGCCATGGCATAGCGGCGGTCGTCGATGAGGCGTTGCTCTTCGAGCCGTTGTATCACAGCAGGTATGTCGGCCTGGTCGAGGCCTTTGTTGCGGAGTTTTGAAATGATTTCAGAACGGCAGTATTCGGCCTTGTTGCAGAGCGTGGCGGCGTAGTTGTAAGCGTCTTCCGGAGTCATGGGCGTCGAGCTGAGGCATAGCGTGTGTTGCCGCGGAAATCGCGGCTTATTTCGATGTCGGCAAAGCCTTTGTCGGCAAGCATTTTTTCTATTTCGGAGCCATAGCTGCGGTTTATTTCGAAGTATAGACTTCCGCCGGCCACGAGTGCCTTTGCGGCGTATTCGGCTATGGCGCGATAGAATTTCAGCGGGTCGGAGTCGGGCACGAACAATGCCTTTGAGGGTTCATAGTCGAGCACACGGGCGTCCATATCGGCTTTTTCGCTGTCGGTGATGTAGGGCGGGTTGCTTACTATGATGTCGTAGCATGGCATAGCCGGAGGCACGGCTTTGAGAATGTTTTCCTGCCTGAAATTGACCTTTGCCTTGAGATTGCCGGCGTTTAGCCTGGCTATTTCGAGGGCATCGGCCGAAATGTCTACAGCGTCTACCCTGGCGAAGGGTAGTGCACGTGCCAGAGATATGGCAATGCAGCCGGAGCCGGTTCCGATGTCGAGTACTCGGAGGTCGGAGCGCCCGGCGGCATGGTCGGTTATCATGTCGACGAGAGCTGCGGTCTCGGGACGTGGTATCAGTACTGCCGGGGTGACGATATAGCTGTTGCCCATGAACAAGGCGCGCCCTACGGCATACTGAACGGGTTCGCCTGCGATTATCCTGGAGGCTGCCTCATCGATTTTTCCTTTCAGGAAGTCGGAAATATCGCGGTCGCCGTCGGCAAACAGGGTCGTTCGTGTGTATCCGCCGATATCTTCCATCAGGATAGCGGCAGCACTGTCGGCTTCGCCTTTTGGCAAGGCCTGCGCCAGAGAGGAGCGCAGGCCTTTATAGTATTCGGCGATAGTTGTCATTGGCGGTCGTCGTTGATCGACTCGTAGCCGAAAGCGTCGTCGTCGGTGTAGGTCTCTTCGTCGTCATCGTCCGGCGCTTCATCGTCGGTCTCATAGTCGGCGTCATCCCAGTCGATGTCTTCGCCCCATGCGTCGGGCGATATGCTGCGCAAGTCTTCGGCTTCCTGTTCTTCCTCTTCAGGCGACGGTTTGTATTCGAAAATGAACTCGTCTTCCTCGCGGACGCGGTGATGGCCGTCGAGCGGACGGTGGATTATGTCGGTGTTGTCGATTCGGTTGTTTTCATCGGTTATGGCACGCCATAGCATATCTTTCAGCTCTGTGATGCCTTGGCCGGTCACAGCCGAAATGAATACCGCCGGAATACCTTCGGGCAGGGTTTTGGCCATCTCTTCGCGAAGCTCGTCGTCGAGGAGGTCGCTTTTGGATATAGCGAGCACGCGCTGCTTGTCCATGAGCTGAGGGTTGAACTGCTCAAGTTCGCGAAGAAGAATGCCGTATTCTTCGGCGATATCGTCGGCGTCGGCCGGAACCATGAAAAGGAGCACCGCATTGCGCTCGATGTGGCGCAGGAAGCGCAGACCAAGACCTTTGCCCTCGCTCGCACCTTCGATAATGCCGGGAATATCGGCCATTACGAAAGAGCGGTTGTCTCGGTATGACACGATGCCGAGCTGCGGCTCCATTGTGGTGAAAGGATAGTCGGCTATTTTGGGCTCGGCAGCCGAAACCGCCGACAGCAAGGTGGATTTTCCGGCATTGGGAAAACCTACGAGGCCGACGTCGGCAAGCATTTTGAGCTCGAGAATAACAGATTTCTCGATAGAGGGCTCGCCGGGCTGGGCATAGCGCGGAGTGCGGTTTGTTGCGCTCTTGAAGTGCCAGTTCCCGAGGCCGCCGCGTCCGCCGCGGAGCAGTTTCACTTCCTGGCCGTCGTCGGTCACCTCGCAGAGGAATTCACCTGTTTCGGCGTCAAATACCACTGTGCCGCATGGAACCTCGACAATGACATCGTCGCCGTCCTTGCCGAAGCTTCGGCCTCCTGAGCCGCTCTGTCCGTTGCCGGCAAATATATGTCGGCGGTATTTCAATGGGAGAAGAGTCCACATGTTGCGGTTGCCTTTGAGGATGATGTGGCCTCCGCGGCCTCCATCGCCTCCGTCGGGGCCTCCTTTGGGTACATATTTGGCCCGGTAGAAATGGCGCGAGCCGGCGCCGCCTTTGCCCGAACGGCAAAGTATCTTTACATAGTCTATGAAATTGGAGTCAGCCATACTTTTAGAGTAATGAGTGAAAAGTAATAAGTAATGAGGCTTTCAGGAGGAGAGCGATTTGTGATGTCTCATCAGTTCGGTGGCCTGGCGGAAGTCGAGCGGCGAGCCGACGTCTATCCAGGTGCCTTTTATTGGAAAATAGCTTGCTTTGGCACCATTGCGTATGGCGCTGTCAATCAAATCTGTGGCATCGCATTTCACGCCTTTGCGCAGTTGCCGCAGTATTCGGTTGGAGAATATATATATCCCGGCGTTGGCATAGTATGAATAAGACGGTTTTTCCTCTATGCCGGTGAACATCGCAGGGTTTTCAGGGTCGATTGTCAGCACGGCGAACGGGACAGATACCTGATAGGGCACGACAGCAACTGTGATGTCGGCTCCGTGATCGCGGTGATGCAGATACATGTCTTCAAATGATATCGTGGTGAGCAGATCGGAGTTCATCACCAGGGTATCGCCGTCGGCCTCTGCCACGCCGGTCAGAGCGACGGAGCCGATTGTGCCGCAAGGGTTGTCTTCGCAGACACACCTCACCTGAACGCCGGCAACCGGTTTGCTGAAGTGCTGTTCAATCTGCTCGGCAAGATAGCGGGTCGTGACAAAAATATTGTCGATTCCGCATGCAGCCAGCGCTTCGATGTTATAGTCGATTATCGCCTTGCCTTCAATTTCGAGCAGTGGTTTGGGCGTTTTTTCTGTCATCGGGCGCAGACGCTCGCCTTTTCCGCCTGCCATGAGGACGGCTTTGAGGGGGAGCAGTGTGTGTCGGCTCGAAAGGTCGAGAATGTCTGTCAGTCGTCCGTCGCTGTCAAGCACCGGAATCATGGTAATGCCCGCGTTGCGGAATGTGCGGAGATCGGCGGGGTCGACTGCTCCGGCTCTTACGCTGCGGAACCGACGGCATGCGGCGTCGGCCGCAGTGCCTTCGAGGGGCATGCCGGCTATGAATGCGCGCCTGATATCGCCGTCGGTGAGAGTGCCTTGCACAATGCCGTCGTTGTCGATGACAAATAGAGTCATCGAGCCTCCAGGCAGAAGGTTGAGGGCTCTCACTGCGTCGAGAATGCTTGCGTTGGCCGCTATGGTGTGTTTCGTAGTCATAATCAAATCAATTATAGAAACATTTTGCGGGCCATTATGGTTTCGGCTATAAGCCAGTCGAGCTCATTGTCGAGGTCCACGCTTCTTTCTGCAGGCATTGCAGATGGTACGCGGCGAGGAAACTCGCCCATGGGCATACGTCTGATAGAATCGGGGCGTATTGCGTAGACGGCGCCGTTATAGACCCATGCCTGCGGCACGTCCTGGCGGCGTGTGTATTTCCCATCGCCTTTGCTTATATGGAGAGAGCCGTCGGCAGCAGTCTCGAATATGTTGTAGTATGGATTGTCGCGAGCGGGCGCTACGGTTACCGCCATATCGTCGTTTGGTCCGAGGGTGGCCATGCAGGCGAGAATATCGTCGGCGGTGCGGAATGGCGATGTCGGCTGAAGGAGCACGACGCAGTCGTAGGCAATTCCATTGGCGTCGGCCCAGTCCATGGCATCGAGTATCACCTCGCGGCTGCCGGCTGTGTCTGTTGCGAGTTCGGCCGGACGCATGTATGGCACGTCGATACCCATTGCTCTTACGGTATCGGCGATTTCAGCGTCATCGGTCGAAAGCAGTATGGTGCCTCCGCTCGTCTTTCTGGCTTCGCGGGCGGCATCGACTGTATATGCTATAAGCGGACGGCCGCACAACGGTTTGATATTCTTCCGCGGAATGCCTTTGCTGCCTCCGCGGGCTGGTATTATATATAGCGGTCTCATCTGGTTAAGTCGATGTTATAGAACTTTTTGGGCGGTACAGGCAGCCTGTGCATGAATTTCAGTACGGCATCGCGCATTAGCGCGAGTGTGTCGGGCCTGTAATACGGATTTTCACATTTTGCCGCAAGCTCTTTCATCGCGGGCGAAAGAGCTTCTGATATGGCTTCGCTTATATCGCTGCAACTGTTTCCGCAGTGAATGACAGATTGTGCGGCCGTACGCCCTTGCTGGCGTATTCCGATGTCGACAGTGGGGATTCCGGCAGACGGAACCTCGACAATGCCGCTCGATGAGTTGCCTATGACGAGAGATGCTATTTTGAGCATAGATTGGTAGCGCAACATGCCGAGCGAGGGTACGAGGCGGACGCGGGCAGGGTGTGCGGCGGCGAATTTTTCGAGCAAGGGAATGGTCGAGGCACCTCCGGCGTCGTTGTTCGGATATGTTATCACGCATTTGAGGTCAGGAAACCGCGCGATGGCATCGAGCATTGCACCTACTTGTTCGGCCGGCGTTGCCGAGGTGTCGTTTGTGGCCGGGTGATAGGTCACAATGGCAGTATCGCCGTCGAGCCGCATGCCGAGGAATTCTTCGAGCGCCTCTTTCGATACAGGTGTGATATTGCGCCCGTTCCACACGCCGATAGCGCCCGTATTTACTACCGTTTCGGGCTGTTCGCCCATCTGGATTACCCGGCGCCGATATTCTTCGGTCTCGGTGAGGTGCAGAGATGATAGTTTTGTGATTGCATGGCGTATGCAGTCGTCGACGGCGCCTTCGCTCACAGCACCCCCGGCTATATGAATGACCGGAATACGCATTATCGCTGCAGCCGAGGCAACGGCCAGCATTTCGTAGCGGTCGCCGAGCAGGAGCACTGTATCGGGCTTTATCTGCGAAAAGGCATCGGCCATGCCGGCCATGCAGAGCGAGGCGGCACGTACGCGCGAGGCTTCGTCGTCGCCTTCGATATCCATAGGCACCCGGGCGGCAACATCGAAGCCGGCATCCGTGATTTCGTCGACGGTCATGCCGAAACGTTCCATCAGGTGCATGTTGGTGGCCACGATGGAAGTCTCAAGGTCCTCGGCATCGCGCAGAGCTTTAGCCAGAGGCATTAGTAGCCCCCAGTCGGCACGCGTGCTTGTGACAATGCATATCTTCATAAATGCAAAATTAACAAAAAATCCTTTTGTGAAGGCAATTCGCCTCGCACAAAAGGACTTCTTTCAGTTGATTTCGGTCTTGTTAATTGGTTTTCTTTGCCGCTCCTACCAGAGAGTCGGCGCAGCCGTAGTAGAGATACCAGTCGCCTTTATAGAATGCAAGACCTTCTATAAATACTGTGCCTTCGGGATATTGGCCGCTTTTTTCAAAATCTCTTTCGGGAATGAAGAATGGCTTGTCGAGACGTGTTATGAGTTTTGTAGGGTTCTTTGCATCGAAAAGAGCTTGTCCGCCGCAATACGTTTTAGCGGTATATGCCGGGTCGCGGCGTTCGTCGTCGGCATTTTTACCGTTATATAGCAGAAGGATACCTTTGTCGGTGATAATTGCGGGAGGACCGCATTCGGTGAGCGAACTGTCGAATTTACCGTCGCGCGGGGTCATGACTTTCAGTAGATTCCCGTTTTCATCGAGCAAGGGAGTCCAGTCGACGAGGTTGTCTGAAGTGGCTACATTTACAAATTCCTCGCCCCAGTACATCATATACTTGCCATCGATTTCGGCTATTACCTGGCGGTCGCCGTCGATTTTTGTGATGATTGAGGCTGATTTTGATGCGAGGTCGGCAAAACGTCCGTCATATGCCTTGGCGAACACAGGGCCATGCTTGGTCCAGGTGCGTAGGTCTTTTGAGGTTGCTACAGCCAGGCGAGGCACCTGACGGTTCCACTGAGTGTACATCATCACATAGGTCCCGTCGGCTGTCATGGCAACGCGCGGGTCTTCGCAGCCGCCGGGCACTTCGTGCTCGCTCTCGCTGTCGTTTCCCGGGTAGAGCACCGGGGTGGCGTCATATTGAAAGTTTACGCCATCGGCCGATGCTGCATAGCCGATTCGGGAAGTGCGGCGCCCTATGCCCTGTGCAGAATTGTCTTCGGAACGGTATAGTACTATTATGCTGTCGTTCCGGACTGTGGCGGCGGGGTTGAATATGTCGCTTTCCATCCATTTCACAGCCTCACCTCGCATGGGGCAGTTGAAAAGCGCGTTGGAGTCGGGCTGAAGGACGGGAGCATCGCTTAGGCGCTCGAAATTAAGCCAGGCCCATTCTTCCGGAGCTGGTGCGTAGTCTGCTCTTGAGCATGAAGTCAAGGCCATGCCCGCCAGAGCAAAAAGAAAGTAGTGTCTTTTTTTCATATATTGCAGAATTTTACACAGCAAATATAGTGTGTCTGCAATGAAAAACTGTTTCCGAATTTGCCAAATTCGTATTAAAACACTGAAAGCGACTCGAAGTCGCTTTCGTAATATCTGTAAGAGGAGGATATTTTACTGGTTTTCTGCGGCGAGGGGGTCGTAGAGAGGGCTGATTCCTTTTTCGGCGGCGAGCTGCAGGAGGTAGGCGAATGCGGCCGGTCGGTTATCGTCTATTTCGCAGTCTTTGATGGCCTGTTTGAGGCTTTTTGTGAAGAAGCCTACATCGGGGCCCTGACATAGGCCGAACAGAGCCATTATTTCGGTGCCGTCGACAGGGTTCTTGCGGTTGCGCTCGAAATCTTTAGCGTTGGTTGCGCGGAATTTCTCCTCTACAAGGTCGAAGTTGGCGAGATAGCGGGCCTTGCGGGTGCTGTCTTTGCTTGTTATGTCGGCTCGGGCAAGAATCATGAGATCGTCGAGGTCTTCTTCGGCATAGTGTATGAGGCGTCGCACGGCACTGTCGGTCACTTCGTCTTCGACCAGTGCTATCGGCCGCATATGGAGTTCGACCAGTTTGGCAACATATCGCATTTCGGCTCCGAGCGGAAATTTCATTCGGCGGAAAATGGTCTTTACCATTTTGGCTCCGATGAAGTTATGGTTGTGGAATGTCCACCCGCGTGCGGGGTCGTAATGCTTGGTGACAGGTTTTCCGATGTCGTGAAGCAGAGCGGCCCAGCGCAGATAAATGTTGTCGGACGCCTCGGCCACACCGTCGAGTACGGCCATGGTATGATAGAAATTGTCTTTGTGCGCGCGGCCGTCGACAAGGTCTATGCCTCTCATGCGGGCGAGTTCCGGCAGTATGAAGCGCAGCAGTCCGCAGTCGAGCAGCAGCTTCCAGCCTATCGACGGCTTCGGCGACGCCATTATCTTGAAGAGCTCGTCTTTGATGCGTTCTTTGGTGATGATTTCTATGCGTTCGGCATTTCGGCGTATGGCCTCGAATGTGTCGTGGTGTATCTGAAAATCGAGCTGTGTGGCGAAGCGTATGGCCCGCATCATTCGGAGCGGGTCATCGCTGAATGTTATGTCGGGGTCGAGCGGTGTGCGGATTATGCGGCGTTCGATGTCGCCGAGCCCGTCGTAGTGGTCGATTACTTCACCGAAGTCCTCGGCATTGACACGCACGGCAAGAGCATTGATAGTGAAATCGCGGCGCGCGAGGTCTTCTTCGAGGGTGCCGTCTTCGACGATTGGATTGCGGGAATCGCGGCGGTAGGATTCGCGCCGTGCGCCGACGAATTCCAGTTCGAGGTCGCCGTGTTTTACCTGTGCCGTGCCGTAGTTGCGGAACACCGCCAGTGAGGTGTGACGTCCGAGAGCTTCGGCAACGGCTTCGGCAAGTTCTATGCCGGAGCCGACGGTGACGAAGTCGATGTCCTTAGACGGACGCCCTATTATAATGTCGCGGACGTAGCCGCCGACGGCATAGCATTCTCTGTCGAGACCGTCGGCGAGTTCGCCTACTGTTCTGAATATTTTTTTCTTAAGTGATTCCGAAAGGTTCATGCTTATTTTAAACAGCTTCTTAGTCGAGGAGCACAATCTGCTCTGGCGCAGTGGTGACACACTCTGCCGGAGCTTCCTCTCCAACTATATAGGTGTTCTCGATGCCAACGGCTCCCATGCCCGGTATGACAAATTTGGGTTCGATGGCAATGACATTTCCGGCTTCGAGGATATCGCGCGAACGGGGTGCTATTACAGGTGCTTCGTTGATTTCGATACCCAGTCCGTGGCCGACAAAGCCTGCATGGCTGCGGTGGCCCATGAATGAATCGGCCATTCCGGCCTCTTCTGCCATGGCGAAAGCTTTTTTATAGAGGTCGGAGGCTGCGGCCCCGGGCTTCATCATCGCGGCGAGGGCTTTGCAGATGTCTATTGACAGCTGATTGACTTTCACGGCCTCTTCGCGGGCTTTGCCGGCTACGAAGCAGCGTGTCATATCGGTCATATAGCCGGTATAGTTGCCGTTGGCATCCACCATTACGGGGAGTCCGGGTTTTATGACGGTGCCGTTGGCGCCGACGGGCAGCGACGGGTCGAGCCCTTCTCCGCCCATAGCGAAGTCGTAGGGCGAAGGAGTGTCGGCGTTTTCGCCTGTAAGGATATTGCCCATGAATAGTTCCATGTCGTCGCCTCCGACGCGGAAAATTCCCAGACAGCCTTCGAGACGCGAGGCTCGCTCTATTTCAATCTGAAGTTCAATGTCGGTCATGCCTTCCTGATATAGTTGCGGAATGCGTCCGTAGACAAGGGAGTGCTTGACGCCGGAACGTTTGATGAGCTCCTGTTCGAACGCAGTCTTGACAGCACGTGCGCCGCGCATTATCGGCGACAGGTTTGCGGCCGGTGCCAGCATTTCCATAGCCTTGCTGAGGCGTATGCTTTCGGAGTAGCATACCGAGTCGAGTTCGATTGCTATGTTATGGGGCAGAGAGATGCCTTCTCCGGCAAGTTTTGAGGGTATTTCCTCTGGTTTGCGTATCATGTGGACGCCGGCGCCGGTGAGGTGGTTTGGCTGTCGCACGAAATAGCGTGGCCCGTCTAAGGCCGGGTCGAGGTACACATAGCCTCTATACACTCGTCCGGTGAGATAGTAGATGTTGGCAAGGTCGCGCACGAGAGCGGCCTCGATGCCGGCTTTGCGCATGCCTTCGTAGACGCGCGCGAGACGCAGAGCCTGCTCGTCGCGTCCGAGCAGATTTATTTCAGTGGGAACTTTCAGGGTGTGCATGAGAGAAGTTCTTCTATTTTATCGATTTTGTAGTCGTAGCCTTTAACATCGTGTCCGAAGCCATATGCAGCCCATGCGAAAGGCACTCCGGCGGCGTGAGCGTTAATACAGTCGCCTTCGGTATCGCCTATGTATAGCGGAGCTGCGAGATTATAACGTTCTATGAGGTATTTTATATTGACGTCTTTTTCTTTTCCTGTAGCTCCGAAGGAAAGTGCGTCTGTGAAAAGACCGTCGAGACCGTTGAAGCGTATGAATGTCGGGAGCCCGTCGGCCTGGCAGTTGCTGACCATGAACAGGCGGGCGCCCCGGGAGGCAAGAATGCCGAGTGTTTCGCGGACTCCGTTGTAGAGGCGGCCGCCGATTACAGGCATCATGGCGCGTTCATTCTTTTCAAGTTTCTCCATGAAGAGGGCTTTGTCGGCGGAATCTCCTATCAGTGTACCGTATATATAGTCGAGCGGTTTGCCCATAAGAGATTCGAGGTGTATGCGGGTGACGGGTGCGGCGTTCGCCCCGCAGTCGGCTATGGTGCGGTTCCACACGGAGCAATAGCTGTCTACGGCATCCCAAAGGGTGCCGTCCATGTCGAAAAGAAAACTGTCGAAATGTTTCATTTCATTCATTCGGAATGTAAACCACTCCTATGCGTTCGATTCCATGTAGGGTGTCTGCCCTCATTATATGGCGGACTCTCACTGCACGGTGTTCGGCAATGGGAAAAGAGCCAGGAAGAGTGTCGAGCACTTCCATCGACAGGCCCATGCCGCGACCGTGCCAGCGCCCCATGGCATCGGCAAGTTCTATGTTCAGAGTGTCGGCTTTGTGGGTCGAATCGGTATCGGCATATGATACCTCGAGCCAGAGATTGCGGTAAAGGTAGTCCTTGCCGTGTCTCACGGATACGAGCAAAGTTCCTTGATTGACAATGCTGTCGCGCAAGGTGTCTGGCTCGAACTCGATAGCATCGGTATAGAGCCATCCTTTGCCGGGTATGTCGGCGAAATCGCTGAAGCGATTGTCATCGCCGTCGCCGCGCCCGACGAGTCCGTTGCAGGCGGTGAGTATCAACACCGCCGCCATCAATGCCGGAAGTGTGGCTTTCATACTCATTCTCCCTGAGGTTTCTTGGGCCCCTGGCCGCCGCTTTTTGGTTTTTTGGGTTTGCGTGGTTTGTTCTGAGGCTGCTCCTGCTGTGGTTTTGGAGCCTGTTGGGCCGGTTTGTCCTGCTGTTGAGCGCCTTCCGGTTTGGGTTTCTTTTTGTTCTTGCGCTTTTTCTTCTTGTTGTCGAAGCGTGTCAGGTCGTCGTCGCCGAGAATATCGCCGAAAGCAGCTTTTTCTTTGGGCTTGACGTCGGTTTCGCGCATGAGTGTAAGGGGCTTTTCGCCGGCCTTGTTCATTGCTATGATTTCGAAGACTCGCTCTGCGTCGATGGTGACGAGGTTGGCTGCGAGCGATTTATCGGTCGAATATGTGACAAGGCGGTTGAAAATGTCGCTCTTGAAGTGGAAGTATGTTGCGTCGGCGGTTTCGAGGCGCACTTCGCGAGGCGGCATCTTCCGCGAGGCTTCGACATAGGTGTCGACCTCGAAGTTGAGGCAGCATTTCAGCTTGGCGCACTGGCCGGCGAGTTTCTGAGGGTTGAGCGATATGTCCTGATAGCGGGCTGCGCTTGTGGCTACCGACACGAAGTTGGTCATCCACTGCGAGCAGCACAGCGGGCGGCCGCAGGGGCCTATGCCGCCTATTCGGCCGGCTTCCTGACGGGCTCCGATCTGCTTCATCTCGATGCGCACCTTGAATGTCTCGGCGAGAATCTTGATGAGCTGGCGGAAATCCACTCGCTCGTCGGCTATATAGTAGAATATGGCCTTGTTGCCGTCGCCCTGATACTCGACATCGCCTATTTTCATGTTGAGTTTGAGGTCTTCGGCGATACGGCGCGCACGTATCATGGTGTCGTGTTCGCGGGCGCGTGCTTCGTCGAATTTCTCGATGTCGGCGGGCTTGGCCTTGCGGAATACGCGTCGAATTTCGGGACCCTGGCTGCCGGAGCGGACTCCGGCGCGCTTCATGCTCAACTCAACGAGTTTTCCGATGAGGGTTACGGTGCCTATGTCGTGGCCCGGCGATGCCTCGACAGCTACGACGTCGCCGATTTCGAGCGGCAGACGTGCGCTGTTGCGATAGAAGCCTTTGCGGGTGTTCTTGAACTGAACCTCAACGAGGTCGCTGTCGGCATAGCCGCCGGGGATATCTTCGAGCCAGTTGAAACTGTGCAGTTTGCCTCTCTGGCAGCCTCCGCAGCATTTTTTCTTTGGAGCGGCGCCGTCGTCAGGTCGCACATCTTCGGCATTCGCTTCGGGTGCCTGCGCTTCGGTGTCGTGGAGTTTGTCGTCTCCGGGCTTGTCCTGGGTGCTCATGGCTTATTTGGCAAAGCTTACCGAGCGGGTTTCGCGGATTACGGTAATCTTGACCTGACCCGGATATGTCATTTCGTCCTGAATGCGGCGTGCTATTTCGCCCGACAGTTTTTCGGTTTCGGCATCATCAATCTTGTCGGCACCGACAATCACGCGGAGTTCGCGGCCTGCCTGTATGGCGTAGGTCTTGACAACACCAGGGTAGGAGAGTGCGAGCTGTTCGAGGTCGTTGAGGCGCTTGATATAGGCTTCTACGATTTCGCGGCGTGCGCCGGGGCGTGCGCCTGAGATAGCGTCGCAGACCTGTACGATGGGTGCAAGGAGCGATGTCTGCTCAACTTCGTCGTGGTGAGCGCCGATAGCATTGCAGATTTCGGGTTTTTCCTTGTATTTTTCAGCGAGTTTCATGCCGAGGAGTGCGTGGGGAAGTTCGGGCTCTTCGTCGGGCACTTTGCCGATGTCGTGGAGGAGGCCGGCGCGACGGGCTTTCTTGGGGTTGAGGCCAAGCTCAGAAGCCATTACGGCACAGAGGTTGGCTGTTTCGCGCGAGTGCTGGAGCAGGTTCTGGCCGTAGCTCGAGCGGTATTTCATTTTGCCGACGAGGCGGATGAGTTCGGGATGCAGGCCGTGGATACCGAGGTCGATACATGTGCGCTGGCCTGTCTCGATGATTTCCTGTTCAATCTGTTTGCGGACTTTGGCAACGACTTCTTCGATACGGGCAGGGTGTATGCGGCCGTCGGCAACGAGCTGATGGAGAGCCAGACGGGCTATCTCGCGGCGTACAGGGTCGAAGCCTGAAAGAACGATGGCCTCGGGGGTGTCGTCGACAATGATTTCGATGCCGGTGGCTGCCTCGAGCGCACGGATATTTCGGCCTTCGCGGCCGATGATTCGACCCTTGATTTCGTCGGAGTCGATGTGGAATACCGTCACGGAGTTTTCGATGGCGGTTTCGGTGGCAACGCGCTGAATGCTCTGTACCACAATTCGTTTTGCCTCCTTGTTGGCGGTCATCTTGGCGTCGTCCATGATGTCGTTGATATATGAGGCGGCGGCGGTTTTGGCTTCGTCCTTGAGGCTTTCGATGAGTTTTTCTTTCGCTTCGGCTGAAGACAGACCGGATATGTGTTCGAGCATGTCCTGGGCCTGACGGTGAAGCTCGTCGAGCTGAGCCTGTCGTGCGGCGAGGGCTACCTGCTGGTTCTCAATATTCTGGCGTAGATTGTCGAGCTCGTTGCGGGTGCGCTGGTTTTCGCTCTGCTGCTGGTTGAGCTGGAGCTCGCGCTGCTTCTGCTTGGCTTCGGCCGACTGTATCTTGGCAAGCCTTGCGTTGGCTGCTTTTTCGGCTTCAGCACTTATTTTGAGGGCCTCTTCGCGGCCTTCGAGCGCTTTGTTGCGCTTGATGTCCTCGGCCTCGCGATGGGCGTCCTCGATGATGAGTTTAGCCCTTGTTCCGGCCATTTTACGCTGTGCAATCAGGGTTGCGACCACTGCTATGGCGGCTGCTACGACTGCTACTGCGATACAATACAAAAACAATTCCATTGTTATCGTTGGTTTCTTGTAATAAAAACAAAAGGCGCCCGAATCACACCGCCGGAAATGTGTCCGGAGGGCGACAGGCGCGGTTAACAACACTCGTGTGGCGAGCGAACCGACGTTCAAGACCGGTGCGACGCGAGATTGCGCGCTTCCCGGCAACCGGGGAAAACAATGGTACGATGCCCGGAATACTTTCAGTCGGTGCCTTCGAGAAGGGCGTCGAGGCGCTCTTCGAAGTCTGCAAGCATGCGGGCTTGGGAGTTGATCATGTTGGTTTGTCGATAAAGCATGGTGGCATAGTATAGTGCCACTTTTGCGAGGGCAACCGGCTGCGGGTCGGCGGCAACGCCATAGCTCAGGCGGTCTACATTCTCGTTTATTCGCTTTATCACCAGGCGGTAGAACGACTCTTCGCTCTCCGATACCGGAAGCCTGAAAGGTTCTACTCCGGCTATTTTGATTGTTATCCTATGTTCTCTGTTATCGTCCATCGGCTGCAGGGGTGCTTTCAGATATCTCGGGTCAGATCGGCTATGCATACATCGATATCCCGCACCAATTCGGCGATAAGGGCTCGGGCTCTTTTCACATCTTCGGGTGTCGCGGCCACTGCCGCAGATACTCTCATGTGTTCTTTTTCCAGAAGCAGACGTTCTATCTGAGCATCGCGCGCCCTGACTGTGGCCTTGAGTTCTTCAATCTCAGCGGTCAGTTCCAGATTGCGGCGGCGCAGACTTTCGAAACGGGTCACAAGCAGTTCGCTTTTATGCCCCAGTCGGGTCAGTTGCTCGGCGAGATCCTTTGCCATTCTCTCCAAATTTTCACAAAAGTAGCGATTATTTTCATAACCGCAAAAATATTTTGCCACTCGAGTGCGCTTGAACAAATATTTTCCTTCAGGCGCAGTCTTGACATATCCTTGTAAAATACTGAAGGCTTAAATAAAAAAAAGCCCGGCGCGTCAGGGGGGGGAGGGCGACGCGCCGGGCTGTGTGTGTGGAGAGGGTGTGGGTCAGACGTTGAAGCGGAAGTGCATGATGTCGCCGTCCTGCACGACGTATTCCTTGCCTTCGACGGCCATTTTGCCGGCTTCGCGGACGGCGGTCTCGCCGCCGAGATTCACATAGTCGTCATATTTGATGACTTCGGCGCGAATGAAGCCTTTCTCGAAATCGGTGTGTATGATACCGGCACATTTCGGGGCTTTGGAGCCGCGGATAAATGTCCACGCGCGGACCTCGTCGGGGCCGGCGGTGAAGTAGGTCTGGAGGTCGAGCAGCTGGTAGGCGGCGCGGATAAGGCGCGATACGCCCGATTCGCTCAGGCCGATTTCGGCGAGGAATTCCTGGCGTTCTTCCCAGGTGTCGAGTTCGGCGATTTCGCTCTCGGTGCGGGCAGCGAGCACAAGGAGTTCGGCGCCTTCGTTCTTGATGGCTTCGCGCACGGCGTCGACATAGGCGTTGCCGTTGGCGGCCGATTCATCGTCTACGTTGCATACATAGAGCACCGGTTTCGATGTGAGGAGGAAGAGTTCGCGGGCGAATTTCTCTTCGTCGACGGTGTCGAAGCTCACTGAACGGGCGGGCAGCCCTTTGTCGAGCGCTTCCTTGATGCTGCACAGCACGCCATACTGCATTTTCGCGGTCTTGTCGCCGCCGGTCTGGGCCTGTTTCTGAGTTTTGGCGATACGGGCCTCGACAGTCTCGAGGTCTTTGAGTTGAAGCTCGAAGTCGATGATTTCCTTATCGCGTACGGGGTTGACGGAGCCGTCGACGTGGGAGATGTTGTCGTCGTCGAAGCAGCGGAGCACGTGTATGATGGCATCTGTCTCGCGGATATTGGCGAGGAACTTGTTGCCCAGGCCTTCGCCCTTGGAGGCACCTTTCACCAGGCCGGCGATATCGACTATTTCGACCGTTGCGGGCACAATCGAGCGCGGATTGCACATCTCGACGAGCTTGGTAAGGCGGTCGTCGGGCACGGTGATGACGCCCACGTTCGGCTCGATGGTGCAGAAGGGAAAGTTGGCCGACTGGGCCTTGGCGTTGGAGAGACAGTTAAAGAGAGTCGACTTACCCACATTGGGTAGTCCGACGATTCCACATTGCAAAGACATCCTGTTGTGAAATTAGGAAGTTAGGTGGTTAAGAAATTATGATGAGAAGACGATGCTTTGATGAAATAATCTATATAGGAGGTTAGGAAGTTAAGATTTGACGGGAAGTAAAAGCTTCTTTATCAAGAGATTCAATAGCTTTGCAATTGAAATGCGCAAATCGTCCAAATGATTATATTCAGTTGAGCTTATATAACCGAGGTCCTTTGCTATAAGTAGCTGAGACTCTGTTTCGGCAAGAGAACCGCGAGCAATATATAGAAACTGAATAAAATCCTTTATTGTATTTCGGGCATTTCCTTCTGCAATATTGGATTCTATGGAAATAACAGCTCTACGTAGCTGAGAAGTGAGACCGAATCGTTCATCTTCAGGGAATGAACGGGTAATCTGATAAACGTCCAGCGTAAACTGATGGGCTTGACGCCAGACTAACAGATTTTTAAAATCCGGTCTCATGGAAAATCATAATTTCCTAATCTCTTAACTTCCTAACATCCTAAACTCATTCCATCAGTTTGCGGTAGCGGCGGCGGGGGAGTTCTTTGCCGCCGTTGAGGCGTTTTTTGTGTTCTTCGTAGTCGGAGTAGGAGCCTTCGAAGAATACCACTTCGCCATCGCCTTCGAACGAGAGGATATGCGTGCAGATACGGTCGAGGAACCAGCGGTCGTGGCTCACGACGACGGCGCAGCCGGCGAAATCGTCGAGACCTTCCTCGAGAGCGCGGAGGGTGTTCACGTCGATATCGTTGGTCGGTTCGTCGAGCAGCAGCACATTGCCTTCCTCTTTCAGAGCCATAGCCAGGTGCAGACGGTTGCGTTCACCGCCCGAGAGCACTGCGATTTTCTTTTCCTGGTCGGCGCCGGTGAAGTTGAAGCGCGACAGATATGCGCGGGCGTTCACGTCGCGGCCTCCCATGCGGAAGCTCTCCACGCCCTGCGAAATCACCTCGTAGACGGTTTTTTCGGGCAGGAGGTCGTGGTGGGTCTGGTCAACGTATGCCACCTTCACGGTCTCGCCTACGTCGAACGAACCAGCGTCGGGCGCCTCCTGGCCCATGATGAGGCGGAAGAGGGTAGTCTTGCCGGCGCCGTTGGGGCCGATTACGCCTACGATGCCTGCCGGCGGCAGTGCGAACGAAAGGTCCTTGAACAGAGTCTTGTTGCCGAAAGCCTTGGCAAGATGCGAGGCCTCGATAACCTTGTTGCCAAGGCGAGGACCATTCGGAATGAAGATTTCGAGACGTTCCTCGCGCTGACGCTGGTCCTCGTTGAGCATCTTGTCGTAGCTGTTCAGACGCGCCTTGCCCTTGGCCTGGCGGGCCTTCGGGGCCATGCGCACCCATTCGAGCTCGCGTTCGAGAGTCTTGCGGCGCTTCGAAGCCTGCTTTTCCTCCTGCTCGAGGCGCTTGGTCTTCTGTTCGAGCCACGAAGAGTAGTTGCCCTTCCAGGGAATTCCCTCGCCGCGGTCGAGTTCGAGAATCCAGCCGGCCACATGGTCGAGGAAGTAGCGGTCGTGGGTGATGGCGATAACCGTGCCCTGATACTGGTTGAGGTGCTGTTCCAGCCAGTCGATCGACTCGGCGTCGAGGTGGTTGGTGGGCTCGTCGAGCAGAAGCACGTCGGGCTGCTGGAGGAGAAGGCGGCAGAGAGCCACGCGGCGGCGCTCGCCTCCCGAGAGGGTGCTCACCACCTGGTCGTCGGGCGGGCACTGGAGGGCGTCCATGGCGCGCTCAAGCTTCGAGTCGATGTTCCATGCGTCGGCGGCGTCGAGCTTGTCCTGAAGCTCGGCCTGACGGGCTATGAGGGCTTCCATCTTGTCGGGGTCCTCGAGCACATCGGGGTCGGCGAAACTTTCGTTCACCTTGTCGAACTCAGCCAGGAGGTCCATGATGGGCTTCACGCCCTCGCGCACAACCTCAATCACGGTCTTGTCAGGGTCGAGTTTCGGGTCCTGCTCCAGATAGCCTACGCTATAGCCCGGAGCCCAAACCACTTCGCCCTGGTAATCCTTGTCGATTCCGGCGATAATTTTGAGCAACGACGATTTACCGCTGCCGTTCAGACCGATAATGCCGATTTTGGCACCATAGAAAAACGAGAGATAGATGTTTTTCAACACCTGCTTCTGGGGTGGGTAGATTTTGCTGACCCCCACCATCGAGAATATTACTTTCTTGTCGTCTGCCATATATTTTACTAAAGTGCTCATAGTGGAAGGTGAAGGGTGCAGATAATGGTTTGGTCTTCACTCAGGCACAGCCTGAACCCCACTTTTCACCGTATTCACTTCAACTTGAGCTTGCGAAAGTTGATTTATTTGTCGAATTTTCAGACCACAAAGATACAAAAAATCCGCCAATAAGCAATTATAGGCCGACGGGCTGTTGGGCTATTGGGCAGTTAAGCGGACAGGCAGTTAAGTAGACGGGCATTTTATGCGGACAGACTGATGGGCCGACGGGCTGCGAAAACTGCGCCGACGGCGGGAAACCTCCGCGGGAGCTTGATTATGGATAGCCCGGCAAGCCACCGTGCATGCCGGGCTATTTGGAGGCAAACGAAACAAGGCCTCCGGAGGCCCTGATATATTGTGCGATTCTGGAGGCGGAGTGTTATAAACCGCTTTATTATGCAGTAGGGGCGCGCGTTCGGCGCGCCCGCCGCGTTTTTAGCTGAATGCGTTAGCTGCGGGTTTTGTCTTTGAGGTATGAGGCGTTTACGCGGTAGACGAGGATTGCGACCAGGACCACAAATATGATGGCGAACAGGCCGGCGCAGCCGCGCATGAACAGCAGCATTCCGGCCGATATGCTGTCGAGCCATATCACCATCGCAATCATGAGTATAACCGCGATGGTGATGGATATGACCGCGGCGTATTTCAGCCGCAGGTTGGTCTTTTCGCGATAGTATTTGTCAAGTTCTTTCTGCTGCATTCAATTCATAGTCTGTAATTCATAATTCTTCAGAGTGCCAGCCGCCTCCGAGGGCTTTGTAGAGGCTTACGATGGCGAGGCACTGGTCGCGCATGGCGTTGCTCATGCCTACCTGGGCTTCGTAGAAGCGGCGCTGGGCGTCGAGCACGTCGATGTAGTTGATTGCGCCGGCGTTATACTGGCGGTATGCGAGTCGGGCGTATGCCTGAGCCGCTTCGAGGAGTTCGCGTCGTCGTTCGCAGGTCTGGTTTACCTTCCGCAGTATTGTGGCGGCGTCGTCAACTTCGTGGAAGGCGGTGAGCACGGTCTGCTCGTAGCCGAGACGCGCCTGGTCGTATGCGGCGATTTTCGATTTGTACTTGCGCTTGTTGCGTCCGAAGTCGAAGATGGTTCCGGCAACAGAGCCTATGACATATGAGAATGGCGAGCGGAAGAAGCCTTTCAGTTCGTCCTGCTCCCAGCCGCCGGTGAGCGCTATGCGCAGGCGAGGGAAGCGGTCGGCGTATGCCACCCCGACATCGGCCATGGCGCTCTGCAGGCGCGCTTCGGCTGCGCGGATATCAGGACGGCGCTGCATGAGCTGCGAGGGTAGGCCTACGGGCAGCGATTTTGGCAGCGAGTCGCGCAGCAGGAGTGTGCCGCGGCTTATGTTTTCTTCGGGGAAGCGGCCCATCAGTAGCGAAATGGCATTTTTCTGTATTTCGATACGGCTTTCGAGGCCCGGAATGAGGGCTGCGGTGGTGGCGTATTCCACTTCTGCCTGCCGATAGACGGTTTCGGGTGTCATGCCGCCTTCGAAGCGCAGTTTGGCTTTCTGAAGGTTTTCTTCGCGGGTAAAGAGTGTCCGTCGGGCAATCTGGAGCTCATTGTCGAGGGCGATTAGGCGGAAGTAGGCCGAGGCGACTTCTGCAATCAGGGTGATACGCATGGCGCGTTCTTGCTCGACCGAGGCGCGGAAGTCGGCACCGCCCTTCCGTCGGGCCCATTTGAGGCCTCCCCAGAGGTCTGCTTCCCAGGCGAGGGTGGCCTTGAGGCCATATTCGGGGTCGTCGACGTGGTGCTTGGTCGTGTAGTCGTTGGTTTCATGGTCGGCATAGGTCTGGGCCGTGAGGGTGGGGAAGAAGTTGGAGGCAGTGATGCCGTAGAGTTCTTTCAGTTCCTGCACGCGGGCCCCGGCGGCGAGAAAATCGCGGTTGTGGGCGAGCGTTTCCTTGATTATAGCGACGAGCTGCGGGTCGGCGAAGAAATTAATCCAGTCGATGTCGGCGGCGGTGACGCTGTCGGTGCTGTTGCCGGCGAGTTCGGCCGGCAGCTCCAGGTCGGGCTTGGCGAGGTTTTTCACCCCCGAGCAAGACGCGAGCGCCAGCACGGCGACGGCCGATATGATAAGTGTTCGAATCTTCATTTTCTTTACTTTTTTGCCTTTTTGAACTTTTTCGATGCCTTGTCGATCATCACGAAGAAGAATGGCACGAAGACAATACCTATAGTGACTGCCACGAGCATTCCGAAGAATACGCCGGTGCCGATGTCGCGGCGTGCGGCAGAGCCGGGGCCCGAGGCGAATACGAGCGGCAGGAGGCCGAGCATGAACGCGAGCGAGGTCATGACGAGCGGGCGGAAGCGGAGCTTGGCCGCCGTGAGGGCCGCATGGGTGGCGTCGACGCCTTTCTCGACTTCCTCTTTGGCGAACTCGACGATGAGAATGGCGTTTTTGGCAACGAGACCGACGAGCATCACGAGTCCGATCTGGAAGTAGATGTTGTTTTCGAGCCCGCAGACTGCTATGCCGAGGTATGCGCCGACTCCGGCCACGGGCAGCGACAGAATCACAGCCAGGGGCACCGTCCAGCTCTCATACTGAGCCGCCAGGAAAAGGAACACGAAGAGGAACGCGAGTGCGAGCACCAGACCGGTGTTGCCGCCGTTGTGCTTCTGCTGGTAGGAGAGTCCGGCCCAGTCGACGCCGATGTTGTCGGGCAGATGCTCCTCGACAATCTCTTCGAGTTTATCCATGGCCTGGCCCGTGCTGTAGCCTCGGGCGGCTTCACCGCCAATGGTGGCGGCGTTGAACATGTTGAAGCGTCCGATAGTGCCGGGACCGGCGGTGTAGTTGGTCGTGCCGAGCGATGTGACAGGCACCATGGCTTTATTTGCGCCTCGCACGAAGAAGAGGTTGAGGTTGTCGCGGTTGGCACGGTAGGGCGCTTCGGCCTGTATATATACGCGGTAGATGCGGTTGAACATGTTGAAGTCGTTCACATATACCGAGCCCGTGAATGCCTTCATTGTCGAGAAAATATCGCTCATCGGTATTCCCTGCAGCTTGGCCTTGTCGCGGTCTACGTCGAAGAACAGCTGTGGGATATCGGCCTGCAGCGAGGTCGAGAGTCCTGCGAACTCCGGGCATTCGGCGGCATAGTATTTCAGGGTGTCGACGGCGCGGGCAAGGTCTTCGTATGTGGCGTCGCCGCGGGCTTCGAGCACCATCTCGAAGCCGCCGGAAGAGCCCAGACCCGGTATGATTGCCGGAGTGAAGAAATATACCTGGGCTTCGGGGTACTGCGACAGTTCGTCGGCCACACGCTGGCGAAGTTCGCTCAGAGAGTTGGTGCCGCGTTCGCCGGCCGGCTTGAGTATGACGGTGAGGGCGGCGTGAGCCTGGTTTGTGCCGGTGCGGGGCGACGAGCCTGTCACGTTCTGCACATATTCCACGTCTTTGTCGGCCTGAAGGAAGGCGATGGCTCTGTCGGTGACGGCGCGGGTGCGTTCGATGGTCGAGCCTTCGGGAAGCTCGAGCTCGACGGTAAAGTAACCCTGGTCTTCAGGCGACATGAAGCTCGTCGGCACAAGCATGTTGGCGACATAAATAATTACCAGAGCCATTCCGAAGCCAACCCACATGCGCCGCGGCTTGTTGAGGGCTGCGCGGATAGCACGGCTGTAGAAGCGGTTGCCTCGCAGGAGGGTATAGTTGATTATACGGAAGAATTTGGGCTTGTGGCGGCGGTCGGTGTGGCGCAGGAGCTTGGAGCACATCACCGGCGAGAGGGTGAGGGCAACGACCGTAGAGATGATTACCGACACGGCGATGGTGACCGTGAACTGGCGGAAGAGCTGGCCCGTAATGCCTGGCAGGAAGCTGACGGGCACGAATACGGCGCATAGCACAAGGCTCATGGCTATCAGGGCGCTGCCGAGACCGTTCATGGCGCGGCGTGTGGCTTCGAAGGCGTCTACTCCGTCTTTCTCCATGATGCGGTCTACGTTTTCGACCACGACGATGGCGTCGTCCACCACAATGCCTATGGCAAGAATGAGGCCGAGCAAGGTGAGCATGTTGAGCGAGAAGCCGAAGATGAGCATGACGCCGAATGTTCCGATGAGTGAAATCGGAACGGCTATTACCGGTATGAGGGTCGCGCGCCAGCTCTGCAGCGACAGGAATACTACGAGAATCACCAGGATAAGGGCCTCGAAGAATGTGCGGTACACGTGGTGTATCGATTCGGAGATGTAAGTGGTCATGTCGAACGGCACCTCATAGCTGATGCCCTCTGGGAATGACTTGCTGATCTCGTCCATCGTTTTTTTCACTTGCGTGGCAACGTCCATGGCGTTCTCGCCCGGAAGCATGTTGATTTCGAGGATTGCGGCATTGCCGCCGTTGATACCGCTCTCGGTGGAGTAGCTCGACGCCTCAAGCGAAACCCGGGCGACGTCGCGGAGGCGTATCATGGAGCCGTTGGAGTTGGCACGCACGACGATGTCTTCGAATTCGGTCTGCGACGAAAGACGTCCGCGGGCGATAATAGGCACCGTGAGGTCGATGCCGTTCATGGGCGCCTGGCCGAGTACGCCGGCGGCCGATTCGCGGTTCTGGTCCTTGAGGGCGTTCTGTATGTCCTGTACGGTCAGGCCAAGGTCGGCGAGCTTGTCGGGCTGCACGTAGATCTGCATCGCATAGTAGCGGCTGCCCACATTGCGGATACTGCCTACGCCTGGCACACGCCGAAGAAGGTCGAGAACGTTGAGGGTGGCGAAGTTACTGAGGTATATTTCGTCGTATTTCGGGTCGTTCGACATCAGGGCGATGGTCATCAGCTTGTTGGCAGTCTCTTTTTCGACGCTGATGCCATTCTGCACAACTTCGGCCGGAAGACGCGATTCGGCCTTCTTCACGCGGTTCTGAATGTCGACGGCAGCGAGTTCGGGGTCTACATCAACATCGAATGTCACCAGAGCCGAGAAACCGCCCGAGTTAGAGCTGCTGCTCGACATATAAATCATGCCGGGAGTGCCGTTGAGTTCCTGTTCAATCGGGGTGGCCACGGCCTGTGTCACGGTCATGGCGTCGGCGCCGGGGTATGATGCCGAGACTTTTACCACCGGCGGAACGATGCGGGGATACTGGTCGACGGGCAGCATCACCAGACCGATGACACCCAGCAGCACTATCACTATCGAGATGACGATAGCGAAGACGGGGTGGTCGAGAAAAAAGTTCCTTTTCATAACTGTGTGGTGCTTGTTGTGTCGGGTTGAGCCATTACAGGCAGTACTTTCATGCCGTGGCGGAGTTTATGGAAACCCTCCGTTACTATATGTTCGCCGGCGGAAAGGCCGCGCTCGATTACAATATTGTTTCCTGCTTCGGGACCGGTCTCGACGAAGCGCCGTTCGATGACGCTGTCGGGGCGCACGACATAGATATACGCGCCGCCGCGTTCTATTTCGATGGCCTTGGCGGGTATTTCGATGGCATCTGTGCGCACGTCCTTGAGCACTTTCACACGGGTGAACTCACCGGGAAGCAGCACGTGGTCGGGGTTGGGCATCTCGGCGCGGACAGAGAATGTGCCGGTGGCCGGGTCGACCTGGGGCGAGGCGAAATCCACGAGACCCTTGAGTGGATACTCGGAACCGTCGGCAAGGGTCACCGTGACATAAGGCTCCCACTGGCGCGACTCGCTTTTATGACCTATGTTCACATCGCGGTTTTTGCTGTTGAGATAGTCGAGCGCTGTCATGGAGAAGTCTACGAGCACGGTGTCGCTCTTTACGACAGTGGCGAGGAGCGATTTGCCGCCGGGGCCTACGAGGGTGCCGATGTCGGCCACGCGCTCGCTCACATAGCCCGAAATAGGACTGGTTACAGTGGTGTAGCTCAGCACGAGCTCGGCCTGGGTGAGGTCGGCGGCGGCTACGGATTCTTCGGCTTTGGCGCTTTCGTATGCGGCCTCGGCATTGTCGAGGTCGAGCTGCGATGCTGCGTTCTGCTCATAGAGCGGCCGTATGCGGGCAAGGTCGCGCTCGGCTTTAAGGGCGTTCGAGCGGGCCTTGTTGAGTTGGGCGCGTGCTTTTTCGGCAAGAGCCTTGTAGACCTTGCGGTCGATGAGGAACATAGTCTGGCCTTTGTTTATGTGTGTGCCTTCTTCGAAAAACATTTTCTCAAGATAGCCCTCAACGCGGGCGCGGACTTCGACGAACTGCTGTGCGCGGATACGACCGGCATATTCGCCGTAGACGTTCACGTCGGAAGTAGTGACGGGGCTTACCTCCACCACCGGCAGTGAGGCCGAGGCGGGTCGCGGGCGGAAAATAAACCACAGAACCAATGCTATTGCAGCAAGTGCCAATATGGCTATTATTGCGGTTTTGCCTTTTTTTGATTTCAGAATCTGGGCAGAGTTTATCCTTTTCATGACTATGAAGATTGGAATATGATTTCGGTTGTGATGAATTTGTTATGTAAATGTAACAATTATCTGGAGTATAAAGTGCATTGACTATGTGAAAAAAATAAAAAAAAGCTCATTTGGCGCAATTTCGGCATGCAATGCGGCCAATGGCGGGCGTCGAGGCACCCCGGAATGGAGTGCCTATACAAGAGTGGCTATGCGTGCGAATGTAGCTGTGTCGGTCGTGAAAACTTCGTCGGCCTCTTCGGCGAGACCCGTTATGGTCTGCCCCTGAGCCTTGGCCCGTATTTCGAGGAGACGGCCTATGCTCATGCGGTTTTCGAGCTTGCTGACATGGGCCATAATCTGAGTTATGCTTATGCTTCTGGCCATCTGGCCTTTTATGAGAAGCTCGGCCCATATCACCTGACGCGATTTTATGTCGAGGACGCCGAAGACAATTGAATCGTAAGGCGTTTCGGTGTCGAGGCGTGTCGAGAACTGGACTGTAGAGGGGTCGAACGCCACTCCTGTCTCATTGTCTACTTTCATCGGATTGCGGGAGTCCATCCATCCGATTTTCGCCGTGGGGCTTACGCCGCCAGAGGTATATGCGCTGGCGATGAATGCCACATGAGTGGCGCCGTTTTTCTCGAGAGCCGGAATGTCGAGCTCGATATACTCGGCGGCGCCGACCCGGTCGGGTATATACTGGATATCGCCGCTGTGTACGGCGCCCGCCGGCGACAGATTGTAATATGCGCAGTCGTCGGTGTGGTCTGGATATGAGATTATGGCGCTGAGGTCCATGTCGAGGTGCTGTGCGGGCAGTCCTTCGCCCCAGTGCAGGAACAGGCGTATGTGGTCGCCTTCGACGGGTATGCGCGAGCCCTGGGGAAGATAGTATGCGCCTGAGTTGCTCTGGGCGCGCTCGCCAACGGGCACCGGAATGTCGTAAAGCTCTTTCTGTATATATACCGTTCCGCCTATTTTCCCTCTGGACGCAAAATGGCGGCTTATGAGGGCTGCGCATACGTCTTTGACACCGGCCGTCATTGCGGCTATTTCCTCCTTTGGTGTCTCTTTGAGATACTTGCTCGGAGGAATGAGGTGCGTAGAGCCTCCGGCAAGCCTGACGCTGCGTTCGTTGTCTGGGTCAAGGCAGTAGGCGGCATACATGTCGACGGTAAGCAGAAGTCTGATGTCGGTTTGTTCGCCCGCGACGGCAAATGCCTCGAGGACAGGGGTGGCACCGAGGTGCAGCATTGAAGCAAACAGACGCCGGGCGAACGCTCCGGGCCGCTCCGACAGCAGTCGCAAAGCCCGGGCGGTGTCTTTCGACAAAAGTGCAGTCTCGACCTCTCCGGCCCATACGGTGTAGTCGCCGCGATAGAATCGGTCGAGGACTTCGCGAAGTTTCGGGAAGTCGTTTCGGCGTCCATACTCTGCAAGGCGCAGTGCGCGTATGAACCGCACCCACATGCCGCGGTCGGGGTGCATGTTTTCGCACATGGCACAGGCATCCATCGGCATCTGCTCGAACAGTCTGGCAACAAAGCGGCACATTGCTCGGCTGTATTTCAGCTTCAGCTTCTCGATTGTTTCGATGCGTTTTTGTTCCTTGCGCTCTTCGTAGTCCGGCTGCCAGCGGTAGCCGACATTGTCGGCTTCGCGCGTCGCTATGTCTTTTGGTTTCACAATTCGTGCGGAGCCGCTTTTTTCAGACCAGAGCGCGCGTAGAATATCGGCCGGGCTTTTCACAATATCGGCGGCGCGCCGATAGTCCTCTTTGCCTGCGAGGTAGAGAAATGCAAGAGCGGCGATTTCGCGTACCTTTATGTCGATGCCCTCGGGAAGGCCGAAATGGTTCAAAAGTACTTTTAGCGCTTCTGTCTGGGTGCCTTCGAGCGGAGTTTTCGAATTCAGGAGCGTGCACTCATATTCGAGAAGCTCTGTTTCGGTCCAGAGGGTGAGGGTTTTAAGTTTCGTGCCTTGTCCGGTGTATGTATAGTCTGATACGGCGAAAGTGCGTCCGCACAGAGGGCAGCCGTTATACCGCTCAAGTGGGAAGGTGCCGTCCGGTATGAAATGTCCGCAAGGCAGAGTTGTGCCCGGAATGTCGTTGAGGGCCGGAAGCACATTTGCGAACATCGCGATGAGAGTGTCGTAGAAATCGGTTTCGACCGGAGTCTGCCAGTTGCGAATCATTGGCATCCAGTTGAGCCTGAGTCCGAGAATATTTTCTATTTCGAGGTTTATTTCGGCTATTTCTTCGTTGGAGAGATGGCACAAGGCATGGAATAGCTTTTCGTCTGCGGTATATCCTATTTTCACCAGGGCTGCAGTGAAAGCCGTTGCTACAGTAGTGGCCTGGCACGGAGCGATGTCGGCGCGTGTGGCCGGTATAAATATGGCGTTAGCCGAGAATGCCGTTTTGAAAAGAGCTGTATCCATAGTCTTTGTCATTCTGAGCGTCAGGTTGCGATGCCTTTCTGCGAATTAACGTAAACAGCGGGCAATTGAACGACTGAGTCCTGAAAATTTTTTGAAGTAAGTCGTTCTTGGCCCGCTGTATGTCTTTATAACGCCTGCAAAGGTACAGAATGTTTTGATACGGGCAAAAAAAATCGGCCGCAGTCCGAGGACCACGGCCAATCGTAGGTATGATGTTATGACTATTATTCAGCGATAACTTCGAAGGGAACCTGTGCGGTAACTTCTTTGTGAAGTTTAACGGTAGCGGTGTATTCGCCAACTTCCTTGACGGGTTCGATTTCGATAATCTTGCGGTCGATGTTGAAGCCGAGTTTTTCGAGGGCTTCAGCAATCTGAATGCTGTTTACAGAGCCGAAGATAGTGCCGGTGGCGCTGGTCTTGGCACCGATGGTGAGCTTCACGTCCTTGAGCGAAGCTGCGAGAGCTTCTGCGTCGGCCTTGATTTTGGCGAGCTTGTGGGCGCGCTGACGCTGGTTTTCAGCGAGAACCTTGAGAGCCGAGGGTGTGGCGATAACGGCTTTACCGTAGGGGATGAGGTAGTTGCGGCCGTATCCGTCTTTTACTTCTACAACGTCGTCCTTGTATCCAAGGCCGCTGACGTCTTCTTTGAGTATGATTTTCATATTCTGTCCGGCTTTAAGGGTTATTTCATCAGGTCGGTCACGTAGGGCAGGAGAGCCAGGTGGCGGGCACGCTTAACGGCCTGAGCCACACGACGCTGGAATTTCAGCGAAGTGCCGGTGATACGGCGGGGAAGGATTTTGCCCTGCTCGTTGAGGAATTTCTTGAGGAATTCCGGATCCTTATAGTCGATGAAGTTGATGCCGAAGCGTTTGAATCGGCAGTATTTTTTCTTTTTCACGTCTACCGACATGGGAGTGAGGTAGCGGATTTCAGATTGAGTCTGTGCCATGGGTTAGTCCTCCTTTGTTTCTACGGTTTGTGCTTGGGGCTGGGCGGCGCGGCGGGCACGACGCTTTGCGGCGTACTGTGCTGCGTATTTGTCCTGACGGAATGTGAGCCAGCGGAGTACACGCTCGTCGCGACGGTAGGCGATTTCGAGCTTGCGGATTACCTGAGGATCAGCTTCGAACTCAATGAGGCTGTAAAAGCCGGTCGATTTTTTCTGAATGGGATAAGCGAGCTTGCGCAGGCCCCACTCCTCGGTGTTTACAATCGATGCGCCGTTGTCGGTGAGCACCTTTGCAAACTTTTCTACCGCTTCCTTCATCTGAGCATCAGACAAAACGGGAGTTAAAATGAAAACGGTTTCGTACTGCATTTGATAATTAATTGATTAAGTGGAGTTTTTGTTTTCCGGCTGCAAAGGTACGATTTTTTTTGTTCTTAGCCAAATATTGTAGTAAATTTGCCCGATAATTTTTTTAGACTGTCGTGAAATTGGATATTGTCCGCTGTCTTTGTTATCAGATGTTTTTAAACAATCTCTTAATTTTTTGAAAATAAATGCTTACCCTCTCGAAAAGTTGCTGTAAGTTTCTGGGAGTTTTGCGTGAATTGGTGCCTCCGGTGTCGTATATGGTATGGTGGTCGGCCACATTGCTTATCTTCTTATGGTTTGATTTGCTTTGGTGTATGGACAGCGATTTTGCTCCTTTTCTGCGCTATCGTTCTCTTTATTTTATTCTTCCTGCCGCGGCTACAGTATTCACTCTCCCTTCGGTACTGACGCGGCGATGGGGCTGGCAGTGCGGAGTCCTCATCGGTCTGGCCGGGTTGCTTGAGGCAAATATCATCTATTTCAGAACCTATTACACCCATATTCCGCTGACAAGCTATGGCCTTGTTTCAAACCTCGCGGGCTTTGGCGGCAGTGTCGTGGAGGGAATGAGGCTTGCCGACATCGGTTTTGCGCTTATTATTGCGGGGGCATGCTTGTGTCAGTGCCGGTTGGTGCGTCGGTCATGCCGCTATAATCCGGTTGCATATGCGATAGTTCTGGCTGCTCTGACTGGCGTGAACTATATCTTTTTTGCAGCCAGAGGAGGTTTCCGCTGCCGCATGGCCGAGCTGTCGGCCGATGTCACTGCCATGACTGTGCAGCCTCCTGTATATACCATATTTCTTCCGCTTCTTTATGAGGCAATGACCAAAGATGCGGCGCCATCGCCCGAAGAACTCGCTCAGGCCCGCGCGTGGTTTGAAGACCACGATGCCGCGACTGCGCTCTATTGCCCCTCCGACAGTGTGGCGAAGCGCAATCTTGTGCTCATACTGTGTGAGTCGCTTGAGTCATGGCCTGTCGGTCTCGAAATTGAGGGTCGTGAGGTGACGCCATTCCTCAATTCTCTCGTCGAGGATACCTCGCGCGTGTACTATAATAAAGATGTGCTTACGCAGGCACGTGCGGGCAGGTCGATAGACGGTCAGCTTCTGTATGTGACAGGCCGATATCCGCTGCGTAGCGGGGTTTTTGTGAAGGACCATGCACGCGCTGACTACTATTCACTGCCCAAGGCCATGAAGGACCATGGCGCTTCTACCTATCTTGTGAGCTGCGATTTGCCGTCGACATGGAATCAGGCTGTATTTGCCGCTTCGCTTGGCATAGACACTCTTCTGATGCACGACGACTGGTATGAGGACGAAGATATGGACTGGCACGACGGTGTCGATATTCTTGACCATCGCCTTCTGGGCCGGTGTGCCGAGCGCATGAGGCAGGGTGAGGTGTGGCCCGAAGGCGAGAACGCCTTTTTGCTTGTGGTGACGCATTCGGGCCACAATCCGTTTACATTGCCGCCCGGTCTTTCGCCTTTGGCCTTGCAGGGAGATTATCCCCGGTGGCTTCGCGACTATCTGGAGGTTACGGCATATGTGGATGCCGCTCTTGCCGATTTTGTGACATATATAATGTCGCGACCTGACGCCGACGATACTGTGATAGCCATCGTTGGCGACCACGAGGGGCTTGGTGCGCACCGCCGCGAAATTGATGCTGACGGACCATATGCATATGTAGACTCCGACAATCATACGCCTCTGATACTGATAAACTCGGCATATGCCGGGCATGGCGGTTTTGAGATAAATCAGGTAGATGTATATTCGGCCCTGCTTGACGCCATGGGGCTTTATAAAAGCTATCAGTGGCGGGGCATGGGGCGGTCGCCGTTCGATTCGTCTTATGACGGCACTACTAAGACAGAGGCTTCTGCCGCATTGGCGGCCGGAACACTATGGTTTGACTGCCCGGACCTGAGGTAAGTGTGGTTCCGGCCCTGTTTTTGGCCTCGTTTTTGCTGTGTTGAAAAATAAAAATCAAAAAAACAGAAAAAATATTTGCATAGTTCAAAAATTGATTGTAAATTTGCACCGCAAAAAGCCCGGAGGGGCTGCCAAAATAACTGCTTCAATAGCTCAGTCGGTTAGAGCATCTGACTGTTAATCAGAGGGTCGTTGGTTCGAGTCCATCTTGAAGCGCTTATTCATTATCACATACATATATGCAGGTTTCGGCTTGCAAACCATGCTTCAATAGCTCAGTCGGTTAGAGCATCTGACTGTTAATCAGAGGGTCGTTGGTTCGAGTCCATCTTGAAGCGCAAATAGAGGATTTCCCGTGAGGGCAGTCCTCTTTTTGCATCCATAGGTGTCTGTGGAGTCATCTTGATGACTCTGCAGGAAGAATGATGGTGGCTATTGCGCCGTGGCGGCTACTTGTCAGCCGTAGGTCGCCTTCGTGCTGCCGCACTATCTGGCGGCTGAGGTATAGACCGACGCCGCTTCCGCCTGCTTTGGTGGAAAGGAAGGGCTGGAACAGGTTTTCGGCAATTTCGGGCGATAGGCCGGGACCATTGTCTTCAATCGAAATATATGGCTGTCCGTCGGACGAGCTTACCACGACATTTACCGACGGATTTTCGACGGCGGCGACCGCATCGAGAGCGTTGCGTATGAGGTTTATCAGCGCCTGCGTCATCAGAGCGGTGTCTATATCGAGAGTCATGTCTCTGGCAACGATAAACCCGCACACATTTTCAGGCAGCGAACGGTTTGCCGCCTCAATCCTTGCCATGGCTTTTATTCTGTTGAAAAACGCTATGGCATCTACGCGTGTTTTCTCAGGAACCGGTATGTGGGTCATTTCGTAGTATGCGTCCAGAAAGTGTTTTATGCCTTCGCTCTGGCTCCTTATCACCGATATTGCCTCTTTGAGATTGTCGCCATCATATTTTTCGGGGTGTTTTTCAATGTCGTCGGCTATGGCTATGACCGGGGTTATGGAGTTGCGCATTTCATGGGTCATGATACGCAGAATGCGGTCGTAATAGAGTTTTCCGGTCTCGAGCTGGCGTGTGTTGGAGCGGTATAGCTCTATGATGCTGTTCATCGACTGCGACATGCGGTGCAGCTCGCGGTCGTCTTCGCCGATATTGAACTGCATTGTCACGTCGTTCATCTCGAGAGCGCTCACAAAAGTGCTCATGAGTCTTATGAGCTTTTTCGTCAGCGATACGAGAGACAAGACCGCAAAACACAGAAGAAGCAGGGCGAAAATTCCGAGAGGCCAACGTCCGGTCGAAAACAGCCATACGGCAAGCGCGGCGGCAGTAGCGACAGTTGTCAGGAGAAGAGCGAAATTGAGTCGGAAATGTCTCACTTTTTCTTGAGTATATTATATAATGTCTGTCGGGTTATGCCGAGGCGGTCGGCCGCGGCGCTGAGATTTCCTCCGCAACTGTCTACAACACTGCTGACGTGCTCGAATTTGAGTTCGTCGAGAGTCATCTGGCGGCGTTGGTTGTCGAGGCGTTCGAGTTCGCGGGCTTTGTCGAGCACGAGGCTAGCATCGCGTCCGGCTCTGTTGCGGGCAATGGCTTTGTTAAGTTTGGCGATGAGTTCGTCGTTATCCCACGGTTTCGTCACGAAGTCTTCAGCCCCGAGTTTCATGGCTTCGACGGCAAGCGGTACGTCCCCGAAAGCTGTGATGAGCACGACCGCAGGGGCATTTTCGCTTTCCTTGATTCGCGAAAGCCAGAAAAGACCGTCGCTTCCGTCGAGACGGCTGTTGTCGAAATTCATGTCGAGCAGCACGGCATCTATATTTCCGGCGGCAAGCAGGGCCGGAATCAGACGCGGGTCGCCGACAGCGGCTATTTCATCGAAAACACCGTTGAGTACCAGCCGGAGAGTTGTTCTAACCGCCGGATTGTCGTCAATAATCAGAACCTTCATACATCTGCAAAAATAGCAAATTCCGCCGGAATCCGAAAACAAAAAACAATGCCGGAGTTTGCGGAGATGAGCGGAAATGCGTAACTTTGCAATCCGTTATGAGACACGGATTCGACAACGAAAAATATCTTAAGATTCAGTCCGAACACATCAAGGAGCGCATTGCGCAGTTCGGCAACAAACTTTATCTTGAACTCGGAGGAAAGCTCTTCGACGACCATCACGCCAGCCGCGTGTTGCCCGGGTTCGAACCTGATATCAAGCTGCGAATGCTCAGTCAGCTGCGCGACAGCGCCGAGATTGTCATTGTAATCAGCGCGCTCGATATCGAGAAAAACAAAGTGCGGAATGACCTCGGAATAACCTACGACATGGACGTGCTCCGTCTGCGCGAGGAATTCCAGAAACGCGGTTTCCTGGTTAGTGCCGTCGTAATCACCCACTATAACGGCCAGATGAGCGCCGACGCCTATCGCGCGCGCCTTGAGCGAATGGGTATCACCGCGTACTATCACTATACAATCGAAGGCTATCCGACAAATGTCGGGCTGATTGCGTCCGACGAGGGTTTCGGCCACAACGACTATATCGAGACTACACGTCCGCTGGTGATTGTCACCGCCCCGGGCCCCGGAAGCGGCAAGATGGCTGTATGTCTTAGCCAGCTCTACAACGAGCATAAGCGAGGCATCGAGGCCGGATATGCCAAGTTCGAGACATTCCCGGTGTGGAGCCTGGCGCTGAAGCATCCGGTGAATATCGCCTATGAGGCCGCCACAGCCGATCTCAACGATGTGAACATGATAGACCCCTTCCATCTTGAGGCCTATGGCAAGACTGCAATCAATTATAACCGCGACATCGAGATTTTCCCGGTGCTAAATGCCATTTTTGAAAGCATATACGGTCATAATCCATATAAATCGCCGACTGACATGGGCGTGAACATGGTGGGATTCTGTATCAGCGACGACGATGTGTGCTGCGATGCTTCAAAAAATGAGATTATACGCCGCTATTTCACCGCGCTAAACCGTCTGGCTACAGGCGAAGGCAGCGATGCCGAAGTCAACAAGATTGCGCTGCTGTTCAAGCAGGCTAAGATAGACGTCTCATACCGCAGGTGTGTGTCGGCCGCACGCGAACGCGCCGCCCGCAGCGAAGTGCCCTGTTCGGCCATCGAACTTGCCGACGGAACCATCATCACGGCCGAGACAAGTGCCTTGCTTGGTCCCAGCGCGGCTCTGATACTCAATACGGTGAAGCATCTTGCCGGTATAGAGCACTCCGTGAAGCTGATACCGCAGGAAATGATAGAGCCCATACAATATACGAAGCTCAACTATCTCCGGGGTCATAACCCGCGCCTGCATACCGACGAGGTTCTTGTCGCTCTGTCGGTGCTCAGCACCCACGATGAGAACTGCCGCCGTGCTCTCGAACAGCTCTCGCAACTCGACGGCTGTCAGGTGCACTCGACGGTGATGCTTGGCGAAGTAGACCGTAAAATTTTCAAGAAACTCGGAGTCGGACTCACCTGTGACCCTGCGAGAAAGGTGCGCTGACAAATTTTGAACATACCTTATATGAAGCCCCAAAAGCAATATTTGGGGCTTCATTGTCGTTAAATGTTAAACAGCCTCCTGACTCTATGAAAATTCTATTGGTTACAAATATGTTCCCCTCCGAAAACAGGCCGGACTACGGCGTGTTCGTAAAGGAACAGATGGAGGCTGTCTGCCGATGCTACCCTGAGGTTGAATACGATGTTTATTATATCGATAACAAAGATGGCAACAAAGCATATCTGAAGTCGGTAGTAGCGATAAATAAAAAAATAAGCGGCGGAGGATATGACCTGGTTCATATCCACTACGGGCTGTCGGGGCTGTTTCTTCTGTGGCCTTTCCGCCGTTGGAATGTGCCTGTGGTCCTTACGCTTCATGGCGGAGATATACAGCCCGAGCAGGGAAAGACGGTTCAGGTCGCACTGACCCGCCGCATTCTCAGGCATGTCGACACGGCTATATCTCTTAATGACCGCATGACGGCACTTGTAAGCCGCTGTTGCGGCAATGTGGCCAAGATTGCCTGTTCGGTGGATACGGAAATTTTTACGCCCTCCGACAGCGCTCCGGCCGGCAAGGCCGATGGAAGAGTCCGCATATTGTTTCCCAGCGACCCGGCCCGTGCGGTGAAGAACTATCCTCTGTTTCAGGCTGCGGTTTCGAAGCTTGAAGAAAAATATGGATTGAAAGCCGATACCGCATGTATCATGAACATGACTCGCCGTGAGGTCGCCCGGACAATGTGTGAATCAGATGTCATGCTGATGACTTCTGTTTCGGAAGGCTCGCCGCAGTCTGTCAAAGAGGCTATGGCATGCAATCTTCCGGTTGTGTCTACTAAAGTCGGCGATGTCGACATGCTGCTTGCCGGTGTCGGGCGTAGCGCCTGCTGCAGTGTGTCTGACCCTGAATCACTGGCCGACCATGTTTTTGCCGCGCTCAGCGAGGACTCCGGCGGCGGTATGACCGGACGCGAAAAAATTTTTGCGCTCGGCCTCGACCATGATTCCGTGGCCGCACGGATATTTGATATTTACCTTTCTCTGATTGATAGACCATGAACATAGTCAGGATTCTGCATGCCCGCATACAGGCGCTGACATGTGCCGAACTCCTCGAGAGGCTCGATAAAGGAGTGCTCTTCACCCCGAATGTAGACCATTTGGTAAGGCTTGAATCTGACGAGGATTTCAGGCGTTGCTACGACAAGGCCGACTGGGTGGTGTGCGACAGCCGTATCCTTTATTTCTGCTCTAAGCTTCTGAAGCGCTCTTTGCCGGAAACCATACCGGGCAGCAGCTTTTTCCCTGCGTTTTATAAGTATCACCGCAACAATCCGGACTGCCGCATATTCCTTCTCGGAGCAGGACCGGGGGTGGCTGAGCGGGCTATGGAGCGTATTAACAGCGATGTCGGGCGGCGTATAGTTGTCGGAGCCCATTCGCCATCTTACGGTTTTTAAAAAAATGAAGATGAAAACCGCTCTATCTACGATATCATAAACCGTTCGGGCGCCAATGTTGTGCTCGTCGGGGTGGGTTCGAGCAAGCAGGAAAAGTGGATTATGACCCACAAAGACCGTATGCCCGGAGTGGATATATGGATGGCTCTCGGAGCGACTATCGATTTCGAAGCCGGTAATATCAAGCGTGCGCCTGCAATCATGCAGAAGCTTTGTCTGGAATGGTTCTATCGTTTCTGCAAGGAGCCCAGACGCCTGTTTCGCCGCTATTTCATAGACGATGTGAAGTTCTTCTATTATTTTTTGCTACAGCTTCTGTCGCGCCGATGAAGTCCGGTATATGAGAGATACAAAAAAAGACGCTGCATTACAGCGTCTTTTTTGTAGTGAGAGTATTTCGGATTAGTGCTTGATTACTTTCTGACCGCCGATGATGTAGAGGCCGGCAGGGAGGTCGCTCCACTTGGAGTTGAGTTTCACACCCTGGAGGTTGTAGATGTCACCGTTGGCTTCGCCGTCTACAATCACACCTTCAATACCGGTAGAGGGAGAGAGTGTGTACTTGCGGGTGAGATATCCATTGGGATAGCTTGTGGAGTTGTCGAGATAGAACACGCCATAGCCTAAGGTAAGCTCATACTGGCCTGCATTTGTGGGAGCGGGGTCGAAAGTGATGTCAAAGGTAGGATGCTCTTCGTTTTCAACGGGGGTGATTTTGCCGGTCACGTTGTAGTAGTCTGCGTTGCCGGGTGTGCCGCCCTTGAGGCTCACGCCATACGAGTTGCTGATAGTGGCACTCTCGGCGTTCTCGAATACGACAGTGATTTTTTCGAGGCTTGTAACTGTCTGAGTGGCGTCGGGGGTGATGGTGCACACATACTCTTTAGGCTCGATGAGGTTCCATGTGTGTTCAATTGTGGGCGACGGTGTGCCGGAAAGGCTGAGGGCACCTTCTGCGAGCGACACGGTGAGGGCGCCGGGTCGGAAGTAGTCGGAATTGCTAAGCATAAGCATGAAGTAGAATCCTTCTGTGCCGTACATGAAGTCGGTTTCGGGAGTGAGAGTCTCGCCGTCGAATGTTACAGTCAGTTTCGATGCAATGTCGGCTGCGGTAGACACCTGGAGAGTTTCCTCGAATACGATATTGAAAGTGGGATATTCCGAAACAGGAACGTCGCCGGTGGGGCTGAACATCACTTCGATGTCTTCGAGTTTTTTCTGCAGGGTGAAAGTGGCGTCGATTTCGGGGCTGTTGGTAGCACCGTTTATCTTGAAGAAGCCTGCGGGTATGTTGAGCATGTATTGCTTAAGAGCGTCGGGGGCAGGCGAGGCGACGAGCTGGAATGTCGGGCAATCGGCGTCTTCAACTTTGGTTACCGCCATATTCCATGCTGCGTACGTCTGGTCCATGCTCATGAAGAGGATTTCGTCACCTGCCATTTCAACTGTAACGTCGGCGGCGTTGGGGAATGCGATGGTAATCGGGTCGAGCGATTCTACTGTCGAGCCGGAAACAGGATCGAGAATGTATTCGTCGACAGGAGCGCCAGTGTAGACAAGGCTAATCTGATGTGCGCCGGTTGTGGTGAATGTGTAGGGGGTGCCTTCGCTTGCGGCAACCTTGCTCATACGGCTTGCCTGAACGGGGTTGCCGTCGATTACGATAGATGTGTTTTCGTCGGGAACGATGGTCACTTCTGTGCCGTCGAAGCAGCTGAACGATTTTGTTGTCGTAACGATTTTGTCGTAGGTAATCTCAGCGCTGGTGCCGGGAGCTGCGTCAACCGAAACTTCTTTCTGTGAGTGGATTTTGCCGTCGCCGAACATTTTTACAACTGAGCCGTCTTTGATATCGAGGCTGTAAATGTTGTTTTCATCAGCTTTTGCAGCTGTACCGTCTACATATACTGCGGGGTTTTGTACGGCATTGCTGTAGAAGCGGCCGCTGAAAGGAGTGTCGTATTCGGGGTCGAATTCAATCATCTTATAACCCAGCTGGTCGATGGTGATGTTAGTGCCCTGACCGTTGAGAATGGCTTTCACTCCGTTTGTGGAAAGATAGACGACAGCTTTTGCACTGCGGTCTATTTTTTGTGCGACGATATAGAATGTACGGTCGGTTACAGGGTTGTCGGCTACAGAAGAGAGGTTCGAGTTGCGTGTGGCCTTAATCCAGTAGCCTTCTTTGGGGTTATACAACAGCGACGAGTATTTCTCGGATACAGTGAAGGTGAATTTGTAGGTCTGTGCGGCGGGAATGGTCATGGCAGGCGAAAGGACAACTCCGTTTTCCTTGGCAGCCTTGAATTCGATATCGGAGGTGACAGGTTCGCCTCCCTGGCTGAGGTCAAGGTCGTAGCCGACGAGGCCGTTTCCGGCGCGGAGGCTCACGCCTTCAGGATTGGCGATATATACGGTCCATGTCACGTCTGCGTATGTAATGGGGGCTGCATCGATTACGACATGGGTGTCTGCATTGATTGCGAAGTTAGAGGTGATAAGACCATTGACAGTTACATCGGCATCATTTGCCTTGACGGAATTTATCTTATAGTCTTCCTTGAAACGGATATTGATGATATCGCCCTTGTTTACGGTGTAAGAGCCGTCTTCTGCAGCAATAACTTCCTTGAGGGTGGAGGTGTTCCAGACCTTATTGAGGGCGTCTTTGGCGTTTTCGGGAATATCGATAGTGACTTTGCAGGTTTCTATAACCGGTTCTTCATCATAACCGCGTATGGTTATGATGTCATCGGCACTGATTGCATCAACTTTGTAATACTTGGTGCCATAGCTGTTCTTAACGGGAAGCTCAACGCCGTTATGTTTTGCGCTGTAAATGGATTCGTTGCTGGCGACTGTAATGGTAACGTCTTTTTCCAATGCTGGCTTATAGCTTACGGTCTGCTTGCCGTCAGCATAAGATATGTCGCGTGCACCGACTGTGATTGAAGAAACAAGATTGGAACCGTTTTCGATGTCGAGCGTGAATGTGGCTTCTTTGTTGGCTTCTTCGTCAGATACGAGTTCCAGAATGAAATTTGTACCGGCATTTGAACCGTTGAAAGTAACGTTGTATAACTGACCGAATTTATCGCCTTCGTAACCGAAGGGATTGCCTTTATTGATGCTTTGGGAATCGCCGTTTGGTTTAATGCCGGAAAAGCTTGCCACCTGATAGCCGTTTTTTACGAACACATAATGCGCTATCATATTTTTTTCGACAGTATAGCTTGTTGCGTTGGCATCGAGGCTAACCTCAGTCAGGGTTTTCGTAGAGGAAGTCCAGGTGTAGATTTCTACTGCTCCGGGATAGTTCCATGAGATTGTACCGCCTGTTGCGGCCTCTGCGGCGAATGAGCCGCACAGAGCCACTATGGCTGTCACCAGGAATAGATAAAGTTTTTTCATACTCGTGTAGATTGGTTTATGGTCATGTGCGGCTATGACGACCGCACATGAATGTTAAAGAAATGATTTATTTGATTGCTATTTTTTTCGATTTGTCGCCGGCACGGACTATATATATGCCCGGTGCGAGAGCTGCGGTCTCTACCGTATCTCTGCCTTCGGCTACTTTTGCACCTTGAATATTGAATATTTCGATGGGGTAGCCAAGAGCGCCTACAGTCTCGCCATCGAAACTAATATCGTCGGTATCTATGGCAACGTCTTCGACGCCGGAAGTGGCAAGGCGGAAGGTGGCATAGAACGGACCAATCTGAATGAACTGCTGAGCATATTCATAGCCCATCATCAGATAATAGCTCTTGTCAGGAACTGCTCCCGGGAACGATATTGTGGTCTCGAAGTTGTGAATCTGCCCCGGAGTGTCGAGGATGCATATGTTGCCGGCATATGTTTCGAGCATCATCTGGCCTTCCAGTTCGCCCGGAGATGTCACGCAAGCATACATCGGATATGCAAAATAACCTTTGTTGAGTTTTATGGTTGATTTTACTTCGATATTGTTTTTATCGCTTACCAGATATATCAGTTGTAAAGAGCCGTTGATGTTTTCTGCTTTCAGCTTTGCGTTTTCAATAGATGGTCTGTATTTGGTCTCAACCGTCGGCAATCCGGGATTAGCCTTGAGCGTAACGTCCTTGAAGATATCGTCGGAATATACGTTGTAGGTAGATTCATCGAAGAACGACAGCTTCACGACCATGTCTTTGTCGGGGACGAAATATTGCGACAGGGAGTAGATTGTTGTCACCCATTCGCGCGTCACGGTTTCGCCAGGCTTCACGGTGAGCAGAATGCTTTCGCCAAGCATTACAAGACTGCCGTCGTAGACTATTACGGGAGCGAAGCCGCTGCTGAGCTCCTGTTCGGAATCGTTGCGGACAGTTATGCTCACTTTCGAGGCGGTGCCGTAGTAGAAATCGCCAACAATGCTGCCGTCGACAATTTCAAGACGGTCAACGTCGTTGTTTTCGATAGTGCAGCTTTTGCCGTTTTTGGTGAGGTGGATATAGTTGAAATACCCCTTGTTGTATTTCACCGGCAACCATTCGTCCGGTTTGGCGACGTGAGCGTTGGAAATGGTCACTTTATACCTTCCGTCAGGAACCTGTGCGAGGTCAACGCTGGGTTTGAATGCCGCGCTTACTGCATAACCGGGCTTCAGCGAGAATATGATATCGCTTACAGGAAGAGTGAAATCGCTTGCCGAAGCGTCGTTCTCGTTGTGGAATGTTGCTCCCATTTTCAACTCCAGAGTCTCGGGGCAGTAATTCACCCACATCGGCTGTGTGGCGGCGAAGAGATCGAAGAAAATGGAGTCGTTTTTCTCATATGCAGCCAATGAGCCGGTCTGAGTCAGAACGGGGATTTCGTTGATGGCAGGTTCGCCTGTGGGCGGTTGTATGCCAAGGACGGCATCCTGAGTGAAATTATACCCGCCACCGGAGCCGCCGCCCGTTCCGAGCGAGTAGGGGTTGAGCGCGTCGAGCGAGAAATAGCCGTTCGACATGCCGGTCCAGCCCCAGTTGAAGTGGAAGTAGCCGTTTCCGTCATATCCGTCGCAAATAAACGAGTGTCCGCCACCAATCATAGAGCCGCCTCCATAGAGTATTGGACCTACGTTCTTCAGGTTTTCATAAATAAGAGCATTCCATTCCGATGTATTGTAATACTGGCGGAGTGTGTAGCGCATATTCGGGTCGTAGTCGAAATACTTTATGAGGGCATTGGCAATATCCATAGCCAGCGCGCCCGATGAGTCGAGTCCGTATTCCATTTTTACGGAATATCCACAAGCTTTCATGAGATATGCTACAGCGTTGGCCTGAGTGTCGGAGTACTCACCTTCGGTATAGGTATCAAGCATATTATCCCAGTCAAATGCTCTGAGAGCGAAATTGAGCGAGAGACGTTTGTTGAGGGATTCGGCATTGTATGTTATCTGGCCTTTGCCTCGCTCGGGATAGTTCCAGTAGTTCATGACCTGAGCCATGGCAGTGGCAACGCAGCCGGTGTAGGTGCGTTCGGGTCCGATGGCCGGGCACATGTTGTTGTAAGGCGCACCCTGGTCCCAGTTGGTTTTTATCATGGGCTCAATAGCCTCGCGCTGGTCCTGTGTCTTTTTCAGAGGCAGGGAGTTGAAGCCATTCTGCTTGTTATATTCAATCTGGCGTGTGTATTCTTCGAGCCACCACTGTAGCTGTGGCGGAAGCTCGCCTGTCAGAGAGCCTGAGTCGGAATAGCCGAGCAGCGGTTCGGTGCTGTCGTCGGCGCTGACGATGATGAAGCCCTCTCCGCTTTTGTCGAAGAGATATACGGCGGGTTCGCCGTCGGCGCATCGCGCAGTGTTCACCAGAGATGGCGTATTTGCAATCAGTGCAGGAGCATTACGGGGGCCGTCTGGTGCTTTCAGGCGGGCCAGAGCCTCCTCGGGTGTAAGCGGAGCTGCAAATAGGATACCCTGGGCCATGGCGAAAGCCATGGCGCTCATAATGAATCTGTTCATATGTGTGCGGCCTCTTACTTTATAATCTTTTTGGCTGTATTGCCGGCTTTGACGATATATGCGCCGGCCGGGAATGTGCTGATGTCGAGTCTGTCGGTTGCAGAAGCGATGAGCATGCCATGGATTGAGTAAAGTTCGATGGTGAACCCTTCGGCATAAGCGGTGTTGCCGTCGAAGACAATATCTGCTTCAGAAACCACATCCGATATTGTCTCTCCGATTCCGCTGTGAGGCGCGTCGAGAGGCAGGGTGTAATAATCGACATTGAATGTGGCGTTGTCGGGGCTGTATGCTACGGCCAAAGTTGGCAGACCTGCGGCCGAATAGGGAACGACAGAAACAAGGAAGCCTTTTTCGCCCGGAGGGAGATAGAGAATGTCGCGGCCGTCGGGATACTCTTCAGTGCGTGTCTGGCCGATAAGAAGTTCTTCTGATGTTCCGCCATTGACGCCGCGCTTGATGAGAAGGATATATTCCTGATGCTTGTCTGAGTGGAATGTGGTCGGGTCGAGAGTCTTGCTTTCGAGGAAGCTTTTTGCGTAGTTTACACCCTTGCCCATGTTTACTTCATCGATATGGTCGGGGGTGCCGTCGGCATTGAGCCATGCGATACGCATATATGCGATGTCGTCTTCTTCGATGGGGTATCTCATCTCAACTGCATATTTGTAGCTGCTGCCATCGGCGACGCGGTCCATTGTAGACAGAAGAGGATCGGGGTCGGAGTTGTCTATCTCGAGGTATTGGTTTACGGAAGATACGACTTTGCCCGATAAAATGTCTACAAAGTTGAAGACATACTGGTTGTTACCAAGCGACACAAACATGTTCTGAGGTTCGCAGCCGGCTATGTCGGAAAGGGGCAGAGTGCTCTGCGAGTGCTCGAATATTGTCGATTTGCGTGTGCCGTCGTGCATATATACATAGTATGAACTTTCGAGAACTTCATCGCTTCCGACAACCTTGTTGCCTTTAGTGACATAGAAAGCGGCTTTGCCGGAGTTGTCGAAGTCATGGAAATTCACGTCCTGGCTATAGCGGAGATCGCCGATGGAGTAGAACGAACCAATGACATCGTCTTCTGAATCCTTTTTGAAAGGAATGACTGTCTGCTGGCTTCTGACAGCGGTGGAGCCCAGTTCGTACACATCTATTATAAGAGCGTTTTCCTTGCGCTGAACCATGTCTTCATCGCTGGAGTTGTAAGGCTCGAACAGTGTTTCCTTGTAATGCGAGAGAACGGCATATGGTTTGCCGCCGTCCGACAAGGTTAGCAGAAACGGCGAGGTTTCCTGATTGCCCGGAAGATTGAGATGGCACATGTCGTATGAGAGAATCTCGATGGGCTGACCGTCCTGGCCTGCTTTGCCGTAGATTTGCACGCGTACGAACGACTCCATGCGATACTGCCACATGTCGCCGTTTTCAGGAAAATCGGTCGGGAAATATTCTGTCATCGTAGACATATATATATTCTCAGGACCGCCTTCTGTCGTGGCATCGAGCACATTGCAGATGAGTTCGGGAAAAGTGGCTATAATCTTGTCGGAACCGTCGCTGTCTTTTTCGCCGTTCAGCTGGTATGCGAGTGAGCGATAGCGGGTGATACCGGGGGTAGTGGTGTTGACCGCCAGACCGATGACAAGTTCGTATTTGGCGTCGTCATTGAAGAAATTCTTTGTCACCGAAGGGAGCAGCACGCATGCCGGCACACGGATTTCGTCCGCTGCATAGTCCATCTCGTCGTGGATAGAGCCAATCTCTTTGAATTGACTGTCATAGATGTTTACGGTATATGATTTCAGACGGTATTCAGTGAAATACTCATGCTTGATGGCTGTGTTTTCGATGTTCATGGTGTAGAACCATACTTCGCCGTCGGGGCCGTCGATGTCACCGAATGTGCTGACCGGACCGAATGTCACCGTCGGATCGGGAACAGAGTACGACCTGGCTGCGGCATTGAACATCGGGCTTGCAGCTGCGTCATCTTTGTTAAGCAGAACGTTGATATGGTCTATGGTCGCCGATCTTCCTTTGTCCAATCCAGATCTGACAACCATATTTTTGTGAACATAGGTGGCTGCGTCAAAGCCGACTCCGAGAGGAGCTGCAACAGCAACTGCCGCCGATGATGCAATCAAGGCACATGCTGCAACGCTGACAATATGTGTAAAAATTTTCATGTGGAAATGAATGGTTGTTATTTTGGTTTTTAAAACTTTTTCTTGTGAATAAACAAATGCAATTTACAAATCCGAAATTATATCTTGAGTTTCTTTTGCTGTGCGAAATTACTCTAAAAAAAGCTAACAGCCAAAATATGTGCCTGTTTTTTTTATTTGAGGCTTATTGATGATGTTTTTTTTGAATTATGGCAAATTATGTAAAATTATATAAAATCGGGCGTAGGCGTGCCCCTGAGTGTTTTCAAGCCTGTTTTTGTGGCTTGAGACAGCATTGTGGTGTTAAAAATATGTTTTTAAACATGTTTTTTTATTTGGTGGGTCGAAAAATGAGTGTTAATTTTACACCCAAAATAATTAACCATTCATTTTCAACCATTCAAGACCATGAAAGTTCTTCCGGTAGCCCTTGTTTCGGCACTTGTGCTCGCTTCGTGCGGCACTAAAACGGAGGCACCCGTTTTGACCAAATCGGGCCTCGATCCTCAGAAATTCGCAAGCGAATATCGCGGCGATTCCATTTCGCTCTATACATTGACTAATGCAAACGGTATGGAAGCGTGCATTACGAACTTCGGCGGACGTCTCGTTTCGCTGAATGTACCCGATGCCAAGGGCGGTTTCCGCGACGTTGTCCTTGGTTTCGACAGCGTTCAGGCTTATTTCCCCGAAAATAATCTCACAGACTTTGGTGCGTCCATAGGCCGCTATGCAAACCGCATCAATCAGGGTCGCTTCGAACTTGACGACAGTGTCTACCAATTGCCGCAGAATAACTTCGGACATTGCCTTCATGGTGGTACCGATATGGGAACGCTCGGCTGGCAGTATCGTGTCTACACCGCCGCGCAGCCTAACGACAGCACTCTCGAGCTGACAATCGTATCGCCCGACGGCGACAACGGTTTCCCCGGCGAAGTGACCGCTACCGTGACCTACACTCTCACTTCGGACAATGCCCTTGCCATTGCCTATAGCGCCACAACAAAGGCTCCGACCATCATCAACCTCACCAACCACTCTTACTTCAATCTGTCGGGCAACCCCGAAAACACTATCCTCGCCGACTCGCTCTGGATTGACGCCGAAGGCTTCACACCCGTCGACAGCACATATATGACTCTCGGCACTATCGAGACCGTCGAAGGCACTCCGATGGACTTCACCGTAATCAAGGAAATCGGCCGCGACATCGCCGCTGAAGACATTCAGCTTATCAACGGCAACGGCTATGACCACAACTGGGTGCTCCGCAATCCCGGCGACATGAGCCAGGCCAAACTCCGCCTCGTTTCGCCTGAATCGGGTATCGCCATGGACGTGTACACCGACGAGCCCGGCGTGCAGGTTTACACCGGCAACTTCCTCGACGGCACTGTCACAGGCAAGAAGGGTATCACATATCAGCAGCGCACTGCCGTATGCCTCGAGACACAGCACTATCCCGACACCCCCAACAAGCCTCAGTGGCCCACCGCAGTTCTGCGCCCCGGCGAAACCTACACCAGCCACTGCACATACAAATTCTCGACAATCAAATAATCATAACGGTGTCGAAAAAGTAAAAAGTTAAGACAATGGTTCTTATAGCTATTGTCTTAACTTTCCAGACTTTACTTTTTAACCCTCTCCCTCATAAACCTTAATTACCTTAACCAAAATAATAATACCTTAACCTTATGCAGTTACTTGACTGGGTTGTCATAGCCTTGTTCTTTGTTGCCCTTATAGGCATCATTGTATGGGTTGTGCGCCAAAAGCAGAACAATGCCGCCGACTACTTCCTCGGAGGCAAGGACGCCACATGGATTGCCATCGGTGCGTCTATTTTCGCGTCGAACATCGGTTCTGAACACCTCATCGGTCTCGCCGGCTCCGGAGCATCGTCGGGTATGGCGATGGCTCACTGGGAAATCCAGGGCTGGATGATTCTTATCCTCGGCTGGGTCTTCGTGCCCTTCTATTCGCGCTCCATGGTCTACACCATGCCCGAATTCCTTGAAAAGCGATTCAATCCGCAGTCGCGCACTATCCTTGCTACTATCTCGCTCATCAGCTACGTGCTCACCAAAGTTGCCGTTACGGTCTATGCCGGCGGTCTCGTGTTCCAGCAGGTATTCGGCATCGACGAACTCTGGGGCATCGACTTCTTCTGGATTGCCGCTATCGGCCTTGTGCTCATCACCGCTCTCTATACCATCTTCGGCGGTATGAAATCTGTGCTTTACACTTCTGTGCTCCAGACCCCGATTCTTCTGCTCGGCTCGCTCATTATCCTCGTGCTCGGTCTCAAGGAGCTCGGTGGCTGGGATGAAATGATGCGTATCTGCTCGGCTGTGAAGGTCAACGAATATGGCGACACCATGGTCAACCTTATCCGCGACAACCGCGACGCCCAGTATCCCTGGCTCGGCGCCCTTATCGGCTCGGCCGTTATCGGTTTCTGGTACTGGTGTACCGACCAGTTCATCGTGCAGCGCGTCCTTTCAGGTAAAAACGAGAAAGAAGCCCGCCGCGGTACTATCTTCGGTGCTTACCTCAAGCTTCTCCCCGTATTCCTCTTCCTTATCCCCGGCATGATTGCCTTCGCTCTCCACCAGAACCTCGGCGACTTCCTGCCCATGCTCCCCAACGGCAATCCCAATTCCGACGCCGCATTCCCCACACTCGTTGCCAAGCTGCTTCCCGCCGGTGTCAAGGGCCTTATCGTGTGCGGTATCCTTGCCGCTCTCATGAGCTCGCTCGCATCGCTCTTCAACTCGTCGGCAGCCCTCTTCACCATCGACTTCTATCAGCGCCTCAAACCCAAGACCGACCCCAAGAAACTCGTGCGTATCGGTCAGGCCGCTACCGTTGTCATCGTAATCCTCGGTATCCTCTGGATTCCCGTCATGCGTTCGGTCGGCGACGTGCTCTATCTCTACCTCCAGGACGTTCAGTCTGTGCTTGCTCCCGGCATTGCCGCCGCATTCCTTATCGGTATCCTCTGGAAACGTGCCTCGGCTCTGGGTGGCATGTGGGCCCTTCTCTCGGGTCTTATCGTAGGCCTTACACGCCTCGGCGCAAAGATTTACTACAGCAACGCAGGTGTATCGGCCGACCCCAGCCTCTTCCAGTCTGTGTTCTTTGACTGCAACTGGCTCTTCTTCTGCGGCTGGATGCTCGTGTTCTGCCTCGCTGTCGGTGTCGTTGTATCGCTCTGCACCAAGGCTCCGACCGAAGAAAAAATCCGCGGTCTTGTGTTCGGCACCTCCACTCCCGAGCAGCGTGCCGAAACCCGTGCCAGCTGGAATCGCTGGGATGTTATCCACTCGATAATCATTCTCGGTATCACCGTTGCATTCTACATTTACTTCTGGTAATCTAATAAAAAAGTCAGGATAATGGTCGAAGTAGTCATTGTCAAGACTGTTATCCTGACTTTTTAAACTTTATTCGACTCTTTCAATTTCCAATGAGCGCTTACTATACAAGAAACGACAGACTTTATGTGGCCGTCGATTGTGTAATCTTCGGCCTTGACCACGGACGTCTCAGCCTGCTCCTGACCAAACGAAGCTTCGAGCCTGAAGCCGGAAAATGGTCGCTTATGGGCGGATTTGTCGGCCGCGAGGAGAGCGTCGACGAGGCTGCTGCCCGCGTACTTCACGACCTTACCGGTATAGCCGATGTATATATGCATCAGGTCGGTACATTCGGTGCGGTCGACCGCGACCCGGGCGAACGGGTTATTTCCGTTGCATATAGCGCTCTTGTCAATATTGCCGATGTCGACAGCGCGGCCGTGGCAGAGCACGAAGCTCACTGGCTGCCGCTCGACGAGCTGCCTGAGCTCGGATTCGACCATCCGATGATGATTGAGCGCGCTCTTGCCTCACTGAGACGTAAATTTGCTGTGGAACCGGTGGCATTCCGCCTTCTTCCGCCTCTGTTTACGCTGTCGCAGCTGCAGGCTCTTTATGAGACCGTGCTCGGAGAGGGAATAGACAAGCGAAATTTCCGCAAACGCGTGGCCGAAGTAGAGTCGGTGGTCGCTACCGACAGCATCGATAAGACAGGCTCTCGCCGTGGAGCGCGCCTCTATCGCTTCGACAACGACATTTATGAACAAAACTTAAGATTCAAGATATAATGCTCGAAGAACTCAAAGAAAAAGTATATCGTGCCAACATGAGCCTTGTTGAGCACGGCCTCGTGATATTCACATGGGGCAACGTGTCGGGTATAGACCGCGAAAAGGGCCTGGTGGTAATCAAGCCCAGCGGTGTGAGCTACGATACGATGAAGGCTTCCGATATGGTGGTTGTGAGCCTTGCCGACGGAACGGTTGTGGAAGGCAATCTCCGCCCTTCGTCCGACACCCCCACGCACCTCGCCCTCTACCGTGCTTTCCCCGAAATCGGCGGTGTGGTGCACACTCACTCGACTTATGCCACTGCATGGTCTGAAGCCGGCATCGATCTGCCCAATATCGGTACGACTCATGCCGACTATTTCCACAATGCAATACCCTGTACCCGCGACATGACAGCCGCCGAGGTCGAAGGCGACTACGAGCTCGAGACCGGCAATGTCATCGTCGAGCGTTTCATCGGCCTCAATCCTATCCATACACCCGGTGTGCTTGTCAAGAACCACGGTCCTTTCAGCTGGGGAAAGACTCCCGAAGAAGCCGTGCACAATGCCGTTGTGATGGAGCAGGTTGCCAAGATGGCTTTCATTGCATATCAGGTGAACCCCGGTCTCACCATGAATCCTCTTCTTATCGAAAAGCATTTCTCCCGCAAACACGGTCCCAACGCCTACTACGGGCAGAAATAAGCTTTCGGGTCAGTAACTCTGAATTATCAACTATAAATTATCCTTAATCCTTAATTCATAATCAATCATGAGCGTATTCTCAAACTACGAAGTATGGTGGGTCACAGGTGCCCAGCTCCTATATGGCGGTGACGCCGTTGTGGCTGTCGACAGCCACTCGAAAGAAATGGTAGAAGGTCTTAACAAATCTGGCCGACTTCCCGTGAAAGTTGTCTACAAAGGCACTGCAAACTCTTCCAAAGAGGTGGCCGACGTGATGAAGGCTGCCAACAACTGCGACGCATGTATCGGTGTAATCACCTGGATGCATACCTTCTCGCCCGCAAAGATGTGGATTCACGGTCTGCAGCAGCTCAACAAGCCTCTGCTTCACTTCCACACACAATATAACGCCGAAATTCCCTGGGATACCATGGACATGGACTTCATGAACCTCAACCAGAGCGCTCATGGCGACCGCGAATTCGGCCACATCTGCTCGCGCATGCGTCTGCGCCGTAAAGTTGTCGTTGGCCACTGGACCGACCCCGTCGCTCAGGACCACATCGCCGTATGGCAGCGCGTTGCCGCAGCATGGGCCGACAGCCAGGATATGCTGATTCTCCGATTCGGCGACCAGATGAACAATGTGGCCGTTACCGACGGCGACAAGGTAGAGGCCGAACAGCGCATGGGCTATCACGTGGACTACACCCCCGTGAGCGAACTCATGGAATACTTCAAGAAGGTCTCCGACGCCGACACCGACGCTCTCGTTGCTACCTACTTCAAGGAATATGAGCATGCAGCCGAACTCGAAGACAAGAACAGCGAAGGCTACAAGAAAGTATGGAACGCTGCCAAGGCCGAACTCGCACTCCGTGCTATCCTCGAGGCCAAGGGCGCCAAAGGTTTCACAACCAACTTCGACGACCTCGGTACCGCCGATATCAACGACCCCAAATTCGTCGGTTTCGACCAGATTCCCGGTCTTGCATCGCAGCGCCTCATGGCCGAAGGCTACGGTTTCGGTGCCGAAGGCGACTGGAAGAGCGCAGCTCTCTATCGCTCGGTATGGGTTATGAGCCAGGGCCAGGGATGCTCGTTCCTCGAAGACTACACTCTTAACTTCGACGGTGCGAACAGCTCGATTCTCCAGGCCCATATGCTCGAGGTTTGCCCCCTCATCGCTGCCGAACGCCCCCGTCTCGAGGTTCACTTCCTCGGTATTGGTATCCGCAAGAGCCTTACAGCACGCCTCGTCTTCACCTCGAAGCCTGGCGCCGGTATCACCGCTACTGTCGTAGACCTCGGCAACCGCTTCCGTCTCATCGTCAACGACGTTGAGTGCATCGAACCCAAACCCCTGCCCAAACTCCCCGTGGCTTCGGCTCTCTGGATTCCTATGCCCAACTTCGAAGTCGGCGCAGGCGCATGGATTCTCGCAGGCGGCACACACCACTCCTGCTTCTCCTATAAGCTCACTCCCGAATACTGGCAGGACTATGCGGAAATCGCAGGCATCGAAATGCTTCATATCTGCAAAGACACCACCATCGAGAACTTCAAGAACGAGCTCCGCTGGAACGAAGTCTACTACATGCTTAACAAATCTCTCTGCTAAAGCAAAAGGTTCGTTGCGCGAAACTTAAGTTTAAAAGAGTGCAAAAAATCAAATAAGTTAAGATAATGGCTTTTAGGGAGCTATTATCTTAACTTTATAGACTTTTTACTTTCTCGACTTTATTTTTTCGCAACGCGGAAAAAATTACTCAATCAATGGAAGCTAAAACTATCATAGAACAGGGCAAGGCGGTGCTGGGCATTGAGTTCGGTTCGACCCGTATCAAGGCCGTGCTTATCGGCCCGGACAATAAGCCGCTCGCACAGGGCAGCCACACCTGGGAGAACCAGCTCGTCGACGGTCTCTGGACATACAGCACACAGGCTATCTGGTATGGTCTCCAGGACTGCTACGCCGACCTCCGCAAGAACGTGCGCGAACTCTACGACGTAGAAATCGAGCGCCTTGCAGCAATCGGTATCAGCGCCATGATGCACGGCTACATGCCGTTCGGCGCCGACGGCAATATCCTCATGCCATTCCGCACCTGGCGTAACACCAACACCGGTCGTGCCGCCGCAGAACTGAGCGAACTGTTCGTATATAATATTCCCCTCCGCTGGAGCATATCGCACCTCTATCAGGCTATCCTCGACAATGAAGAGCATGTGGCCGACATCGATTTCCTCACAACCCTTGCCGGATATATCCACTGGAAACTCACCGGCGAGCGTGTGCTCGGCGTTGGCGATGCCTCTGGCATGATTCCCGTTGACCCCGAAACAAAGAACTACGACGCAACAATGGTCGCCAAGTTCGACGAGCTTGTGGCTCCGAAGGGCTTCAAATGGACTCTCAGCGATATTCTGCCCAAGGTGCTCGTAGCAGGTGAAGCCGCAGGCAACCTCACACCCGAGGGCGCCGCTCTTCTCGACGTTTCGGGCCATCTCGCCGCAGGCGTGCCGTTCTGCCCGCCCGAAGGCGACGCCGGCACAGGCATGGTGGCTACCAACGCCGTCCTCAAACGCACCGGCAACGTATCGGCCGGCACATCGTCGTTCTCCATGATTGTTCTCGAAAAAGAGCTCTCAAAGCCTTATGAGATGATCGACATGGTAACGACCCCCGACGGCAGCCTCGTTGCGATGGTGCACTGCAACAACTGCACCTCCGACCTCAACGCGTGGGTAAATCTCTTCAAGGAATACCAGGAGATGCTCGGTGTTCCCGTTGACTATAATCAGCTCTACGGCCTCCTCTACAACCGCGCTCTCGAAGGCGACGGCGACTGCGGCGGCCTCATGGCATACAATTATGTTTCGGGCGAACCCGTAACCGGTCTCGAAGAGGGCCGTCCTCTCTTCGTGCGCTCTGCCAACGACCGCTTCAATCTCGCCAACTTCATGCGTGCCAACCTCTACGCGTCGGTTGCGGTGCTGAAAATAGGCAACGATATTCTCTTCAAGGAAGAGAATGTTGGTGTTGACCGTATCACCGGCCACGGCGGTCTCTTCAAGACCAAAGGCGTCGGCCAGCGTATCCTTGCAGCTGCTCTCAATTCGCCGATTTCTGTAATGGAGACTGCCGGCGAAGGCGGTGCGTGGGGTATGGCCCTGCTTGCCGGCTTTGTGGTGAGCAATCCCGAAGGCCAGTCCTTGCCCGAGTATCTTGAGAAGAAAGTGTTCCTCGGCAATGCCGGTGTGGAAATCGCTCCCGAGCCCTCTGATGTGGCAGGTTTCGACGCCTACATCAAAAACTATAACGCCTGCCTCGCCATAGAGCGTGCAGCCGTGGAGGCAAAAAAGTAAGCACCTCCCCTTATAACCAATGAAAAGCGTCTGTTCCAAGCCGGAGCAGACGCTTCTTATTTGAAAAATTCGTAATTTTGGAGTGTGAAAGAGTCGTTCAGAAAATTCAGGCTATGGCTGCAGGGCCTTTCGTTCCGCACAGGTGTCATCGTAGCGCTGTGCTGTCTGCTTTGTTATGCCATATCGTTCGCGCAGATGCTCCTGCCTTTATCTGTAGCCGCCAAGGGTGTGCTGTGGGCTGTTTTCTATGGCCTTGCAAAGGCGTGTCAGTACACAGCGATTCTCATACTCGGCAAGGCCGGCATAGCGCGTCTCAAGGCCTTTTTCAAGTGAACTTGGAATGACCGAGCATGTCGAAATATTCCCAGTAGAGCTTTTCTGAGGCCGGATGGCGCCGCACTTTGTCGGCAAGGGTGAAGATGGTGCGCGAGGCCATGCGCACCGGCAGTGGCGCGCCGGAGAGATATGCCTCGAAGAAGGGTGTCACTTTTTCGAGTATCGCCTTTGCCTGTTCCTCATGGCCGGTCTTCATATATGCCGTCACGCAGATATAGACATGCGAGGCTCCGCGGAAGGGTATCTGGGTTATCTCGTCGAAAAGACTGTCGTCGCTGATTAGTTCTACCGTTTCTTCATATTTGCCTAACGCGAAAAGGGCCTCTGCATACGATGCAAATTCCACCGAGTTGAGGGCGCGGCGTTTTTTCAGCGATTTCAGCAGGCCGGCAAGCGAGTTCATAGCCGAACGCATCAGGAGTGCATTGATTGTCTCGTCGAGGTCGGCGGCCGACATTTCGTGGCCGTCGTTGGCCTGTATGAAACGGTCGCAGATTTCTTCGGCGTCGACAATGTTGCAAAGCAACAGCTGCTTCAGCGGGCGTATTTCGCCCGGATGCGCCGCCATGTATCTGCGTAGCTCGGCTACGGCTGTCGCAGGGTCGCCGTTCTGCACCAGCAGCGCGCAGCGGCAGTCCGTAAACGTGAAATCGTCCGGATTCTCTTCTTTCAGAGAAGCCATCATCTCAATGGCATCTTTTTGCAGATAGGGAGCTGACGAGTAGATTGTGTCTGCAAGATTCAGCAGAGCCGACGGATTGTCTGCGCCAAGTGCTTTGGCGGTGTCGAAGGTCTGGCGCGCCTCTTCTTCCTTGCCAAGACGTGCCTGCGCACGGAAAAGAGTAGCCCAGTAGGCTATGGAGAATGGCTCCGCCTCGATCAGTTCTTCGGCAAGGAGCGCTACGGTCTCGTCGTCGCCCTGCTGGTCGGCTTCCTGAAGGACCTCGAAGAGAAGTGCCGGCAGGAAACTTGCTTTCTTGCGGAGTTCGGGCATATGTGCCTTCACCCAGTCATAGCAGTCGAGGTCGAAGGCCAGGTCTATGAAGCGTATGGTTTCCTCGTCGGAAAACGACGGATATTGTTCCATCAGAAAAGAGAGCGCGGCAGGTGCGTCGGCCGGTCGGTTCGCTTCGAGTCTCACAATGTCGAAGAGAAGCGACGTGTGGTCGGCGTTATCGGCAATGTAAGCGGCCGCACTGCCGTCTTTGAGCTCTTTTTCGGCGTCTTCAAGGTCGAAATACAGCAGTGCGCGGCGTTCTTTCAGCGGCGCGCTCTCTGGATAGAGGCGGGCACCGCAGAAAAGCACCTCGGCACGGGCGTAGTCGTCGGCGATGTCGCCGGCGTAGTCGAATATTTCCACGAGTTCATCCTCGTCGAAGAAGCGCTCTGTGGCAGGCTCTTTCAGCGATTTGAGGAAGTTCTGGTATAGCTCTTCGCGGGGATTGGATTCGTCGTCGTAACTCATATTTCAGTCGGTTTCCGCCGGAAACCGAGGGTTATTGGTTAGTGGTTAACGGTGAAAGATTAGTGGCCAAAGGCTGTCCTTTAACCACTAACCTTCATTCTTTAACCTTCGCTAAGCTTTTTTCTGCACCTTTTCCCAGGTATCCTTAAGGGCGATGGTGCGGTTGAATACCGGATGTTCGGGAGTGCTGTCTGCATCGGGTGTGAAGTAGCCGACACGCTGGAACTGGAATTTGCTTCCGGGCTGGGCGGTTGCCATGATGAAAGGCTCGAGTTTCACGCCCTGAACCACTTTGAGCGAGTCGGGATTGAGCATTTCGCGGAAATCACGGTCGGGCTCGGCTGCCGGGTTCTCGACGTCGAAAAGACGGTCGTAGAGGCGCACTTCGGCGTCGATGGCGTGGGGTGCCGATACCCAGTGGAGTGTGCCTTTCACCTTGCGGTTGGCGCCTGGCATGCCGCTGAGGGTGTCGGGGTCGTATGAGCAGCGCAGTTCGGTGATGTTGCCTTCTTCGTCTTTGATAACCTTGTCGCACTTGATGATATACGCGCCTTTGAGGCGGACTTCAGAGCCGGGTGCGAGGCGGAAGAACTTCTTGGGCGGATTCTCCATGAAGTCGTCGCGCTCGATGTAGAGCTCGCGTGAGAAGGGCATTTCGTGTGTTCCGCCTTCGGAATCTTCAGGATTGTTGTCCATGCTCACGGTCTCGACTTTGTCCTCTGGATAGTTGGTGAGAACCACTTTGAGCGGATTTACGACAGCCATCACGCGGGTGGCGATGCGGTTGAGGTCGTCGCGCACGGCGTGCTCGAGCAGGCTCACGCTGTTGAGGGCTTCATACTTAGTATAGCCGATAGTGTCGATGAAGTTGCGGATAGAGGCGGGTGTGTAGCCGCGGCGGCGCATGCCCGAAATGGTCGGCATTCGGGGGTCATCCCATCCTGCAACGAGGCCTTCCTTCACGAGCTGGAGCAGTTTGCGCTTGCTCATGACGGTGTAGGTGAGGTTCAGGCGGTTGAATTCAATCTGTCGCGGGCAGTAGCTGTCGTCGGCGAGTTCTTTTACGAAATATTCGTAAAGCGGACGGTGAGGCACGAATTCAAGAGTACAGATAGAGTGGGTGACACCTTCGAAGTAGTCGCTCTGGCCATGGGCGAAGTCATACATCGGGTAGACCTTCCATGTTGTGCCGGTGCGGTGATGGGGCGTCTTGATGATACGGTACATGATAGGGTCGCGGAAGTGCATGTTGGACGACGCCATATCGATTTTTGCACGGAGCACACGCGAGCCTTCTTCGAACTCTCCGGCATTCATGCGCATGAAAAGGTCGAGGTTCTCTTCGGGTGTACGGTTGCGGTAGGGGCTTTCTTCGCCGGGTGTCTGCGGAGTGCCTTTCTGGCGGGCTATCTCTTCGGAAGTCTGGTCGTCTACATATGCCTTGCCTTCCTTGATGAGTCGCACTGCGAGGTCGAAAAGCTGGGGAAAGTAGTCGGAAGCATAGTATTCGCGGTCGCCCCAGTCGAAACCGAGCCAGTGAATGTCTTCGCGGATAGAGTCGACATATTCGACATCTTCCTTGACGGGGTTGGTGTCATCGAAGCGCAGGTTGCATGTGCCGCCGAATTTTTCGGCAACGCCGAAGTCCATGCATATGGCCTTGGCATGGCCTATGTGAAGGTAACCGTTGGGTTCGGGTGGGAAGCGGGTGCTGAGACGTCCGCCGTTTTTGCCGGCCTGCAGGTCGTTGTACACCTCTTCTTCTACAAAATTGAGGGATTTCTTTTCTTCAGGTCCCGTTACTTCGTTCTGAGCCATAGTATGATGTGTTTAATTTTTTTCTGTTCCAAGTCGCAAAGATAGCAAAAATCCCCCGAACTTCATGCTTTAATTATCAGTGAAAGAAATTTAACCCTTCGGCTTCTGATGTGTATGGAGTGTATTTGAAGTATTCGTCTTTGGTCTGGGGAGATGCTGCCCGACTGACTCTGTAGGTCTCTCCGCAGCCGTTTATAAGTATTTCGTCGGGCGTGAAGGATATGAGCGACCAGTAGATTCCGCCTTCGGGGGTGAATGTGCATTTGTCGGGCTGGAACTTGCTGTCGTCTATAACCAGGTCTTCGCGGGCGATGGCGAGATTGCCGGGCATGATGTGCGATGTGAACTCGCCGGTGTTCTTGTTCTGCATCATTCTTATATTCTGGAAGAAGAGAGTGCCATTGTTGTTGTTTCTCGTTGCTGCGGCCCGAATGTATGTCATGGTCGGATTTATCATGTAGATAAACAGATGGCGGTTGGTGTTGATTTCGCAGAATGTGAATGTGCCTTCTCTTCCGTAGGCTGCCCCGAGTCGCCATTCCTGCAGGCGTTTGCCTATCTCCAGTTTCGAGATGGCGGCAGGGCGTTCGTATGGTTCGCAGACGGTGATGTCTTCTACTTTTTCGAGCGTTTTATTGCCTATTTTCAGTTTTTTTCCTTCAGATGACATCTGGAGCGGAGCGCTTTCTTCGGTGATGAATGTTGAGTCGGCCAAGGTTGTGCGGCTATGGATATTGTATGAAGGAACGTCAAGAAAAGCCCTCATGCCCGACGGAGTGTTTTCGAAAAAGATACAGGCGTGGTCGGTGACTACTGCTTCGGCACTGTCTGAGGCCCATACGCCGCGCATGGAACTGAAGTCGGCAGCTTTGGTTACGATACAAGTGATTGTTGCAAGAATGAAGATGCAGATTAGTTTTTTCATAAGTATATATGTGGTTATGTGGATTTCCTGCAAATATATAAAAAATCGGACTACACTGTATCAGCATAGTCCGATTTTTAAGATTCAGAAATAATTTATTTCTTTGATTCTTCAACGGCTGCGGCAAGCTCGGGGTCGATCATGATTCGGCCGCAGTATTCGCAGACGATTACTTTTTTGTGCATCTTGATTTCAATCTGCTTCTGCGGGGGAATGCGGTTGAAGCAGCCGCCGCATGCGTTGCGGTCTACGATTACAATACCGAGGCCGTTGCGTGCGTTTTTGCGGATACGTTTGAAGGCGTTGAGGGTGCGGTCGTCTACGCCGGGCTCGAGGGTCTTGGCGCGGCCGATGAGGTTTTCCTCTTCGGTGCGGGTTTCGTTGACGATATTCTCGAGGTCGGCTTTTTTCTCGGCGAGAATCTGGGTCTGGTCTACGATGTCCTGCTGAATCGAAGCGATCTGGGCCTGGCGGTTGTCGATTTCGCGTTCGATTTCACCGATATTCTTTTCGCTGAGTTTGATTTCGAGGGTCTCGTATTCGATTTCCTTGGTGAGGTTGTCGAATTCGTGGTTGTTGCGCACGTTGTCGAGCTGCTGGCGATAGCGCTCGATGAGAAGTTTTTTGTTCTCGATTTTGTTCTGTTCGGCTGTACGCTTGATTTTGAGGTCTTCGATGTCGCCTTGGTAGCGTTCGATACGGGTGTTCAGACCGGCGATAGTATCCTGAAGGTCTTTTACTTCCAGGGGAAGTTCGCCGCGGATATTACGGATACGGTCGATTTCGGAGAGAATGGTCTGGAGTTCGTAGAGTGTTTTGAGACGATCCTCGACCGAACGGGGTGCATCTTGTTTGTTTTCAGTTGCCATATATGGTGACTTACAAATATTTTACCGGATTTTTTTGTGAGGAAGAGAAATAGACTGCAAAGTTAGGCATTTTTTTCGAAAGCACATTCTTGAAAATAACAGTAGCATACTGTTCGCTTTCGAAATGGCCGATATCGAATATGGTCATGCCGGTGCGGTTGTCGCAGAAATCGTGGTAGCGGACATCGGCAGTGACGTAGGCATCAGCGCCGGCAGCCCGGGCTGCGCCTATGAATTCGCCGCCTGCGCCGCCGCACATGGCGACTCGGCGCACCATTGCTTCCGAATCATAGCCGAGAGAGACGCGTATGGCGGGTATGTCGAATTTATCTTTGAGCATAGCCGCGAAATCGGCCATTGTCATAGGTTGTTCGAATTCTGCCACTACACCCAGGCCTATATTGCGGTCGGAGTTGCCGACTGGCGATATTTCAACGCGTGAGTCTTCCGCACCGGGAACGCCGGTGACGGCTGCGGCAAGCGCAGCCGCTTTCCACGACGGAACAATCGCTTCCACACGGGTGAGGGGTGTGTGGACGAGGTTGATTCCGGCTATTGGGTCGTTCTGGGCTGCTGGCAGGGTTTCGCCTTCGACGTCGTTATATGTGCATCGGCTGTCGGTTTCGAGCGCCGGCGCTGTGTGGCTCATGGTTGAGTTGCCGGAGCCTGGAGCGGTTCCGGCTTCGCCGTCGAGCAGGGCAAGGCGCACATCGGCGGCAGCTGCGCGCGGGCAGATGACGGTGAGCTTGCGGAATTCTATGTCGGCGGGCGAGAGCACGCGGAGTGTTTTTGCACCCATGGCCGAAGCCATGGCATAGGAAACGCCTCCGACAGTGCTGTCGAGCGATGTATGAGCCGAATAGACAGCTATGCCTGCACGGATTGCAGCCATTGCGGCACGCTGCGGAGCATTGGCGCCGGTCAGCGACTTGAAGCCTTTGAATATCAGCGGGTGATGCGATATTATGAGGTTGAGGCCGCGCTCGGCGGCTTCGGCCACAATCTCTTCGGTGACATCGACGCAGAGCAGGGCCCCGGAGACCTCGTCGGTACCTTCGGGAAGACCTATCTGGAGGCCGCTGTTGTCCCATGACTCCTGAAGAGTCCGCGGTGCGAACTCTTCAAGAGCGGCTATGATATAGGATAATTTCATTTCTGCGGTTCTACGAGGGCGAGGTTAAGCTCGTCGAGCTGGCTCTGGTCGAGAGCGGCGGGAGCGTCGAGCATTACATCGCGGCCCGAGTTGTTTTTGGGGAAGGCGATACAGTCGCGGATGCTGTCGAGACCTGCGAAGAGGCTCACCCAACGGTCGAGACCGTAGGCAAGACCGCCATGGGGAGGTGCACCGAACTTGAAGGCGTTCATGAGGAATCCGAACTGCTCGGCGGCTTTTTCGGGGGTGAAGCCGAGGATTTCGAACATCTTGGCCTGGAGTTCGCTGTCGTGGATACGGATTGAGCCGCCTCCTACTTCGACACCGTTGATAACCATGTCGTAGGCATCGGCGCGCACGGCTGCGGGGTCGGTGTCGAGCATAGGAATGTCTTCGTCCTTGGGATGGGTGAAGGGGTGGTGCATGGCCATGAGGCGGTTTTCCTGTTCGCTCCATTCAAACATGGGGAAGTCTACCACCCATAGGCATGAGAATTTGTCCTTGTCGCGAAGTCCGAGCTGACGGCCCATTTCGAGACGGAGCTCGCAGAGCTGCTTGCGTGTCTTCATGGCGTCGTCGCCGCTGAGGATAAGGATAAGGTCGCCGGGCTTGGCTCCCATGGCTTCCTTAAGCTCCTGAAGTTTTTCCTGAGTGTAGAATTTGTCTACGCTGGACTTCACGTTGCCGTTGTCTTCCACACGGGCGTACACCATGCCCTTGGCGCCAATCTGCGGGCGCTTCACGAAGTCGGTGAGCGCGTCGAGCTGCTTGCGGGTGTAGTGGGCGGCTCCTTCTGCGCAGATACCGCCGATGTAGGCGGCGTTGTCGAATACGGAGAAGCCGCAACCTTTAAGCACGTCCATAAGCTCTACAAAGCGCATGCCGAAGCGGGTATCGGGCTTGTCGCTGCCATAGTACTTCATGGCGTCGGCCCATGGCATGCGGGGGAATGGCTCGGTGAGCTCGACGCCGCGGATTTCCTTGAAGAGGTGTTTTGCCATGCCTTCGAAGAGTTCGATTACATCGTTCTGTTCGATGAAGCTCATCTCGCAGTCGATCTGTGTGAATTCGGGCTGGCGGTCGGCACGGAGGTCTTCGTCGCGGAAGCACTTCACAATCTGGAAGTAGCGGTCGATACCGCTCACCATCAGCAGCTGCTTGAGTGTCTGGGGCGACTGGGGAAGAGCGTAGAACTGGCCGGGGTTCATGCGTGAGGGCACAACGAAGTCGCGTGCGCCTTCGGGTGTCGAGCCCACAAGCATTGGAGTCTCGATTTCAAGGAAGCCTTTGCTGTCGAGATAGCGGCGTACTTCCATTGTCATGCGGTGGCGCAGTTCGAGGTTCTTGCGCACGGGAGCGCGGCGGATATCGAGATAGCGGTAGCGCATGCGGAGGTCGTCGCCGCCGTCAGATTCGTCTTCGATGGTGAAGGGCGGAACCTCGCTGGGATTGAGGACTGTCAGTTTGTTGGCAATGATTTCGATGTCGCCGGTAGGCATGCCGGGGTTTTTGGCAGTGCGTTCGGCTACATTGCCGGTAATCTGCACTACAAATTCGCGGCCGAGTTTGTTGGCGGCTTCGGTGAGAGCGGCATCATGCTCTACGTTGAAGACCACCTGGGTTATGCCATAGCGGTCGCGGAGGTCAACGAATGTCATACCGCCCATTTTGCGGGTTTTCTGCACCCAGCCGGCAAGAGTCACGGTTTTGCCGGCGTCGGCAAGCCGAAGCTCACCGCAGGTATTTGTGCGAAACATATTGTTTAGTGAGTAATTAGTAGTTAGAAGTTAGGAGTTGTTTATTGAGTTTCGAGTACTCTTGGTAATGCTTGTAAGGAGTGCCAGCAGTTCGTTGCAGTCTTCTGCAATCGAATCGTATTGTAGTTTGGTTAGATAGTTCGCATTTAGAAGAATATCTAACCAATATCTTGTTTCAGCGCATTCCTTGTAAGCTATGTACATTTTTGAAAGAAAATCTTTCTTGCTGACTCCATGAATCGCCTCGCATATATTGGCGCCTATGCTTGTGCCAGAGCGTAGTACTTGTTTGCTCATGGTATATTCATTATGTGTATTGCATAAATGTTTGTACAACTTGACAATACGGTTTGAAAACGCCATGGATTTCTCGTAGACTATGCTTGGACGGCGCATGAAAACTTCTAACTTGTAATTTGTAATTAAAAGTTATTTTCCGGATTTTGAAGAGAGGTCTACGGCTTTGGCGTCGGCGAGGCCGCGGTTGCGGAGGAGGGCGTCGACGCTGGGCTTATGGCCGCGGAAGTTGACGTAGAGCTCCATGGGGTCTACAGAACCACCTTTTTCAAGCACGTTTTCTTTGAACTTTTTAGCTGTCTCGGGGTCGAAAATGCCTTTTTCTTTAAAGAGTTCGAAGCCATCGGTGTCGAGAACCTCAGCCCAGAGATATGTGTAGTAGCCCGAAGCATATCCGTCGCTGCCGAAGATGTGTTTGAAGTAGGGCGAACGGTAGCGGTAGGTGAGTTCGGCGGGCATGCCGAGGTCGGCCGATACTTTGCTTTCGAAAGCGGCGATGTCGATGTCTTCGGTTGTGTTGAGTTTGCCGTACTGGAGGTCGAGGAGGGCGGCACCGGCGAGTTCTGCGGTTGTGAAGCCCATGTTATGTGTCGACGCAGCCTGAAGTTTCTCGATGAGTTCGTCGGGAATTACTTCGCCGGTTTTGTAGTGATGTGCGTATATTTTGAGGAGCTCGGGTTCCATCGACCAGTGTTCGTGAATCTGCGAGGGGAGCTCCACGAAGTCGCGGTCAACGTTGGTACCTGCCTGGCTCTTGAGGCGTGCACGCGAGAGCATGCCGTGGAGGCCGTGGCCGAATTCATGGAACATGGTCTCAACCTCGTCGAGTGTGAGGAGTGCGGGAGCGTCGGCGGTCGGACGCGAGAAGTTGCCTACATTGTAGATGATGGGGCGCGACGATGTGCCGTCTTCGTTCTGCCAAGAGCCCTTGAATTCGCTCATCCATGCACCCTGGCGCTTCGATGCGCGGGGGAAGTAGTCGGTCATGAACACAGCCACGTGCTCGCCGCTGTTGATGTCGGTCACGTCATAGACGGTCACTTCAGGATAATATTTGGGGGCATCGGGCATTTCGGTGAATTTCACGCCATAGAGCTTTTCGGCCATGGTGAAGATACCGTTGCGCACGGAGTCGACGGCGAAATATTCGCGGACCTTGCTTTCGTCGAGGTCATATTTTTTCTGGCGCACCTTTTCGGCGTAGTAGTAGTAATCCCAAGGTGCAATCTTGAAATCATTGCCTTCGCTGTTGGCAACTTCCTGCATTTCGGCAACTTCGTTTTTCACACGGGCTACAGCAGGCTTCCAGATCTGCATCAGAAGGTCTTCGGCATTGGCAATGGTCTTGGCCATGACGTTGTCGGTCATATACGAGCCATAGTTCTCGAAACCGAGAAGCTCGGCTTTCTTAGTGCGGGCCTGGAGGATTTTGTTGATAACGGGAAGATTGTTGTATTCGCCGTCGGAAGCGAGGGTGGTATAGCCTTCATACATCTTGCGGCGCAGGTCGCGGTTGTCGGCATACTGCAGGAGGGGCAGACGGCTGGGAGCATGGAGCGTGAAGACCCAGTTGCCTTCGCCGAGACCACGGTTTGCAGCCTCTTCGGCGGCGACGGCTATGCTCGAGGCGGGAAGGCCGGCGAGTTCGGTGCTGTCGCTCACGGTGATAGAGAAAGCGTTGGTTGCGTTGAGAAGGTTCTTGTTGAAAGTGAGGTAGAGTTCGGCAAGTTCGGTGTTCACGGCCTTGAGCTCTTCTTTCTTTTCAGCCGAGAGGAGGGCGCCGTTGCGCGCGAACTGCTTGTAGTATTCCTCTACGGCGCGCTTCTGGTCGGGGTCGAGACCTTCGCGGTTGTCATACACGGTCTTGATACGGGCGAAGAGGTCGTCGTTCATCGTCATCTCGTCGGCGAACTGCGAGTATTTGGGGTAGAACGACTCGGCGATTTCAACCATTTCGGGCGAAGAGTTCGACTCGTCGAGAGCAAAGAATACCGCTGCCACGCGGTCGAGGATTTCGCCGCTGTGCTCAAGGGGCATGATGGTGTTTTCGAAGGTGGCGCTGTCGGGATTTGATGTTATTTCCAGAATCTGGGCCGTCTTCTGGTTTATGCCGCTGTCGAGGGCGGCAAGGTAGTGGCCGTATTCGATTTTATCGAAAGGCGGGATTTCGTACTTGGTGTCGTATGGAGCCAGGAAGGGATTGTCTGCCATATCGGTCTTGTTTTGATGGCTGCAAGCTCCAAGAGTTAGAGCTGTTGCGGCGATTACGATTAAATTTTTCATTAAGAAACGTATGTTTGATTAATTTATTTCAGAAATAGAACGTCTATACACGCCAAAAGGCCTCACGGGGAGGCCGTCGGTCGGTTATGCACCGCAAAGATAGCTACAAATACTTAACTTTCCAAAAATAAAGCTATTCTAAGAGTTTAAGATTGATTGAACGCACCGGGGCTGGTGCCGTATTTTTCTTTGAAGCGGCGGTGGAAGTTTGTGGCATCGGGCATGCCAACTCGGTCGCGGACCTCCTTGACCGTGAGGTTAGAATCGCGCAGAAGTGCGGCGGCGCGTTCGAGGCGCATGTCGCGCAGATACTCTACGGGGCTCATGCCGTTGAGTTCTTTAAGTTTGGTGTAGAGTTGTACCCGGCTCATTTCGAGGGCTTGAGCAAGCGCGTTTACGTCGAAGTCGTTGTCGCCGAGATGGCTGTTGACTGTTTTTTCGAGTTTTGCCAAGAACTGCTTATCGTTTTTATTCTCGTAAACAGGTTTGCGGCTTATAATGTTATCTGGAGGGTTAGTCGATTTTTCACGGGCTGCTTTGATATTTTTGATGACCATTGCCGTAAGAACTTCGCAGCTAAACGGCTTTGCAAGATAGTCGTCGGCTTCCGAGCGGATTGCTCGTAGCAGACTTCGGCTGTTGTCGAAAGTAGAAATTAGTACCACTGGAATATCGGCAGTAGCTGGGTCTGTCTTCAGTTTATGCAGATAAGTGTATGCGTTTATTTCGGTCAAATCGGTGTCAAGCACTATAGCGTCGGGTGTTTTCTCCTCGATTATCCTCGAAATGTCGCTGCCGTCGGACAGCACTACTTCGAGCGATTTCTGCATGTCGCGCTTCAGGACCTCACCGAGCTGCACGTCTGGAACGGCGATGACAGCGTATGTGTCGCTGTTGACGGGCGCTTCGGTGTTTTCAGTTATTTTCTCTTTTTGCAGCTGTCGCTCTTCGACACCGGGTTCGCCGTAGCCGGCGAGCTGTTCGACCATCTGCATGAGCGAGCGGCTACTCGCACGAAGATGGCGAATGTCGGTGGGTGACAGTCTGTCATTCCCATTTTTAAGTTTTTCTATTGTCGACCTTATGATGATGAGAGGTGTCCTGAACTCACGCGAAGCATGGAGCACGAGCTCGTTCTTGAAAAGCTGATTCTTGCGTTCGAGCATCAGCTGGTTTCTGATTTTCATTCGGGCCCGCAGAAGATATATGATATATGCGGTGATGCCGCTTATTATAATAATGTATGCGAGCAGGGCCGGCGTGGTCCTCCACCAGGGATTAAGGATAGTGAAATCGCGTACTATCTCCGGGCCCCATTTTCCGTCGGTAAGGCGGCACTGTGCCTTGAATGTATATTCGCCCGGTTTTAGGTCGCTGTAGAAGTGCCAGTCTTTTTCGACAGGAGTGATCCAGCCTTCGTCGGCTCCTTTCAGCCATATGCGGTATTCGACCGAGTCGGTCGGTATGAGTTCGTCGTTTGTAAGATAGAATCGTACATTGTTCATGCTGTGGTCGAAATAGACCGAATCGGTCATATTGTGAGCATGAACCCATATTGTCCTTATTCTGGCGTGCGGCCGTAGTGTGTCTGCATACGCCGATAGGGCGGCAAAAAGGGCTAAAAAGAGGACGAATGGCGTTTTCATGTGATATTTAGGTTATTGGCGCACAAAGTTAATACAAATAACTGATATTTTTTTACAAATGGCCTACATAAAAATTGAAAAAACAAGGATAATTTTGCAAGTGAAAACCAATCTACCTATTACCAAATTACCTTAAAACATGAATAAACCAGGATTCAGACATCTTGCACTCGCAACGCTCCTCACAGCCGGAGCGACCGCCATGGCGCAGACTATCGGAGTTGATCTCGGCAAGAAAGGCCACGATGTTTCCGAAAGTCTCTATGGAGTGTTTTTCGAAGAAATCAATCACGCCGGCGACGGCGGTATATATGCCGAACTCGTCAAGAACCGCAACTTCGAGGAGCATGTGCTTCCTTCGGGCATGACATATAAGGACGGCTATGCCTGCGCTCCCCACAGCCTCAACTATGAGCACGGAAACTACCGCGACTGGAAAATAAAATGGGATACCGACTCGCTAAAAATGGACGGCTGGACTGTGACCGGCAAGGCCACATACGACATAACCGATGAAAATCAGCTCGACCCGGCCACACCCCATGCAATGCGCCTCGATCTCGAAGCTCCCGGCGTTGTTCTCGCCAACTCGGGCTACTGGGGCATGCGCATTATCGGCAAAGACAAGTACGACCTTCGGTTCTATCTTAATCCCGTGGACTATACCGGCCCCGTCACCGCCCGTGTCGTATCCGAAAAAGGCAAGGAACTTGCAAAAGCTACTTTCGATGTTGTCAAAGGCAGCGGCTGGAAGGAGTTTACAGGCGAACTCACAGCCAAAGCTACCGACTACAAGGCTAACCTTCAGCTTGTTTTCGGCAAGACCGGCAAGGTGTATGTCGATTATGTATCGCTCTTCCCGCAGAATACATTCAAGGGCCGCAAGAACGGTCTCCGTGCCGATGTGGCTCAGAAGATAGCCGACCTCAAGCCCGGCTTTATCCGCTGGCCGGGCGGTTGTATCGTGGAAGGTGCAACCCTTGAGAACCGCGTGAAGTGGAAAGAGACAATAGGCGACCCGATGAAGCGCCACAGCGAGTGGATTCTCTGGAACTACCACAGCACCTGGGGCATGGGTTATCATGAATTCCTCCAGTTCTGCGAGGACGTGGGCGCAGCCGGCATGTTCGTTGCCAATGTAGGTCTATCCTGCTCCGTGCGCAACGGCGACTGGACCGAAGACTACGAGCCTTTCCTCCAGGACATCATCGATGCCATCGACTATGCCACCGCTCCCGTGAGCAACCCCTGGGGCGCCATGCGCGCCGCCGCAGGTCACCCCGAGCCCTTCAATCTCAAGTATGTAGAGCTCGGCAACGAGCAGGTCGGCGACCACTATGCACAGCGCTACAACTATTTCTACCGCATTCTCAAGGAGAAATATCCCGACATCACCTTCATTTCCACCCTTCAGCTCTCGCCCAGCCGCGAAAAGCTTGAAAAGGCCGATATGATTGACCCCCACTGGTATGTGAACCCCGGTTTCTTCTATGAAAACGACCGTCTTTTCGACGATATGGAGCGCGGTAAATACGACGTTTATATCGGCGAATATGCAGTCATCACAGAAGCCAACCTCAATGCCGCTCTTGCAGAAGCTGCATTCCTCACCGGTGTTGAACGCAACTCCGACCTCGTGAAGATGGCTTCCTATGCGCCTCTCTTCGAGAACGTGAACCGCCGCGACTGGCCCACCAACCTCATCTGGTATGACAATGAAAAGACCATGGGCCGTGCATCGTACTATGTGCAGCAGATGTATGCCAATAACCGCCCGACCTACAATGTCGAAATCAACAACGAAGAGCCTCAGCGCGTTCTCACGGCAGGTGGAGTCGGCTTCCTCGGCAATAATATTGGCGACATGGTGCGCAACATCACCGTTCGCGACGCCAACGGCAAAGTAATCGCCGAAAACGTAAACGCCACCGACCTTGTAACCACAAAAAAGAAATCGCGCAGCCGCTTCAACGGCTCTACCGTCACCAACATGCTCAAGGACCTCAATCTCGACGGTGGCTCGCTCGAATTCGATATCCGCCTCGTAGAGCGCGAAGTTCCCGCTCCTCATTTCGACCCCGATCGCAGCCCGCGCAAGGCTATCCTCGGTCCGTCGCTCATTTTCGGTGCTGACAATGGTCTCGAAGACTATTTCATCATCAATCTTCCCCGCAACGTAGGCGACAGAAAGATTATATCCATGAGCCGCTCGACCAGCGGCGGCGCCAATGCCGACAGCAACCCCGGCGGTGGCAGCCTGCAGCTCGACAAGGATAAATGGTATAAAGTGAAGGTAGACCTCGGCAAGAACAACATGGTGACCGTAGACCTCGACGGCGACGAAGTGTTCCGCCAGGTAGCTTCCGCTCCCACAGGCCACTATACCGCAGCCGGCTACGACGAAGCCACCGGCGAGACCGTAATCAAGGTCGTGAACTCAACCGATCAGGATTATACTCCCACTATCGCCCTCAAGGCCAAGGAAGTCGCACCCCAGGGTACAGTAATCACACTCAGCTCAGCCTCCAAGACCGATGAAAACTCGATGGACAACCCCGAAAAAATCGTTCCGGTAGAAACTACCTTCGATGGCTTCGGAAAAGAATTCAAATATACCTTCAAACCTAATTCATTTACCATCCTTCGTGTGAAGAGCACACGCTAAGCCATGAAAACAATCAAATCCGCATTAGCAATCGCACTTTGCGCCTCTGCCATGATGTGTGCCGAGGCCCGCACGGTCGGTCCGCTCGTGTCCGACGAGTCCACGACCGCCAATACCGTCTATGGTAAAATCCAGGGCTATCGCGACGGCGATGTCTACACATTCAAGGGTATACCCTACGCTCATGCCGAGCGTTTCATGCCGCCCCAGAAGCCCGAATCGCACGAGGGCGTGCTCAAATGCCGCGTGTATGGTCCCAAGGCACCCCAGGGTCAGACCCTCGATTTCAAGGGAAATCCTCAGAGCGACAACGATTTCGGCTTCCAGTTCGTGATGGAGCCGATGGACGAGGAAAAATGCCTCGTGCTCAACGTATGGACCAAGGGTCTCGACGACGGTAAGAAACGTCCGGTATTCGTGTGGTTCCACGGCGGAGGCTTCGCGACCGGCTCCGGCCATGACCTTCCCTGCTACGAAGGCCGCGCCCTCGCCGAAAAGGGCGATATTGTTGTCGTGACTGTAAACCACCGCCTAAATACTCTCGGTTATTTCGACATGTCGGGTCTCGGTGGCCGTTATTCCGATTCCGCCAACCTCGGCATGCAGGACCTCGTTAAATCCCTCGAATGGGTTCACGATAATATAGCCAACTTCGGCGGCGACCCCGACTGCGTGACCATCGGCGGCCAAAGTGGTGGCGGCGGCAAGGTTTCCACCGTCATGATGATGCCCGCGGCCAAAGGCCTGTTTCACCGCGCAATCGTGCAGAGCGGTTCTTTCGCCCGCCAGAATGTGAACGAGTATGCCGAGCTCTACGGCAAGGCTCTCCTGAACGAGCTCGGTCTCAAGGCCGACGATGTAGAGGGTCTTAACGCTGTTCCCTACAAGGAGCTCGTTGCTGCCGTCAACAAGAGCATGAACGCTGTCAACATGACACTCAAGGCCCAGGGCAAGGACGTGAGAAGAGGCATGATGGGTCCGGTGCTCGACGGCAAGCACATCGTTGCTCCGGGTTTTGAGAACGGTGCACCCGAAGTAAGCGCTGAAGTGCCCATGATGATTGGCTGGAACTTCAACGAGTTCGATTTCCTCAACGGCAAGGAAGACACAATGTTCCGCGACGGCGCCATCAACCAGGCCCGCAACAAAGCCGCTCAGGGCACAGCCGACGCATATCTCTACCTCTTCAACTGGAAGCCCGAAGGCAACACCCTCGGCGCATGCCACGGCATGGAACTTCCCTTCATGTTCAACAACATCGAGCTTCAGCCCGAAATGACCGGCGCGACCAAAGAGGCATACGAGCTCGCCGACAAGATGAGCTCGGCATGGATTGCCTTTATCCGCAACGGCAACCCCAACACCAAGGGGCTTCCCAAGTGGGAGCCTTACAACGACACCACATGCCCCACGATGGTATTCGATAACAAGTCATATATCAAGACCAAATAATGAAGAGACTATTCTTATTTACAATTCTTTCGGCGCTGTTCCTGAACCTTTCGGCTGCTCCGACACGCAAGGTCCTCGACGACGGCGGCAGCGGCCCCTACAAGTCCGAGGCCATCAGCGAGCCGACACTGCCCGGCTATGTGGTCTACCGTCCGGCCGACTACAAGGCCGCAGTGAAAGGCGAAGGCCCGCTTCCGCTCTTCGTGTTCGCCAACGGCGGCTGCAACGACACATCGCTCCCCCACGAGCGCATGCTCAGCGACCTTGCCTCCTACGGCTACCTCGTAGTGGCCCTCGGCGAGATGCAGGACAGCATCTCCGACCGCGAGCTCCACAAGTCGCCCAACGAGGACATGCCCCGCGCCATCGACTGGGCGGAGCGCGTTGTCAAAGACTCTTCGAGCCCCTACTATAAAGGCATCGACCTCGAATATGTAGGCCTCGGCGGCATGAGCTGCGGCGGCGCCCAGCTGCTGGCCAACTGCGGTGACCCCCGAGTGAAGACATGCATAATGTTCAACTCCGGCATGGGCGACATCAGTATGTCGGAAGCTTCCGGCGAGTCGCTCCGCAATCTCCACTGTCCGATTCTCTATATCATCGGCGGCGAAGGCGATATCGCCTATGAGAACGCGCAGCTCGACTACGACCGCATCAATCATGTGCCTGTGGCTTTCGCCAATCACCTCCGCATAGGTCATGGAGGCACTTACCATGAGCCTTTCGGCGGCTCTTTCTCCCGCATGGCCCGGGCATGGCTCGGCTGGCAGTTCAAGGACAAGCGCGCCGATCTCGACGTGTTCCTCCGCAACCGTCTCCGCGACTTCCCCGACTACACCATGAAGGCCAAGAACTTCCCCGATGAGAACATTCCCTTCACCATCAAGGAAATCGACGTGAAAGCCCGCGACGGCAAGACCATCAGAGGCCGTGTCTATATCCCCACCGGTGGCGATGCCCGCAAGCCCCTCGCCATCATGGCTCACGGCTACAACGGTACATACCGCGAACCCCAGCCCTTCGCCGAAACCATGGCTATGCGCGGTGTGGCAAGCTACATCTTCGACTTCTGCGGCGGTGGCAATCACAGCAAGAGCGACGGCGTAACCACCGAAATGACCGTCTTCACCGAAAAAGCAAATATCGAGGATATCGTGGCAGCCGCCAGGACATGGGATTTTGTCGATTCGACCCGCATGGCGCTCGTCGGCTGCAGCCAGGGTGGTCTCGTGGCAGCTCTCACGAGCGCGGCAAATCCCAACCTTTTTAAATCGCTCGTTCTCGTATATCCCGCCCTCACTATCCCCGACACCGCTCCGATGATGCTCAAGCGTTTCGACGCCGACGGCGGTCGCCCCCAGGAACTCATGGGTATGAAGCTTGGCCGTGTTTACTATGAGAAAATCAACGGAGTGAATGTGTTCGACTCGATTCCGGCCTACAAGGGCGATGTGTTCATCGTCTATGGCGACCGCGACTTCGTGGCTGCCGGTGCCGACAAGGCTGCCGAAATCTACGAAAAGTGCGAGAAGCAGGTCGTGCCCGGCGGTGACCACGGATTCTCCAATTCCGCCCACCACGAGCAGGCCACCGGTGGCATTGCAAACTTCCTGCAGCGTACGCTCTCGAAGCCTATGCCTCGTCGTCCTCATTTCGAGTTCGATGCCGCGAACCCCGATGTTCACGACCCTGTAATGGCCAAGGAAGACGGTGTGTACTATATGTTTACCACCGGTTTCGGCATCGGCATGATGTCGTCGACCGACCTCAAGACATGGAAGCAGGAGAAAGCACCGCTCGACCCGACTCCCACCTGGCCCGTAGAGTTCGTGCCATCGTATGGCGGACATACCTGGGCTCCCGACATCATCAAGGTCGGCGACCGATGGTATCTTTACTACAGCTGCTCGACCTTCTATAAAAATATCTCGGTCATAGGTGTGGCTACCAACAAGACCCTCAACCCGAACAGCCCCGACTATAAGTGGGAGGACCTTGGGGCCGTAATCCGCTCTCAGCCCGGTGTAAACGACTGGAACGCCATCGACCCCAACATTATCATCGATGAAAAGGGTACACCCTGGATGACTTTCGGTTCGTTCTGGGATGGAATTCAGCTCGTTCAGCTCGACAAAGATATGAAAACTCCTGTCGGAGCTCCAGTTACCATAGCCCGTCGACGTCCGGCCGACAAAGTAGCGCACGGCAACGAGACTGCCAACACCAATGCCATCGAAGCACCGTTCATCGCCTGTCACGACGGCTGGTACTATCTCTTCGTGAGCTACGACTATTGCTGCAAAGGCTTGAGCAGTAACTATAAGACTGCCGTGGGGCGCAGCCGCAAGGTCGCCGGGCCTTATGTCGGCAAAGACGGCAGGCCAATGACCGAATGTGGCGGCGAGATTATTGTAGGCGAAAGCCCCGCATACAGCGGTGTCGGTCACTGCAGTGTCTACGAAATAGACGGCAAGTGGTATTTCATAGCCCATGCCTACGATAAAAGCCGCCGCGGAGCCAGCAAACTCTTCCTCCGCGAAATCAAGTGGGAAGACGGCTGGCCCGTCATCTCCGACGCTAAATAATCTGTAGTTTCTTGGTTATTGTTGTCCGCCCTGATAGTTCCATAGGTTAGGTTCAGGCGGACAACAATACTCGGGAACGCCCGGATTACCACCGAAATGTTTATTATCCGTGTCTATGCCGTCGATGAGACGGTATAGCCCTCGCTCACACTTGGATAAACCAATAAATCAATCATAAACAGCTGTTATTAAGTATTTTAATTAATCAACCATGAAAATGACCAATCGACAGAATCTGTCCGGACGAATTCCGGCATTCTTCAAGGCCTTCATTGTGATGCTGGCGGTCTTTGCCGCTCTGCCTGCAATGGCACAGAAAGTGACCGGCCTTGTCTCCACAGAAGACGGCGAACCGGTAATCGGAGCCTCCGTGGTGCTGAAAGACACAAAGGTGGCCAATACCACCGACATCGACGGTAAATATGAAATCAATGCTCCCGGCAACGGAACCCTCGTATTCTCATACGTCGGCCTCGCTACGGTCGAGGTTCCTGTGCAGAACCGCAGCGTAGTGAACGTGACGATGAAGGAATCGGGCATCCAGCTCGACGAAGTGGTTGCCATCGGTTATGGTACAGTCAAGAAAGCCGACCTTACGGGCGCTGTTTCGGTTGTGAAACCGGAAGACTACAGCCAGCGCACCAACACCTCTGTAGGCGAAATGCTCCTCGGCGCCGCTGCCGGCGTGAGCGTGCGTACGGGCGGTGAAATCGGCTCGCTTCCCCAGATTCAGATCCGCGGTGTAGGCAACCTCACCAACAACGACCCCCTCTATGTAATTGACGGGGTGCCTACCTCCAACGACATTCACTTCAACATCAACGACATCGAAACCATTCAGGTACTCAAGGACGCTTCCGCAGCCGCCATCTACGGTTCGCGTGCAGCCAACGGTGTGATCATCATCACCACCAAGGGTGGTAAGGATGGCCGCACCAAGTTCGGCTTCATGTCGCAGGTTGCAATCCAGAATCTTCCCAAGCTCAAGATGGCACGCGCCGCCGAGTGGAAGGCTCTCTACGATGTCGCTGTCGACAACGCCATCGCCATCGGTGTGCAGGGCGTGACCGAGCGTTTCGACCACCGCGAATACGACACCGACTGGCAGGGCGAATGGTTTAAGACCGGTGTCATGCAGACATACGACTTCAGTATGTCGGGCGGCTCAAAGCACGGAACCTATCGTGCGTCGCTCAACTATATGGGCAACAGTGCAACAACCCCCGGCCGAGGTATGGAACGCCTTACGGCGCGTATCAATAGTCAGGGAACTCTCGGGCGTGTGCGTGCGGGAGAGAACATTGCAGTGTCGCGTACCAAGCTCAGGAATGCAAGCAGTATCATGGGCGGCGGTGTAATTCAGGACATTGTCGAACTTATCCCTACGGTACCTATCTATGATGACGGCCCCCTCGGTACGACCCATGGTTATGGCCGCGGAGACCAGACTCGAGCCAGGACTCTGGCCTATAATCCATTTGCAGCCGTTGATAATGGTGATACCAAGACTGAATTCGTCACTATCCGAGCGAACGCCTGGGCTGAACTCACCATTTTCGACTTCCTGAAATATAAAATCAATCTCGGTGCCGACATCATGGATTCGAGCCGCGACTCATGGACCAAGGGCTACGGCACAGGCCTGAATAAAGCCGACGGTCCGAACTCTGCTACTACTACATGGAATCGACGCTATAACTATTTGATTGAGAATACTCTTTCGTTCAACAAAAAGTTCGGAGGGCACAACGTCGATGCCGTTGTGGGTCAGACATATCAGAAGACTCGCGTAAAAAATGCCGAAGCCTCCAAGCAGAATCTTATTGAAATTCCCGGAGCTGGCTGGCTTCATACCGTGAATGCCGGAACTGCCGGCGCGACCGCCTCGGGCAGTATGTATGAAGCAGCTCTTATATCTTACCTCGGTCGAGTCAATTACGATTACGATGGTCGCTATCTTTTGAGTATCACCGGTCGTATCGACGGAACATCACGTTTCGGAAAGGGCTACAAATGGGGCACATTTCCTTCCGCGTCTGTTGGCTGGCGTATCAGTCAGGAAAAATTCTTCAAGGCAGGCTGGATTAATGACCTTAAAATCCGCGCCAACTGGGGTAAACTCGGCAGCCAGAATATAGGCTACTATGACTACCAGATGTATATGCTCAGTACCGCCCAATATCTATTCAACGGCGACGGAAAGGGTACGACAATAGGTCAGACTGTAGCTTCGCTCTCCAATTCCGACCTTTCGTGGGAAACCATGGAGCAGAAAAACTTCGGTGTAGATCTCAGTTTCCTCAACAACCGCCTTTCTGTTACCGCTGAATACTATATATCGACATCTCACGACGTGCTTACAGGTCTGCCTATCCTCGGTTCGACGGGTAATGCAGGCGGTAGCCCCGTGGTGAACGCCGCTTCGATCGAAAATAAGGGCTTCGAACTTACTGCCACATGGCGCGACCGACTTGAAAACGGTTTCTCATATTCTGTTAGCCTCAATATGAACCACTCCGACAACAAACTGCTCAAGTTCGGATACGGTAAGGCCGAGCAGTTCGACGGCAACCAGTACGGCACATATACCGTAACCCGCGTTGGTCAGTCTGTCGGTAAATTCTATCTCGTGAAGACCGACGGTATCTTCCAGAGCATGGACGAAGTTCTGGCTCACAAGAACTCCAAAGGTCAGGTGATTCAACCCGATGCCGGTCCGGGCGATATACGCTATGTCGATACCAACGACGACGGACAGATTACATCGGGCGACGCTACTACCATAGATGACCGTAGCCCATGGCCAAAACTCGAACTCGGTCTCAATGTGCAACTCTCATGGAAGAATTTCGATTTCGGTGTGGTTGGTTACGGAAAGTTTGGTCAGTACGCCTACAATGATACACGTCGATATATGGAAGGTATCAACGACTGCAAGGGCGCATATGCCGGGTATGACTATTGGAGTCCTACAAACATGGGTTCGAAGAACCCTCGTCCTATCTACGGCGACGAGCGCAACAGCCACTTGTGGTGCGACCGCTGGCTTGAGGACGCTTCGTTCTTCCGATTCAGCTCTATCTCGCTTGCCTATAACTGGAAGCCTAAATTCCTTAAGGGATATGTGGAAAATGTGAAAGTATCTGTGACAGGCCAGAACCTCATCACCATTTCCAAATATAAAGGCTTTGACCCCGATTTCAACAGCAATAATATCTTCCTTCCCGGTGTAGACATGAGCGCTTATCCATCACCCAAATCGTGGGTGTTCGGTGTTAATATTGATTTCTAATCTAATTCAACAATGATAAAATATATAAAGACCATATCAGTTGCCGCAGTTGTCGGCACCGCAGCACTTGCAATTACTTCGTGCAACGAATCTTTGCTCGAACTCAGCGACCCAAATAAACTCACCGCCGAAGTGGCATGGAATACCCAGGCCGGAGTAGAAAGCGGTCTTACAGGGGCATATCATGCTCTGTACAATAGTTTCTATACCAATCTTAACGCATATATGTGTTCGGGTCAGTCGGATGAATTTACCTCTGATTCGCCCGACAACGAACTCAAGTCGCTCATCAATCTGAACTATACAAACTACGATCAGCGCTGGAATCTCTATACATATAATCTTCTCTATCAGGCTATCTTCCGCGCCAATCAGGTGATAATCCACGCCGATGAAATCGAATGGAGCAGCGAAGACAAGAAAACCGATGTCCTCGCCCAGGCCCGCGCTCTCCGTGGCATGCACTACTACTACCTGACCATGCTCTACAAGAAAGCACCTCTGGTAGACTGGATTTCGGCACCTTCCGACCAACCAGCAGAATCTACTTTCGAGGCTAACTGCAAATTTGTTGAAGAAGACTTAAAATATGCCGTTGCCAATCTTCCTGATTCTTATTCGGAAGTGGGTCGTGTGAACAAGTATCATGCTCTCTGCTTCCTCGGTAAACTCTACATGAATACTCACGATTTTGCGTCGGCAAAAGATTGCTTCAAAAAAGTAATAGACTCAGGGAAATATCAGCTTGTTGCAAAATATCGCGACAACTTCCGCCATGATTCGGAAAACAACACCGAATCTATCTTCGAGACACAGAACTCAGACGAGAGTCCCAACAAAATCGGTGGTTTCTGGGGTATGATAGGAAATGATGGTGCCGACTGCAACTTCGGCAATTGGCGCGAACGCTTCATGTCGGCCTCGCCCGTAGGATTCGGTGACTATTTTGTACCCGACTGGACTGTGGCAATGTATAAGGACGAGAAGACCCGCGACGGTGGCTACGACGTCCGTCTGCGCGACAATATCGTATATCCCGACCTCTGGAAGGACTTCCCCGGAGAGGTTCTCTATCCCGGCGACGGCCAGATCACAAACTGGCGCGACGACCTCTGGAAAAAGCAGTGCTGGTGCCGCAAGTATTGCACGGACTACTATTTGAATGCTAAGGCCGCTACCAACCCCAATGCCATCAACGTGCGCATACTCCGCTATGCCGACGTCCTCCTGAGCTATGCCGAGTGTCTTGCCGAGACCGGAGCACCTCTGAAAGACGCCGCCAAGTATGTCGATATGGTTCGCGAGCGCGTAAACCTCTACCCCCTGGCTCAGAGCGTGCATAAAGACTGCCTCAAGGACAAGAAATCGTTCATGCGCCGTCTGCAGAAAGAGCGCGGCAAAGAGTTGATGTTCGAGTATGACCGTTTCTTCGACCTTCGCCGCTGGGGTCTCGGTTCTGATGCCGAATATACCGAATATGTGAAATCCTACAGCGAGAAACACCGTCTTAACTTTGTTCCCGGACGTGAATGGCTGCCTTTCCCGCAGAAGGAAGTGAACAACAATCCCAACCTGACTCAGAACGACTCGTTCTAATCAGACATTCTACATTCGGCCCGGGTTGGACTTAATTACATAGGCAAAACCCCTCTGAGAGGGAGTAAAATAGGTTTAGGACCGGGCCGAATGTTTTTCACTACATCTGATTATCGCCTTTTGCGGTTTTTTTACGGTTCAGTTGTAAATTCGCAAGATGTATTTGTAAGGTTGCATAATCAGACCGCCGGAGACTGGCGTTGACTCATTTATCGCATTGCAAAATGGACGGTATGAAACGAGTCGGCCCGGCCTCCGGCTTTTATTTTCTACGACTGAAAAAAAGTTGCCATGTCGTGTGGCGCTTGCCTTTTATTTGGCATGGGTTTTATTTGAGATTGATACGAGGTAGACTCCGGCGAATATCAGAATTACGGCAAGGGCTTTGAGGGGTGTGAAAACGTCGAGACCGAGGGCGAGGCCGACGCAGGTGGCAACGATGGGCTGGAAGTAGTTGTACATGCCTACTACTGTCGGCATCAGGGCCTTCTGTCCTGTCATCATGCAGATATATGCCACGAATGTACCCATGAATACTACGTAGCCCACGCCGGCGGCTACTGCCGGGGTGAGTGCGCTCCAGTCGGTGGCGGCGATGCTTTTAGCCGAGAAGGGGAGTATGGCTATGGCGGCGAAGGTGAACATCCATTTCATCAGCGTCACCAGCGAGTATTTCTTCAGAAAGTTCTTGTAGAGAGTGAGGTACAGCGCGTACGACATTTGCGCCGTGAGCACAAGCATGTCGCCGAGGAGGGGATTGTTGCCTCGCAGCGACGAGCCGAGCGACGAGTACACAAGGGTGAATGCGCCTATGGCTCCGAGGATAATGCCTATGGCCTTTCCAGCCGTAATCGGCGCTTTGAGGATAATCCTTGCCAGCACCATGACCCACATCGGCATCGTGGTGGTGATGATGGAGGCTTCGCCGGGCGAGGTATAGCCTACGCCGAAGATATAGCAGCCTTGGTTGAATAGAATGCCGAGCATTCCGGCTCCGGCGAGGCGCAGTATGTCGCCGGCAGGCACGTGCTCGCGTTTGCCGCAGAGCGACAGCAGCCAGAAGAGGATTGCGGCGCCGAAGATACGGCAGTCGGTAAGCACGAGTGGGGTGATGATGCCGGCCGCCATGACAAGTTTGGCGACCGGAGCCATAAGACCCCAGCAGACATTTGCTCCCAGAAGAGCCAGATGTCCGCGGAATTTTTCGGGTATGCCCATCAATCGAGTTTGAGGACGGCGAGGAATGCTTTCTGGGGCACTTCCACGCGGCCAATCTGCTTCATGCGCTTCTTGCCCTGTTTCTGTTTTTCGAGCAGTTTGCGCTTACGCGAAATGTCGCCGCCGTAGCACTTGGCAGTCACGTCCTTGCGCACGGCCTTGATGGTTTCGCGTGCGATGATTTTGGCGCCGATAGCAGCCTGGATGGCGATGTCGAACTGCTGGCGCGGAATGAGCTCTTTGAGTTTCTCGCACATACGGCGGCCGAATGTCACGGCGTTGTCTACGTGTGTGAGGGTCGAAAGGGCGTCGACGCTCTCGCCGTTGAGCAGAATGTCGAGTTTGACGAGCTTGCTCTCGCGGTAGTCGTGGATATGGTAGTCGAACGATGCATAGCCCTTCGATATGCTCTTGAGCTTATCATAGAAATCTATCACGATTTCGCCCAGAGGCATGTCGAAAGTCAGCTCCATGCGGTTGCCCGATATGTATTCCTGCTTGACGAGCTCGCCGCGCTTGCCGAGGCATAGGGTCATGATAGGACCTATGAAGTCGGCTGTCGTGATGACAGAAGCGCGGATATAAGGCTCTTCGATATGGTCTATGAGAGTGGCGTCGGGCAGACCGGACGGGTTGTGTACCTCTACCATGTCGCCGCGTTTGTCGAAGACTTTGTAGCTAACGTTGGGCACGGTGGTGATGACGTCCATGTCGAATTCGCGGCCCAGTCGTTCCTGCACAATCTCCATGTGGAGCAGGCCGAGGAAGCCGCAGCGGAAACCGAAACCGAGGGCGGCCGACGATTCAGGCGTGAACGTCAGCGAGGCGTCGTTGAGCTGTAGTTTCTCGAGCGATGTGCGCAGGTTTTCGAAGTCTTCGGTCTCAATGGGGTAGACGCCGGCGAAGACCATGGGCTTGACTTCCTCGAAGCCGTCGATGGCCTCGGTGCAGGGGCGCTCAACGTGGGTGATTGTATCGCCCACCTTGACTTCCTTGCTGCTCTTTATGCCCGATATGATATAGCCTACGTTGCCGGCCGAGAGTTCGGCGCGTGGCTGCATGTCGAGGCGGAGGATACCGATTTCGTCGGCGTGGTATTCCTTGCCGGTCGCCACAAACTTTACGAAATCGTTCTTGCGGATAGAACCGTTCTGTATTTTGAAATAAGCGATGATGCCACGGAAGGGATTGAAGACAGAGTCGAAGATAAGGGCCTGGAGCGGTGCCGAGGGGTCGCCCACGGGAGCGGGGATACGCTCTACGATGGCCTGAAGAATCTCGGGTACGCCTAAGCCGGTTTTGCCGCTGGCTCGGATTATTTCCTCGCGTTTACAGCCCAGGAGGTCTACAATCTGGTCTTCGACCTCTTCGGGCTTGGCCGAATCGAGGTCTACCTTGTTTATGACAGGGATTATCTCCAGGTCATTGTCGATGGCCATATATAGGTTCGAAATGGTCTGGGCCTGAATGCCTTGCGAGCCGTCGACGATGAGGAGGGCTCCTTCGCATGCGGCGATAGAGCGCGACACCTCATAGGAGAAGTCGACGTGTCCCGGGGTGTCGATAAGGTTGAGCACATATTTTTCGCCGTTTAGCTCGTAATCCATCTGTATGGCGTGGCTCTTGATTGTGATGCCTCGTTCGCGCTCGAGGTCCATGTCGTCGAGCACCTGGGCCTCCATATCTTTGGCGGATACAGTGTTGGTGTATTCAAGCAGGCGGTCGGCAAGAGTGGACTTGCCGTGGTCTATATGTGCGATTATGCAGAAGTTGCGAATATTTTTCATTTCCGGAAATTTGCAGCAAAATTACAAAAAATCCCTCGCTTCCGCAAACCCGCTGTCTGTGTCTTGGTCGTGCGGTCAGAATAGGAAGCCTGTGCAGAGGCCGAAGGTGCGGTTCGATCTGTTTTCGGCGGAGTCGAATTTGTTGAGCTGTATGTTCGTGTTTATGCCTATCTCCCAGTGCCCGAACAGAGTGACGCCAATGCCGGCGCTAATGCCGGTGTCGAAGCGATTGTAGAGACCATCTTTTCCAAAACAGTTTTCTTCGCTGTTTTTGTATGGTTTTGCCATGCCGTTGTAGAGGTTCACTTTCGAGTTGCCGAACAGGCCTGCCGAAAAATATGGACCGGCTTCAATGCGCAAAGATGCAATGTCGTTTAGAGGCAGGCGATACCCGATAGTTACCGGCACCTGAATGTAGTGCGGGTGTGATATCCTTTTAGCCGGCTGTGATATAAGTCTGAAGTCGTGTGACCAACTTTTGGCGTTCAGGCCTATCTTTGCAGCTAAAAAAAGTCCTTCTGTTGCCGATTTGAAGTCGTATTCTCCGACAAAAGCGACGTGATAGGCCGGATATGTTCCGCCTTTAGTGTTCGAGGCCTTTGATAGGTCCAGACCGACATCGGCTCCGAAGCGGAAGTCTCTTGAACTGGCGGATAGGCCTATTATGACTGCTAATAAAAATGCTATTTTTTTCATGGTAGTAAAACGGCGGGCTTTTTGTCGAAGCCCGCCGTCAAGTTTTGTTTAGAATAATATCAGAGACTTCTGATGATGGTTTCTTCGCGGTCGGGGCCTACTGAGATTACGGCTACGGGTACGCCTACCTGTTTTTCGATGTAGGCTACGTAGTTGCGGAAAGCTTCGGGAAGTTCCTCTTCTGCGCGGGCCTTGGAGAGGTCGGTTTTCCAGCCGGGGAGCTCGTCGTAGATAGGTTCGGCTATGCCTGCGCCTTCGGCATTGTCGCCGACGGAGTAGGGGAAGTCGGAGGTGACGGTGCCGTCGGGCATACGGTATGCAGTGGCGACCTTGATGGTGTCGAAGCCGTCGAGGACGTCGCTCTTCATCATGATGAGATGTGTGGCGCCGTTTATCATCACGGCATAGCGGAGAGCGACGAGGTCGAGCCAGCCGCAGCGGCGTTCGCGGCCTGTCACAGCGCCGTATTCATGGCCGATGTTGCGTATGGTTGCGCCTGTCTCGTCGAAAAGTTCGGTGGGGAAAGGACCGCTGCCTACGCGTGTGCAGTATGCCTTGAAGATACCGTAGACCTTGCCTATGCGGCCGGGGGCGATGCCGAGACCTGTGCAGGCGCCTGCGGCTACGGTGTTGCTTGATGTCACAAAGGGGTATGAACCGAAGTCAACGTCGAGCATAGTGCCCTGAGCGCCTTCGCAGAGCACGCTCTTTTCGTCGTTGAGGGCTTTGTTGATATAGTGTTCGGTGTCGGTGAGGCCGAAAGTGCGGATATAGTCGATGGCGGCGAACCATTCGTTTTCTGCGTCTGCCAGTTTTTCTTTGTCGATTTCGGCGCCCATGCCTTCGAGGCGGCGCAGGTGTGCGTCGCGGGCGGCTTCGTAGCGGGTTTTGAAATCGTCGCGGAGGGTGTCGCCGACGCGGAGGCCATGACGCGATATTTTATCGGTATATGTAGGGCCGATGCCTTTGCCGGTGGTGCCTATCTTACCGCTGCCCATTGCGCGTTCGCCGGCTGCATCGAGCAGGCGGTGTGTGGGCATGATGAGATGTGCCTTTTTCGAGATTTTGAGAATGGCGTGGAGGTCTACGCCGTCAGCTTCGAGCTGTTCGGCTTCGCCGCGGAACAGCACGGGGTCGAGCACAACGCCGTTGCCAATCACATTGGTGATTGCACCTTTTGCAAAGACGCCCGAGGGGATTGAACGGAGCACGTGCTTGTGGCCGTCGAATTCGAGGGTGTGGCCTGCGTTGGGGCCGCCCTGAAAGCGTGCGACAATATTATAAGCGGGGGCGAGGACATCGACGATTTTGCCTTTGCCTTCGTCGCCCCACTGGAGGCCTAAAAGAAGATCGGCTTTCATTTTTTTATGCGGGTGTTGATGTTGGTTTTCTTGGCTTTTCTGGCGCAGGCCGAGCATACGCCATATACTGTCATCTCGAAATAAGATGCGGTGAACGCCGAATAGTGGCGCGCGCGGAGCACTTCGGAAAACGACTGGTCCTTTACGGCTTTGGTTTTGCCGCAGCTGAGGCACACAAGGTGATGGCGGTTTGCGGGCAGAATCTCGAAGAGGGCTCCGCGGCTACCGAAGTAGCGGGCAAGGATGCCTGCGGCGACAAACAGCTCTACGGCGTTGTAGACTGTGGCGAGCGATACTCTCACTCCGCGCGCCGCAACGGCGTTGGCAAGCTCTTCGACAGAGAAGCCTGTGACGAGCGAACGTGCCGCTTCGAGTATTTCGAGCCGTTCGGGAGTGTTGCGACGACCGGTGCGTGCGAGATACTCGGTGAGTTTCTGCAGCGCAAAATCTTGTTTATGCTTTTCGCCGGTCATGCTTGTGTAAGGACTGATGCGTTTTTTTGACGTGTGCAAAATTAGTGAAAATTTCCGAAAATAGCTTACCTTTGCGAAACAAATACGTCTATGCAATGAACAAGCCTACGATGAATGATTATTATAAGGTTGAAATCGGTATTTCGCCGGCTTCAGCCGATTTCTGCGATTTGGCCGCCGACCTTCTTGCTCCTATTGGTTTCGAGTCGTTTGTGCCCCGCGAAGATTGCCCCGGCGAGGGCCTTACGGCTTTTGTGCCGGCGCCTCTTTATTCTCCCGAGGCTGTGGCCGAAGCCCTCGAAGAGCTGAAGCCGTTTGCCGAAGCCACTTTCGAGGCCGAATTTGTGGAAGGCCGCGACTGGAACGCCGAATGGGAGAAAAATTATTTCCGTCCTATTCTCGTAGAGGGCATAGTGGCTGTACACAGCAGTTTCCACACCGATATTCCGGCAGCGAAATACGATATAACGATAGACCCCAATATGGCTTTCGGCACCGGCCATCATGCCACAACATCGCTTATGATGAGAGCGCTTCTTGCGGCCGGAGTCGAGGGTAAATCAGTGATAGACATGGGCACCGGCTCCGGTATCCTTGCTATTCTGGCTGCTATGCTCGGCGCACGCCCGGTCACCGGAATCGAAATCGATGCCTTTGCCGAGGCCAATGCACGCGATAATGTGGCGCTGAATCTTGCCGGCCCTGATGCTGTGAAGATAATTGGCGGCGACGCGACTGCACTTGCCTCGGTCGGTTATGAGGCCGATTTTTTCCTCGCCAATATCAACCGCAATGTAATTACGGCCGATATTGGCCGATATGCGGCCGCGACACGGCACGGAGGCGTTCTTGTGGTAAGCGGATTTTATGTTTCAGACCGCGAAATAGTTGCCGAGGCCGCCCGAAATGCAGGTTTTGAGTTTATTGCAGCCGACGAAACCGACAACTGGTCGTCCATGACATTCCGGAAAGCATGAAACGGTTTGTCTTTGCATTGCTGACCTTGCTGGCTGCCGCCGCTGCTTCTTATGCCGAAAAGCCTGTGACGAGGTTTGTATGGGGCGCCGACGCCGGTGCTTCGATTGATTTGAGCGGCAGCGATATGAGTACTATCGACTTCAATGCAGTATTCGGCATGAGCCGTGGCTGGATAAAATTTCTCGGTATCGGTGCCGAAGCCGATATTATGGTCAGCAACTCATGCCGCTCTTACCCTATTTATGTGAATTTCCGCACAAATTTCCGCAACAGGCCTTCCTTGCTTTTCTGGGATTTGAAGCTTGGCACTTCTCTCAACTATCTTGAGCATAATCACCAGCAGACCGGTCTTTATGGTGCCACTGGTCTTGGCATCAACCTTGCCCGGGGTGCTAAATTCTCTTCGCATCTCATCATCGGCTATACTTTCAGAGAGCGCAGGAATGTAGTCGGCGCCGAGATGGTCCATCATTTTCAAAGTCTCAGTTCTGCGGGGGTAAAAATCGGAGTCCTTTTCTGATATCAGTTCTGGGGGGAGAGTGAAAAAGGTAAGCATAACCGTAATATAGGTTAATATATTACGGGGTATTGTCGTATCTTTGCAACCGAATATGGAAAAAGCATTTATACTCATGTTGGCAGTCGCCGTCGGGTCTGTGGCGGCAGCGCAGACTGCTTCTGAAGACAATAGTGTCGAAGCCCTCGAGGAAATTGTGGTTACAGGCTCAAATAAGGCTGTGGAGGCCCGTCTGTTGCCATATACGGTCTCTGTGATTGACCGCGCTGAGCTTGAGGCTTCGGGCAGCCCGCAGCTGCTGACTGCGCTCAAAGGCCGTGTGCCGAGCCTCTTTGTGACCGAGAGAGGCATTTTCGGCTATGGAGTTTCGGGCAACGGCGCCGGACATATAAAGATGAGAGGAGTGGGCGGAGACCGCGCAAGTGCCGTGCTGATGATGATGGATGGCCAGCCTCAGTTCGCAGGTATTTATTCGCATCATATAGGCGATTTCTACAGCAAGGAGTATGTAGAGCGCGTCGAGGTGCTTCGAGGTCCTGCGTCGGTATTATATGGCTCCAACGCTATGGCAGGTACTATCAATGTGATAACGCGCGGAGCTAAGGCCGACGGTTTTCATGCCGACCTTACCACACAATATGGTTCATACAATACGTGGCAGACGAGTCTTACAGGCACTGCGCGCTACGGACGCATGTCGTCGCTTGTTTCGCTTTCCTATGACCGTACCGACGGCAATGTCGAGGGCTTCGATTTCAGGCAGGGCGGCGCCTATGCCAAACTCGCATATGATTTCTCTGCGACGTGGAAGGCCCAGGCAGACTATACTGTGATGAAATTCAATGCAGATGACCCGATTTATCCGACGCTTTCCGATCCGGCGTCTACGGCAGTCTACACGCAGGACGTGCTTCGTGGTGAGGCCTCTGCGGCCATTACAAACACTTATGGCAATACCGGGGGAACGGTCAGAGTATATTACAGCTACGGCAATCACTACGTCGACGATCCGCGTCATTTCCACAGCGTGGACGACAGGTTCGGTGTGATGGCTTATCAGAATTTTACTCCAAGGGAGGGTACTGCCATAACGGCGGGCTTCGACTTCAGCCGTTACTCGGGCAAGATACCTATGAGCGGCAGCACCGCGCATACGCCTGGTGCAATGGGCACTATAGGCCGTAAATATGTGCTTGAATATTCTCCGTATGTCACTGCTTCGCAGGCGTTTTTCAGCCGGGTGCTTACTGTCAGCGCCGGACTGCGCATGGCAAACAGCGATATGTTCGGCACACGCTGGGTGCCTCAGGCCGGAGTGGCCGTAAATACTCCCGGCGATGTCACCGTCAAGGGCTCGGCCGCAATGGGCTACCGAAATCCATCGTTCCGGGAGCTGTATCTCTATCGGATGGCTAATCCCGACCTCCGGCCCGAGCGCTTGTGGAACTATGAGCTGTCTGTCGAAAAGCGCTTCAGCCATTTTTTGTCGGCCGAGCTTACGGCTTATTACAGTCGCGGCTCGAACATGATTCAGACCGTAGACATGAAGAATGAGAATACGGGTACATTCATCAACAAGGGCATAGAAATCAGCCTGAGCAGCCGACCGTTGCAGAATCTCAGTCTGCATGCCACATATAGCTATCTGCACACCTCGCTGCGCAATCTCACCGGTGCTCCGAAAAACCAGTACTGGCTCGGTGCCGAATGGCAGGCTCTCAAATGGTTCAATATCTGCGCCGACCTTCAGGGTGTAGGCAGTCTTTATGTGGCCGACGGTATGAAGCATCAGAACTATGCGCTGCTCAATCTGAAGGCTACATTCAAGGTCTGCCGTCATGCAGAGCTTTTCACCCGGCTCGAGAACATAACAGACGCCCGCTATACCATCAACCGCGGCTATCCCATGCCCGGTTTCACGGCCATGGGTGGCGTCAGAATCAGTTTATGATAAATCCATAAAGTCTATAATGTATTATGAAAAAGCAAATTTTTGCAATTATGGCCGCCGGGCTACTTCTCAGCAGCTGCGGCGCCAGGACCGAGGCAGCACAGGCTGCTGATGCCGCCGATGTCGATACTGCGGCTGTGTCGACCGTATATTACATCAAGGATATTACGCCCGAGAATCTTGTGAGAATCTATAATGCACTGGGCCGCAAGTCAGAGGGCAAGGTGGCCGTGAAAATATCAACCGGAGAATCGAAAAAATCACATCAGTTGGAGCCGGCTCTTATCAAGCCTCTTATCGATGAAGTCGGTGGTACTCTTGTAGAATGCAACACCGCCTATGCCGGCAACCGCAATACCACCGAGGCCCACCGCAAGACAGCCGAAGAGCATGGATATACAGCTATCGCCGAAGTAGATATAATGGATGCCGAGGGCGATACTATCCTTCCGCTGGAAGGTGGCAAACATATCAAATATGATATAGTAGGCAAAAGCTATCCCGGCTATGATTTCACGGTAGTGCTGTCGCACTTCAAGGGTCATGCCATGGGCGGTTTCGGCGGAGCTCTCAAGAATGTGGCGATAGGTATCGCTTCGTCTGCCGGCAAGAGTTATATACATAGTGCTGGAAAAACTAGCGATGTCGATTCTATATGGAGCAACATTGCTGCGCAGGACGATTTTCTCGAATCTATGGGAGAGGCCTGCAAGGCTGTGTTCGACCATGCCGGCGACAATATATTGTTTATAAACGTAGCCAACAATATTTCTGTAGACTGCGACTGCGACGGCAATGCCGCACCTCCCTCGATGGGCGACCTCGGAATACTTGCGTCGCTTGATCCTGTGGCTCTCGACCGTGCATGTGTTGATATGGTTGCCAATTCCAACGACCCCGGTAAAGATGCTGTGATGGAGCGTATCAACTCACGCCATGGAACTCATATTCTCGACTACTCCGAACAACTTGGTCTCGGTTCGCAGAAGTACAGGATTGTAGAACTCTAATTGACGCATACATCGGTTTTTAGCAGCCGATTTTCAATAGCCCTGCCTTGCCGGAGTCATAACCGGCCGGGCAGGGTTCTTTTTCTAAATGAAAGTTAAAAATGAATTTGGCTTAAACCTTGCTGTGTTCTGCGGGTCTGATATATCGAAAAGCGACAGAAATAATCTATTTACAATCTAAAACATAACAATCTTATGAACAAGAAAATAATCGTAGCAGTCCTCGGCCTTTGCGCCCTCGCAAGTACTACCGCCTTCGCTCAGCAGCCCGGAAACAACGAGGGCTCGAAAAAAGAAAGCCGAGCTAAAGACCGGAATGTCTGCCGTGGTCCTGAAGCACCAAACCCCTTCGAAGGGCTCAATCTCTCCGCTGAGCAGCAGACCAAGCTTGATGCCCTCAAGGCAGAATGCAAGGCTAACCGCGAGGCTCAGGCCAAACAGCGTCAGGAAGCCAGAAAAGCGAAGAGAGACGGTGTCTGCGCCGCCCGGGCCGGACAGCTTGCCAAAATCAAGGAAATCCTTACTCCCGAGCAGTATGTGAAATTCCTCGAAAACAGTTATCTCAACAAAGGCGGCAAGTTCGACAAAAAGAATGGCAGACACGACCGCAGTGGTAAACGCGGGCAGTGCCAGGCCGGTCACCACGGACCTTGTGGGCAGCGTTCCGCAACGAAGGCTCAGAACCGACTGTAATGCTTTATAGACGAAGACCCGGCCAATCGGCCGGGTCTTAGCATTATAGGTATTATGAATCAAAATAAATGTTAGACAAGCGACATGCCTTTGAGGAGGGCCTGCTCGTTGAGGGGCAGGAGGTGGTGGTGGCGTTCGGGGAGCGTCTTCTTGAGACCGCGAAGCACGGCATCGGTGCCTACTATAGGACGTAGTTTAAGGAGTGCTCCGAGCAGAATCATGTTGTAGGTCTTGGAATTCTTGAGTTCGATAGATGCCTGCATGGCGTCGACAGGCACGACCGAGATATCTGTACGGGTAGGCAGATGGTGAATTCCTGAAGGATCATATATGAGAGTGCCACCGGCTTTAACCTTGTTTTCGAATTTGTCGAGACTCTGTTGGTTGAGGGCAACGACGGTATCGAATGTGTCGAGTACGGGCGAACTGATTGCAGTATCGCTCAGTATGACGGTTACATTTGCCGTTCCGCCGCGCTGCTCAGGTCCGTACGATGGCATCCATGTCACTTCGAGATTGTCCATCAGGCCGGCGTAGGCAAGAATCTTGCCCATCGAAAGCACGCCCTGGCCGCCGAATCCGGCTATCAATATTTCTTCTTTCATAGCGTTATTCGTTTTTAAGGTCGCCCAGCGGGTATTTTTCGAACATGTGCTCGGCCATCCAGTCGTTGCTCTGTGCCGGTGTCATCTTCCAGCCGGAGTTGCATGTAGACACGATTTCGATAACCGATGTGCCTTTTTTAGCCATAGAGTTCTGGAAGGCTTTTTTAATTGCGGCTTTGGTCTTGCGGACAGCGGCGGCTGTGTGTACGGCCTGACGGGTAACATAGCATGTGCCGTCGAGCTGCGCCAGCAGATTGGTTATTGCCAGAGGATAGCCGTTGAGTTCGGCTGTACGGCCGTAAGGTGTTGTCGCGGTCTTCATGCCGAGGAGGGTAGTGGGAGCCATCTGTCCTCCGGTCATGCCGTAGATGGCATTGTTGATGAAGATGATGGCAATATTTTCGCCGCGGTTGCAGGCGTGTATGGTTTCGGCGGTGCCGATGGCCGACAAGTCGCCGTCGCCCTGATATGTGAATACGAGGCTGTCGGGATTCAGTCGGCTTGCGGCGGTGGCTACTGCGGGCGCACGGCCGTGGGCGGCTTCAATCCAGTCTACATCGATGTAGTTGTAGGCAAATACGGCGCAGCCTACAGGTGCGATGCCGATGGTCTTGTCGGCTACATTCATTTCAGCCAGAAGTTCGGCTATAATCTTGTGAACCACGCCATGGCTGCATCCCGGGCAGTAGTGGGTCACATTATCGGTCAGCAGCTCGGGGCGAGCATAGACCTTGTTTTCGGGACGGATTATTTCTTCGCGTGTCATTGTGCTATGCTCAGCTTGGTTACAAGTGCTTCGAGAATTTCGGTGGGGTTGGGAATCATACCGCCCATGCGGCCGAAGTGGTGCACCGGCACGCGGCATTCAGCCGCAAGCTGCACGTCTTCTACCATCTGGCCGGCGTTGAGTTCGACGGTGAGAATGCCCTTGACCTGTTTCGACAATTTGCCGATGTTCTTTTTTGGGAAAGGCCAGAGGGTGATTGGACGCAGCAGTCCGACTTTGATTCCTTTCTCGCGTGCTTCTTCGATGGCTTTGAGGCATATTCGGGCAACGGTGCCGAAAGCTACAATCAGATACTCGGCATCGTCGGTATAGTATTCCTGGCAGCGCACCTCGTTCTCTTCAATCAGACGATAGGTTTCCTGGAACCGCAGATTGTTCTGTTCCATTTTTGTGCTGTCCATTTCGAGCGATGTGACAACATTGCGGTTCTTGCGGTCGCCTTTGCCGCAGGCAGCCCAGGGGCACTGGGCGCGAAGCTCTTCCTCAGTGCGGCGCGGACGCTGGGGGGGGAGAACTACTTTTTCCATCATCTGGCCGACAATGCCGTCGGCGAGAATCATGGCCGGGGTGCGGTATTTGAATGCGAGATCAAAGCCGAGCGCTACGAAATCGGTCATTTCCTGCACCGTGGCCGGCGAGAGAATGATGAGATGATAGTCGCCGTGGCCACCGCCTTTGGTGGCCTGAAAATAGTCGGCCTGTGAGGGCTGGATAGTGCCGAGGCCGGGGCCGCCGCGCATTACATTGACGATGAGCGCCGGAAGCTCGGAGGCGGCAAGATAGGAAATGCCCTCCTGCTTGAGGCTCACGCCAGGCGACGACGACGATGTCATCACGGCTTTGCCCGTAGAGGCTCCGCCGTAAACCATATTGATAGCGGCCACTTCGCTTTCTGCCTGCAGAACTACCATACCGGTTGTTTCCCAGGGGCGAAGTTCGGCCAGTGTTTCCAGTACTTCCGACTGAGGGGTGATGGGATAGCCGAAATAGCCGTCGGCGCCGTAGCGGATAGCGGCGTGGGCAATGGCCTCGTTTCCCTTCATCAGTCTTACTTCTTCTTCCATTATAGATTTTCGGTTTTCAAAGGGTTAATTACTCGCCGCGATCCACTACACGATAGACTTCGATGCAGGCATCAGGACAAACTGTGGCGCATGCCGCACAGCCAATGCAGGCTTCTGGATTTGCGGCGAAGGCATAGTGGTAGCCCCGGTCATTGACTTCTTTGGGCTGCAGAAGGAGAACATCGGTCGGACATGCGACCACGCAAAGGTCGCAACCCTTGCATCTTTGCCCGTCGATGGTCACCGCTCCATAAACTTTTGCCATAATTATAATGTAATTTAGGTATTGGTTGCCCGGCGCGAGACGCCGATACCGCAAATATACAAAATTTTTGTAGAAAATAGCTATCCTGCAATTTATTTATTAGAGGTCGTACATTTAATGGTGCAAATGTACGACCTCTTAATACTTTTTAGACCGGCAACGGGTGCAAGGTCAGCAGAGTTAAAGACAGCTTGTCGTTGGAATCAAGATGCATTGGCTGCAAAGGGAAATAAGGTGTTATTGTCGACAGCCAGCGAGTTTTCCTGTCGGAATCCACACATGCCATAAGCAAGCGCATTGGCGTTGCCACTTCTACGGCCGTATTTTTATGTGTGGGCTGTCCGACTGCAAGCATCTGTGCTATTTCTTCTTGTAGATTTACCGGTGACAGGTATGGATAGTCAGCCCCGGTAAGGAACTCAGTAATGTCGAAATCGGCCATCAATGCCGTAGTAGCACTGCCCACGGACTTGCGAAGCGTCTCATGCGATTTTTCCAGATTGTCGGCCGATACCTGATATTCGTCGAATACTTTCATCAGGTCGATTTTTCCTACTATCCATGTCTTGTTGGCATCGAAGAATGACTGAAGAAGTTTTGTGGGGTCTAAAATACGGAACATAGGACCATCTGGTTCTTCGAGCGTGTCTACACTGTTAGAATAGAATTGTCGCCAGCCGCAGAGTGTGCTGTTATAGCTTACGAGTCGGTCGTAGACTGTGCCAAGATCGCGTGACAGGTGGTGGAAACGACTCAGCCACATCCCTGCGACGTGGAACTTTATCTGCATCTCAAGAAGTTCTTCCGACTTACGCGCTACTCTTGTGGCAATATGGTCGAGTTCTTCCTGCAGTTCGCGTCGGCGACGACGTACATTCCATTTATATCCAGCCCAGGCAAAGGCACCAAGGATACTGAATACAAGAGCTGTAATGCCGACAACGTTTTCGCGTATCACATAGTACAGAAGACCGGAGATTACAGCCGCCAGCAGCAACCACGCTATCACATATCTCATAGCCTTTTTATATTCTTTGAGTTTGGCTACGAATGAGCTTTCTAACTTTTCGCGCTCTTTGTCGAGTTCAATGTAATGCAGCGTGGAGGCTGTTTGAGCAGCCTTTCTGATGTCTTCCTGTACTTTTGGGATAGCAAGTTGCTGGATAAGCCTCTGATAGTATTTATAATACTCTTTGTAGATTCTTATGTTGCAGTTCAGCTCCACTTTTGTCTTGCTTATCACATTTCGTATGGCTGCAGCCTGAATTTCAGATTCAGTAGCCGCGAATTCGGCAATAAGCGGCGGAATCTCAGCCGAATTAGAAGCTACAGAGTCCGTAGTTTCTGTGATAATACAGGCAAAAGAAAGATAGTCAGGGTCATCGATATAAACAGACGGTATATAGCAATAGCCATTGTCTCCAAAGTCTTCGCCCCATGAGTTGCGGACTATATAGATGTCATTCTCTTCGGAATATCCGGCAATAACCATTGCATGAAAGCCTATATCGGTCTTTTCAGGACAATCGTCAGGGTGAAGTATGAACGAACCGTCCTTACCGAATACATCGAATATTCTGAGCGATATTCCCACAGGGAAGCCTTCGGACAATGCACTTGTCAGAAGTTCGTGGTTCTTATCGATGGTTGCCTTTTTATCGGCTGTGTCTACAAGCATAATCTGCTTGGCGCTCAATACTCTATGTTTTGCTGCTTCTGCTTCGGCCGCTTCTGTCGGAGCCTCAGAGGTATCGTCCGGCTTATAGGGATACATGTATTCTTGGCATACTCCGCGCTTTCCGAGCACTTCAAGTTGCTCGTAAAAGTTGCTGCCACCTTCTGGCCGGCCTGTGCAAACATTCGAGTAGTAGTACAAGTATGCCGGACTCATTACATTGTCGCCCGAAAAATTACGGATGTTCATCATGGCTTCGTACATTCCCGTTACTGCAAACGATGTGCACGAGCCCAGTTTCAGCTGATCGCGTACGGGCGAGAAAAATTTACGGAGATCGACCGATTTTTTCCTTTCGAGACCTGCTGTCGGTATATATTTGTCGTCAAGAGGTTGTTCTTTAAAGATAACTGTATCAGGATTTCCCGGCGGTCTCGACCACTTTTTTCGTATCTCTACGACATTCTCGCGGCGGTCGTTGGCCTTTTGCAAGTCGCTGAGCTCTTCTGTCTTGTTTCGGATATAGGCAGTGGTATTGAGGATGCTGCGTTTTAGTTTCTTTAAGTCGGACAGAGGATTGAGCGCCTTTTTATTTTGTGGGCTTTCCTCCATCTCGAGAGTCGACAGATTGAAGTCGTATAGTTTAAGAGCTTCGAAATCGGAACGTATTGGCAGCAGATGTGAATCAGGGCAATAGTCGTTGAATGCGTTTATGAAGATGTCGATAGGTTCGGTGCAGGCATCATCGATAATGGTTGTCTCCTGTTCGTAGTGGACGCCACGGATATTCTCGTTGTCACGACCGAGAATCTGCGACAATACCGCTTCTTTTTCAGGCAGAGACATCGAATCTGAATGCAGTAGCGACAGAATTGAATCGCGTAAGTCCGAAATATCGGCATCAAGAATATCCGAAGCCATGGCCACAACACGTCCCTCTTCGAAACCTTTGTCTTTATAGAGCGGGCGGATCTGTTCTCTGAAAAGAATCGGATAGCGATCTGAGATTCCTGAGAGAAATTGTTCGGCTGCATGAGAGGCCTTCTGGGCGTCTACCTCACGCCGATTAATTCCTACATTATCAAGAGCCGACAGGAAGCCTAAACCTAAGAGCTGGCGAGCAGTCGCGGTGCGGTCGAATTTGAGAGTGGAAAGACCGATTGATATGTTCTGACCGCGATGTGATGCCAGCATGGACGGCGATAGAACGGCATAGTAGTCTTTTGCCAGTGTGAGCTGGAAGACAGCGAGGTAATGGGCGAAACTATTGATTGTGAACCTTACCGGTGCTCCGTTGGCTACATAATCGTCGATAAGCGAAAATGATATTGAAAGATGGCTGTCGGCGCTGGAAGCCTTGAGTTCGTCAATGTTTTTCTGCTCTGTCGCAAGACTCTCGGAAGTCTCTGCGATTCCGAACAAACGGCAAATACCCGAACGCAGGCCAATGACGTGGAGTGTTATGTCGTGTCGTACTCCGGCACAGGCCTTGGCAAGAGTTTTTATCTGTAAGTCTGCTGCATCATTGGAGAGTGGAACAATGCCGACCACATGTAGAGTGGTGTCTGACATTGTCATTTTCACCAGTTTGTTGAAAGCCTCGGTCAGTCTAATAGTAAGTTCGGACTCAGTCAGACCGGAAGCTGCTATATGGTCATAGACGGAAGCTGCACCGGGGGCCTCACGAACAATGCGTGCGACCTCCGATTCAGCTTTTGATGTCAGCGATGAAGTCCAGACAGAGACTGTCGAATTCATTTGTAATTATCAAGAATAAAAGCTATTTCCTTTTCGATGATATCCATTTCAGCCGGATAAAGCTCTATGGTTTTCATTGGGATGGGACTTTTTGACACGGTTTCGAGATATGTGCCGTCTTCGCAAGCTTTTACAGCCTGCTCCGACAGTTTACGAAGCTGATTGTCAGGGCCGGGTATGTCCATTTCCTTGATTTCGCGGTTTATTTCTTCTTCAAGAATATCGATATTGTCTTCGAGGAAGCAGAACGCATCGGCACGAGATTTGCCCATATCTACAAGCCAGCCGCGAAGTGCCTTTCCACCGAGACCACGGCTCTTTATGCGATACTGTCCGCTTTCGGCATCGTATTTCATCAGACCGTAGACCACAATAGAAACCCAGATTTCAAGGAGACGCGGATTTCCGGTATTTTTGGGGAACAGGCTGTAGCGCTCCTTGGTCATACGAGTGCACATATTCTTGTCCCAGTGCGAGCCGTTGGGTTTGTCAGTTTCCCACTTTTCGTATTCGGTATTGTAGTTGTCGAGCGATTTGACAGCAAATGCAGGAATCACACCGAGCTGACGGTAAATAATCACACGGTTGTTCAGGCCGATTTCGGAGAACTGGACGTCTTTTGCGCCCGATACCAGGTTCTGGAAAAAGTTGTCTTTTACCAGGCGAGAGCGGCCTTTGCTTGCCACACCTATGTAGTAACATTCTACGGGGCGTTCGCGAAGGTCGGCATCGAAACCGCGGAAGGTATATGGCAGCAGAGGTAACGATTTCTTCACTGCTTTGTTAATTAGCGACTTGAGCTCGTCTTCGCTGAGTTCGTCCATGGCATCGTCGACGGTCATTGCACTATATTTCTTGACCTTCGGGAGAGTACGCACGAAACGCATTATGATTTCCTCGGTCTGCTTTGAAGACATGCCGGAGATGGAGGCTATGCCACCTTCAGACTGCATGAAGCCTGTGAAATCGTTAAAAACGATATCTGACAGCGGGCATGAAATTTTTTCGGCATAGTTGGCCGATAGTTCAAATTGGAAGAAGTTGGCATCGGCGGCATTGCGAACGAGTTTCTGTATCTCGACGTTGCTTTCGTTGCGGAGAGTCTGAAGATTCGACATTATAATGTCTACCCGTTCTATCGACTTGTTGATACGCTCGCGAAGCCAGCTATAGAATTCACTGGCCATCTTGCGGCGAGCGATTTCGCGGCGAGCCACAGCAAGTTTCATGGTCTGATTCACGACCTCGGCTTCATAGTCTCTGCGACGGAGTTTGAAAAATGTGTCCATGCAGTCGGCAAGTTCGCTGCAGGCAGTTTTCATCGACGATTCCAGACGTGGTAACTGAGCTTCGAAGTCTTCCTTTTCATTCTTCATCTCAGTATCGCAGAGTTCAATCTGATTTAGGATTGTAAGAAGAATCTGGCTACAGAGGAAAATGCCGCATTCTCTGTCGGCCTGCTCCTTCAAGAGGCGCGAAAGCGACTCTTCGACGCGAGTCTGGAGCGCACTTTGTTTTTCCTCGAGCTTCGTATTGCTCGGCATGGCTCGGTTGGCTATATACTGCTGGCACTCGGGAAGAGGATTGTCGGGACTGTCGATTTCTGTCAGCACATGCTCGGGAGTGGGCGCCATGAAGTAATCGATTACATCGTCCTTATTCTGATTTTCGCGAATCTTGGTGTTGTCGAACCAGTTGTTGGCTATGATGGCAGGGTCGTCGCAACCGCCGTTGAGCATCTTGTTTACCAGTTGTATAGAGGCTTTGCGAGCGTAGATATTGGCAAGGCGTTCGCCGTCGAATACTATTTCGGCGCATCCGAAACCTGCCACCCAGGCCTTTTTATTCCGAATGTCCATGCTTCCGTCGGCAATAAGTTTGCTCACGTTGTCGCTCACAGAATCGAGAGCCACGCCAAGCTCGCCTACCGATGTTACGATAGCGAGGGCAATCATTTGGCAGAGCGGGTCTACGCGGTCGAACATATCGTTATTCTCATTCGAATTGTCAACGAGATACAGTGCATCGAAAGCGCGGCTGTTGACTTTATCGACCGTATGAAACCACTTCACATTTATTGGTTCGGATGCCGGTGTGAGATGTGCAAGATAATCGAGGTCTATCAGCGCGCCCTTGCCATTGGGTTTTACTCGAGAAGACATGACGCCTGTGACCATAAGACGGAACACGTCGGAAAGTACAGCATATCCGGAAAGCTTTATGCCGGGGAACATGCGCTTGATAAGGTAAGCGATGTTGATGAATGTGCCGCTGCCAGTGCCACCGCCAAGAGAAAATACCATGTGGACCTCGGTGTCTTTTCCGAGAAGATCGTAGTTGGAATTATCTATTATACGGGCGTTGTTTACTTCCGTAATTTTGTGATTTATAATCTGCTGTACGGAATTTTCATTTACTGTGATGGCGAAACGTCCGTTGCTGCGCATTTGACCGGCTCCTATTGAAAGAGCCGACAAGCCCGATACATTACTATCCGGCATCCAGTCGAAAAGTCCTGAATTGATATTGTTGAGGTATATTTGAGCCGGATTAGATACCGAAATGCATAGCTGCTCCGATTGATTAAGAGAAATTATGGTACCGTCGGCTGCTGTAACAAATGAATTACGTAAGCCGGGAGCATCAGTATCAATTCCGAGAAATCCGATCATCGGAGGTATCTGACCGTAGTTCTCATAGAACATCTTTTTTGCATCGAGTATCGACTTTATGCCGGTACCGCCCAACCCTATCAAAAGGGTTCTTCTTAGTTTTGCCATATCTTGATAATGAGAGATTTTAGCTTAATTCAAATTCAGTCTTGGTGTTGTCGCTACGTTTTACAGCTTTTCCTTTTTCGTAGGGTGCGAATGATGTCGAAGGGTAGATATCCCAGCCGGATATACCTGTAGACACAGAATATATTTTCACTTTCTTGCCGCGACCGAATGGCTCGACGATAATCTCAGGCTCGAAATGTTCGGCGCGTACAAAGCGAATCTCGCCTGTAAATATGCGCGATATTATGTTTTGCGACTGTTTCTTGGATGTAAATACTACTTTTCTGGCATCTTTGAGGCGTTTTGACACATAGTAGGTGTCAGGGCCGGTAAATTCGATACGTCCAACCTTTATTTTCGGGAACAATATTCGCTTAAGTACAATAAGCCATATCAGCAATGCGCAAAGGAGTACGACGCCAAGCCAGAAAAGGAATGTTTTGAGAGGATTCCATTTCACAGCATACGATGTATGCAACGATGTCCCTTCGTACGAATCGGCCGGCTCATTGTTTATCATGTCGATGGCGTTGATTTCTACCGGAATAAGGTTGAAATAGCGTTCTCCAGTAGTGGCTTTGTGGTTGAATTGCACACTAAGCACATATGCAGAGCCGGGTATAACATCGAAAGTGCTGCCAATCGGTAGAGGCTCTCCATTCAGCCACGCTTCAAAATCGGCAGCTTCGCCTTCTCGCTGAACAAATTTAAGTTTCAATGCCGTGCGCTGGAGTTCGTTCTTGAATATCGGGGCAAGATTCCATTCTATTTTGCGTTCGGGGGCAGCCGGCGACCATAAAAAGGAGTCGTGCCACTCCACCTCATCGGCATTCAATTGATTGAGACCGTCGGATATCACAAGTTCCGACAGCATCTTGTCGGAAACATGGACGGTAAGTGTCGGGTTTGCTATGAAGTAGCGCGAATCGGAGCACGATATATCGACAGTAAATTCATATTCTCCGCCTTGCATTGTTTCGTGAAGTCGGGCTATATCGTAGCCCTGTCCGGGGCGGAATTTAAGATTGATTTTACCGCCTAAAGCACGGCTGTCTACAATTTCGGTGCTGAATAATGAATCACTCTCTGATATGGAAAGTCCATATTCTCCGGGAAGACTGAATTCTATCGATTTATCGGTGTCCAGTTCTTCTATATTGGTATAGACGTGGGCTGAAATATCGGCAATCTGTGGAATCACACGGTTTTGGCACTGCACAATAAAAGCATCGTGGCAATTGTCGATAGCCTGCTTTATCACAGGATTAATTACATCATTTTTCAGTGCGACATAGAAAAAACGTGTGTTTTTATGATTGGCACACCAGGCGGTTATAGTCCGGGCGACCTTTTCGGGTGTGTCGCCTTGATTGGGAAGACCATCGGTAAGAAGATATATTCGATTGTCGCGATGCGGATTTACTTTAGTAAAACCTTCCTGAAGCACATCGGAAATGCGGGTATATTTCGAACTGGCAATATATTTTTCAAAAGTATCATTGATATTCTTTTTTTGAGAAAGATAGCCGTCGGAATCGAACGATATGACGCCATAAGGGCTGTCGCCGAAAGGAATTACCGAGAACTGTGAACCGTCTATGTTTGTCTGAGTGGCAATAGTGGCATCGAGAGCATCTTTTGCGGGATTCCACAGACCGTTTGTCTGCATTGAGCCTGTACAATCGAAAAGAAAGATGTTGTTTTTTTGTCGTTGTGCATTTAGCGATTCAGCTCCAACAAAAAACAGCATTAATAGTATTAGAATGGTTCTTATATATAGTAATCGTTTTTCCATTGCGGCACAGATTTTTTATTAGCATGTCCATCGGTTCTATAACTCCGACGGAAAATTTTTAGCTCAAGTTAAAAAAAATAGACTTGTCACCAATACCGCAAATATAAGCAAATATTTGTAGAAAATAGCTATCGGTGTGCATCATAAATTGCTTTTATTGGCTATTATGGTGCTGAAAGTGGCTTAAGAGGCTGTGAATCATAGGAAAATATGTTGTAAAACAGCAAAAGCCGCTAATGCGGCTTTTTGCTGTTTTCAGTAGGATATGTCTATCTTGGCCCGGACAGGCGGCGCATGAGTGTGTTGAGGTCGATTATCGGCATAGGGCGCCGTCTTAGCGGTGTTCCGGCAGTCTTTACGGCAACGATGCCGCGGAGAGCGCCTACGGCGATGCCGAGCATGTTCATCATCAGTGGTGTGGGCAGAAGTTTGTCCTGCCCGTTTTCCTCTATGTGAGAAGCAAGGTCTTCGACCTCGAAGGTTGCCACAGCCGTGCATACGAGCAGTCGTTCGCGTATAAGGCCAATGACGGCACGGTATGAGCACGATACGAGTATGCTGAGAAGAGAGCGGTCGGTGTCGGGCACGACTTTTACGTTCATATCCACACTGATAGGCTCGCGGGTGAGCCGTCGGAGAGCGCGGCGGTTGATGGCGCTTGCGCCGTCGACTTCGCCGAGGTCAATCAGTGTCATGGCTATATCTTTGTCTTTCATGAAATTAGAACAAGTAATGACTGTCGATGGTTCATAGCTTTTCGAGCACTATTTCATCAATCAGTGCATGGTTGGTGTTGATATTCATATTGTTGTTCTCCGGGCGAAAGTCGATAGTTATCGTATGACGTCCTGCGGAGAGGGGGAGAGTGAGAATGTTAGAGTAGCCCCAGTCGTCCCAGTTTCTGACACCGCGATGAGGCATTACGACAATACCGGCGCGGTTTCCATCGACGCTGATTGTGCGTATGGTGCATTTGTTCTGGGTGTTGACGGGGCCATTGCCGTTGGCATAGCGCAGAGAGAGGGCATAGGTGCCGTCGGCCGGTATGTTGACGGGTATGTTGAGGGGCGCGCTGCTTCGGTCTATTTCGCGGAAGCCGGCGCCATGGTAGCCGCTTATGCGTGTTTCGGGGTTGTATGATATTTCGGACGATACAGCATCGGCAACTTCGCCAGGCATTTCAGCCACAATTCTATTGCGGTTCGAACGGGGCTCGGAGGCAAACGACTGCACACCGTCGCCGGATACTCCGATTACCTGATATTCGCCCGGTTCGGCAGCTTCGAAAGTGGTGGTGCGGGTTTCTGCCACGGGCTTGCCGTTGCGCAGGACGATATATTTGCCTATGTATTCGATGGGGTTCCAGCACAAGGTGTTGCCTTCGAACCATGTAATAGGTGTAAGAGGTGCCTTTATGTTTTTGGTTCTGTTGACCTTGAGCGGGGCGATATCGTTGTCGGCCATCGTTATCACTATCTTGTTATTGCCTTTGATGTCGGCCGGAATGAAAGGCTTGTGTTCCTTGCCGTTAAGGGTGAACGACTTGATTTGGCTACCATAGCCTTTGACGGTGATGTCGAGCGTGGCTCTCCGGTATTTGAAGCAGGTCAGGGTGCGTTCCGCTGCCAAAGCCTTGGGCACGAAGGGCTCGAAAGCAAGTCCGTTTTTCTCGAATCGGATACCGAACAGAATTTTGTGAGTTATGGCAATATTTCCGGCCAGACACCAGAGCATGTTCGACGAGTTGAGCTGTGTGGCAATATCGCCGTTGTCGAGCACGAAATTTTCCTTATTGGTAGCGAACAAGGCTGCCGGACGGAAAACGGCTCCGATTGCTTCGAGAGTGCCGGCTTCGTTCTGAGCCTTTGCATTTGCCATGGCCCAGTATGCTCCCACCCAGGGCCAGAGAGAGTTGTTGTGGTATGGGGGTATGTCGGCAATCTGGGGGAAGAAGATTGCAGCGCCAAAAGGTGTTGTGGGGTTGTTTTCGGTTATGGCGCGCGCGCGTTCAGGCGAGGCTACATTATATAATATGGCGAGTGACTCGCCGAGGGTTTCGGCGCGTGGATTCAGAATCGGAGCTGTGCGGCCGTAGGTGTACATGGCATAGTATCCTTTGTCGTCGAGCCACAAATGGTCGTTCACAGCCTTGCGGATAGCTTCGGCCCGTGCTGCATAGTCGTCTGCTTCCTTGCTTTTGCCGAGTTCGTCGGCAATGTCGGCGAGCACCTGAAGCGCCTGGGCGTGGACTATGGAAGTGCCGAGAGCCTCCGACTGGTATATGTCGGCGGTCTGCATCCAGCGCGGATAGCTTTGCTCGCGCCAGTCGATGAACGAAGTCTCGCCTTTTACGAGACCGTTAGCCGAAGCAACGGTGAGGGCGTCGTCGTCGACCGATTTTTTGATTATCGGATATATGTATTCGAGCCACTTGCGGTCGCCGGTTACTTTGTAAAGCTCATAGGCGGCGACGGCCCATATCATGCGGTCGGAGCTTACCGGCCATGCGCCGCCGCTGCCGGTGTCCTGTATTATCACTCCCTGAGGATTCACTTTCTTCATGAGCGAAATCTTCGATGCCTCCGGCTGAAGATATGCCATCGAGAGCAATATCGAGTAGCTGACGTCGCGGGTCCATACGCCGCCCCATTCCTTGCCTGTGCGCAGGGTCGTGTCGGGTTCTACGGCATTGACCATTTCGTCGAGCCCCATGTTGTAGATTGCGGTGTGGAGGGTGTTCGGCGTCTCAAGCTGAGGATATGCCGAAATGTCGTTTTTCAGTTTCCAGCTTTTGTCGATGGGAAAGCCGAAGCCGGGCTGGGCCGAGTAGGTCGATACTATTTCGAACTTGCCGGGAGCGGTAGCCATATATTCGCCCTGGGTTATGGTGTCGCCGTGCCATCGGTAGGCCTTGGTTTCGACTATTGTTCCGCTCTGAGCCTGTGCGGCGAGCGCGGAGAGAATAGCTGTAGAAATTATGATTGGTTTTTTCATGTTAAGTATGTATGATATATTCAAGATGTAGGAATCTGCGTGTTTCGGGGCCGACAGCGGCGAATGCCGAGTTCTTGAGCCCGGGAGCCCATACGATTTCACCGTCGCATGTCAGAAACCAGGCCTGGCGTTTTTCGGCGGCGCTGTATTTGGCGTTTGCAAAAATATCGCTAATCAGCTTGGAGCGCTTTGCTCCGAATGGAATCATGCGGTCGCCTCGGCGATAGTGTCGCAATTCCCAACAGTGTCCTGACAAAGCAATGTCGGCATCAAAAAAAGCATTAAAGGCTCCGGTGTCTTTCGGAGGCACGAACAAGGCTACCGGTTTTTCAGCTATACGGATAGCTATCGGTTCGTTTATGCTTCGTGAGATGTCTACGATATGGCTTTGGTCGGCAATGACCCTGCGGGCTGCATCTGTGAGCGATATCTTGCCATGAGAAATTTCGGCTATGGTTTTGCCGTCGGCGGAACGGAATTCGAGACCGGAGGCAGTCGCCTTCTCCGCCATTTTCGTTGTCTGGGCGAAATTGAATCCTTTGTCGCGCAGTATTTCGAAAAGAACAAGAGACGGTTCTTTTTCCATAGAGACAAGTGCCGCGAGGTCAATGGCCGATACACCATCGTAATAGAGCTCTGATTTTGTTTTTATGGCCTCTCTGTAGACGATGCGCGAGCGTTCGAGATTTTCGACGGTCTTTACAACAGAATCGATGGCGGCAGAGCCGAAAATTTCGCCAAGTAGCGGAAATACGCGGTTGCGGAGACTGTTGCGCCGATATTCGTTTTCGGCATTTGTGCTGTCTGTGACAAAGCCGAGACCGCATGCAGCAAGATACTTCTCGATCTCTTCTCGTGAAAGGTCAAGCAAGGGTCGAATTACGTTTCCTTCGACCATGCGCATGCTTGTGAGGCCTTCGAGGCCTGCGCCACGCATTAGATTGAGCATGAATGTTTCGGCGCGGTCTTCGCGGTGATGTCCGACGGCTATATATGAAGCGCGTTCACGGTCAAGCAGTTCGTCGAACCAGCGGTAACGCAGCGTCCGGCAGGCCATCTCGACAGATTCGCCGCTTGCCTTCATCTGTGCTGGCACATCGAAGTCGCGGATATAGAGGTCTACGCCGAGTTCAGCGCAGAGCGCCTGCACATGGTGCATGTCGCGCATGGATTCCTCGCCGCGCAGATGGAAGTTGCAGTGGGCGGCACGGCAGTCGCACCCCAGTTGACGAAGCACGGCGAGCAGGGCCACAGAGTCGGCGCCTCCGCTCAGGGCAACAATTACAGGCCCGCGCGCAATATCGACGCATGCTCCGCGCATAGCACGTCGCACCCGCTCGGTAACGTCACGGCAAAACGGCATGTTTTCACTCTCACACTTCATACCAACAAAGATACAACCTTTTCATTAAATAGGCTGACTCCGCAACATTTTTTATATAAACCGAGTCGGAACGGGTGATATATTTGTCGCTGTGTTATTGTCGTTTTCGCCGATTTGACTTATATTTGTAGGATAATCTGATACATTTTGAGGAACTATGGCACGAGGCAAACAGACATGCAGGATTCTGAAGGAAATCAGACGCCGCATAGCAGAAGCGAACGATATCGAATATGTGACATCGGAATGTCAGTATAAGGGAGACTGCGCCGGCACTTGTCCGCGTTGCGAGGCCGAAGTGCGCTATCTTGAAGAACAACTTGCCTCGCGCCGTCTTGCCGGAAAAGCAGTGTTCCTTGCCGGTCTTACAGCGCTGTCGGCCTGCACGGGGGCGAATACAGCTGTTCCTGCTCCAGAGGCTGCTGTAGAGGCTATACCTGATACTGCTTGTTGCCTCACAGAGGAACTGGAAGGAGATGTCGCTTTTAATGAGCCGGATACTGTTGAGGCTGTAGATATAGCTTCTCCGGCCATAGTCAGTGAATTACTTGTAGTCGGCGAGGTCGAGTTGCCCGAAGACGAGGTTTCAGAAGCAATTGTCGTTTCTGAACAGACTTCAGATTTAAATAAGATTGTAGTCGGAGAAATAGACGGAGACAATGAACCAGATAGTGACGGTAACTATAACATAGCCGTGGTTCCTGTGAAACCCGATGTAGATTCTATCGATAGGTTTATCAGGGAGAATCTGCAATATCCGCAGGCTGCCATAGCGGATAGAGCTGAAGGCAGAGTTGTTGTTGAAATAGTAGTGGACTCGACCGGAACAATTGCAGATAAGCGTCTGGTACGACCGAGACATCCTGCGTTGGATAAGGAAGCACTACGGCTTGTCTCTTCGATTGATTATGTGCGTCCGGCCCGTCTGGACGACGGTAGAAATGTAAACTGTGTTTTTACTGTCGTCGTAGCTTTCAGATTGCCTGAAGAGAACTCTGCCGCAGAACAAGATTCACTATAATAAGCGTGCCGGGAGGTATGACAACAGTTCCATAAGAGCGTTTTCCGACTATGAACCGATTGCCGGCAACCTTGGCGTGGTTTTTTATGATATTTTCAGAGCCGAGGTCGTATTCGGCCTGTTTTTTCTCGAGTTCGGTAACTCAGGCAGTTTAGTGAATTTGTCGAAAGCGAGCCCTTGGCCCTGATTGTACGACTCGGGCATTTCAGCCGGCACATGCCCTCCGACAAAACCGCTCGGATAGGAGTACTCGTCGTAAATCCAGATGTCGAGGCCCAGCTGTTTTCCTTTTTCCACACTGTATTTATAGAGCGAGAACCAGTGGTCCGAAAGATAATCGGTTATCATTCCCGGACGAGGGTGCACAAAAGCGCCTCTGAAACCGGCCGCTTTCATATCGCCGAGCATTCGGTCGATATCGTCGGTCGTTACATCGGTATTCCAAACCCAAAGAGGTGCTGCTCTGAAAGCTTTATCGGGATTGACAAATTATTTTCGAACTTTTTCGAAGACCATTCCACGCTTTTGCTCTACAGCGTCAAGGTTTGAGACTGCGCACATCAAAGCGGTGGCTTTCAAATGCAAAATTAGGAGAGATGGAGAACAGACAATTCCCAATAATGATATTTTTCTTTTCAAAAATGATAAAAAGGCAGGATTCAAGGCCGCTTGCCTATGTCTCGACAAGGGAGAATTTGAGGTGGAATTGTTTGTACTATAAAAGAACCCGTCAGTTTTTTTGATGATTTCGACTGGCTGCAGAGCTGAATTATGCCCATAGAAGAGTCTAATTGATGGAGTTTTTGTAAATTTGTCGAATCGAAAAAAATAAAACAACATATCATGAAAATAATAAGTGCGGCTGCGGCCGCTTTGATGGCTGTATCGTTGGCTTTGCCGTTTACTTCGTGCAGAAAGCCCGAGCAGCCGAATACACTTGTGATACTCCATACCAACGACACTCATTCTCAGATTGAGCCCGACAGCAGGAATGTCGGTGGTGTGCTGAGACGAAAGGCTGTTATCGACAGCATTCGCGGTGCAGAGAAAAATGTGTTGCTGGTCGATGCCGGCGATGCAGTCCAGGGCACGCTCTATTTCTATCTTTATGGAGGCGAGGTTGAGCAGGAAATACAGAATATTCTTGGTGTCGATGAGCGTATTCTCGGCAATCACGAGTTCGACAACGGTATCGATTCGCTCGCTGCTGTTCTGAAACTGTCTGATTCAGAGAAACTGGCGTCGAACTATAATCTCGATGACACTCCGCTCGCAGGCATGTTCAAACCGTATTCTATAAAGGAATATGGAGGTAAGAAGATTGGACTTATCGGAATCAATCTTGATCCTGAGGGTATCATTACAAAAGGCAACTACGACGGACTGAAATTCGAGCCTATAATAGCCACGGCCAATCTTATGGCCGAGAAACTCAAGAAAGAGGAGGGTGTCGATGCCGTAATTGCCATTAGTCATATCGGTTATAATCCGGCGCCATTGGTCGGCGATTCGGCGCTGGCCGTGAATTCGCGCAATATAGATGTGATTATAGGCGGTCACTCGCATGATGTGATAGACCCGAAGACCGAACAGGGCGCTGCCCGCAGCCGTCTGACAAATCTTGACGGCGAGGAGGTGCTTGTTGTCCAGACCGGCAAAGCAGGCCGCAAACTCGGCAAGATAGAGATAAATCTCGACAGCCTCGGTCTCGGCGGCCGTCCGAAATATGAGCTTATAGATATTGACAGCCGGTACGACGGTAAAACAGACCCTGTTCTTAAGGCTACAATCGACAGATACAGGCATGGGGTGGACTCGCTCATGACTCTGTGGGTAGGCAAGACCGACAGGGAAATGAAAAACAGCGAGCCTGAACTGCTTAATTTCTTCTCCGATTGGGTGCTCGAGCGCGGTTCGGAAATTGCTTCCGGTGTCGATTTTTCGATTGCGAACAAAGGCGGTCTCCGCGACGGCCTTCCTGCCGGCAAGTTCTCGAAGGGTCAGATAATCAATATTCTTCCTTTCAGAAATTATGTGACGGTAATAGATGTAAAAGGGTCCGACCTTCGCAGCGTTTTCGACGTGATGGCTAAAACCGGCGGCAACGGTGTGAGCCACAATGTGAAAGTGACATATGATACTATCGGCGGACGTGAGAATTACGCCGCCCGCGATATTCTCATCTCAGGCAAGCCTCTCGACGACAGCAAGACATATCGTGTGGCCACCATCGATTATCTTTCGAAAGGAGGCGACTATATGCGTGGTCTTACCAACGGCACGCTCGTTAAAGAAAGTCCGAATGCTGTTTTCGATGATCTTCTTTACTATCTTACCGAAGGAAAAGGCAAGGGCAAGGTGCTTGAAGGTGAGCGTGGAAACCGGTGGTCTGTAGCGCCGGCAAAATAGAAAAAAACATCTTGATCATAAATCAATCATGCACAATTATCTGAAATGTCTGGCTGTCGGGGCTGTGCTTGCCGGCAGTCTTAATGCCGGGGCAGTCCGGCCGAATCTTGAAAAAGGCCGCGAGGCCGATGCGGCACGCTGGGCCGACTCTGTATATGCCACGCTGTCGCAACGGCAGCGTGTGGCGCAGCTCATGTGCTGTAAGGTAGTGCCTACTCAGGGTGTAAACTCAAGCGCTGCCATTACCCGGCTTGTGAAGACCGAAGGTGTCGGCGGACTCCTTTTCTCGGAAGGAAACATCGAGCAGTTCGTTTCTCTTGCAGACCAGGCCCAGGCCGAGGCAACCATTCCGGTGCTGATGACTGTCGACGGCGAATGGGGTGTGTCTATGCGTGTGGCCGATACGCCTCGTTTTCCTAAAAACATAGCCCTTGGAGCTATAAAAAACAAACGTCTCATTTATGACTATGGCATGGAGGTTGGCCGCCAATGCCGTCTGCTCGGCATTCAGGCCGATTTCGCACCCGATGCCGATGTCAATTCTAACCCGGCAAACCCTGTCATAGGTTCGCGTTCATTCGGTGAAGACCCTGTGCGTGTTGCCGAAGCTACCGTGGCATATTCCCTCGGCATGGAAGACGCCGGTGTGCAGGCCGTAGCCAAGCATTTTCCGGGACATGGCGATACCGGCACTGATTCGCATAAGGCGCTCACACGTGTGGACCACAGCCGTCAGCGTCTTGCCGACATCGACCTTGTTCCTTTCCGGTCGTTTGTCGACGCGGGCTGCTCGGGCGTTATGACCGGCCATATAATCGTGCCAGCCATCGATCCGTCGGAGACTCCGGCATCGCTTTCGAAAGTTCTGACTACAGATTTACTCCGCAAGGATTGCGGGTTCGAAGGTCTTATCTATACAGATGCCCTCGGCATGAAGGGTGCGGTCGATCCAAAAGGACGTAACAACTGTGTTGCGGCTCTTCTCGCGGGAGCCGACGTACTGCTCTGTCCCGAAAATGTGCATTCTTCAATCAATGCCGTAATGGCAGCATTGGCCGACGGCTCAGTTCCTGCTGCAACTGTCGAAGACCGTTGCAAGCGGATACTACGCTATAAATATTACCTCGGTCTTGACGACTATAAACCTCTCGGAACCGACTATGCGGCTATTGCCCGCGAGCTGAACAGCCCCGAGGCTCTCGCCCTGTTGAAAAAGCTGGCCTCGGCCGCTATCACTGTCACCCGGAACGAAGGCAATATCCTTCCTCTCGGCAAGTTGGCAGACCGTACGTTCTCTGTGGTGAGCATAGGCGCAGGCAAGGGCAATGAATTTGCCTCGACATGCTCCCGCTATGCCCGGACCGAGAACTTCTTCACCTCCGGCGAGGCGTTCTCGGCATCTTCAGTCGCTAAAATAGAAAAGGGCGATGTGGTCATCGCATCCATATTCTCAGACAATGCCGCCGCCCGTCAGGCTCTTGCGCAGCTTACGTCGGGCTCGAAGCCTGTTGTTGGCGTATTCATGATAAGTCCGTTCAGAATCCGCAAATTCGGCGAGCCGCTTCAGAAACTTGCTGCCATGGTGTTTGCCTACGACGATATTCCCGCAGTCCGCGAAAGTGCCGCAGAGGCTCTTTTCGGCGGTATTGCCGTTGAAGGGCGGCTTCCCGTAAATATTGCCGGTGTGGCCCCGATGGGAGCTGGTATCGACCTGCCCAAGACGCGACTTGGCTTCACCTCGCCTGTTGCCGAAGGGCTCAAGGCATCTCTTACCGACAGTATCGACGCTCTCGTGCTCGAAGGTTTAAAGACCAATGCATATCCGGGCTGCCAGGTGCTGGTTGCGCGCAGGGGGAATATTATCTACGACAAATCATTCGGCAAAATCACATGTACACCCGAGGCTAAAGCTGTAACGCCGCTGACTGTCTATGACCTCGCATCGGTTTCCAAAGCGACCGGCACTCTGCCTGGCATTATGAAGGCATATGATCAGAAACTGATTAGCCTCGACGACCGTCTCGGCGACATTATACCCGAAATTACCGACTCCGCGAAGCGCGAAATCACCGTCCGCGAACTGCTGTATCACGAAACCGGAATGCCGGCATCAATGAATATGTTCGATCTGATGTTCGATGAAATGACCTATAAAGGACGCCTCATCACATCGAAGCCGGATAAAATGCATACTATCAAAATCCAGCGAAACGCATATGGCAACAAAAGCGCACGCATGCGCTCCGACATAGTAAGCCGCACCAGAAGCGACAGATTCCCGGTAGAGGCCTCAAAGGGCATTTTCACAGGTCCTGCGACCTACGACACCGTAATGAGCCGAATCTACAATATCCCCCTGAGGAAGAACAAGTCCTACAATTATTCCTGTCTTAATTTCGCTCTGCTTATGGATATAGAGCAGCGCCGTACAGGCCGTCCGCACCAGGAATATGTGCAGGAAACTATTTTCGGGCCGCTCGGTGCATATAGAACCGGATACCGCCCCGCAGAACGCCTGGATAAGAGCGAGATTGCACCGACAGAGTACGACTCGTTCTTGCGCAGGCAGAAAGTGCATGGCTATGTGCACGACGAATTGGCCAACTTTTCAGGAGGCGTACAGGGCAATGCCGGCCTCTTTGCAAATGCCGACGACCTTGCGAAGATATGCCAGATGTGGCTCAATGGCGGCACGTATGGCGATGTACAGGTGCTTTCGCCCGCTACTGTTGAGCTGTTCACAACCGCCAAAAGCCCCACATGCCGCCGCGGTCTCGGTTTCGACAAACCGGATACAGTGAATCCCGCATATTCGCCTACATGCGACGAGGCTTCGCCAGAGGTCTACGGACACCTCGGCTTCACAGGCACCGTTTTCTGGGTAGATCCCAAGGAGGAGCTGATTTTCATCTTCCTTACCAACCGTGTTGATCCTACCCGCGACAACGCAGCTTTCAACAAACTGTCAATACGCCCCCGTCTCTTCAGCTATGTCTATCAGTCTCTTGTCAAATAATTCTTAAAAAAATATAACCGTTTTCGAGAGGGCGCTGTACGAAAAATGCAGCGCCCTCTCTATTTATAGCGGCGATGCGAAAGCAATCAAGAACCATGGAGGGCGGAGAGCTGTTTCTAATGCAGAAGTTTCAATTATTATGAAGATTATGAATCAGCCTCAAGTTAGTGTGGCAACCGCGCGCCGTCCGCTCGAATTGTGTTTCCGGCCTGTAGATTTTGAATCTCTGCCTATCATTAATTCCTTTTTGCAGAGAGAGTGTAGCCGCTCGTGCGATTATTCGATAGGCGGCATTTATATGTGGATAGATTTTTTCAACTATGAATATTGTATAGTTGCCGACACATTGTTTATAAAAGGACTGTCCGAGGACGCTTCGAGGCGTCCTTCGTTTGCTGTGCCGATAGGCTCATTGCCGCTCAAGGATTCTGTTGAGGCCGTTAAGGCATATTGTTCTCGTTATGGCACGGAGCCTCTTTTTTCTGCTGTTCCCGATGATAAGCTTGAGTCTCTTGTCGCATTAGGCCGCTGTGAGGTGACACCTCTCGACGATTGGGCCGACTATATCTACACGGCCACAGACCTCGCCACTCTTACCGGAAAGCATTACAACAAGAAGCGCAATCATGTGAACCGTTTCATGACCGATAACCCCCATTGGACTCTTGAGCCTCTCGAAGGAAAAGCTCTCGCCGATGCCGACGCCTTTTTTGCCGCTCTGCCGGCCGACTCCGACGAGGTTATGGCCGAATACGAGCGACGCCAGTGCGCCGACGTGCTGCGCCATTACAGTAAATATCCCTTCGAGGGAGCTGTGCTCCGTGGTGAAGACGGCGCTGTTGTGGCCTTTACGGCAGCTGAGATAATAGGCGATACTCTGATTGTCCACATCGAGAAGATGAATCATGATGTGGCCGGTGCCGGCGAGACAATCAATAAACTCTTTGCGGCCGAAATGCTGCGCCGTCACCCTCAGCTGAAGTATATCAACCGAGAAGACGATGCCGGCGACGCAGGGCTGCGTTATGCCAAAGAGTCGTATCATCCCTTGCGTCTGCTACGCAAATTTAATGTTGCGTTTCGCTGATTTTTAGCGGAATATGCACAAGAATTTCTTTTGTTACCGCAATTATGCGCCAATATCGTTTTTTTTCGCATAAAAAGTGTATATTTGCGGGCAGGATAGGAAATAAGTCCGCCTGATTGTTGTACCTTAAGTTTATTACTATATCATAGAACACCCATGGCAAAAGTAAAACCGTTCAGAGGCATACGCCCTCCGCGCGAAATGGTGACCGAGGTTGCATCGCGCCCCTACGACGTACTCAACAGTGAGGAAGCCCGCGAAGAGGCCGCCGGAAATCCCAAGTCGCTCTATCATATCATAAAGCCGGAAATCGATTTTGCACCCGGCACCGATGAGCATGCCCCCGAGGTCTACGACAAGGCGGTAGATAATTTCGCCGCATTCCGCCGTAACGGCTGGCTTGTTCAGGACAATGAGGAGCACTATTATATCTACGCCCAGACCATGGACGGCCGCACGCAGTTCGGCATCGTCGTGGCTGCCAACGTAGACGATTACATGGAAGGTCGTATCAAGAAGCATGAACTGACACGTCGCGACAAGGAAGAAGACCGCATGAAGCATGTGCGTATCAACAACGCCAATATAGAACCTGTCTTCTTCGCTTTCCCCGACAATAAGGTGCTCGAGGATATAATCCGCACCGTTGCCGCCGGTGAACCCGAATATGATTTTACCGCTCCCGACGGTTTCGGCCATCACTTCTGGGTGGTTTCCGACCCGGATATGATAAAGACCATCACCGAAGAGTTCGCCAAAATACCGTATCTCTATATCGCCGACGGCCATCATCGTTCGGCTGCCGCAGCTCTTGTCGGCAACGAGAAGGCCAAGATGAATCCGAATCATCGTGGCGACGAAGAGTATAACTATTTCCTTGCCGTCGCATTCCCGGCCTCGCACCTCAAGATTATCGACTACAACCGTGTGGTGCGCGACCTCAACGGCCTCTCGGAAGCTGAATTTCTCGAACGTCTCGAAAAGAATTTCGTGGTTATCGACAAGGGAACCGATACATATCGTCCGGAAGCCCTGCATAACTTCGCCTTGTATCTCGAAGGCCGCTGGTATTCTCTGACGGCCCGCCCAGGCACATACGACGACAATGACCCTATCGGAGTTCTCGACGTGACAATATCGTCCGATTTAATTCTGAGAGATATAATCGGCATTACCGATTTGCGCTCCGACAAGCGAATAGACTTTGTCGGCGGAATCCGAGGCCTCGACGAACTCAAGCGTCGTGTCGACAGCGGAGAGATGGCTTTTGCGCTCGCTCTCTACCCCGTGAGCATGGAGCAGCTTATGAACATAGCTGACACCGGCAATATCATGCCGCCTAAAACTACATGGTTCGAGCCTAAACTCCGCTCTGGTCTGGTAATACACGACCTCGAATAAGCGTCTTGACATACCGCAACGGCAGCAGAGGAAATGTCTTCTGCTGCCGTTGCTATGTATGTTTGCGGTCTGTAATGCGTTTAGATATTATGAGACACCCTCTTAATCGACTTGTAGATGAATATTGCCGGTCTGTACAGACCATTGCAGGATAGCCATAATATGCTTTTCTTGGCAATGGAAAAAGAATCGTTGGAGGCTATGCAACTCCAGTATCGGCCATATCGGCGGCGGAATTCACGGCTGGAATAAGGGCTGATTTCAAAAATGTGGAATAAGGCCGACGAAATGAAGTTGCCACGCGGAGCTTCATATTTTTTGTCGCCAAGGATATGGCTTACCGATTCAATCAGTTTATTGTCCTGCTCGAGATGGTCGGGCAGCATGTGGCGCTGAATCGAATTTGAATTTGTGAATCGGTCGTAGTGGTACAGGGCCTTGTGTACTTTTGCTATTTTCAGGTTTTGTCGGCTCAGTTGCAGAAAAAAGAGCAAATCCTCGCAAACATTTACCCCCTCTACGAAGTGAGCCCCGGACAGTGCTATGGTCTCGCGACGCACAAGTTTGTTCCAGCAGCTTGCCAGAATGTCGCCACGGCATATGCCGGCAATCAGACTGTCGGAGTCGTCGGCGACCGGGCATTGTTTCGATACAATCTGCCGGTCGGAATACTCGATGAAAATATTGCAGAGAGTTATGTCGGCATTTTCTTCTACAGCTTTGTTGTAGAGGGCCTCAAGGTACTGAGGCTCGAGCCAGTCGTCGGGGTCGGCCTGAATCACATATTTTCCGCGGGCATTGTCGAGTCCAGCCTGGCGCGAGAAGCCAACACCGCTGTTCCGAGGGTTTGTTATAATCCTGAATTCGGAGCCGGCAAGTGGATTGTTTTCGAAGAAAAGGTGTATAATCTCGGCGCTGCTGTCGGGCGAGGAGTCGTCGACGAAAATGTATTCGACTCCTTTCATGGTCTGCCGACCGACAGACTGCAGAAATCTATCTATATATTTTTCGGCTTTGTAGACCGGTATTATTACTGAAATGAGAATCTCCATGAGCGTTTTTGAAATCAGGCTTGTCTGCGCGTAGCCTATACGTGCAAAGATAGCCAAACAGTTCCGATTCGGCAAGACGAAAATCAATTGGGCGATTGAATCTATTTATGTACCTTTGCAGATATGTTGACTCATTTGAACTATTATTTTGCCTGATGCCTATAAATCAGATAAAAGCCGGCGCCGTCCTCAACTATGTCATCATAGGGTTGAACACCCTTGTGGGACTTCTATATACACCTTTTATGCTGAGGTGCTTAGGCCAGAATGAATATGGCCTTTACTCACTTGTGGCATCGGTCATAGCCTATCTGACTATTCTGGATTTCGGCTTCGGAAACGCTCTGGTGAGATACACGGCAAAACTTCGAGCCGAAGGAAAGTGTCGTGAGCAGTGGGAGCTTTTCGGAATGTTCCTGTTTGTATATTCTGTAATAGGGATAATTGCTTTTGCCGGAGGGATGGGCCTCTATTTTAATGTCGATGCCCTTTTTGACCGCACGATGACCGAGGCGGATTTGTCTCAGGCCAGAACGATGATGCTGTTTCTGACAGTAAATCTTGCTATTACTTTCCCGATGGGCATATTCGGTTCTATTATCACGGCATATGAGAACTTTGTTTTTCCGCGCATTGTGAACATCGTGAGGATATTACTCTCTACCGTTTTGATGATAGTGTTGCTGTCGGTCGGATATAAGGCTGTTGCTCTTGTGGTGGTCCAGACGGTATTCAATGTGCTGACTCTTGTGCTCAATTATATCTACGCAAGACGCCGTCTGAAGATAAGGATAGTTTTTGCACGCTTCAATATGCCTTTGCTGAAAGAAATCTCCGTGTACTCATTCTGGATTTTCCTGAATTCAATCATGGATAAGATTTACTGGGGCACCGGGCAGTTTGTGCTCGGCAGCATATCGGGCACAGTCGCAGTGGCGATATTCTCGGTGGCGATATTGCTCGAAAATATGTATATGACCTTCTCTATCTCAATATGCAATGTGCTTTTGCCCCGCATTACCGGCATGGTCGCTTCCAACAGCAGTTTTAAAAGTATCTCAGACCTGTTTATACGCACAGGCCGCATACAGGCAATCGTCATGTGGTGTATTTTGGCCGGTTTCGTGGTGTTCGGTAGAGGATTCATCAATTTATGGGCCGGCGAAGGATATGCGTTGTCATATGCGATAACGGTGATTTTCTTCGTTGCTTTGTTCATTCCTCTTATCCAGAATACCGGCATAGCGATTCTTCAGGCTCGTAATCAGATGAAATTCCGGTCGCTGCTGTATCTTGGTATCTCGGTAGTCAGCCTTGGCATGCAGATAGTTTTGGGTAAGCGTTATGGCGCGCTTGGTTGCGCTGCTGCCATCGGAGGTGCTCTTCTGCTCGGGCAGGGGCTTATCATGAATATCTATTATGCCAGACGCCAGCACATAGATATTGCCGGTTTCTGGAGACAGATAGGACGTCTTTCGGTGATACCTGTGCTTCTCACGGGCGCCGGCATTGTATCGTGGCGCTTTTTTGATTACGAAAACGTATATGTGCTTGCGTCGGGAATCGCTGTGTTTACCATACTTTTCATATTTCTTATGGGCCGGTTCGGCATGAACGATTACGAGAAAGAGATTGTGCTGTATCCCGTCAGAAAAATCATGAAGAGATGATTGTTCTACTATAAACGCGTTCGTATTCCGATGATTAACATTACCGATAAAAAAGATTGTGTGGGCTGTAATGCCTGCGGGCAGATTTGTCCGAAGGCATGCATTGCTATGCGCGCCGATGAAGATGGCTTTCTTTATCCGTCGGTCGATCTGTCGGAATGCATCGACTGTCATTTATGCGAGCGTGTCTGCCCGGTCATTCATCAGAATTCGCCGCGTTTACCCTTCAAGGTTTTGGCTGCCAGGAATAAAGATGAAGCAAAAAAACTGGGTTCGTCTTCCGGCGGAGTCTTCGTGGCTATGGGCGAGAAGATTATCGGAGAAGGAGGTGTGGTTTTCGGCGCGCGCTTCGATGACAGATGGGGCGTAGTGCATGATTACACCGAGGATTTGGCCGGTCTTTCTCTATTTCAGGGCTCCAAATATGTGCAGAGCCATATCGGCGATTCGTTCAGGAAGGCAGAGGAGTTCCTCCGTGCAGGCCGGAAGGTCATGTTTACCGGCACACCTTGCCAGCTGTCGGCCCTTCAGCTTTATCTCAGGCGCGATTATGGCGACAGATTGCTCAAAGTCGATGTTGTCTGTCATGGCGTGCCAAGCCCGGCCTCTTGGCGCAGTTATATTGATTATGTTTCCGACAGACATGATATAGGCTCGGTATCAGGAATTACTTTTCGCGATAAGCGCCGAGGGTGGGATTGCTACGGGCTGAGAATTGATTTCGAAAGGCGAGGCGGCCTGAATGCGGAGATTTATGAATTGGCTGAGACAAATCTCTTTATGGAGTCTTTCCTCCGAAATTACAATATCCGGCCCTCTTGCGGAGCTTGTCCGGCCAAAATCGGAAAATCGAATAGCGACATCACTCTTGGCGATTTCTGGGGTGTGCGGCTTGTATGCCCGGAGTTATACGATGACAAGGGTGTGTCGGCCGTTATGTCGTACACGGCAGCCGCACAGACGGTTGTGGAGCAGATTGAAGCGCTCGAATGCCATGCTGTTGAATATGACGATGTGCTCCGTCTTAATCCATCGGTTAGCAAGAGCGCGTCGCTCCCGGAGGACTATGAAACGTTCTGGGAGGCATATCATTCAGGCGGCTGGAGGGCTTGCAGAGCTTTTTTTGCCCGTATGCGTCCGCCGCTGTTCAAAAGAATTTTTCGCCGGCTTTTTAACCGCTTCTAATATGTAGAGATGAAAATAGGAATAGTAACTCAGCCATTGATTGTAAACTACGGCGGTCTTTTGCAGAATTTTGCTTTGCAGCAGGTTCTTAAAGAGATGGGGCACAATCCTGTCACGCTCGACTACATGTCGGGGCTTACAGGATTCACATTTGTCTACAGGCAGATGAGAAGAGCCATCTCCTACATATTGGGGCGCTGGCCTGAATTTCTCTATCCCTATAAAGAGGGTCGGAGTAACCGTGAAATCATAGCTTTTGTAGAAAAGCACATCAATACCACGCATACTTTCTGGGGAGGGTATGCTCCATCGTTGGTCGACAGATATGGACTCGACGCTGTTGTCGTAGGAAGCGACCAGGTCTGGCGTCCTATGTACAACCGGCATCTTTATGATATGTTTCTGGATTTCTGTCGGAAAAAAAACATATTGAAGATTGCATATGGAGCGTCGTTTGCAACTTCCGAGTGGGAATATACAGCCCGTCAGGCGAAGAAGTGCACGGAATTGCTCAAAGATTTCAGTGCGGTGTCTGTCCGCGAGCCGTCGGGCCTTGATTTGCTCAGGCGCCTCGGCTGCAATGACGCTTGTGTTGTCGCAGACCCGACCATTCTGTTGGGGCGCCGGGGTTTCGATAAAAATCTGTTCGGAAACGATAGCCCGGTGGAGCGTTGCAACTATCTTGGCGCATATGTTCTCGACCCCGGGGCGGAATGCCGCGCTGCTCTTGAAGCAAAGAAAAAAAGCCTCGGGCTGGAGGCTGTCAAGGTTCACGAACTTGGCAACAATGAAACAGGGCCCGTACAGTGGATTGATACTATTCGCCGAGCCTCTTTCTTTGTGACAGATTCGTTTCACGGCACCATCTTTTGCCTCCTCTATCATGTGCCTTTCGTCACTGTTATCAATGAAACCCGTGGGGCGGCCCGTTTCCGTTCTATTCTGGAGCCTTTAGGTTTGGAAAAGAATCTTGTGCACCGGTTTGAAGATATAAAAGAGATAGGGTGCGATGTAGACTGGGGCAAAGTCGACGGGTTCTTTGCAGCTCGGCGCGCCGAATCGCTCGCCTTTCTAAGGAAATATTTCGGATAGCTGAGCGGCCCGGCTGTAATTTGTTTTGGGGCTTTGGGTAAAATAGGCTAACTTTGTATTCTTAAGAATACTGTTTATGATAATTGAGATGAATAATATTATACGCAAGGCTGCCGTGCTCGCTCTCGCTTTCATAATGGCGATGTCGTCGGCTTTCGCGCTCGATTTGCCCGTAAAGAAGGTAAAGGGAAAAGAGTATTATGTCTACAAAGTCAGGAAGGGCGAGTCTGTGTATGGCGTTTCCAAGCACCTTGGACTCAGCCGTGAGATGATTGTGCAGTATAATCCTCAGGCCGCCGACGGCCTTAAGAAGAATATGCTGCTCTATTTCCCGCTTGAAGACTTCGGCCCGGTAACGGAGGCCGAGGTTGCCGCAACAGATACTGTTGTGGCCGAGGACGCCGAGCAGATTCTTCCGGCTGCGACGTCTTCGATTGCGGTTATGCTGCCTTTCGGGCTTGATAAGAGTGAGCCGTCAAGACTCAATAGCCTTTGTCTGGATTTCTACAAGGGCTTTCTCATCGGGGTTGACACTCTGTGCAACAGAACCGGCCGCATGATTGAAATCAGGGCTTTTGACACAGAAGAGTCGGCAGACCGTGTCCGCCATCTGCTGGACACCGATACGTTCATCGCCCGGGCCTCTGTGATTATAGCGCCTGATGCGTCCGATGCTCTGGCTGCTATCGCGTCGGCCGCTTCAGACCGCGGCAGCTATGTGCTCAATCTTTTCAATATCCGCGACACCATTCAGACAACAAATCCATATGTGATTCAGGCAAATATCCCCCAGCAGGCAATGTATGCCCTGGCCGAGCGTGCTCTTGCCACGCAGTTCGAAGGATATACTCCTGTAATTCTCCGCAATGTAAGCGGCCGGAACGAGAAAGAGGCTTTTACCGCCTATGTCGCAAGCTGCTGTCAGAGCCGTGGAGTTGAGCCTGTAGTCATTGAATACGACGGAGCTCTGCGGGCCGCTGAGCTGAATGCGCTTCCCGTGGATATGGGCCAGAAGTATGTCGTAATACCATCTTCCGGCACTCTGGCCGAGTTTAATAAAATGGCATATGTGGTTCATAACTGGAGAGATAGAATCCGCGCGATGTCTCTCGAGAGCTTAGACCCCGGCAGCGCTCCGGCGGTAGAGGTTTTCGGATACCCCGACTGGACTGCATTCCGCGGTGACGCCCTTGACCTTCTTCATCGCATGGACGCAACCGTCTACTCCCGTTTCCTTGATAATTTTGCCGGTTTCCAGGCTATGGGAGTTGCGCAGGCTTTCAAGCGCTGGTATGGCAGTGCGATGATAGAGAGTGTGCCGACCCAGGCATTGCTCGGTTTCGATGCGGCATGCTGTATCATCAAGAATCTCAGGGCCAATGACGGAGTCTTCGACCCTCTTTATCCGGCGGCATACAATGGCGTCCAATCTTCGTTCCGCTTCGAGCGCGAAGGGGAGGGCGGCTTCGTGAATTCGTCGCTTTATATCATTAAATTTGCCTCTTCGGGCAGCCAGTCCGCCACAGTGCTATGAAAAAGATACTCGTTTTTCTGCTTTTGATGTCGGCGGCGATGGCCGCGTTTGCCGACACCCACTATAAATCGCAGATTTTCGTGGGTGGCCGTGCCGGTGTGTCGATGGGAATGATGTCGTTTTCACCGTCTGTGAAGCAGTCGTGGAATATGGGCACTACAGGCGCCGTGAGCGTTCGCTATACCGAGGAAAAGCTTTTCGGCATAGTCGCCGAACTCGGGTGGGTGACACGCGGCTGGAAAGAAAACTTCGAGGAAGCCCCTCTCAGCTACTCTCGCTCGCTGACGTATCTCAATCTTCCGGTAATGACGCAGATTCGCTTCGGCTCGCGCCGGTTCAAGGCTTTCATAAACCTCGGACCTCAGTTCGCATATATGATAGCCAATTCTATCAAATCAGATTTTGACTATATGAATCCGGGCTCGGTTGTGGGATTTCCGTCAAACCGTCAGACCGAACAGCTTAAACTCGAAATTAATAATAAGTTCGACTATGGCATATGTGCCTCTGTCGGTTTCGATTTTTTTGTGCAGCCGCGCCATTCGGTACTCCTTGAGGCACGATATTATTATGGTCTCGGCAATATCTTCCCGGCCCGCAAGGCCGACTACTTCAGTGCTTCGCGTAACATGAGTCTTGAGGTTACGCTTGGCTATTCATTCCGCCTGAAATAAATTCAGGGCAAGAGCTTTGTCTCTTGATATTAATATAAAAACGTATATAAAATTTAACCCGCCATGATTACTCGACTTGAAGAATTAGTGATTGAAGCGCGCCGTAAAGGTGCCAGCCGTCTGGCTGTAGCCTGTGCGGCCGACGCGCACACCCTGGAAGCCGTGGCTGCAGCCGCTGCCGAGGGCATTGTAGAGCCTATCCTTTTTGGTGATGCCAAACTTATAGCCGAAATATGTGCTGCCGAAGGAATCGACGCAGCCTCATGGACTGTGGTTGACGTGAATAATACCCGCAAGGCTGTTGCCGAAGCCGTGCGGGCTGTGTCTGAAGGCCGGGCCGACGTGCTGATGAAAGGTCTTGTGTCGACCGACGTGTATATGCGTGGAATACTCGACAAGGAATGTGGCCTTTTGCCCCCAAAAGGCACTCTGAGCCATGTGTCGGTCATCGAATTGCCGGGACGTGAAAAACTTCTCACCGTAGCTGATGTCGCTGTGATACCGGCGCCTGATTTCCGGCAGAAATGTACATTGATAGGCTATCTTGCCGCAACCGCACGTGTGCTTGGTGTGGAGCGTCCTAAAATCGCATGCATAGCGCCTTCCGAGCAGGTGCTCCCGACTGTTCCGTCGTCGACGGAGGCCGCGATAATAGCTAAAATGGCCGACCGAGGCCAGCTTGGCGACGTGATTGTCGATGGTCCGCTGTCGCTCGACGTGGCTCTGTGGAAAGACGCCGCCGAGGTCAAAAAGGTCAAAGGCTCGTCTGTGGCAGGCGACGCCGACTGTCTCCTTTTCCCGAATATAGAATCGGGAAATGTGTTCTTTAAATCGGCCACACATCTTGCCGGTGCTGATATTGCGGCAATGGTAACCGGAACGGCGGCTCCCTGTGTGCTCACTTCGCGCGGCGATACTCCGCGGACAAAACTCTTCTCAATCGCACTTGCATGTCTTGCAAAAAAATGAAAACTATGTACCGAATACTCGCAATAAATCCAGGATCGACATCTACAAAAATTGCCTTATACGACGATCAGACGCTTCGATTCAAACTATCCATAGATCATTCGCGCGAAGAACTGAGCCGTTTTCCTCATCTTCTTGACCAGTTTGCATGGCGCAAGGGGCTGATAGAAAAAGCTCTCAGACATGAAGGAATCGACATGCGCAGTCTTTCGGCCGTTATCGGCCGCGGAGGCATCATCAAACCTGTCGAGAGCGGTGTATATGAGGTCAACGACGAACTCTGTCACGACCTTGAGCACGCGCATATGCAGCATGCCTCCAATCTCGGAGGTCTGATTGCCCGCGACATTGCCGACGAAATAGGAGTGAAGGCTTATATCGCCGACCCGGTTGTCGTTGACGAGATGATTCCCTATGCCCGCATCAGCGGTATTCCCGAATTGCCTCGCGAATCAATCTTCCATGCTCTGAATCAGAAAGCGATAGCGCGCCGCTTTGCCCGTGAGTCCGAGAAAAAATATGAGGAGCTCAACTTGATTGTATGCCACATGGGCGGCGGTATCACGGTGAGCGCCCACCGCAAAGGTCGTGTCATCGATACAACAAACGCCCTCGACGGTTGCGGACCATTCTCGCCCGAACGCTCCGGCTCGCTTCCTCCGGGTCCGCTTGTAAAGCTGTGCTTCTCGGGTAAATATACAGAAGAAGAACTAATGCGCCTTATCCACGGTGCCGGAGGCCTTATGGCTCATCTGGGCACTACCTCCGTGCCCGAAGTGCTCGAACGGATAGATGCCGGCGACCTACATGCCATGCTCATACTCCGGGCTATGGTCTATACGGTGTCGAAGGAAATCGGTGCGATGTCTATAGCGCTCAAAGGCGATGTGGATGCAATCCTTCTCACAGGTGGTATTGCGCATAGTCAGCGTATTACCGACTTTATCGCTGAATATGTCGACTTTATAGCTCCGATATATGTCTATCCCGGCGAAGACGAGCTTATGACGCTTGCCGAGAATGCTCTTGCGGCCGTATCGGGCGAGCGCGAGGTTAAAGTCTACCACAGCAATGAAATCGAAGACCCGTCGAGAATAAACGACCGTCGCCGCCCCTCGAAACTGCGCGATATCCTTCTGTCTGCAATAACTCCTCCGAAAAATACAGTCGGGTCGTTCAGCACTCTACGCCAATACCTTCAGAAACGCTTCAAAAAGAATTGACAGAACTTTTTTGACATTCCGGCAGTTTCAATTAGGTATTATTGAAGCAAGCTTTTCTTAAGATTATGACACCACAGGATACAGCCATCAGATATTTCACTCAGGCAATACGCGAGAACTGGGGTACACCGGCATTCTCCGATTTCCGAGGCGACACCTACCGATATTGCGATGTAGCCCGCAAGATTGCCAAACTTCATATTCTTTTCGCTGAGGCAGGCATTTCGCAAGGCGATAAAATCGCTTTTTGCGGTCGAAATTGTTCGCAATGGGCTATGGCTGTGATTGCCGCTATAACTTATGGGGCTGTCGCTGTGCCTATACTCAACGATTTCAAGCCCGATACCGTCGAGCACCTCGTTGACGACAGCGACAGCCGCCTGCTGTTTGTAGACGGCAGTGTATGGGAAAAGCTTTCGACAGGAAATGTTCCCAAACTTGAAGGCGCTCTTCTCGTAGATGATTATTCGCTACTCTACAGCCGTTCGAAAAAACTGACAAAGGCACGCGAGCGCCTTAACCTGCTTTTCGGAGAGCGCTACCCCGAGCGCTTTACCGCAGATATGGTGTCGTATTCCGATTGTGACCCCGATGCCACGGCCATTATCAACTATACGGCCGGCTCGACGGGCTTTTCGAAAGGAGTGATGCTCACTTATCGCAATCTGTGGAGCAATCTTCAGTATTCTATCGACGGTCTGACATTCCTCAAGCCGGGCGACGGCATGGTGTCGATACTTCCGCAGGCCCATATGTTCGGGCTTATGATAGAATGTTTTCATCCCTTCGTAAAGGGCTGTCACATCTATTTCCTTTCCCGCACACCGTCTCCAAAAATACTGCTGGATGCCTTTGCCGAGGTGCGGCCGAAGCTTATTGTTGCCGTGCCGCTTATAATAGAGAAGATTGTCAAGACCAAAGTCTTCCCGGTAATAAACAAGCCGGTGATGAAACTTCTGCTTCACACGCCCGTCATCGACGGCAAAGTCCTTTCTAAAATCAAAGCCCAGCTTATCAACGCATTTGGCGGAAATCTGCAGCAGCTCATCATCGGAGGCGCCGCATTGAGCGCCGATGTCGAGAAATTCCTGCGCAAGATACAATTTCCGTACACAGTGGGGTATGGCATGACTGAATGCGGCCCTCTGATAGGCTATGCGCCCTGGGACGAGCAGCGGCCCGGCTCTTGCGGCCGTATTGTAGACCGTATGGAAGGCCGTGTTGAAAGCGACGATCCGGCTCACAAACCCGGTATCCTCTTTGTGCGAGGCCAGAACGTGATGAAGGGCTATTACAACAATCAGGAAGCGACCTCTGCCGTGATAGGCTCTGACGGCTGGATGAACACAGGCGATATATGCACCATCGATGCCGACGGATTCATATATATACGCGGACGCGACAAGAATATGATTCTCGGTCCTTCCGGCCAGAATATTTACCCCGAAGAAATCGAGCAGAAACTCAACAACCTGCCTCTCGTTGCCGAATCGCTTATCATTGACAATCACGGCAAACTGACAGCTCTGATTCACCCCGATTATGACGCTGCCAAAAAAGAAGGCATGGACGATGCCGCTTTGTTGGCTGCGATGAAGAAAAATATCGCGGCTCTCAATTCTCAGATTCCTGCTTTCAGCCAGGTGCGCGATTTCCGGATTATGAAGGAGGAATTCGAGAAAACACCCAAGCGCTCCATTAAACGCTACTTGTATAACTCTTAGAAGCTTTTTGAAATAGCAATGGAAAGAAGCGAAATCGATTTTGTAGAGTCTTGTGCCGCCCGTGTTCTTGCGGGCGAGACACTTGATGAAGAAACACTCTACCGACTCACCGAGGTGAACGACCCCGGGGCCATCTCTCTCCTTGAAGCCAAAGCGGAAGAAATAACACGCAAGTTCTGTCAGAAAAAATTCGACACATGTTCTATCGTGAACGCACGTTCCGGCAGTTGCTCCGAAAACTGCAAATGGTGTGCCCAGTCGGCCCATTTCAATACAGGCTGCGAGAGTTATGCGCTTGTAGACCGCGATGAGGCTTTCAGAGTGGCGCGATATAACGCTGAGTGTGGTATCGGCCGATTTTCGCTTGTTGCCAGCGGACGTGCTGTCCGCGGAAAGTCGCTTGAGAGCATTTGTGCGCTTCTTAAGGAAATTCGGACGGAAGACGGCATAAACACATGCGCCTCACTCGGCCTGCTTGACGAAAATGAGCTTAGACTATTGTGGGAATCGGGTACTCACCGCTACCACTGCAATCTTGAGACTGCGCCTTCTTATTTTCCGAAACTATGCACCACACACACTATTGAAGATAAGCTGGCGACAATAGATGCCGCTCACCGTCTCGGTTTCGAGGTGTGTTCAGGCGGTATCATAGGCATGGGCGAGACTCGTCGCCAGCGTATGGAACTGGCGGTGACGCTCCGCAGGGCCAGACCGGTGTCCATACCGATTAATATCCTTTCTCCGATTCCCGGAACACCGCTCGAGAACACCCCGTTGATAGACGAGGACGAGATTCTTATCACAGTAGCACTGTTCCGTTTCGCTCATCCGGCCGTGCAGCTCCGTTTTGCGGGAGGCCGCGCACGTCTCAGCCGTGAAGCCATGCTTAAGGCAATGAAAATAGGCATTAACGGCGCCATTGTCGGTGACCTCCTCACCACTATCGGCTCGACAACCGACGAAGACCGTAAACTTGTAGATGAAGCCGGTTATGAGTGGTGATTTTGTTCTGACAAAGGCTCTGGCAAAAGAGTTTGCCTCGCTCGACGACGCAAAAGGGCGCCGGCGCAGCGGCATGTTCGTGGCAGAAGGCCGCAAATGTGTCGAAACGCTCTTGCAGGGCGGTTATAAAGCCCGATATATATTTGAAGATGTCGAGTCCGATATGGATTTGCCGGGCGCAATCCGTGTGAAGCGCGGATTTCTTCGCGAAATAACACGTCTTAGCGCTACGCCGCAGACAATAGCGTTTTTCGAGTTGCCTCAAAAAGACGAAAGTCTGCCCTCGTCTGAAGATTTTGACAAAGAACTTGTGCTGGCGCTCGACCGCGTGCAGGACCCCGGCAACATGGGCACTATACTCCGCACCGCCGACTGGATGGGAATCCGCACAGTCATTGCCTCGCGCGATACTGTCGACGTGTATAATCCCAAAGCCGTGCAGGCTTCGATGGGTGCCGTTGCCAATGTGCGGGTAGTCTATACTGACCTCGCCGGCTATCTTGCCTCCATGCAGTCTGTGCCGGTATATGGCACATTTCTCGACGGTGTCAATATCTATACATCGCCTCTTGCACAAGGCGGCATAATAATAATGGGCAATGAAGGCAGCGGCGTCTCTCCCGAGGTTGCCGCGCATATCAGCCATAAACTATTTATTCCGCCTTATGGCGATGGCTGTGTCAGCGAAAGTCTCAATGTAAGCGTAGCTACGGCAATAGTCCTTTCACAATTCCGTCAACGACAGTTTAAATAGCGTCTTAATGGCTAAATCAAAACAGAAGACCATGTGGTTCTGCACTTCATGCGGAGCCGATTCGCCCAAATGGGCCGGACGATGTCCGGCATGCGGGGAATGGAATACCATGGTGGAAGAAAAAGTGTCGGCTTCGCCGACAGCTTCGGCTGCAGCCGGTGGTTCGCGCCGTAAGTCGCAGCCGCGTGCCGTAAACGATATCGAGGCAGTCGACGAGCCTCGCATAGCCATGCCGAGCCAGGAACTCAACAGGGTGCTCGGCGGAGGACTTGTGAAAGGCTCCATAGTTCTCATCGGCGGAGAGCCCGGTGTCGGAAAGTCGACTCTCGTGCTCCAGAATCTTCTTTCGATACGATCGCGTACTATCCTCTACGTATCAGGCGAGGAAAGCCCGACGCAAATCAAGCTCCGCGCCGACCGCATAGGCCGAGGCAGCGACAATCTCTTCATCGTCGGCGAGACATCACTCGAAAATATATTCAGCCACATCGAGGAGATTCAGCCTCAGATTCTTGTCATAGACTCTATTCAGACCATCGCCTCAGAAGCACTCGAATCGTCGGCCGGCAGCGTCGGGCAGGTGCGCGAATGCGCCGCGGCGCTTCTCCGATATGCCAAAGACAGCGGTGTGCCGGTGATTCTCATCGGTCATATCACCAAGGAAGGCTCGCTTGCAGGCCCGAAGGTGCTTGAGCATATAGTAGACGCAGTACTCCAGTTCGAGGGCGACCGCCAGTATCTCTACCGCCTGCTCCGAGCAGCCAAGAATCGCTTTGGGAGCACATCGGAACTCGGCATCTACGAAATGTGCCGCAGTGGTCTGCGCGAGGTCTCCAATCCATCCGAACTGCTCATGAGCAATGCCGACAGCGAGCTTTCGGGTGTAGCCGTCGGCGTGACCCTTGAGGGTATAAGGCCATTCCTGATAGAAGTGCAGGCGCTTGTCAGCACAGCCGCATACGGCACGCCACAGCGCTCTGTCACCGGTTTCGACGCCAAGCGAATGAACATGCTCCTCGCCGTGCTCGAAAAGCGCGTCGGCTTCAAGCTTGGCCAGAAGGACGTGTTTCTTAACATCGCCGGAGGTCTGAAAGTCAACGACCCTGCGCTCGACCTTGCCATCATTTCCGCGATATTGTCAAGCAACGTGGATATGAACATACCGCGTGGCTGGTGCATGGCCGGAGAAGTCGGTCTGACAGGCGAAATCCGCCCTGTCACCCGGATAGAGCAGCGCATACTCGAGGCAGAAAAACTCGGAATGACCGACATTCTCATTCCTGCGACACCCCTCAAAGGTTTCGATACATCGAAGCTCGCGATACGCCTGCACCCCGTAGCCAAAGTCGCCGACGCTTTCCGCGCCCTCTTCGGCTGAAATTTATGAACATAATCTGATTTTTTTCGAGGAAAATTTGCGGAAACAAAAAAAAGGTCGTAACTTTGCACCCGCAAACCCACCAATGGTACCATGGCCGAGTGGTTAGGCAACGGTCTGCAAAACCGTGTACAGCAGTTCGATTCTGCTTGGTACCTCATCAATCCCGCTTCTGCTTTCTGAGGCGGGATTTTTTAAATTATGGTTAGTGGATTGGGGTTAATGGTTAGTGAATTTCGTTCCGGACCTCCACTATCCCCTTACCCCCACCCCTCCTCAACACCCTAACCGCTAACCACTCACCACTAACCCAAAGCTAAGAATTGAAAGTACTTAAATTCGGCGGCACTTCAGTCGGTAGTGCCGAGCGCATAAAGCATGTCGCAGACCTGGTGTGCAGGTCCAAGGGTGATATTGTGGTTCTGTCGGCTATGTCGGGAACTACCAATACGTTAGTTGAAATTTCAGAATATCTGTACAAAGGTAATGTGCCCGGAGCGCAGGAAACCCTCAATACCCTGTCGGCAAAGTATGCCGCAGAGGTGGGCGAACTTCTTGCGACAGATTCAGGTCGCAGGGCTGCAGCCGATGCTGTCGAGCGCAGTCTTTCGACCATACGCTATTATTTCGATAAGGAATTCGGCATAGATGCCGAAAAAGAGATTCTCGCCCAGGGCGAACTCATGTCTACAGCGATGATGCAGGCTCTTCTGGCCGAGCGCGGTGTGCGTGCCGTGATGCTGCCTGCGCTCGACTATATGCGTACCGGCGAAGGCGGCGAACCCGACATGGCCTATATCGCATCCGGCGTGCGGCGCTTGCTCGAGGTGAACCAGGGTGCGGATGTCTATATTACCCAGGGATACATATGCCGCAACAATAATGGCAAGACAGATAATCTGCGTCGTGGAGGCAGCGACTACACCGCTTCCATCATCGGTGCCGTGCTTGATGTGGAGGAAATTCAGATATGGACCGATATCGACGGCATGCACAACAACGACCCCCGCTACGTCGATAATACCAGACCTGTGAGTGAGCTTCACTTCGAGGAAGCTGCCGAACTTGCATATTTCGGTGCCAAAATCCTTCATCCGGCATGTGTGCTGCCTGCAAAACTGCATGATATACCGGTGCGCCTGCTCAATACAATGGAGCCGGAAGCCCCCGGAACCCTCATATACAATACCCGCCCCGACGGAACAATCAAGGCCGTGGCAGCCAAGGACGGTATCACCGCAATCAAGATTAAAAGCGGACGCATGCTCCTTGCCTATGGCTTCCTGCACAAGGTTTTCGAGATATTCGAGAAATACCGCACCAGCATCGACATGATGGCAACATCGGAAGTCGGTGTTACACTGAGCATTGATGATGATTCGCGCCTGTCGGCCATCGTAGACGAACTGAAAGCGTTCGGTACGGTCAGCGTAGACAGCGATATGGTTATAATCTGTATTGTCGGAGACCTCGAATGGCACAATTCTGGCTTCGAGGGCCGCGTGCTCGCTGCTTTAGGCGATATTCCCGTGCGTATGATTTCGTATGGTGGCAGTAACTATAATATTTCGGTGCTTGTGCGCGCCGAAGACAAAGTCGAGGCCCTGCGACGCCTCAGCAAACATTTATTCGAGTAAGGTACAATGATAACAGTAACAAATTTAGGAATCCAATTCGGCAAGAAGCCTCTTTTTCAGGATGTAAATCTCAAATTCACACCCGGAAACTGCTATGGTATAATCGGGGCCAACGGCGCCGGTAAATCTACTCTCATGCGCATGCTGAGCGGTCAGCTTACGCCCACTGCCGGCTCTGTGTCGCAGGGCCCCGGCGAGCGTATGAGCGTGCTCGAGCAGGACCACTTCAAGTTCGACGACTGCACCGTACTCGAGACCGTGCTCCGCGGTCATACCGTGCTCTGGGATATCATGCAGGAGAAAGATGCTCTGTACGCCAAACCCGATTTCAGCGATGAAGACGGTGTGCGTGCCGCCGAACTCGAAGAGAAATTTGCCGAACTCGAAGGCTGGAATGCCGAAAGCGACGCCGCTGCTCTGCTGAGCGGTCTCGGCATCAAGGAAGACCGCCATTACATGCTCATGCGCGATGTCAGCGCCAACGAGAAGGTGCGTGTGCTTCTGGCAAAGGCGCTTTTCGGAAATCCCGACAACCTTCTTCTCGACGAGCCCACCAACGACCTTGACCTCGAAACCGTGGCATGGCTCGAACAGTATCTTAGCAATTTCGAGAATACGGTGCTCGTGGTGAGCCACGACCGTCACTTCCTCGACAGCGTCTGCACTCATACTCTCGATATAGACTACAACCGTCTTCAGCTCTTTGCCGGCAACTATTCGTTCTGGTATCAGAGTTCGCAGCTCGCTCTCCGTCAGCAGCAGCAGGCCAATAAGAAAGCTGAAGAGAAGCGTGCCGAACTTCTGGAATTCATTCGTCGGTTCAGTGCCAATGTGGCGAAGAGCAAGCAGACAACCTCGCGCAAGAAAATGCTCGAAAAGCTCAACGTCGAGGAAATCCAGGCATCGTCGCGCCGCTATCCCGGCATTATCTTTACTCCATCGCGTGAACCCGGCAACAAGATTCTCGAAGTTAAGGGGCTTACCGCAAGTGTCGATGGCGAAGTGCTGTTCCGCGATGTGAATTTCCAGATAGAGAAAGGCGACAAGGTGGCATTCCTCAGTCACGACCCTCGCGCCATGACGGCATTTTTCGAGATAATCAACGGCAAGCGCAAGCCCGACGAAGGTACTTTCGAATGGGGCCAGACAATCACGACCGCTTATCTGCCGCTCGACAACTCGGAATACTTCAATACTGACTATAATCTTGTCGACTGGCTCGCTCAGTTCAGCGAGGATACGAGCGAAATATACCTCAAAGGCTTCCTTGGCAAGATGCTTTTCTCGGGCGAAGATGTGCTCAAGAAAGCATCGGTGCTCTCCGGCGGCGAGAAAATGCGCTGTATGATAGCCCGCATGATGATGCGCGACGCCAATACCCTTGTTCTCGATTCGCCCACAAACCACCTCGACCTCGAATCGATTCAGGCGTTCAACAACACCCTTCAGGCATTCAAGGGCAACATTCTTCTGGCCTCGCACGACCACGAATTCATTCAGACCGTCTGCAACCGTATAATCGAGCTAACCCCCGGCGGCATAATCGACAAACTAACCGAATACGACGATTATATCACCGACCCCCGCGTAGCCGAAGCCCGCGAACGCCTCTACTCCAAGTAGGCAGTTATGAGGTTAGGTAATTATGAAATCAAGAAGTTAGGATATTAAGATAGAAAGAATTTATTTCTTATGAATCCCTAACTCCTGAAGTTCATAATCTCCTTGCTCCCTACCACCTAATTTCCTAATCACCTAACCACTTAATCTCCTAAAATATGGTAAAGCATGTAGTAATGTTCAAGCTTGATGGTGACAGCGCTGCTGTTGCCAAGGCTGCGGCCGATTTCAAGGCCGGTCTTGAGGCTCTGCCCGCGCAGATTGCCGAACTTAAATCGATGGAAGTTGCTGTAGACAACAGCGGTATCGAAGGTAACTGGACCGTTACTCTCACTGCGCTCTGCGACAACTTCGACGACCTCAAGGCTTACGCCGGTCACCCCGCGCACCTCGCCTGTGTGGCTATCATAAAGCCTATTGTTGCCGCCCGCGCCTGCGTAGACTGCGAACAGTAACAATACAATAATGGCCATAATGACAGAAAAAGCATTATGGCCATTATTGTGTTTAGATGCGGTCGAGGACTACGGCGATGAGGTCGCGTATGCCCTGTTTGTAGTTGGGGTTGGCCTCTGTCTTATAGCGGTTTGCTATGATTGAGCAGACTGTCATGCAGCGGTGACCCATGAGGCGTCCGAGGCCTGCCAGAGGCGCGCTTTCCATCTCATAGTTGGTAATCTTGCGGCCATTGTATTCGAATTCTTCGATGCGGCGGTTGAGATCCGGGTTAGAGAGAGGCAGACGCAATTCACGGCCCTGAGGTCCATAGAATCCTACTGCCGAGATAGTGTTGCCGCGCACCATGTCGTCGCGGCCTATCATGTCGACGAGCTCTTCGTCGGCGCTCACGATATACGGTTTGGCCCAGAGAGGATTCCAGCCGGTATGTTCGCAGAAAGCTTTTTCGAAGTCGAGATCGGCAACCTCGTTGCGGCCTGCATAGTAGTTGAGCACACCGTCGAAACCGAGTGATTTTTCGGCTATGACGGGAGTTCCTAGAGAAAGCTCGGGCTGAAGTGCTCCCGACGTACCGATACGAACCATTGTCAGGCGCCGTTTTTCGGCGCGCACCTCGCGGGTTTCGAAGTCGATGTTAGCCAGCGCGTCGAGCTCGTTGATGACAATATCGATATTGTCGGGGCCGATACCATGGCTCAGACACATTATAGGTTTTCCCTTGTAGGTTCCGCCTATGGTGTGGAATTCGCGGGCCGAGACCTCGAAAGTCTTGGTGTCGAAGAAAGATGCTACCATGTCGACGCGGCCTGGGTCTCCGACGAGTATTATGCGGTCGGTAAGCTGCGAAGGAAGCAGATGAAGGTGGAAAACGCTTCCGTCGGGGTTGATTATAAGTTCGGAAGCAGGGATAATTTTGTGTTCCATGTAGTATAGTTAGTAGTTTGAAATCAGAAGACGGACCTTGGTGTCTTAAGTATAACACCCGACCTCGTGCCTGTATTTCGGTTTATTGATTATTTAACGTTTGAGTATTACGCCATATCTTCCTCCGGGCAGCGACACGATTATGTCGGCCATCTCCATTTCGAAGAGAATGCTGCCCATCTGGGAGTAGGGTAGGGCAAGCGCCACGCACATATCGTTTACAGTCGCTGTCGGATTTTTGCGTATGAAATCGACTAAGGTCTGCTGTGTCGTGTCGAGTTCGAAACTGAATTCCTGTTGTTCGCCCTTCTGAGGTTTCGGAGTCCAGCCCATGATGTCGATAAGGTCGTCGGCGCCACGGATTATCGAAGCCTGACGTCGGGCAATGAGAGCATTGCATCCTCTGCTTGCGGGGTCATAGACACGCCCCGGCACAGCAAAAACCTCGCGGTTGTAGGCCGAAGCTATAGACGCTGTAGACATTGCGCCTCCGCGCTCGTCGCTTTCCACCACGACTGTGGCATCTGCCATGCCGGCGACTATGCGGTTGCGGGCAAGGAAGTTGCCGCGGTGTATGGCCTCGCAGGTGCGGTATTCGGTGGCAAGAAATCCACCTTCGGCCATAATGCGGCGTGCGGCATCGCGATGGTCAGCCGGATATATGGTATTGAGACCGTGAGCGAATACGGCTCCCGTTGTCACTCCCGACGATACGGCCGCCTTGTGTGCCGCAATGTCGATACCGTATGCCAGACCGCTTACAATCAGCACGTCGTCGAGACTTTTTGCAAGGTCTTCTACAAGTGTGCGGGTAAAGTCGAGGCCGTAAGCGGTGCAGTGTCGTGTGCCGACAACGGCTACCACATGTCTGAAGTCGAGTTTCGAATTTCCGAGCACAAAAAGCATTGCAGGCGCGTCGTTGCATTCAGCAAGCCTGGCCGGATATTCCTCATCGGTATAGTATATTGCCCTGATGTGATTTGCTGCTATGAAATCTGCTTCGCGACGGGCCGATTCGAGCGCTTCGCGGCGCCTGTCATCGGCAAAAAAAGCCGGTTTAAGCCCTGTTATGCTGGCGAGGGTAGAGGACGGAAATGTGAAAAACGCTTCGGGCGTCACATGCTTTGCTTCGAGGCGTGTGGCGCTGCTGTAATTCACGTTGCGATAAGTGGCGAACGCTATTTTATATATGAGTTCGTCGTGGCTGTTCATTCTTGTTTAAGATACCGGCCAAATGCTTCTGCAAGAGTTTCGCCTCGCGAAAGGCGTCCGTTCTCATAGCAGGCTATGTCGACTGTGGCTTTTACCACGGGTTCGCCGTCGGGAGTGTATATGTCCTGCCGGAATACGAATACGGGTCCGCGCCGGCTCATTGCAAGCTTGCTGACCATGCTGTCTCCCAGACCAAGCGAATGCAGGTATTTGATTTCTATACGGGATACGACTGGTGTGAGACCGCGTTCGCGCATGGTGCGGAACGACAGCCCTGCCTGCTCGCAGAACTCATGTCGGGTATGCTCGAGGTAATGAAGATAATTGGCATTGTTCACAATTCCTTCGGCATCTACCTCATAATCGCGTACCTTCAGAGGCAATTCATATATGTATTCGCTATTCATGATGGCAAATATAGCAAAAATTTTGTCATAATAGGGCTTAGGAGGACTTTTTGGGTGTTTAAGTGTTAAAATATGCAAAATTCGAGTAAATTTTAGTACTATGTATTGCATAGTACCTTTTGACTGCTTAACTTTGCACCGTAATCAGAAGAGCACCCCTCTAAAATCTACAATCAAAGAAAAAACTCAATGAACATCGACAATCTGAAATCGCAAATGCGCAAGGGGATGCTGGAATTTTGCGTGTTGCTGCTGCTAAGGAATCGCGACGCTTATGCATCCGAAATCATAGCCAGCATGAAAGAAGCCCATCTGATAGTGATGGAAGGCACGCTTTACCCGCTCCTGACCCGTCTGAAAAACGACGGATTGCTCGCCTACCGCTGGGAGGAATCGCCATCGGGGCCACCGCGCAAGTATTACTCAATCACCCCGCTTGGCCTTCAGTTTCTCGACCAGCTGAAAGCATCATGGGATGAAATCTGCCACACCGTAAATCACATTCTCCTCCCTTCTCAAACGCCTCCACCAATTAATATCGACGAAGAATGAAACGCACATACCCGGCCAATATCGACGGCCAGATTTTCTATATAGACGAAGACGCCTATCTGATGCTTCAGGATTATCTGCAGCAACTCAGACTCACTTTCAAGGGTACCGAAGGCGCCGAAATAGTAAGCGACATCGAGAGCCGCATACGCGAACTTTTCGAGGAGCGCATAGCGTCAGGTGCAAATGTGATAGTCAAAGCAGATGTCACCTCGGTAATTGAGACTATGGGGCGCCCGGAGCAGATTACAGACGAAGTTCAGATGGACAGAGAGGATTGCAGCGACGAAAGCATGCAGGGCTCCAGAGTACAGCAAGAGGAGTCCAAGCCTTTCGTGGAATTCAATTTCCCGACACGCAAGCGTCTCTACCGCAATATGAAAAACAAGATTTTCGGAGGCGTGCTCGGCGGAGTGGCAACTTATCTTGACTGGAATGCAAATATACTGCGCCTGCTCTATGCTGTGATTGCCTGCTGCAACTTCTGGGTGCCGATGTTAGTGCCTATGGTGGTGCTCTATCTCCTTGGCTGGATGATAATACCGCCGGCCAAGACGCCTCGCCAGATTCTTGAGATGAAGGGCGAACCTGTGAATGTGGATACAGTCGGGCAGGCTTTCATGGAAAACAGTCCGACAGCAGCACCCAACGGGCAAGAGGAGGAGCCCCGCAATTTTTTTTCTCTGATTCTTGCCGTCGTCGGTAAGGTTGTGATGGGTTTCCTCGGCATAGTTGGCTGTCTGGCTCTGATCGGAGGTCTCATTTCCTTCCTATCGGTAGGTGCGTGCCAGCTATGGTATCACTTCAGCTATGTGCCCGACCTCGTATGGCGTCTTCCCTGGCATGGAGAGCCGATATACTTTGTCTGCATAATGATATGGTCTCTGGCAGCGGCAATCGCCGGCTGGGCGCTTGCTTGGGCATCGGCTTGTGTACTGTTCAATGCCGGAGCGGCTTCCAAAACCACTAAGATTACAGTATTTATCATGGAAATTCTTCTTATCTCTCTCGGCATAGCTGTATCGGTGGTTGCGGCCTCGATGTAACGGCAGTCTGTCGCCTCCCACGGGCGACAGTCAGAAAGTTAAATATATCATAAAGTATAATTAGATTGATTGTTTATGAAAAACGGCCACGCAGATGATTGCGCGGCCGTTTTTATATCGGGCTTATTTTTCGTAAGGCGGAGCCTCATAGTAAGGAATGTCTACAAGGCGGATATTGAAGCGCAGATTCGAATACGGGGGAATTGTACCGAGGTTCTGCGAGCCGTAGGCAACACCGTAGGGAAGGATTACTTCTGCAGTATCGCCGCAGCGCATGTCGCACAGCGCCATTGCCCAGCCCTGGACGGTATTGTTGAGCCGGGTGCGGAATACTCCGGGAGCAGGCGAAGTGCTCAGAGTGCTCGAGTCGGCGGCAGTGCCGTCGTAGAGATGAAGCTCATAGCGCGTGTCGATAGTGCTGGTGTAAATCGGACTTAGATTGCCTTCGGTTTCCGCGCGGTCGTTGAAATAGTGGATCAGCACGAAAGCGCCTGGGTTCCAGTCGGGCACAATCTTTGTGAAATAAGGTGTGCCGTCGGGATTGGTGCGCAGCTGTTGCTCGGCAAGCCATTCGGCATTTGCCTCACGCCAGTCGGTATATTCTTCCCAGGTGGTCTTGACATCGTCGTCGCAACCTGCACCGGCAGCGAGAAGAAGGGCTATGGGCAGATAAAGCAGTTTTTTCATATCAGAATGTTACTGTAGGGGCTTTGGCAGCTTCTGCGTCGGCCTGGAACTGAGATTTGGCCTTGAAGCCGAAAATCGAAGCCCAGATGTTGGCGGGGAAGCGCTTTACGGCCACATTGTATGTGCGCACTGCCTCTGTGTAGCGGCCGCGTTCGGTGGCTATGCGGTTTTCAGTGCCTTCGAGCTGAGTCTGCAGGTTGATGAATTGAGTGTCGGCCTTGAGGTCGGGGTAGGCTTCGCGAACGGCATTTACGTAGATGCTGAGAGCCTTCTTGAGGGCGTCCTGCGACTGCTGTTCTTTTACGAATGCCTGCTCGTTGTCGGGGGCTGTGGTGCTGTTGGCATCATTAGCCTCATTGTAGGCATCGGTGAGGCCTGCGCGGGCGCGGGTCACGTTCTCGAAAGTTTCGCTTTCGTGCTTGGCATAGCCTTTGACGGTCTCGACAAGGTTGGGAATGAGGTCGAGACGGCGCTGATACTGCACCTGAACCTGGGCCCACGACTGCTCAACGTCCTGGTCGAGGGTCATCATGGAGTTGTAGGTCGATTTGCCATTGAAAAAGGCGAAGAGGCCCAGAGCAACTAAAATGCCGATTATTATATAAGACTTTTTCATAACAGGGGAGATTAGTAGTGTTAATGAAGTGAATAAAGTCGATGAGTTAAGATAATGGTCAAGTCGGACTATAATCTTGACTTTCTCGACTTCGTACTTTATAAACTACTGTAATATTATTTAAGTTTGCGCAGGAGCGAGGCGAGGCTCACGCGGTCGTGAATCAGCTTGTGGAGATCGTCGACCGACACGCGGGTCTGTTCCATGGAGTCGCGTTCGCGCAGGGTCACGGTGTTGTCCTCGAGAGTCTGATGGTCAACTGTGATACAGAACGGGGTACCGATGGCGTCCTGACGGCGGTAGCGTTTGCCGATGGCGTCTTTTTCCTCGTAGTGTGTGGCGAAGTCGAACTTGAGGTCATCGACGATTTCGCGTGCTTTCTCGGGCAGACCGTCTTTGCGCACGAGGGGAAGCACGGCACACTTCACTGGAGCGAGGGCTGCGGGGAGGTGGAGCACGGTGCGGGTATCGCCGCCGGGGAGCTGTTCTTCCTCATAGCTGGAGCAGAGTACGCTCAGGAACATGCGGTCAACGCCAATCGAGGTTTCGATGACGTAGGGAGTATAGTGCTCGTTGAGTTCGGGATCGAAGTATTCGATTTTTTTGCCCGAGAACTTCTGGTGCTGCGAGAGGTCGAAGTTGGTGCGGCTGTGGATACCTTCCACTTCCTTGAAGCCGAAAGGCATCTGGAATTCGATGTCGGTTGCGGCATTGGCGTAGTGAGCCAGCTTGTCGTGGTCGTGGTAGCGGTATTTGTGGTCGCCGAGGCCGAGGGCCTTGTGCCATTTGAGACGCCATTCCTTCCACTGGGCGAACCATTTGAGCTCTTCGCCGGGGCGTACGAAGAACTGCATTTCCATCTGCTCGAACTCGCGCATGCGGAAGATGAACTGACGTGCCACGATTTCATTGCGGAAAGCCTTGCCTATCTGGGCGATACCGAAGGGAATGCGCATGCGGCCGGTCTTCTGCACGTTGAGATAGTTCACGAAGATACCCTGGGCGGTCTCGGGACGCAGATATACGGTCATCGAGCCGTCGGCGGTAGAACCCATCTCGGTCTTGAACATGAGGTTGAACTGGCGAACTTCTGTCCAGTTTTTTGTGCCGGAAATCGGGCAGACGATTTCTTCGTCGATGATAATCTGACGCAGACCTTCGAGGTCGTTGGCGTTCATGGCCTCGGCGAAGCGTTCATGGAGAGCGTCGCGGCGTGCCTGATACTCGAGTACGCGGGTGTTGGTTGCGCGGAACTGGGCTTCGTCGAATGCGTCGCCGAAACGCTTTGCGGCCTTGGCTACTTCCTTGGCTATTTTGTCGTCGATTTTGGCGAGGTGGTCTTCGATGAGCACGTCGGCGCGGTAGCGCTTTTTGGAGTCGCGGTTGTCAATCAGAGGGTCGTTGAAAGCGTCGACATGGCCCGAAGCCTTCCAGATGGTGGGGTGCATGAAAATCGCGGAGTCGATTCCGACGATATTGTCGTGAAGGAGGGTCATCGCATCCCACCAGTAGCGCTTGATGTTGTTTTTGAGTTCTACGCCGTTCTGGCCGTAGTCGTAGACGGCCGACAGACCGTCGTATATTTCGCTTGAAGGAAAGACGAAACCGTATTCTTTAGCGTGCGATACGATTTTTTTAAAGACATCGTCTTGCTGTGCCATATCTGTCGATTATTTCTTTGGATTAGTCTGTTAATTGAATTGCAAAAGTAGTGAAAAAACGCCAATCACACACTTAAAAAACACTAAAGTTAGAAGTTGGCGGGATTGTCGGCCGATTCGGGGTCGTAGATGGCGTTGAGAATGCGGGCGAGGCGGAGGCCGCCGCGGAGCAATTGCTGCTCTATGACCGGAGTCCAGTGTGCTACCTGGTCGTAGGATATTTTGGCGCCTGCAGGGAAGTAGTCATATACCGCTTTTGCGATTTCATAGGTCTGTCGGCCCCAGTCGTCGACATTTCCGGCAGCTTCTGCCTCAGCCTTGTCGGCCGGAAGGCGGTCGAGCTGGTTCTGCCATTCGGTGTATGTCCATGCGTGTCCGCTGTTCATGATGGAGCCGTCCCATACGGAGTGGAGGTTGGCATCGCGACCGAAGAACCGCACCTTCACGTAGTTGGCGCCTTTGTCGGTCTCACGGCCGAGGTGCATAGGCTGATGAAGGTCGCCTACGACATGAATCAGAATCTTCATGGCCAGCTGTTTCTGCGACATTGTGGAAACACTGTCGGCAAGAATGGCAATCTGTTCGCGGATTGCACGCACGACATCGCCGTTGGGGTTGAGGGGCGCGTCATTGTAGTCGACGCCTTCGTTTATGTTCTTATAGTGCCATGTTTTGGTATAGGCATAGTCGGGAGTGTGGCTGGCGTTGTCGAGCCAGTTGGCCCAGTACACGGGCGATTTGCCTTCGAGAATGGCTGCGACAGAGTCGGCTGCGGCCGGTGTGAGATGGCATTCGGCGATATATGCCACGGTGTCGTGTCCTTTCTGGCTCCATGCGAACGAGGCAAGGGCGCAAAGTGAACTTGCGGCAAACAGTAATACTTTTTTCATTGCTGTAGTCGGGTTTCGCGGGCATTCGTCCGCTTGGTATATATGCGACAGCGAACTGCCGTGCAGCCTCGGAAGGGTGCGCCAAGCAGTTCGCTGTATGGGGTTTGATAGCCTGAAGACGATAAGCTTATGCTTCGCCTACGGGGGTCACGTTGATGAACTTGCGACCGTTACGGCCTTCGGTAAACTGCACTGTGCCGTTCACGAGGGCGTAAAGAGTGTGGTCCTTGCCCATACCTACGTTGAGACCGGGGTGGTGTACGGTGCCGCGCTGGCGCTTGATGATGTTGCCGGCCTTGGCATACTGGCCACCGAAGATTTTCACACCCAGACGTTTGCTTTCAGATTCGCGGCCGTTCTTAGAACTACCGACGCCTTTTTTATGTGCCATAGTGGATTATTGGTTTTAAGCTGGGGTTAGGCAATGATGTCTTTAATCACGATTTTGGTGAAATACTGGCGGTGACCGTTTTTACGGCGATAGCCTTTGCGACGTTTCTTCTTGAATACGATTACTTTGTCGCCCTTCACGAGGGGAGTTGCTACTTCGCAGACAACCTTTGCACCTTCTACTGTGGGAGCGCCTACTTTTACGGCACCGTCTACATCGGCGAGGAGCACGCGGTCGAATTCTACGCTGTCGCCTTCTTTCACTGTTTCACCAAGGTAGTGTACATACAGGAACCGATCTTTTTCGGCCTTGAACTGCTGACCCTGGATTTCTACGATTACGTACATTTTGTATAGTAAATATAAGTTAACCCGCTGAGGCGAAGAGAAATATCTATCTGATTCTCCTGCTTTTCAGAGCCTATTGCGGAAATTCAGCCCACAAAAGTACAAAAAAAATCGTTCTCCACAAAATAATTTTTAGTTCCGTCTGCCGATTTTAATTGTTTTACACTGAGAAGAATTATATCTTTGCACGTTCGACAATGGAGACAAGAGAAAAAGATATATATAAGGTCACGCTCATCGGCTCGGCTGTTAATGCCGTACTCATCGTGTTGAAATTCGTTGCAGGAATCGTCGGCAGAAGTTCTGCAATGGTTGCCGATGCGGTGCACTCCTTGTCCGATTTCATTACCGATGTGATAGTGCTTGTGTTTGTCAGAATATCGGGCAAGCCCTACGACCGCGGCCACGATTACGGGCATGGCAAGTTCGAAACCTTTGCCACTATGGTTATCGGTCTTATACTGGCGGTTGCCGGTATTGCTCTGTTCGTCAACGGTGCGCGTCTGTGCATAGACTGTATTCACGGCCGAGACTTGCCAGAGCCGACAATGCTCGCTCTCGTCATAGCCGTGGTGTCTGTGGTTTCCAAGGAGTGGCTCTACCGATATACTGTTGTTAGGGGGCGGGGGTTGCAGTCGAATGCCGTTGTTGCCAATGCCTGGCATCACCGCAGCGACGCGATATCGTCGCTCGGCACTCTTGTCGGTGTGGCCGGAGCAATGTTCCTCGGCGAACGCTGGCGTGTGCTCGACCCTCTTGCTGCAGTTGTTGTCAGCATTTTCATAATCAAATCGGGCTACGACATCATGAGACCGAGTATCGATGAGCTCCTTGAGGCGTCATTGCCTGAAAAAGAGGAAAACGAAATATGCGCGACAGTACTGTCGGTTGCCGGGATTGATGCCATGCACCGTCTCCGTACGCGTCGCATAGGGAACGCCGTGGCAATTGATTTTCACGCTAAAATGGACGGCGATATGACTCTCGCACAGGCTCATGCCATCGTCACCGAGGCCGAACTGCGACTCAAGGAGCGTTTCGGAGAATCGGCAATCATCACTATCCATATGGAGCCTGTGGAGGCGCACTGACTTTGAGATTCGGGAAATAAGGCGTATATTTGCAATAATTATACCCTATAATCCAATCTCATGAATTCCCGATTCCTTTGTATGGCCTTGCTTTGCGCGGCAGTGTCTGCCTGCAGCAAGGATTCCTCATCATCTGCTGTTCCTGCCGAGGCCGATATGGCCGCATATCTCATGGTGTATCATAGCGACGACACTCATAGTCTCCACATGGCTCTGAGCCGCGACGGTTATACTTTTACGGCTCTCAACGGCGGCAAGCCGGTAATTGCGGGCGATACCATAGCTCTTCAGAAAGGTATCCGCGACCCTCACATATACCGTGGACCCGACGGCGCTTTCTATATGTCGATGACCGACCTTCATATTTTTGCAAAGAAGGAAGGTTTCCGCGACACTGAGTGGGAACGGCCCTTTGAAGAATTCGACTGGGGCAACAACCGCGGGCTGGTGCTCATGAAATCTACCGATCTTATAAACTGGAAGCGCACGAATGTGAATTTCGATTCGCTGTACGACGAGTGGAGCGACATCGGCTGTGCCTGGGCTCCAGAAACCGTCTACGACCGCGAGAAAGGAAAGATGATGGTCTATCTGACCATGCGTCATCGCCGTGAGCCTAATGAATTGTATTATGTTTATGTAAACGATGGCTACGACACTATAGAAACCAAGCCTCAGCTGCTATACACCTACCCGGACAGCACCTGCTCGGCAATCGACGGCGACATCAGCTATCACGACGGCAAATACTATCTTCATTATGTGGCCCATGATGGCACGCCAGGCATAAAACAGGCTGTTTCCGACCGTCCCGACGGAGGCTGGCAGTATCGTGAAGACTGGATCGACTCTGAAAAAGGCGCATGCGAGGCGCCGAATGTCTGGAAGCGTATCGGCGAGGATAAATGGGTGCTGATGTACGATATTTACAGCATTAATCCTCATAATTTCGGTTTCGTGGAAACGACAGATTTCAAGACATTCACCCCTCTTGGCCGCTTCAACGAAGGCGCTATGAAAACCGTTGGATTCTCCTCTCCAAAGCACGGAGCCGTAGTTCATCTTACAGCCGAAGAGGCCGACCGTCTCGAAGAAGCTTTCAATTGACTTTAGCTGACACGCGGTTGCCAAAACTGCGTGTCAGCCCCCCAACTCAGCATTACAGCGCCAGGCGGCTGTCTACGAGCGATGCCGCATATCGGCGAAGGTGCTTGAAGAAAAAGAAGAAAGCGATAAGGAGCAGCAGACCACCATATTCAACAACCGGTGCGGACAGTAATATGGTGTCGAAGATTCCGTGAGCCATTACGGGGAGTGCAAGAGCCAGAAATGCATTCAGAGTGCGTTTGCGTATGTCGAACCACGAAATCGAGAAAAACGCCCCCATGATGATTCCGAAAAAATAATGACCCGGCATAGATAAGAACACACGCATGATATCGGCGAAAATCCAGCCACTGCCCGCATTGGCGATATAAACGATGTTTTCGAATGCGGCAAAGCCCATGCCGAGGCATACGGCGTATAAGATGCCGTCGAAAACTTCGTTGAAACGCTCGCAGCATTTAGCCACTAAGAACAGCATCAGGAGCTTGAAACACTCTTCGGGAATCGCCGCGCGACAGAATGTATCGACCATCGCACCGCCAAACGACTCAACTTCGAAATCGGGGAGGGTAAGCATTACCGCCGCCACTGCCATAAGAGCTGCCACGACGCCTGAAGCGGCCGAACCGATAAGCCATTTTCGTAGCACCGGCTCTCCCTCGTCGCGGCGTATAATGATGCCGGCAAGTACTATCGCCGGAGCTATGGCTGCGCATATCATGAGTATTGTCGAAATCATCGTGTGATGCCTTTGGTTTTTACGTATTGCTTAAGGTCGCGGTATGTTCCCCGGAAAAGGTCGATGTCTACCTTGTGGTTAATTCCTGTGCAGACGCCTTTGTCGGTCAGTTGCCAGATTTCCCAGCGTCTGGCCGACGGTTCGGCGCCGTAGCGGGCTATCCAGAAGTCGTAGTTGTCGAAGCCATGACCTTTCAGATAGTCCTTGTAGTAGTTCTCATAGGTGTAAATAATCGGTTTCACTCCATAATGAGCTTCGATTGCCTTGAGCCATTGCAAAGCCATGCGGCATACTTTGGCATGCTGCTTTTTCATGGTCTTCTTGTTTATTTCCAGATCGAGCACAGGGGGGAGGTCGCCTTTTTCGAGAGGTGTGTTTTCAATAAAAAATTTCACCTGCTCTTCAACCGGCGAGTTGACTCCAAGAAAATGGTATGCGCCGCGTATAATGCCGGCTTTCTTGGCTCCTTCGAAGTTGCGCTCGAAATACGGGTCTTTCACCGTGGTGCCTTCCGTACTTTTTATAAGTGCAAAAAGCACCGGCTGCAGATACCTTGCGCCTTTACCCGAGGCCGATACTGTTCCGTCGGCCCTGGCTTTGAGCGATAGAGCCGTCCAATCTATGCGTTTCTGATATTTTGCCGCGTCGATACCATAGCATCGCTTTCCGACCGTGAATTTCCGCCCTTTGGGTGCAGAGAGTATTCCCTGACGCCAGATTCCGAAATCCATGCTGCCGTCGGCAAATTCCATGCGGCCCAGCCCTTCCTTATATCCCATATTCCAGTGTCCGTAGTAGACATTCCCGTTGGTATATCGGCATATGCCGAAACCATGCTGCTTTCCGCCGGACACGCCGCCGGTATAGACATAGCGGGAAGTACGGAGTTCTCCTTGGCGCGGTGCGCTCTGTCGGCCGGCGCTTATGGAGACCATCGCTGCCGCGAAAATGATTAAAAAACGGATTGAGATGAGGATAGAGCGTTTCATGAGGCGCAAATTTACTAAAAAGATTAATATTTCCGCCCCGACAGAGCCGGAATTTGCTGCGGTTTGTGTATTTTTGCAATCACGTTTATAAAATGGAGCAGATTCTTTACATATTGCCGCGAGGTATCGGTGTTGGCGCGCTTATCTCGGCGCCTATGGGGCCGATAGGCATGCTCGTAATTCAGCGCACCCTCAGCAAAGGGCGCTGGCCGGCCTTTTTTACCGGAATCGGAGCGGCGTTCAGCGATTTGGCATATTGTCTGCTGACTGGTTTCTGTCTGAGTTTTATTACAGGCTTCATAGATTCGCACCAGTTTGCAATCCAGCTTGTAGGCAGCGTTGTCCTGGCAGTTTTCGGCATTTATCTTTTCCGCAAAAATCCGACACGTTCCCTTCAGACCGCCGGCACTCTCAATGCGCCCAATTATTGGAGCGACATCGCAACCGGATTCCTTCTTACATTCTCTAACCCGCTCATACTCTTCTTTATAATAGGCCTTTTCGCGCAGTTTACGCTCATACAGCCCGAATATGCCATATACCATTATATTATAGCGTATGCGTCTATTTTTGTCGGCGCGCTGCTTTGGTGGTATGGAATTACGGCATTGGTGGCTCATCTCGGCCGTCGTATCAACATGCGCTCGCTCAAGCTTATAAACCGTATCATTGGTTTGTTACTGGCGACGATGGCCGTGGTCGGAGTGGTGACGGCATTCGTTGATTACTTGTAGTCTCGCAATGCAGTGTAAATTCATAGACAAAGACAATAACCACCGGCTGATAGCGATTTTTGCCGGCTGGGCCATGGATAGCGCGCCTTTTGAAGGGCTGCGTCGTCATGGCTATGATATAATGGTAATTTGGGATTACCGCGATTTCTCGCTTGACTGGAGTTGTGCCGCGCACTACGACGAGATTTGTGTCGTGGCATGGTCGCTCGGTGTCTATGCCGCTGCCGTGGCTACGGCTCCGATTGCGGCGCGGGTAACCCTGCGTCTTGCTGTCAACGGCACTCTTTCGCCCGTCGATTCCCTAAAAGGTATCCCTCCGGCGGTGTTCCGTGGCACGCTTGAGGGTCTTGACGAACGCAATCTTACAAAATTCTACCGCCGTGTCGCCGGTTCGCGTGAAGCCTACTGCCGTTTTGCTGAGACTCTTCCTCAGAGGGATATCGACGACCTTAAAACGGAACTGGAGGCGTTTCTGCCTCGCGATTTTTTCGCGCCGGAACTCGACACCCGTTTCGACCGGGCCCTCATAAGCCGTGACGATGCAATCTTTCCGGCTGCTAACCAGTGGCGGGCGTGGGAAGGTACGCCACGCGTGATGGTCGATGGTGCACATCTTCCAGATTTTCAGGCAATACTCGACCGTTTTGTGCTCGACAAGGACTTGACAGAGAGCCGTTTTGCCGCTGGTTCGGAGTCTTACGAAGGGAATGCCACCGTCCAGGACGGTCTTGTTGAGCGTATGCGTCAGACGATGGAGCGTTTTTCGGTACCGGCTCATATGTGCAGGCGAGGCTCGCGTACTATCGAGATTGGTTCCGGAACGGGCAAGCTTTCGCGTGTGCTCGATGGCTTTGCCGGTCGGTTCGGCACACTCGAAATGTGGGATTTAGCCTCTGACTCGCCTCTCGACGGCCCCAGGCGTCCATTCCGAAAGACCGATGCGGAACTTCAGCTTATGCGCACTCCGTCGGCCTCGGCCGATTTTATAGCCAGTGCCTCTACGGTGCAGTGGTTCAATTCGCCGTCGCGTTTTCTGGCCGAATGTTCGCGGGTGCTGATGCCGGGCGGCCTCTTGCTGGTCGGAACATATGCCGCCGGAAATCTTGCCGCAGTCGAAGCTGCTACAGGGCGAGGTCTGCCACTGCTTGAACCTGAAGAATGGGCTGCGCTCACGCCCGAATCTTTCGAATGTATGGAGGCCGAGACCTATGGCGTAGACATGGAATTCGACTGTGCCGCCGAGGTTTTCCGTCACCTCAAGTCAACGGGTGTCAACTCGCTCGGACGCGGTGTCGGACCGGCTGCAATGCGGCAGGCACTGGCCTCATTTCCGCGCGACCTGGACGGAAAATACCGCATATCGTACCGTCCGACACTTTTTCTGCTACGAAAAAAATGAAACAAGCAATATTCATAAGCGGTATCGATACAGATGCCGGAAAAACATATGCCACTGCGTTTCTTGCCAGCCGTTTCATGAACGGGGGCCGCTCAGTGGTAACTCAGAAATTCATTCAGACCGGCTGTAAAGGCAACTCCGAGGATATAGAGGCTCACCGCAGTCTTTGCGGCATCGCTCCCTTGCCAGAAGACCTCGATGGTACTACAGCCCCAATAATATTCACCTATCCGGCCTCTGCCCAGCTTGCCGCAAGGCTCGACGGACGAGAGATAGACCTGACTCTTGTCGACAAGGCGACAGAAAAGCTTCTTGAGCGCTATGACACCGTCCTCATTGAGGGTGCGGGCGGCCTGATGGTGCCCGTCGACGACGATACATTTACAATCGATTATGTGGCTTCGCGCCGGCTGCCGCTTATACTGGTTACCAATGCCTGTCTTGGCTCAATCAACCACACGGTGCTGTCGCTTGAGGCGGTCAGGGCGCGGGGGATAGAGCTCCAAGCGGTGGTTTTCAACCATCACTTCGACAGCGACAAGGTCATTGCCGAAGATACGCATGGTTTTATAAAACGATACCTCGAACGTCATTTTCCCGAGACCGAGCTTATAGAATTGCCTACAATGGCTAAAAAAAGTTAAACGCCTCGCCGTCTCCGCCTTATTGAGTAACTTTGCAGAACTTTAGACGCTCATGAACCGATTCGAGATAAATATAAGCAAGGATGCATTGTCGCAGATGCCGGTAATAACTTATCCGGCAGCAATATCTCTTATTGACTCCGCTGCAGAGGCTCATGCCGCGCTTCGTGCGTTGCTAAAGGAAAAAATCGTGGGGTTCGACACCGAAACGCGCCCCTCGTTCCGCAAGGGCTGTGTACACAAGGTGGCTCTAATGCAGATTTCCACTATGGAGAGGTGTTTCCTGTTCCGTCTTAATAAGATAGGAATATGCGCCCAGCTCAAGGACTTTCTCGAGAACCCGGACATTACCAAAATCGGGCTGTCGGTTCACGATGACTTCAGCGTGCTCCGCCGTTCGGGCGACATAGACCCCAAGGGCTTCATCGATCTCCAGAGCTATGTCAAAGATTTCGGTATCACTGATATATCTCTTCAGAAAATCTATGCGATAGTATTCGGCGAGAGAATATCGAAGACTCAGCGTCTTACAAACTGGGAGGCCGATGAGCTCACTCCCGCGCAGCAGGCCTACGCCGCCCTTGACGCATGGGCCTGTCTCAAACTTTATCTTCATCTGCGCGACGGGCGCTTCGACAGCCTCGCCTCGCCATTCCGTCATGAGGCAAATGCGAGTTAAACGTTCTACCGTTCTTCCTCTTGTGCTGGCCGTATATCTTGCCGTAATGGCATATATCGGCTATCCGGAGTATGCCGCCGGTCATACTTCGGCTCTATATTATTTCGGCACAATCGTCATTACAATTGTTATACTTATTCTATTGCATTTCAATCTTAAACGTCGCGAACGTCTGCGTCAGGAGCGCGAGAAAGACATGGAAGGCAAGTGAATTTGATCGTCAGAACATAAAAAACACCATATATGGCACATAAAGCACTTCTTATTATTCTCGATGGCTGGGGCGTGGGCAAGCACGACCATGCCAATGCCATCTACAGCACTCCCACTCCTTACTGGGATTACCTCGTAAAGACATATCCTCACTCCGAGCTTCAGGCAAGCGGTGAGTACGTCGGTCTGCCCGACGGCCAGATGGGCAACTCCGAAGTCGGCCATCTCAATATCGGTGCCGGCCGTATCGTATATCAGGACCTCGTGAAAATCAACCGCGCCATCGCCGACGGTTCTATCCTCGAAAATCCCGAGGTGAAGAGCGCGTTCGAGTATTGTGCCCGCACAGGCCAGGCCATGCACTTCATGGGTCTTACTTCGACCGGCGGCGTTCACTCTTCCCTTGAGCATATTTTCGCTCTCTGCGACATCGCCAAGCACTACGGCCTCAAGAAAGTATATCTGCACTGCTTCATGGACGGACGCGACACCGACCCCCGCAGCGGTATCGGCTTTATACGCGACGTCGAAGAGCACTGTGCCAAGAGCGCAGGCGTAATCGCGTCTATCATCGGTCGTTTCTACGCCATGGACCGCGACCATCGCTGGAACCGCGTGAAAGAGGCTTACGACCTTCTCGTAGACGGCAAGGGCGAGCAGGCAACCGACATGGTAGCCGCCATGCAGCAGAGCTACGACAATGATGTGACCGACGAGTTCATCAAGCCCATCAACAACGCCAGTGTCGACGGTACAATCAAGCCCGACGACTGCGTGATTTTCTTCAACTACCGCAACGACCGTGCGAAGGAACTCACCGAGGTCCTCACTCAGCACGATATGCCAGAAGAAGGTATGAAGACCATTCCCGGTCTGCAGTATTACTGCATGACCCCCTATGACTCTTCGTTCAAGGGTGTGCATATTCTCTTCAACAAGGAAGATGTGCAGAATACTCTGGCCGAATATCTCTCGAAGCTCGGCAAGAAGCAGCTGCATATCGCCGAGACCGAAAAATATGCCCATGTGACATTCTTCTTCAACGGCGGACGCGAAGCTGCCTTCGACGGCGAAGACCGCATTCTCGTGCCCTCGCCTAAGGTGGCTACCTACGACCTCAAGCCCGAAATGAGCGCATATGAGGTGAAAGACAAACTCGTGGAAGCTATCGACACAGAGAAGTACGACTATATTGTTGTGAACTATGCCAACGGCGACATGGTGGGCCATACCGGTATCTACCCTGCAATTCAGAAGGCTGTCGAAACACTCGACTGCTGTCTGCACGACACCGTTGAAGCCGCCAAGGAACATGGCTACGAGGTTATAATCATTGCCGACCATGGCAATGCCGACAATGCAGTCAATGGCGACGGCACCCCGAACACCGCGCACTCGCTCAACCCCGTGCCTTTCGTATATGTGACCGACAATAAGAACGCTTCTACAGAAGATGGCATTCTTGCCGATGTCGCTCCGTCGCTGCTCCACATCATGGGTCTCGAACAGCCTGCTGAAATGACCGGTAAAGATTTGATTAAAGACTGAACTCCAGATATATCGTCATAGAATCTCCGGGAGAGCGGTTAGACAGCCTCCCGGAGATTTTTTTATTGTGATACACCATCTTAAAATGTAAATAGAATGATTTTGGCTCAGTAGAAAATCAGTGGGGAAATAAATTTTTCACAGCCAAAGATTATAGC